>CAZDVQ010000007.1:79630-105496 GCA_964508975.1 uncultured Saprospiraceae bacterium
AAGAACAAAAATTAAAAGAAGAAGCCATCTTAAAAGCTAAAGCGGCCAATGCTATACTTCAAACAGTTATTCATGGACTCCGACAACAAGGGTTAGCATCATCGGCTATCATTGCTTTACTCAACATAAGCCCGGAACAACTTGACGCAATCGAGGGCAATGAAATTTAATTAGCTCCATGTACTTCATCAAGACCCCTTGGCTACTCCGAACCATATTTAAACAATTGCTCTGGCGCTTACCAAACCAAGGGAATACGATATACCTTACCTTCGACGATGGCCCCATCCCTGGTGTGACACCTTGGGTACTGGACACCCTGGCCCAGCACCAAGCCAAGGCTACGTTTTTTTGCGTGGGCGAGAATGTAACTAAGCACCCTCTTATTTATCAGGATGTGCTTGCTGCCGGGCACAGCGTGGGCAATCACACTTATAATCATCTTAACGGTTGGAAAACCCCTACCGATGACTACCTAGAAAATGTAGCGCTTTGCGCCAAAGCGCTTAACAGCAATCTCTTTAGGCCCCCCTATGGAAAGCTAAGCCCTACACAGTTAATGGCATTACAAAAAAACTATCACATTGTCATGTGGGATGTATTGAGCGCCGATTTTGACCAAAGCATTCGGCCTGAACAATGTTTACAAAATGTGTTGACACACACGCAAGCTGGTTCTATCGTTGTGCTGCACGACAGCCTAAAGGCCGAAATTAACCTACGTTATATATTGCCCAGGTTGCTGGAGCATTTTGGCAAGCAGGGTTATACCTTTGCCGCATTACCCTAAGAGTATGTTTGGATTTTGGGTTAGCGTATGTTTCTATTGCGTAACTTCGCGCTCCGAAAGCAATTCAACATTTTCAAAAGCAAGGCATGTTTCCAGAATACGATGTAATAGTGGTAGGTGCAGGGCACGCCGGTAATGAAGCCGCTGTTGCCGCTGCCAATATGGGTTCTAAAGTTATACTGGTGACCATGAACATGGAGGTCATCGGTAAAATGTCGTGCAACCCGGCCATGGGTGGCGTGGCCAAAGGTCAAATTGTTCGCGAAATCGACGCACTCAACGGCTATTCTGGTATCGTGACCGACCATACCATGGTGCAGTTCCGCATCTTGAACCGCTCAAAAGGACCAGCCATGTGGAGCCCAAGGGCACAGAGCGACCGTATGCTATTTGCCAACAAATGGCGTGAAATGCTGGAAGCACACCCCAATATCGATTTCTGGCAGGAGATGGTCTCGGGTATCGTGGTTAAAAATGGTAAAGTTTGCGGTGTGCGCACGGCACTCGGGCTCGAAATCCCTGGCAAGGCCGTTATCCTCACCTCTGGCACTTTCCTAAATGGCCTGATACATATCGGCGAGAAAAACTTTGGTGGTGGCCGTGCCGGTGAAGCCCGCGCCACGGGCATTACTGAGCAATTGGTTGAACTTGGTTTTGAAGCTGGCCGGATGAAAACGGGCACCCCCCCACGCGTGGATGCCCGAAGCCTTGATTTCAGCAAAATGGAATTGCAAGAAGGCGACTCAGAACCCGGCAAATTCTCATACACCGATACCCCTACCCTACAGCGACAACTACCCTGCTACGTGGCCTATACCTCTGAAGCTGTTCATGATATTTTGCGTACGGGCTTCGACCGTTCGCCGATGTTCAACGGCCGAATTCAAGGCCAAGGCCCTCGGTACTGCCCATCTATCGAGGATAAAATCAACCGTTTTGCAGATAAAGACCGCCACCAACTTTTCGTTGAACCCGAAGGCTGGAACACCGTGGAAATGTACATCAACGGATTCTCGAGCTCACTACCGGAAGACGTCCAGTACAAGGCCCTCAAAACTATCCCCGGCTTTGAAAACGTGAAGATGTTCCGCCCAGGTTATGCCATCGAGTATGATTACTTCCCGCCAACCCAGCTACAGTTGAGCCTTGAAACCCGACTGGTGAAAAACCTCTTTTTCGCAGGCCAAATTAACGGCACCACGGGGTATGAGGAAGCCGCTTGCCAGGGCTTAATCGCAGGCATAAACGCCCACCTCGCCATCCACGAGGAAGAACCTTTCATCATTAAACGGAGCGAAGGTTACATCGGTGTGCTCATCGACGACCTCGTGAACAAGGGCACCAAAGAGCCATACCGCATGTTTACTTCTAGGGCCGAGTACCGCATATTACTGCGCCAAGACAATGCCGACATGCGACTGACCCCACTAGCCGAAAAACTAGGTATGGATGTACATGAACGCATGGAACGGGTACGCTTTAAAGAGCAGGCCATCAAAGATATTGAACAGTTTTGCAAAGAAACCAGCGTGAGCCCTGAAGATGTCAACAACTTCTTGGAACAGGCAGATTCTTCTCCCATCAAGCAAAAAATAAAGCTGCACAACCTGGTATTACGACCACATATCGGCATCAAAGACATCGCCGAGGCATTCCCACCCTTGAAGCAATTCTTGGAACGCTACGACGACGAATGCAGCATGATAGCCGAGGTACAGATGAAATATGAAGGCTATATCGAGCGAGAAGAAGAAATGGCCGAAAAGCTAAACCGACTCGAAGCCGTGCATCTCCACGAGGATTTCGATTACCACAACATTGGTGGTTTATCGGCTGAGGGCAAGGAAAAATTAAGTCGCATTAAGCCGCGCACCATAGGCCAAGCCAGTCGTATCAGCGGGGTTTCACCCTCCGATATTTCAATCCTGCTGGTGCATTTGGGCCGCTAGTTACAAAGCATCCACGTAGCGGATAATGCGCTCAATTAAAAAAGTTTCCTGAGACTTTACCCCATGCTCGGGTACGGGTTTCAGCAGCTTCCAGTGCGGCCAGCCATCAGCGTCAATGCCTTCAAAAGCGTAAAAACCCTCGTCTTCCAGCAAGCGGCATACCGCTATGTGCATCAAATCCTGCTTTTCTTCCTTGCTCCAATCGTCCTTCATCACGCCTAGCTCGCGCAGGCCAATCAAGAACATAGTCCCTTGAAAATCAGGGAGTTTATCCAGTTGTAATATATCCTTGAGCTGCGTACGCACGCGTAACCACTCGAAATCTAGTTGCCAGGCTTCCATTTTATATGCTAGTTGAGCCACAAAGGTACAATAAACTAACGGGCAATTTGGCCTTCTCTTAGATGCATTTGGGCGTGCCCCTCGGCCATTGCATGGCCTTGGGTCGCTACGCTGCGCGGCTCGCTGGTCGCTCGGCCCCTTTGGGTCTGGCGCGTTGCGCCACCGCTCCGCATCGCTCACGCGGTTTTTTGCGCCGCTTTGTCACGCAATACTGTTTTTGCTTATCTTTACCGAATAAATACATCCTCATGAGCGATCAAACGAATACCACAGCCCTCAGCTACAAAGAAACCGTGCTGGCCAGGTTTGAATACCACCGCAAGTTTTACAGCAACAGTAGCCGTGAACAAAAATCGAAATACCAACGCATCAAGTTGGTTCAGGTTATATTGGCTAGCGCCATACCAGCCTTGGTCACTTACCAAGACGCAAACGGCTATGTACGTATTGCAGCAATGGCAGCTGGTGTACTTATAGCCATACTAGAAGGTGCACAGCAGTTGTACCAACACCAAGAAAATTGGACAAAATACCGTAAAACGCAAGAGCGTATCAAACGCGAGCGGGCTTTATTTGATGCCGTGGCCTGGAAATATAACCTCCCCGACGAGAACGAAAGGCTTAAGCTGTTTGCCGAACGCATAGAAGAAATTGTTTCTTCTGAAACCGAGGAGTTTGGCCTAAAAAAGGAATAAGCCAAATACATGCTATTAGATATCCACACGCACCTTCAGCAAGCGCCCGACGGCGTGCAGGCCTTGTGTAATCTGAGGGTAGGTCAAGCCGTGGACATCAATGCTGCAAGCTGGTACTCAGTGGGCATACACCCCTGGGACAGTGACAGCCCCGATTTATCTGCAAAACTGGATAAATTACAGCAGCTTGCCCAGCTGCCGCAAGTAAAGGCTATTGGTGAAATTGGCCTAGACCGACTGCAAGGCGCTCCTTTGCCCCAACAACTCAACTTGTTCCTCCAACAAGTTGAGCTGGCAAAAGCATTGCAAAAGCCTGTTGTGGTACATTGTGTACGGGCATTCCCTGAATTAATACAATGTTGCAAACCATACATGGGCAAGGTTGATTTTATAATACATGGTTTTCAACACAAATTAAGTCTGGGGCAACAACTGCTGGACGCAGGTTTTAACCTATCCTTTGGTGATGCACTGCTTTACCAAGATTCGGCGGCACAAACCATGTTGCGCCATTGCCCAACAGATCGTTTATGCTTGGAAACCGATGACCGAGCTGATATCCAGATTCAAGTGGTGTATGAGCAAGCTGCTCGTATTTTGGGCATACCCTTAAACGAGCTAACGGAGCGCATTTGGCAAAACTGGGCAAGGCTGAACGGGAATCAGCGCTAGGTGCCCGGAAGGCCGCGCCGAAGGCGCGGGTGCGCGTAGCGCACGGAGCGAATAGCGAACCCTGGAGGGGACCGGCGACCGCGTAAGCGGGCGCAGCGCCCAAATAAAAAATCTAAATTATTTCCCCTATTTTAGCACCCGCAATCCTATTGACATCCCGCTCAAACCTCTCCCGATGAAATCATTAAGCCTGATATGCCTTAGTCTGTTTTGCACCCTCAGCCTAATAGCCCAAAATAGCCCAGCCGCCTTGGATAAGCTAGTACAAACCAAGTTGGGTAAAAATTTTGAACGCTTTACAGAGTACGAAGTGTACCCAGCCAGTGGCGAAGACGCTGTTTTATATGGCGATTTTAACGGTGATGCCAGGGTTGATATAGCAGCCATTTACTGGATTCCTTGCGACCAATTTAGCGAAGATGATGCATTAAGGAGCACCTGCGACTCGACCCGTTACCTAGCGATTGCCTTTAACCAACCCGATGGCTTAAAACTGAACACCCTGAGCAACATGGTGCTATGCCGGAGTTGTGGCGGGGCTTACGGCGATCCACTGGAATCATTGTCGTGGGGCGAGGATAAAGAGATTATGATTAATTTCTTTGGCGGTTCATCCTGGAAATGGAGCCAAGGGTATAGCCTGAAACATACGCCAGCAGGTTTTGTGGTCAATAGCAGCAGCGACAACTGGTTTTACATGGGCGTATTCGGCGGTGATGCCGTGACCGATTATGAAAACAATACCATCAGCGAGACCACTTGGATCGACCTCACAGAGTCAGGCAAGGAAATCAAAGAACAAGCGATGGAAGCCGTGCTGCTAGAAATTACAAAAGGCATTGAACTGCTTGTGGACGGCAAAAGCACCGAGCACGACTGGCGTACAGGCCCACGCAGTAAAGTGGCCGATAAGGAATATGTAACCTTTGGCCAAAGCAACTGGAGCGGGCCTGCCGACTTGAGTTTTGAAACCGCCATGCGCTACGACACCAAAGGCTTATACCTGAATATAAAAGTGAAAGACGACAAACGCGTGCCTTTCAAAAAATCGTTATTGGCTTGCGACCACGTGGAATTGTGGTTTGACCTAGATTATAGCAAAGTAGCCATGGTAGATGGCGATTATGAAATAGCTGAATTGCGCACCAAACCCGATGCAAAGACCTTTCAGCTAGCCGTTTTACCCAAGCAAGGCGGCGCTTGTAGTTTCCGCCAGTTTTACCCAGAAGGTAAAGAGCAAGAAGATATTGAAGGCATGGTTGGCTACAGCAGCGAAACCAAAGATGGCTGGGAAATAGAATTTTTACTGCCGTTCACGGTGTTTGAAAACATCATGCAGGAAAGCATGAACACTGGTGATAACGCATTTATGAACATGACCATCACCATATCAGACAGCGATAATGCCGAGCAGCCCAAGCAGGAAACCATGATGGCCAGCTCGAACCTGAAATGGGGCAACCCTTGTACCTTTGGCAAGGCATTTTTCAAAGAAAAGGTGCGCAAGCCAATCATGTTGAGCGACCTGCCCTCCGGAGGATTGTAAACCATGAAAACCAGCCATTTAATCACTTCTGGGCTTATTGAAGCCAACGGCACCAGCATTGAAGGGAAGGTTTACGTAGAAAGCCGACGAGGCACCCGCATGTCGATTACAGGCAAGGCTGCACACCTCCGCCTGCCCTCGGGCATGAGCAAAAAAGAAATAGACAGCCATATACAAACCTTTACCGAGTGGGTGAAGGGACACCTGAGCCAGAATAAAAAGCTGCAAAGCCTACACCAGAAACGCCTGTACGAAACGGGCCAAAGCTACCAGGTGATGGGCAAAACCTTTATGCTTGACGTGAAACACCGCTTGGGCAGGGAATACTCGGCCCGCTTTAGGCAGGGTATTATTTACCTAGAAGTTGGCGAAGACGTGGATAGCCTAGAAGGACAAAAAATGGTGCAAAGCTTAATCAGCAAAGTGATTGGCAAAGCTTGCTACCCGGAATTTTGCCGACGCGTCCACGAGCTGAACCACTTGTTCTTCAGGAAAGAGATAGGCGATATACGCTTTAAATACAACCACTCGAACTGGGGTAGTTGTTCCAGCAAAAAAAACCTCAACTTCTCGACCCGTTTACTGCTAGCGCCGGAAGATGTGATTGACTACGTGATTATACACGAGTTGTCGCACTTGACGGAAATGAACCATTCCATTCGGTTTTGGAGTTTAGTGGCCCAGGCCATGCCCGAGTATAAGGAAAAGGAACGCTGGTTGAAGGTAAATGGGGCGAAGTGTGAATTTTAAAACCACCAAACCCGCCCATCAAAGGCCGTGATATAACCCCTGCCTCCAACATATTGCACGGCAGAAAAATCTACATCGGGGGTATTTTCAACAACTTGCCAGGTTTTACCACCATCGTCGGTGCGCCAGAAAAGCCCAGCGTTACCCACGACATAGCCTTGCTGTTCATCGCGAAAATACACATCGCGGAACTGTACATTTGAACTAAATAGGTTATTACCGTTGCGTAATTTTTTCCAGTGCTCGCCACCATCCTCGGTTTTGAGGATAGTCCCTTCGTAGCCAACCACGTAACCCACACTCGGGCTGGGGAAATGTATGGCCCTGAAGTAATCGCCCTGCACATCCAGGGCTTGCCAAGTTTGCCCAGCATCGCTTGAGCGGGCTAGCCAACCATAGCCCACCGAGAAAACGAGGCTATCATTAATATATTGGGCATCAACCAGCTCGTGAAACAAGGGACCTACCTGCGACAAAGGCGTGCCCGACAGTACATTGTCGTAAAACCACGAACGGCCCTGCTGATAGTTCACGCCGCCCAATACCAAAACTTGACTGGCCTGCCGCACGGCCACGCCATTCAGGAAACCAACATCTGGCGGCTGTTGTTCGGCCCAGCTATCGGTAGGCAGGTAACGGGCAAAGCAACGCCCTTGGTACGCCACGCAAGCTTGTATGCCTGGGGCTTCATCGTAGGCTACAATTTCATCCCACAAGCTATCACATTGCCAGTTTTGGCCCGCATCTGTGGTATGGCAAACAAGGCCGTAATCATAGCGTTTGCCGCCTACCACCGTACCGTTTTGTGCATCGGAAAAGTGGAGGTCCCAGAGTTTATCGCCAGAACTGGTTACCGTCAAGGGTTGTAGCAACAACTCTACCCGCTCTTTACCACAAGCAGCAAAAAGTAGTACCAATACAGCTAAAAGGCTAAAAAAACGCATTGATTTGATGTGCTAATTATGGATGTGCTAATGTGCTGATTTATAAAAGATAGTTCAATTACCATCCAAGCCATCGCGTGAGCTGCTTGGAGGGCAGGCCCGAAGGGCCTGGTGCGTAGCACGGAGCGAAAGCGAACCCCGGAAAGGAGCGACCCGAGCTTTGTAGAGCCGCCCAACCTGGGCGGCTTTGCGAAGCAAGGGGCACGCCCAAAAAACAGCTCCTCACTCCTATCTCCTCTCTCCTAGCTCCTAGCTCCTATCTCTTTTTCGTACACGTTAAATCGCTTATACACCTCGCCGTTGACGACTTGTAGGCCGCGATTCATCAGCTCGTTCGACTCGAGAATCCAGCTGGCCTCGGCTAGTTTATAGCCCATTTTCTGCCCCTCCTCGATGATGGTATGGTACAAAATACTGTCGAGACCCTTGCCGCGGTACTCGGGCAGGATACCCAGCAGCACCACGCGGATCCATTTGATATTTTTCTTCTGGGTAAACATTTTGAGGAAATTGAAGGGGAACAAACGGCCGTTCATCTGCTTCAAAATGTAGTTGTAATCGGGTAGACAGAGGGCCAGGCCCACGGCTTCGCCCTTCTCGTTTTCCAGGATTGGGATGAGCCTTGGCTCGGCGATGAGTTTAATTTCAGCGGCCATGGCATCCAGCTCGGCATCGGTAAAAGGCACGAAACCGTAGTTGTTTTCCCAGGCTTTGTTGTAGATATTCTTGATGATTTCAACCTCGCTCTTGAGGTTTTTCATGTTCATGAAGCGGACTTTAACCTTCGAGCGCTCGCGAGCAATTTGCTGTACGCGCACAAATTTTTCGTTTTGCAACACCTTGGATTCCTCTAGTTTATAAGCAAAGAGGCCCATGGCTTTTGCGAGGCCATAATTTTCGAAAAGACTCACATAATACTTTGGATTATAAGTCATTAGCACGCGAGGAGCGTCGTCAAACCCATCTACCAGCAGGCCGTAATCATAGTTTGACGAGGGGCTTGCAGGACCGTGCATCACGTCGTGACCATGTTCTTGGAGCCAAGTTTTAGCCGTATCAAACAGCAGGTTAGCCACTTGTTGGTCGTCGATACATTCAAAAAAGCCGAAAAAGCCCGTTTTACAATGGTGAAACTCGTTATAGCGACGGTTTTGCACCGCAGCAATACGCCCTACCGCTTCATCGCCCCGATAAGCCATGTAGGCCTGGATGGTACCAAACTCGAAAAAAGGGTGTTTTTTCACGTTGAGTTTCATGCGCATATCCATGAGCAGGGGTGCAACCCAGTGCGGGTCGTTCTGGTAAATTTTCCAAGGGAAACGGATAAAAGCCTCACGTTCAGCCTTATTTTCCAGGTTTATCGGGCGTATAGTAATCATGGTAGGTAGGTTTAGCGCTACAAACGTAAGCAAAAAAAACATAATGGGGTATAGGCTGAGTATTACAATAGCCCTATCGTTTATTCATTTCATCATTTATTCAATTGTTCTTTTTTGGGCGCTGCGCCCGCCGGTGGCGGTCGCCGCTGTCTTTCGGGCTCCCTGGACGGTCGGTGCCTGACGGCACCAGCGCCTATCGGCGCTGCCCTACAGCCAGCTAGCGCAACAGGCCGCACGGGCTTGCCAGGCCGATTATACCTAAATCGAATAAATTATTACTTTGAAGGGCAAGTTCAATTTTGGGGCTAAAAAATGATAGCTAAAACCATGATTGTAAAGTAATTACATTTTTGAAAGCCTAAACTGGTGGCTAATAATTGGGCTAAAATAAATCTGCACGGGTAACAGAAAAGCGCGCAAATTTGTAGCACATTTTGCAAAATGCACGTCGCAAAGCCATACGTATTAAAATGGCATTATCATCATCATTAAAACCATAAAAACTATGAAAAAATGGTATTTAAGTTTGCCTTTCTTGCTGTTGCAGCTCAGTATGCATGCACAGTTGGAGAAAGTGCTAGAACTCACGGGCATGAAGCCCATCAGCGCCGCCGAGGCCGAAAAACGGGTTTGTGCCGCGACGAGTTGGGTTGGTATAAAGACAGAAGCTAACCAAAGTAGCACTGAAAAGCCAAAGCATTTTGTCAAAACCTGGACGATTTGCAAAGATGATTGGTCAGAACTAAAAACCCTGCCCACTGACATCGCCAAGCTATCTTCAACGGGCTACTACACCGAAAGCGGGCAACAAATAGAGACCAGAGGCTACGCATTCTTGGTGAACGATTATGAACCCAATACTTTACGGTTTTACACCCCTAATTGGGGGCTGGTTTCCAGTTACCCCATAGCAGGAGGCTGGTCTAACCTTGCTGTCCAAACTCAAGGTAGCCAACCACTAGTCAGTATCTTGGCACCTCAAAACGGCATTTATGTTTTCAACCGCAAGGGCAAACTAATGGATAGTCTGACTCATCAACAACTACGTCAGGCTTATCAATACGACCGTGAGCTACCGATTATTAACCATTCAACGGCAAGGGTTGCTAGTTCCGGCAAACTTTGGGTTTACGTACATCCTGAAACGCACCGCATTTATTGTCTTGACGAAAAAAAGCAAGAGCGTTGGTCATTCGATGGCATAAACACTACTGTAACTGATATCCGCTTGGATGAAGCACGTGGTTTAGTTTATGCTATCAGCCAGGATTTCAAGGAAAATACAGCAACATTAAGCCTCATTGATTTGCAAACGGGTAAAAAACTGGCTTCATGTGCAATTGACCCGATAGCAAACAAGAACTACGTGAACTCAGGCAATACCTTTATTTTCACTTCAAACAACCAAAGCTTCGCTAATGAGGGCATAGACGCACAGTTGGAGAAAGTGCTAGAGCTCACGGGTATGAAGCCCATCACCGCCGCCGAGGCCGAAAAACGGGTTTGCGCAGTGACGAATAGTGTTTCGTTCGAGGCGGAAATGGAGCAGATTGTCACGGAAGGAGAAAAACGTAAGCAGTATTATCGCGAGTATATAAATTGTGTGGAAACCTTCACACTCCTTGAAGAACTACCCGGCGACTTTGGCAAGTCATCATTATTCGGATATGCCCGCGAATCAGCCATCATTATACCAGGCAGTAAGTACTATGCCATGTGGGACGAGTACAGCCCTGCCGTCCGCTTTTTCGATAAAAACTGGAACATAGTCGTCTCGCATGAAAACCCCGTAGGGTGGTACAGTAGTATCGGACTAACCGAGGGTAAAAAGCCCTTGCTTTACATTTGTTCGTTAGCCAATGGCCTCTTCGTATTCAACGGCGATGGAGCATTGGTTGATAGCTTAACCAACGGGTACTTGTCCAGTATTTTAACGTTCGGTGAAACCCCTCCGATACCCAATCCCAATTTGGTGACAGTAACAGGCACACGCAAACATTGGACTTTCTTCCACTACGGTGAAAACCGCCTGTACTGCCTGGATAAGGACAAAAAAGTAAAGTGGCATTACCAATCCAAAGGAGCCATCTCAGATGTCAGGATTATGGAAGATAAGCATGTGGCCGTCGTTAATCTTAGACACCTTGACAATGACACTTACAACAACGATTCCTACATCATGGTACTAGACCTAAACACAGGCAAAGAGCTGGCTCAATGCCCTGTGCAAAACAGCTACTACAACCAATATTTCAACCGAGCCAATACTTTTATTTTCACTTCAAACAACCAAAGCTTCGCTAATGAATAGATTTTTTAAAATCTTAGCAAGCTTCACCACACACACCATCACACACACCTTACTTTATTTCTTAACCTTAAATACTATTTCCAGTCAAGTTTTACCTTGGCCTATCGCACAAACCAACGACCCTGCCAGCTGGGATAAAATTAGCTGTACTTTCGGCGAGATACATGGCTCAGCAATTCCTCATTTCCATCTTGGGGTTGATATTGATAACGACGCTGTAAATTGTCCATTCCGTTCTATTGTGGACGGCGTAGTTGTAAAAGTACATATAGTCAACTACAACAATGAAAACAATTACATGGTGGTTAGACGAAACACCCCCTTGCCCAATGGTTTATACTTATTTGTTGTATATCGGCATGTAAACCCTACTGCCGACGAAGATGATATTGTATCAACGAATGATATAATTGGCACCATACGCAACTCGACAGCTAGTAATGGCGATCACCTACACCTAGAACTTGCCGTTGGGCCATATGGGTTTAATATTAATAACTGTACGCTCTACAACCCACTCCGCAACCCCTTGGGCATAACGGTTGCCCCAGCCACTGCCGATGCGACCAACCCCGAGGTAAACAAGGTGATTATCCAACCCTCGCCGATTACGGCCATTAACTGTCCTGGCGATTTTAGATTTATTACCAATGGTACGGGAATCCAGACCTTTCTAACCACCAACCTGAGTTTCAATACCGCCCGAATGCCTGGCGACAATACCACGCCATTGTATAATTATGGCACAGGTAAGGTTTCGGTGTTTGGCAGTGTAGCTCCTATTGCCAATGCCCGCGACCGTAATGTAAACTCCTTGTTGAGTACAGCAGGAGTACCCCATAAATCAGGCACTGGGCTTACTTTGTATAAAATAAGGTATAAAATCGGCACGCAGTACCTATACCATACCGAGTTTGATGCCATTCCCCGTGCAGAGCAAAACCAACACGGCAGCGTATTTCATACCGCATTCAACAACGGGACTAATATTTTATACGGCAACAATGATTTTATACAGCTACGCACTACCAACAACAACTTTGTAAGCGTTGAAAAACAGCTTAACGGTCGCCGTGGTACAGGCTTGTGGGTTACACGTTTGCGTGCAGGACAAAACCCTGTGGTTACACCTACTGAAGTCAACAGCTTACAACTATCCCGGCATAACGCCGAGGCTGTGTTCAAGGACGGTAGCCACGACCTTACCGTTGAGGTTGAAGATGCCGCTAATTTTCACAACAACGCCAAGGTTGAAATTATCGTCGATAACTTCCCGCCCTATGTAGAAACCGTCAAAGCCCTAGAAACACCAGCAGGCATACTGGCAGGTTTGGGCATGACTACTACTCGTTACGAACGAAAAGCGCAGTACTCCACCACCTCCGGGAGACTAAGCACTAGCCTCGTCAAAGATGAAGGTGTTGATGTAAACTGCCACGAACTAAAGGTTGAAATAAAGTTTAGCGAAGCGGTACAAAACGTGGTGGTCACCAACGACCAAAACATCCCATTTTCTATGGCCAACTTGAGCGCATCTGCTGATAAAACTACCTGGACCTATCGTTTTAGTGGGAATGAAATCCAACAGGTACAAGCTAATGTCGTCAACCTGACCATTACCGCTAAAGACTTGGCCAACAACAACCTGATGAATTTGGAACAAACAGCAGGGTTTCCGAACAGCATCAGCATTCCTACCCGTATAAGCCGAACCGCTTGGTCAAGCACCGTTCAAGGTAATAATGATGAATTGCATTACTTTGAACTCAACCCCTGCACCCGCAACAACCTTAACGACCCCAATGTAGAGCTTATAAGCCAAAACGTAACGGTTAACGATATCCAAAACGCCAGTAACCCACAAGCCTGCGATGGTGCTATTGACCTAGAACCTGGCCAAAATGGCCCTTACACCTATAGCTGGAGCAACGGAGAAACCACCGAGGACATCAACAACCTGTGTCCGGGCACTTACGAGGTTACCGTCACGAATGGCCAAGGCTGCGAGCGTGTGTTGACCATTCCGGTGCAAGCTTGTGGTCTAAGCCCAAGCTATACCTTTACCCCAGCTAGCGACCACCAAACACCCGATGGTGGTGTAAACCTAGAAGTACAAACACTCGCTACATCGAGCAACTTTACGTATAGTTGGTCAGGACCATCGGGTACCTTTGCTACGCAAGACCTAAGCAACGTAAAACCGGGGGCTTACCAACTTACGATACATTACGGTATGGGCTGTACCTTCACAGATGCAGTTATCATACCACACAACGGCCAATGCCGACGAGCCATTAGCGCTACAGCCACCGTGCGTCCTGCATGCGATGCGAGTGTTGGGACTGGCGGTAGTATCAGCTTGTCCATTAGTGGTGGATATCCGCCATTCCAAGTGACTTGGAGTAATGGTAGCGCAAGTACGGTATTAACTAACTTGGCTCCTGGCAATTACTGTGTCAGCGTTACGGATCAATCAGGGTGTGTATGGCAAAACTGCTACCAAGTATACCCAACCATTACAGCCAATGCTACCACTAGTCCAAGTTGTAACGGAGGGAATACAGGTAGTATTCAATTGCAAGTCAGCGCTGGTAGTTGGGGCAATGGTGGTACAAGCTTTACGCCCTACCCTATGAACTACTTATGGTCGAATGGTCAAACGACTGCAAGTATCCAAAATTTATCGGCAGGTAGTTATTGTGTAACGATAACGGCACTTGATAGCCGAGGTACAAGCCCTATTTGTAGAATCACACGGTGCTATCGAGTAGAGCACGATGAAATTACCATCCAGCCGGGCAGCTTGAACAATAGCTGTAATAGCAACGGCAGTATTAATCCCGTTGTAAACAGCAACTCGGCGGTAAGTTACCTCTGGTCGAACGGAGCTACAACACCTGACATTGCAGGGTTAAGCCAAGGTACATACTGTTTAACCGCTACCAATGCCAATGGATGTAGCGCCACCCAGTGTTTCACGGTGAATAGTACCATGAGCATTACAGGTACTAGCGAAGCTAGCTGCTCCAGCCAGAACTCAGGAAGCATTGATATCAGCGTGAATGGTTCTAACGGTGCGGGTTATACGTTCCAATGGTCCAGTGGAGCAACCGTAGCCGACCCTATCCAACTAGGCCCAGGTAACTACTGCGTAACGGTAACGGATCAAGGTCTTTCAGGTTGTACAGCAACTGCATGTTTCGATGTACAGGCCCAGGCGCCCATGACGGCACAAGTTGTAAACATTCAGCCATCTTGTACTGCCGAGCCCAATGGTAGCGCCGAGGTAATACTAAACGGCGGAAATCCAGGGTTTAACTACTTCTGGAGCAGCGGTGGGCAAAACAGTCCGAGCCCCGATAACCTATCAAGTGGGCTTGGTTACGTAATAGTCATGGATAATAACATGTGCTTTGTAAGCGTTACCTTCAATGTTCCGGCTTATAGTGTACAACTTGCAGGCAATGCCTCATCTGATGCCTGTGCCCACAACCCTGACGGGCAAATCAATCTATCGGCTAGTGGAGGCTTCCCGCCCTATAACTACCAGTGGGCCAATAGCAACAGTACGAGCAGCAGCCGGGCAAACCTGGCACCTGGCACCTATAACGTAACCATGACCGATAGCAGAGGCTGCCCTGCCAACCGTAGTTTTACCATCGCCACGGCACCTGTGACACGGGTATACGACCAAAACAACTGCCAATACTCAACTACTTCCTGTCACAACATGGTGGTGAGCACAGACTTTGTACCTTGCCAATGGGTAAACGAGGGTGGTTTGTGCCGCAGAACCTGCTATTGCGAAAATGGCGGCCATTTTGGTCAGGACCATGGCATGCCAAGTTTCTTTTATTATGCTGGTGGCATGCAAGGAGGCAGTGCATATTGTAACCAATACCAAGACTGTGTTTTTGACAACGGTTATCGTTACGTGATGCATGTAAACTCCTACCCTATTACAACAACATACATTGGTTATTTTTCAGGCTGTGCAGGGAGCGCTCCTGCAAACGTTTATTACTGTAACGGACAGTACGTCGGACATACCTGTATGGGCTTTGCTAGAATTGTAGAACTTGATTCCATGCAGTTTGAAGACCCCTTCGAGCAGGTTACACAGGCCGAGGAAGAACCACAGAGCGACCAACTAAAGCTCTACCCCAACCCAGGCGAAAACACCGTTCACCTGGAGTACACAAGCGAAACAGATCAACATTGTAAAATTTTATTGCGCGATTTGACGGGCAAATTAATTTTTTACATACCTTTGGATATGCAAGCAGGTATAACTATTGCGCCACTTGATTTAAGTGAGCTAAGTGCCGGCATATACTACGTACAGGTCGTTGACCAAAAAGGGAATTCAAGTATTCGTAAACTTTATAAATTGTAAACATGCGTTCAACAAACTTCAAGTCTGTTGGCGTAGCTTTAATCTCAAGCGTACTCCTTCTTGCTTCCTGCAAGAAGGAGGCGCTTTTCGACGAGCTACTCCTGCACGGCCACTGGTCCGTTTACCAGGAATATTACCGTACCATAAACGGTACTGTTGAAGTAAGTCAGACTCCTGAAAGGTTTAACCTAATTATGAATTCAGATGGGACAGGCTACTACGTGACAGCTTTAGACAGCAGCCCGCTTACTTGGGAATTTAAAAACGATAGCGTATTCATGTCGATACAGGCAAGAGACAGTATTGGAAATCACTTTATCACCAATAACTTAAGGTTTAAACCAATTTCCTCCGGCGATGAGAATCGTATAACGTTAGACAAAACAATTAACTTCACCTTTAACAACAACCAGTATGTTACAAAGTATATTTGGCATTGCACCCGCCAGTAAAACGTTGTTGGCCCTCATATTTGCCCTAGCCTGCTTTGCAAGTGCCTGTAAAAAAGAAGAAGTTGTTGACTTTATACCCGTTGATATTAGCCGACCTGGTGATTACAACCTGGCTCGATGGCAAGTCATTCAAATCGATTCTTTGTACAACCTCAACACGGGAGTGTATGAAGTATTTGAACGAGAATACGTTTACGGGTTTGTACGCGATACAAACATCATTTACAGTATGCTGGAAGGCTCGCTGAACGTGGATACGCTCTTTTACAACTACATTGGGAACAACACGGTGGATATAACCAAATACTACGGTTCATTGCCCCTAACCGAAAACTTTAGTGTTTACAGCGAGACGGACTCGACCAAGTACTGGAGCATAGTACGGGCACCTACAACGCCTTACCCGCAGTACAGCGACTACTACTTTACCAAGTACTAGCCTCCTTCTGCCGACCAGAGTACCGCCGCAGCTTCGCGTGCTTTCCCTGCTTTAAACAGACTAGAAGCCAAGAGATGTAGTTCTCTGGTAGCATTTACCCGCTCTACTTTCATCCGGCCCAGTATAAGACCCAACTGGCTGTGCGTTTGCTTAGCCTGCTCAATCTCTTCTGGGCTGGGTGGCGTAGCCATACCTGCGATAGTACCTAAATCATTTCCGGTGAGCACCTCGCTGTTGCGGATATCCGTTGGTAGGCCATCGAAGCCAATGGCTGGCATTTTAACCGATTGCTCGAGGGTAAACACGGCATCGCCGCTAGCACGAACGTAATACTGGCGGCCCATGCGGCCTACCAAGTCGATTTTATCAGGGTCGATGCGGTTGCGTTCATCTACCACCTGCTCGCTGACGTGTATTTTCACCACGTTGCAAATGATGAGGTGCCCTGCACCGCCATTTTCGCCAAGGGTGATAATATCGGTTACTTTGCATTCCATGGCAGCGGGTGACTCTGCTACACGGAAGGGTTTTACCAGATCAGAAGGAACTGGGGTTAGGCCAGCCTTGTCGAATTCGCTCACGTCAGCGGGGAACTCCACGCTGGTTACAGCCATTTGCCGAACGATGTCATATGACACTGCATTGATGACAACCTCACCTGTTTCGCGGATGTTGTACAGCGTGTCCTTGGTCGTATTGTCTTCTACCCTACGGTTAGAAGAGAATACTACGATGGGCGGGTTTGAGCTAAAAGCGTTGAAAAAACTATAGGGCGCCAAGTTGGGTACACCTTCTGGCGATATGGTACTAGCAAACGCAATGGGCCGAGGCGACACGATGGCCAACATAAACTGGTGTAAATCGCGAGTTTCAATCGTTTGTGGATCAATGCTTATCATATGATGGTTGTAGGTTTTGGCAAGGCAGATAAATAATCGCGCGAAGGATGCGGAGCATGAGGTGCGCAGCACCGAAGCCCGACCGAATGGGAGGGCCAAGCGAACAGCGCGTGCGTAGCAGCCTGACGGCGCCCGCAGGGCGGCGACGCGCCCCAAAAAACATGCTTACAAAAAAGACAAGTTAATCGGTCTGGTTAGATTCAGGGGCTGGCAACTCGGCAACAACTTGTGGTATTTGCACCAACGGGCTGTCCTGGTAAAGTGGGTCTTGGTTCAGCGTGGTTTGGATGTACTTATACACCTCGGGGAAAGTAGCGGAAAGTTGTGCCGGAATTTGGAAAAAGTGCTCAACACAAACAGGGAAAAGCTCCACGTTTTTGTGCCCCGTGTAAATCTCGAGGTAGTTGTCGACAAGGTTTCGGAGCACGGTTAGCTTGTGGAAAAAAATATCTTTGTTCTCTGCGTACTGCAAGAAAGGGATATCCTCATCCTTGATACCCAGTTCAATTTGCAGGGCTTTAGCAAAGATGTGTAAACCACCGTTGTAGTACTGCTTTGGCTTGGTGTGGCCATCTACAAGGTTATCTATGGCGAGGATGATACAGTTAAAATCCTCCTCGTTGAGCTCGATGGTATGTGGTTTACGAGGAATAAAAGGCGAGCGGAATGGCCTTGGGTAAAACACGATGACCCCAAGCTTGGGGTACCTATACGTGTCGAGGCCGAAGGTTACCTGAGTAGCCATGGCACTGGACAACAGCACGATATCACCCGGTACAGTATCGTCACCGCTGAGTTGGAACTCTTTCTGTAGTTTAAGGTCAAAAAGGCGTTGCTCAAATTTTAATTTTTGGTCGGGATTGAGCTGGGCGTAATAGGGGTAAATTTTTTCAAGGATTTTACGCGAATCATTGTCGAGGACCGATGGTTTTATGGTATTCCACCACTCGCGGATGGCCCTTTCGAGCACGTAAACAGCTGCGGCAATACTGACACCTAAAACGATAAGCACTGCACGCCAGATGGGGCTTGCACCGCCAATCACAAAAAAACCAAGCAGGATGAAGGCTAAGCTCAGGAGGTAGGAAATGACGATGACTGGCATGGATGCAGTGTTTTAGAGTGAGCTAGAATAAACCGAAGAGGTCGCGCTCGACCATCTGGATTACCTCCCCGAGGTGCTCTGGGTTGCGCTCAAAATCGTACTTGTCAACATCAACAATCAGGAGCGGGCCATGGTTGTAGGAAGCAATCCAGTTTTCGTAGCGCTCATTTAAGCGTTTGAGGTAATCAAGGCTCATGCTACCTTCATAATCTCGGCCACGGCGTTGAATGTGGTCAACGAGGGTAGAGATAGAGCTGCGGAGGTAGATGAGTAAGTCAGGCGGCGAGATTTGCGAGGTCATCAGCTGGAACAAGGCATAATAATTCTCGAAATCGCGTTTGGACATGAGGCCCATATCGTGCAAGTTTGGGGCAAAGATGTGCGCATCCTCGTAGATGGTCCGATCTTGAATCACCACCTTATCGCCTCTTTGGATATCCAGCACCTGGCGGTAGCGGCTATTCAAAAAGTAAACCTGCAAGTTAAACGACCAGCGTTGCATGTCGTTGTAAAAATCGCTGAGGTACGGGTTGTCATCGGTCGACTCGAAGTTGACCTCCCAGTTATAATTTTTGGCTAGCAGTCGGCAAAGGGTCGTTTTCCCTGCACCGATATTACCGGCAATGGCCACGTGGCGTATTGTAGACTTGTCCATCCTTGATTTTATTTCAAGGGTAAAGATAATGTATAGTTTTAATCGGCTGTGCACGATTTAAACAAATACGGTTGAAGCTAGGCGAAAAGCGCATAAATTTGCTTTTTTATTTTTGGGGGCGTGCCCCCGTGCTGGCCAATGCCAGCCACGGGGTCGTGCCCCTCCGGGCGCGCTAATCGCTTGGGCCCCTGCTGCGCAGGGGTCTGCCCTCACGTTGTTCGGGCACCCTCCGGGCCACTCACGCAACCATCTCCACTTGAGCCTACATATATATAATACATGGGGCGCAAGAAAGTGACATGTTTTAAATAGGAAAGATTACTTTGAAACATTTTTTTTAAAAAATTTAGTCAAAAAGTTACCTATGTAATTTTTTTGCTTAACTTTGTATCGACAAAACAATACATCAATCACTTTTTTGATTATAAAATCATCGGAGACATGTCAAACGAACGCGACGCAAAACTCAAAGCACTTCAACTTACGATGGATAAGTTGGACAAAACCTATGGCAAAGGCACTGTAATGCGCCTTGGCGACAAACCATCCATCAAGGTAGATGTCATCTCGACGGGTTCTGTCGGGCTTGATATTGCCCTCGGTACCGACGGCCTTCCAAAAGGCAGGATTGTTGAAATTTTCGGTCCTGAATCTTCTGGTAAAACCACCTTGGCTATCCATGCCATTGCAGAGTGCCAAAAAAGCGGCGGCATCGCTGCATTTATCGATGCAGAACACGCCTTCGACCGTTTTTACGCCACCAGCCTTGGCGTTAACGTCGATGAACTTGTATTCTCACAGCCCGATAATGGCGAGCAAGCGCTTGAAATTGCCGAGAACCTCATCCGTTCTGGTGCAGTTGACATCCTAGTAGTTGACTCTGTGGCAGCACTTGTTCCTCGCAGTGAAATTGAAGGGGACATGGGCGATTCTCGTCCAGGCTTACAAGCCCGACTCATGTCTCAAGCCATGCGTAAATTAACCAGTGCCATTGGCCGTACTAACTGCTGTTGTATTTTCATCAACCAGTTACGTGAAAAAATCGGTGTGATGTTCGGTAACCCCGAAACAACCACCGGTGGTAATGCCCTCAAATTCTATGCATCTCAACGCCTTGATATCCGTAAATCAGGTTCTGCTATCAAGGATAAAGACGGTAACCTCACCGGTAACCACGTGAAGGTCAAAGTGGTGAAAAACAAACTTTCTCCTCCATTCCGTACAGCCAGCTTCGACATTATGTTCGGTGGCGGTATTTCTAAAACAGGTGAAATCGTGGATATCGGTGTTGAACTCAACATCGTTGACAAAAGCGGTGCTTGGTATGGCTACGCCGGTACTAAAATCGCACAAGGTCGCGAAGCTGCCAAACAGTTCATGGAAGACAATCCTGAAGTTGCTGCAGAAATCGAAGCAAAAATCAAAGCAGCAGCTAGCAGCGGCGTTATCGCAGCCGTTGGAGCAGCTGATGATAGTGGAGACGAGTAGTAGTAGTTTGTAGTTCTCTCTTCTCTCTATATGCAGCCCTTACCAGCAATGGTAAGGGCTTTTTTCATGCCTTTATCCACTTTGCGCACCGGAGATAATCTATTTCACCTCAATTTACATATCTTTGAACCTACATTTACAAATCAGATATCAAGTATTCCGCAATTCATGAAAAAGATTTTTGCACTTTTAAGCATCTACTGCTTGAGCCTAGGCTTCATTCAAGCCCAAAAGAAAGCGAAGGATTATATCTTAACGAATACCAATGATACCATCTACGGTACCGTTAGGCCGGGTACACCAGCCCAACGCTCATTGCGTATCGGCTTTACCGCCGAGAACTCCAAGGATGCACAACGATACGAGCCTTTCCAGATTAAAGCATACTACTTGGCCAGCGAGAAAGCGACTTACGAGTCGCAACTATACCAAGTGGCCGGCCTCGAATACGCCTACGCCGTTTATATGCAACGCATGAACGATGGTTATATCAGGGTGTATGAATACTGGAATACCGAGGGGGAACGTGGCTTCATCCAAACCTTTTTGCAAAGATCTGACGAGCGTCTCGTGGAAGTTAATTTCCAGCGGTTCAAAAAACAAATGGTATTGTTTTTCGATGATTTCCCACAGCTCGCCGATAAAATTGAACGCGGGGCATTCGGCAAAAACGACCTAACCAAAATTGTAAGCGAGTACAACATCTGGAAATCGAGGGGTTGGTAAACTAAATAACCCCCTGCTTCGTTGATAAGCTGTCATTCACATGTTTGATTATATTTATGTTTAGTACCATTAGCCTAGCCTATCCCTCGTGGTTTATCCTCCTTTGTCTACTCACTGGAGCCATATATGCTATGGGCCTTTATTACCGGGAGAAAAGCTTTGACGAAACCTCCAAGTGGATGAGTACCGGGCTTGGGATTCTCCGCTTTATCGCTGTAAGCCTAATTGCATTTTTATTACTATCACCGGTACTCAAGTCAAATATTGTTGAAACTAAAAAACCTATTGTAGTCATTGCTCAGGACAACTCCGAATCCATTCGTAACGGCCTAGGCAAAGACAGCAGCAATTACAACGCTAAACTTAGAGCCTTAAAAGAGCAGCTTTCGACTAAATATGAAGTACAGGATTACTCCTTCGGTAGCAGCGTTAAACCAGGCTTGAGCCTTGACTACCAAGATAAAACCAGTAATATCTCCGCCATCTTCGATGAGTTTTATGACCTTTATGCGAACCAAAACCTCGGGGCAGTAATCCTCGCAACCGATGGTATTTACAACGAAGGCAGCAACCCATTGTATAGCAGCTCTAAACTGAATGTTCCCGTGTTTAGTATTGCTCTAGGCGATACTGTCGCGAGGCGAGATTTATTCATCAAAAAGCTTTTTAGTAATCGAATTGCATACCTTGGCGACAAGTTCAGCATCGAGGTGGACATTGCAGCGTCAAACTGTTCAGGCAGCATTTCAAAAATTAGCATCGCCCGTATAGAAGGCGCTAATGCTAGTATTATACAGGAAAAGCCCATCAATATCAACAGCAACGATTTTTTCCAAACGGAAACTTTTATACTAGATGCGGATAAGCCAGGTGTGCTGCGCTACCGTATTACCGCACAAACCATCAACGGCGAGGCCAGCACTTTGAATAACTCGGTCGAGCTATTTATCGACGTACTCGATGCCCGCCAGAAAATACTCATCCTGGCCAATGCACCTCACCCAGACTTAAGTGCGCTCAAGGCCTCTTTGTCGGAAAACAAGAACTACCTCGCCGAAATACAGTACGCCAATAAGTTTACAGGCGGCGTTGACGCATATGATTTTGTAATCTTGCACCAAGTGCCCGGCACTACGAGTACAGCCGAGGCCACTATAAACGCACTTAAGGCCAAGAAAATACCTCGATTGTTTATCCTTGGCGCACAAAGCAACCTTGTTGCACTGGCCAATGCACAAGGATTGTTGTCCGTAAGGGGCAATATCGCACAAACCAACGAGGTGTCTGGCAAACTTGTACCTGGCTTTAGCCTTTTCAAATTAAATGAGCAGGTAGCTCCAATTTTACCTAAGTTCCCGCCTTTGGTTACACCTTTCGGCGAATACAAAGCCACCGGGAATGCCACTACCCTACTGACGCAACGAATCGGTAATGTTGAAACGGCTTACCCACTTCTCGTCATGGGCGAAGAACAAGGTGCCAAAGTAGGCGTACTTGCAGGAGAAGGTATCTGGAAATGGCGCTTATTCGATTACCTTCAACACAAAAACCACGAGATTTACCACGATATCATCGGCAAAACAATCAACTACCTCGCTATCAAGGAAGATAAACGCCGATTCAGAACCTATAGCGCCAAAAATATTTACAACGAAAACGAGCCTATCATCTTCGATGCAGAACTATACAATGCCAGCTATGAACTCGTAAATGAACCCGACGCATTTCTCCAAATTAAAGATGAATCAGGTAAAAAGTACGACTTTACCTTTAGCAAAACATCGAATGCGTATAGCTTGAATACTGGATTGTTCCCCGTGGGCAACTATACTTTTGAGGCAAAAACTACCTACAATAAAGAAGCCTTCAAGGTTGAAGGCAAATTCAGTGTACAACCTATTCAACTTGAATTATACAACACGAGGGCCGATCATCAATTGCTTCGCCTCATGAGTGAAAAAGTAGGCGGCAAAACCTTTACCATGAACAATATGGACCAAATTATGGGCAGCATTGAAGCTAATGGCGAGTTGCCCGCACTACGCTATGAAAGTACTAAAACAAGGTCTATTATTAATCTAAAATGGTTGTTTTTCTTAATTCTCGGCCTGCTTAGTACTGAGTGGTTTGCCCGAAGATACTTCGGTAGCTACTAGTCCACAGCCTACAGTAATAGCCCGAAGCGCCAGCTAGATAGTTCTAGCTGGCGCTTTTTTTTGTTGGCCCTTACTACTGCCTTAGCTAAAATAGCTACCTTTGCGAAAACAAGATAATCATGCCCGATATTGCCCAATTACAGCGCATTGCCTCACAGGTGCGCCGCGACATCATTAGAATGACCAATGGCTCGGCTTCTGGTCACCCTGGTGGTTCACTTGGATGCGCCGACTTTTTAACGGCGCTTTATTTCCACCATCTCCATCACACTGCAAGCCCATTCGACATGAAAGGACATGGTCAAGATTTATTCTTCTTGTCCAATGGCCACATTTCGCCTGTTTGGTACAGTGTGTTGGCAAGGTCTGGATACTTCCCCGTTCCTGAGCTAGCTACCTTCCGCAAGCTAAACACCCGTTTACAAGGTCACCCAACCACACATGAAGGCCTTCCAGGCGTTAGAATAGCCTCAGGGTCTCTTGGCCAAGGTATCTCCGCGGCAGTAGGTGCTGCACTTGCAAAACGCATGGATAAGGACGAAAGCCTTGTATGGGTACTTACCGGTGACGGTGAATTGCAAGAAGGCCAAATCTGGGAAGCCGTTATGTCGGCAGCACACTATAAACTGGGCAAACTTATTTGCGTGGTTGACTGGAATGGCCGCCAAATTGATGGCGATACCGACCAAGTGATGTCGCTCAACGATTTACCCGCTAAATGGACCGCCTTTGGTTGGCATGTTTTATACATGAATGGCAACGACATGGCTGATACGATCAAAGTAATGGAAGAAGCAAAAGCTTTAACCGCTGGTTCAAAGCCTATTGTAATACTCATGAAAACCGAAATGGGTGCAGGTGTTGATTTCATGATGGGATCTCACAAATGGCACGGTGTTGCGCCTAATGACGAACAAATGGCCACTGCCCTTGCCCAACTCGAAGAAACCCTTGGTGATTATTAATCCTACAAATCCTAGACTAACATGTTACAAAATATAAATAGCATAGGCAAAAAGGCTACACGCGAAGGCTTCGGTGTTGGCTTACATGAAGTTGGTAAATCTAACCCAAATGTAGTTGCGCTTTGTGCTGACTTGGCTGGCTCACTCCAGATGAATGCCTTTATCAATGAATTCCCTGAACGCTACGTTCAAACTGGTATTGCAGAGGCCAATATGATGGGCATTGCTGCAGGCTTGGCCACGGCTGGTAAAATTCCATACACAGGTACCTTTGCAAACTTCGCTACAGGCCGGGTGTATGACCAGATTCGCCAGTCCATCGCCTATTCACACAAAAACGTGAAAATTTGTGCTTCTCATGCGGGATTAACTTTGGGCGAAGATGGTGCTACGCATCAAATTTTGGAAGATATCGGCTTGATGAAGATGCTCCCTGAGATGACCGTTGTAAACCCTTGCGATTACAACCAAACTAAGGCAGCTACCATTGCTATCGCTGACCACTATGGCCCCGTATATCTACGCTTTGGCCGCCCCAGTTGGCCCATGTTTACGGAGAACTTACCTTTTGTACTAGGCAAGGCACTTATGCTTAACCCCGGCACAGATGTGACAATCTTTGCTACTGGTCACTTGGTATGGAATGCTATTGAGGCCGCTCGTGAACTAGAGTCTCGTGGCATGAGCGTTGAAGTAATTAATATTCACACCATCAAACCGCTAGATGTTGAAGCCGTTGTTGCTTCTGCTACCAAGACCGGCGCCGTCGTTACCGCTGAGGAACACAACCGCATTGGTGGCCTTGGAGAAAGCATCGCAGGTGTGCTATCACGTTTCAGGCCTACGCCTATCGAGATGGTTGCAGTAAACGATAGCTTCGGCGAGTCTGGCAAACCAGAAGAATTGTTGATCAAGTACGGCCTGAGCACTTCCGACGTCATTAAGGCAGCAGAACGCGCTATTGCACGTAAATAAGTTTCAACCTATACGATTACGAACATGCTCATTATTAATATTTGGGCGCTCCCATAAAAAAAGCCCTTAGTTCAAGAACTAAGGGCTTTTCTTTTATGGTCGGTGTCCTACGTACTCGCTAATCGCTCGGTGCTTTGCACCCGCTGCTAACGCAGCGGTACTCCGGCCACCTAGCGCGCAATGCCATTAAGCGTTAATCAGTATATGACAAAAAAAAGTAGGTTTGCGTTGA
>CAZDVQ010000008.1:0-105404 GCA_964508975.1 uncultured Saprospiraceae bacterium
CGCAGCGGCCTGCGCAGTGGAGGGGGTCGACGCGCAGCGGCGGGGGGAGGCGCAATCAACTACCAACTACGAACTATACATATGAAATACTTCATCTTACTCCCAACACTCCTGCTGGCCATGCTCAGCACCAAGGCGCAGCATAACCCTTTTACCTGTAAAGACCATAACCACTTGGTCGACATGGAAAAGCATAAGCATAGCAACCTGACGGCCTTCAAGTCGAATCCTTTGACGGATGACTACAACTTGGTATACAACCGTTGTGATTGGTATGTTGATCCAGCGGTTAACTACATCGAGGGTAAGGTGATGTTTTACTTTATCCCTAAAACCAACGGTTTCAGCACGCTGAACCTTGACCTGCGCAGCAACATGCAGGTCAATAGTGTGCAATACCACGGGAGCAACTTGACTTTCACCTTGAATGCCAACGATAACCTGGCTATTCAGCTACCCGCTAGCCTTAACGCTGGCCAGCTCGACAGCTTGGAAGTAGATTATGAAGGCGAACCGACACAGGCAGGCTTTGGCTCGTTCATTACCGACATGCACAACGGTATGCCCGTCATGTGGACCTTGTCGCAGCCCTACGGCGCTAAAACATGGTGGCCTTGCAAACAATCGCTCGATGACAAGATTGACTCAATCGATATCATCGTGCGGACGCCTACCACTTACCGGGTGGCCTCTAACGGGGTGTTGGTCAGCGAAAATATAGGTCAAATTAATACCATCTACCATTGGAAACACCGTTACCCGATTGCGGCTTACCTCGTGGCCATTGCTGCTACTAATTATGCCTCGTACAGCGATTTCGCACCGCTATCAGGTGGTGGGCAAATAGAGGTGTTGAACTATGTATACCCGGAGTATCTTAGTTTGGCGCAAGCTAGCACGCCTGTGATTGTTGACATCATGACGCTTTTCAACCAACTGTTTGGCGATTACCCTTACAGCGATGAAAAATACGGCCATGCGCAATTTGGATGGGGTGGGGGCATGGAACACCAAACCATGAGCTTTATGGGTAGTTTTTCCTTCGATCTTCAGGCGCATGAGCTGGCCCACCAATGGTTCGGCAACAAAGTAACCTGCGGCGCTTGGGAAGACCTTTGGTTAAACGAGGGTTTTGCTACTTACCTCACGGGTTTGAGCTACCAGTACATTGAGACGGCCTGGTGGGATGTGTACAAAAATTCTTCTATCGGGTACGTGACCAGTCAGCCAGATGGCTCGGTTTGGGTAAATGATACTACAGACATTAACCGCTTGTTCGACAGTCGTTTAACCTACTACAAAGGTGCCATGCTTTTGCACATGTTGCGCTGGAAAATGGGCGATACCAACTTTTTTCAAGCCTTACGCAATTACCTGAACGACCCTGACCTCGCTTTCGGTTATGCCCGCACGATTGATTTACAAGCACATTTAGAGTCCGTTTCAGGCCAAAATTTAACCGAGTTTTTCGATGATTGGTATTACGGCCAGGGGCATCCAAGTTACACCGTGACATGGAGCAGCAACGGTCCTGGCATCGATATAACCTTGAGCCAGAGCACCAGCCACAACTCGGTCGATTTTTACGAGATGCCTGTACCTATCCAAGTGTTTGGCGGCGGGCAAGATTCGCTTTTACGTTTAGACCACAGTTTTTCGGGACAATCGTTCAGCATCAGCTTGCCGTACCAGGTAGATTCAATCAAATTCGATCCCGAGCGTTGGTTGGTTTGCGCCAACAACCTGGTAGTGGGCACGGAGTCGGTACCTGGCCAAAGCAACTTGTTCAGCCTTCAGCCCAATCCCGCCGATGAAACGCTACGTGTACTGCAAAGCCAGCAAGTGCCCGCCAGTTTAAACATAGAAATCATGCAGCTCGCAGGCCAGCTGATGTACCAAAACAGTTTTAGTCAAGTCCAGCAAGACATTGACATAAGTACCTGGCCATCAGGACTATACTTAGTTAAAGTCAGTATAGATGGGCACACCCAGGTACAAAAAGTATTGGTGCATTAGATTGTATTTTTTTGGGCGCTGCGCCGCATGCGCGGCGCCGGCGTGCTACGCGCTCGCTGTTCGCTCGGCCCTGCGGGCTGTCCGCTACGCGGCCACGCTTCGCATGCCTAGCGCGGGAACCAAGAACGTTGAACACAGCATTGCCCTTGTTGGCGTCCCCGCCAACAAGCGGTAAAACAGCGCAAATGATGGGCAAACTTGTACTGCCGTTGGCGGGGACGCCAACAGCGGCAAGGTGTGTATTAGTTCTTTGTACATTCCGTTACAGATAGTAGTCCTGCTCAGCTCAGCGCTATTATTAACCCAATCCTAAACTCTTATAATTCATGCCAACCTTATCCCTTTTCATTGCTTCAAGTCTTGATGGTTATATCGCCAAGCCCAATGACGACCTCAGCTTTTTGAAAATCGTTGAACGAGAAGGCGAAGACTATGGCTATGCGGCTTTTACCGCCAATATCGACGCGATAATCCTAGGCCGTAAGACCTATGATTACGTGGTAAAGGCTATCGGTGCAGGCCATTATGAAAATGGAGCCAAAGATGTGTACGTCATTACTCGAACCGAAAGGCCAAGTGTAGGAAAAACCACTTTTTACACTGGACCATTAACTGATTTGGTCCAACACCTAAAACTTGAAAATAAGCAAAACATCTATTGCGATGGCGGTGCCGAAATTATTCATGAACTACTGCAACACGATTTAATCGACGAGTTCATCATTTCAGTTATCCCGGTTTTATTGGGCCAAGGTACGCGCTTATTTAAAGACAATAGACCAGAACAAAGCCTTCAACTGCTGAAGGCAACATCATTTGAATCTGGACTCGTACAGTTGCATTATAAAAGAACGAGGTAGGGCAGAACAGCAGCAAGACTTTCCTTCATGTTTTAATTGAAAGTAGCCGCTTGCCCGCGTTAGGCATGCGTAGCGTGGCCGCATCGCGGCCAGTGCCGTAGGCACCGAGCGAACAGCGAGCGCGGAGCACGCCGGCGACGCGCATGCGGCGCAACGCCCCCCAAAAAATGGGTTAAAATGGGGGAAGATTGGTTAAGCTGGGTGAAATGGGTTAAGATGGTATAAAATGGGTGAAATGGGGTATTGTTTCATCAACTTTCACCTATTTTCACCAACTTTCACCCCAAACTGGCCAAATGCTTCGCAATATACTTGCCCAGGATATCAAACTCGATGTTGACTTTTTGGCCTACTTTCAACTGTTTGAAGCTGGTATGCTCGAAAGTGTAGGGGATAATGGCCACCGAGAAGCTGTTGAGGCTGGGTTGAACCACCGTTAAACTCACACCGTTGATACACACAGAGCCTTTATCAACCAGCATTTTATGATAGGTCTCGTTGAACTCAAAATGGAAGGCCCAGCTCCCGTTTTCATCCTTGCGGGTGATGCAGGTGGCTGTATCATCCACATGGCCTTGAACCATGTGGCCATCAAGGCGAGCACCCATCATCATGGCACGTTCTAGGTTTACGAGGCTACCTACTTGCCAGCCCGACAAATTGCTGCGCTGCAAGGTCTCGGCCACTGCCGTAACCTGGTGTATATCGCCATCCAGGGCTGTTACGGTGAGGCAAACACCATCGTGGGCCACACTTTGGTCCACCTTCAACTGATCGGAAATGCTGGATTGAATCTTAAAATGTATGTTGCTGCCCTCCTGTGCCACGCCAACAATTTGGCCGAGGGTCTCGATAATGCCTGTAAACATAAGTGTTGCTTAAACGATAAATTTTCGGGTGTGGTAATAACGCAAAAGCCAGTAGCAGAGCCATCCGATAGGGCCCAGCAAAAAGGTAAGCAATAAACACGGAACCAGCTGCCAATGTTTAATACCCAAGTTATGCGAATCCTTGAGTTCCCAGCTACCCACCAGTAAATCGAATGCTAGGTAATGAATCCAACCCACTAACAAGAGCGTGTCGTTGCTGAACAAGGCTTTTAGATCATCGAACGAATCAAAGCCGCCTTTTAAACCCTCAAAGTTATTGATCACCAGCCATAAGTAGCTGAGCGAGAGGATGAAAGGTATGGAATACGAATAAATGACTTTTTTGGTGAAGTGCCAATTTGGTAGTATCAGCATGAGTAACCAAGGCAGCAACACGATGGTGTTGAGCGCCTTAAACATTAAATCTAGGTTCATAGCTGATGGTTAAAATGATTTGACGTATTTGAGGCTCATATCGAGGCTGTAGAAAGAATGTGTCAGTGCACCAGAAGAAACGAAGTTCACGCCTGTTTCGGCATAAGCCCTGATGGTATCCAAGGTGATACCACCTGAGGCTTCGGTTTCAAATCGGCCAGCCACGGTGTCCACAGCTGTTTTCAAGCTGGGTACATCAAAGTTATCGAGCATGATACGGTTTACACGACCAAATTGTAGCACTTCTTCCAACTCGGCCATGTTGCGTACCTCCACGGTGATTTCCAGCTGGATGCCTTGTGCTTGCATGTAAGCATGCGCCCGCTCGATGGCCTTGGATAGCCCGCCGCTAAAATCGGTGTGGTTATCTTTGATCATGATACGATCATACAAACCTTCGCGATAGTTGGTGCCTCCGCCAATGCGTACAGCCCATTTCTCGATAAAGCGGAAGAGTGGGGTAGTCTTGCGGGTATCTAGCAACTGACATGGCAAATCGGCAATCTGGCTAGTAAATTGGTTGGTCAAGGTCGCGATGCCGCTCATGCGTTGCATGCAGTTCAGCACGAGGCGTTCGGCTTTCAGGATCGCTTGGCTATCGGCCTCCACGTAAAAGGCTACATCGCCATGTTTCACGGCTGTTCCATCCTCAATACGCTTGTGGAAAACGCTGTAAGGGTCAACGTATTTAAATATTTTCTCGGCCAGTGCCACGCCAGCGATGATACCATCATCTTTGACCAACAAACGGGCTTTGCCAGGGCTGTTCACGGGCACGCAGGCCAGCGAGGTGTGATCGCCCTCGTGTACATCTTCAAACAGGCCGTCGGCTATAAATTTGAGCAGTTTCTCGTCGTTGATTCGTGTCATAGATTTGGATTTCATTTAGCGCGAAGGTAAGTAATACTGATATAAAAAATGTATCTTTGCCCGCTTAAATCCGAAAACTACAACAGTGATAAAAGTAGGTATTTTCTTTGGAGGCCCTTCCCGCGAAAGGGAGATTTCTTTTGCCGGCGGAAGGACTGTTTTCGACAACCTCGACAAGGCTTTGTTCGAGGCTGTACCCATTTTTGTAGATAGCCAACGCCGCTTGATTTTGCTCGATTGGCCTTTTGTTTACAAGGGTACTATCCGCGATTTTTACCCACCTGTCAAGTTCCTGCCTGATGCCAACAGCCCTTTCCAAATTTACGTGGAAAGCTTGCAGCACTTGAACCCAGCACAGGAATACGATATGCTCTCCACCGTGGGCCAACCCATCCAGTTTGCCGATTTGTCGAAGCACATCGACTTTGCCTTCTTGGCCCTACACGGCAGTTTTGGCGAAGACGGCCAAATCCAAGGTTTACTCGAGTCGCTACAAATCCCTTATACTGGCTCGGGTATTCGGGCTTGTAGTATCGGTATCGACAAGGTTTTCCAGAAAAAGATGATGGAAAGCGCTGGTTTCAACACGCCACCCATGTTGGTTTTTAGCCGCAAACAATGGCATGCCCTCAACTATGGTCTTTCCGGCGATTGGTACGAGGAACTCTTGGCCAAGGTAGGGCCACATTTCGTGGTGCGCCCCGCCAACCAAGGCTCATCCATCGGCGTAAAAATTTTGAAAAACGATAGCAAGGAACACGCGGTGCAAGCCATCAACCGGGCTTTCTTCCTCGATCAAGTACATGCCCAACAATGGCAAGCATTTGATACCGAGGCGAAATACCAGTTTGTACGCGATATAACCGATATCCGCCACGGCGTAGGCTTCCCCATGACCATCATGGAATTAGGCCAACTAATTTACATGCCCGAGCAGTTGATTGAAGTCCTCGACCAACACCTAGGTCAAAGCCACGAGCTTTTGACCATGGAAAGCTTGAACAGCGAGCAATTTATCATTGCTGAAGGTTTTATCAAAGGCAGGGAATTCAGTTGTATCGTGGTGCGCAACGCCGATGGGCAGGCCACTGCTTTGCCACCTACCGAAATTATCAAGGGCGATGAATTGTTCGATTATCGCTCTAAATACCTTGCTGGTTTGTCGCGGAAGGAAACTCCTATCCGACTGGAAACCAAGCAAATCAATGAAATCCGTAAGGCTTGCGAAAAACTTTACAGCTTCTTGGGTTTTGGTACTTATGCCCGTATTGATGGCTTTATCCAAGAAGATGGCAGCATCTTTTTGAATGACCCCAACACCACCTCAGGTATGTTGCCTTCGTCGTTCTTCTTCCACCAAGCAGCTGAAATTGGCCTTAACGCTTCACAGTTTTTGACCTACATCATCCACGCTTCTTTGCATGAAAGGATTGAAGCTTCTTGCGAGCTGGGCTTGTACGATAAACTCCTCGCTGAGTTGGAACTACTACTGGCCAATCGTGCCACGAAAACAGGCGTGAAAAAGAAAATAGCGGTTATCCTCGGTGGATATTCCTCCGAGCGGCACATCTCGGTTGAAAGTGGTCGCAATATCTTTGAAAAACTCTCTAGCTCAAACGCTTACGAGCCTATTCCGGTATTCCTGACCGGGGATGGAAATAGCCACCAACTCTTCCAAATTCCGATTAACCTGCTGTTCAAGGACAATGCCGACGATATCCGCGACAAGGTGTTCAACTATCGCAAACACGATGTCATCGAGCAGGTTAAACAGGAATGTTCGGCCCTCACACATAAATTTGCTTCTGCCGATGTGGTTTTTGAACCCCGCGAGCTAAGCTATGACCAACTCGCCCAGATGGTCGATGGCGTGTTCATTGCACTCCACGGTCGCCCCGGCGAAGATGGCGAGGTGCAATCTAAACTGGAATCCCTGGGTGTGCCCTTCAATGGTTCGCAGCATGATTCTTCATCCATCACCATCAACAAGTATCAAACCTTGCAGACCTTGCGGGAGCATGGTTTCACGGTGACCGACCAATGGTTGGTACAAGAGGATGATTTTAACGCCAACCCTGAAGCCGCCCTCGACAAAGCGGAACAATTATTGCCATACCCGCTCATTGCTAAACCCGTTGACGATGGTTGTAGCTCGGCCGTGAAGAAAATCCATGACCGCGAGCAACTCCGTTACTTCTTGCAAGCCATCTTCCGCCCGGAAGAGGAGATGCCCGAAAGCCTTGAACAAGCCCTCAAGTTAAAACCTAAAGAGGAGTTCCCGCGCAAAAAAGTAGCCTTGCTCGAAAAGCTTATCGATAAAGCTGGCGCAAGCCGTTTCTTGGAAATTACCGGTGGTTTACTCACCCATTTCAGAGATGGCCAGGTTGAATACGAGGTTTTCGAACCTTCTGAAGCCTTGGCTGGCGGTGAAGTGCTTTCGTTGGAGGAAAAATTCTTAGCTGGTGAAGGCCAGAACATTACCCCTGCGCGTTTCACGGCCAACAACGATCCTGCCACGCATGCCATCATTTCTAAACAGGTGCGCGATACCTTGCTCCATGCAGCTAAAGTGCTGAAAGTCACTGGTTATGCTCGTATCGATGCCTTCGTGCGTATCTATGATAATAACCGTGCAGAGACCATCATCATCGAGGTGAATTCGCTGCCTGGTATGACCCCGGCCACTTGTATTTTTCACCAGTCGGCAATCAATGGGTACAAACCTTATGATTTTATCGACAAAATTCTCAACTTTGGCTTTCAAAGAGAAGCCTCACACCGCTCCTAAACCCCAATTGCCCATTTTATGGCCTCTAGTATCAAGGATAAATTTTTCAGTTTCTTGTCAAAAGCTCGTTTTGCCCTAGGCGAGACGCTTTCTTTCATGAAAACTACCGCATTTTGGAAGAATTTCGGCGCATTAGTCATTCTGGTGGCCATTTTCTTTACCATCATGTTCCGTTTTTTGGGTTGCTACACCCACCACGGCGAGTCTGTTAGCGTACCGAACCTCGTTGGTATGGAATATAAACAAGCCAAAAAACTCTTGAGCAACCGCAAACTTAAAATCGTGTTGTCCGACTCGCTTTACGTCAAAGGTGCCAAACCCGGTACCATCGTTTCGCAATCACCCGGCGAGGACGAGAAGGTTAAACGCAGCCGTAAAGTATATGTTACCGTTAGCACGTTCATGCCGAAATTGCGCACCGTGAGCTCTGATTTGATTGGCCGAAGCCGCAAGGTAGTCCGTCAATTCTTGGAGAGCGAAGGCTTTGTGGTGGTGAATGAAGTTCCCGTATTAGGCGACTTGAGCAAGGTGGGCATCGTTGAAAAAATTGAATTCGACGGCAAAATCCTCTTCGATTACAACAAGCACTACGCCGAGCGCAAGCGCACAGGCAAAAACATCGAAAAGGAACTGTACGAAGGCTCGCAAATCACCATACACTTTATCCAAGGCCCTGGCGAAGAAAAAGCCATCCCCGATGTGCTTGGCATGGACTACGAGTCGGCCAAGTTCACCATTCTCGGCAACGACCTCAACCTCGGTTCGGTCATCGTTACAGGCATCATCAAGGACTCTTCAGCGGCGGTGGTGTACAAGCAGTATCCAATGCCTGACGAGTTCGCTCGCATCCGCACCGGTGAGGCCGTAGACATATGGATTTCTGAAGAGCCTATCGCTCCGGAAACCGAGTAAGCGTTTTTGAGGAGATTAATTTGGGCGTGTCCCCTGCGCGCCCTCGCGTTGCTCGGGCGCGATGCGGGGCCGCTGTCCTCCGGGGTTCGCTAACGCTCCGTGCTTCGCACCGCGGCTTCGCCGCGCCCTCCGGCCAGCTCACGCAGATTATTTTACGGGTTTACCCACCAAAACGCATTGGTTTTGCGTTATAGGTAATGGTAGCTAAAAAAGGCCCCATTACGTATCTCTTGATAGAATTTTGCACAACATGAAATTGAACAATATACTATTTTGCTGCCTGTTTTTACCCAGCTTGGCTTGGGCGCAACAATCGGAGCAATTGGCCCCATTGGAGTCAAACCCAACGCTGGAGCACTTGCGCAGCCGCGATGCCGTTCAACTCCGGGGTATCGTTTGCCCGGTACAAACCTTGAGTTTACCCTTTTTCGACGACTTTTCATACGAGTCGACTTACCCAAGTTGTAGCAAATGGCAAGATAACCAGGTGTACGTCAACAATCACTTGGCAGTACGCCCACCGTCTAAAGGTGTGGCCACCTTCGACGGTTTACGCCCCGATGGTAAACCTTGGCAAGCTGGCGTAACCACCTCCGGCAACCCTGCTGATACCTTGACCTCGCAGCAAATCAACTTGGCAGGCCAAAGCACGGTTTACCTCTACTTCCAATATCAATCTTGTGGACTCGCTAACCGCCCCGAAGTAGAAGACTCCCTCGTGGTTGAACTCAAAGACTTGAACGGTAACTGGAACCGTGTTTTCACCATGAAAAGCCTTCAAGGCGGTTTATACATACCTGATACGGTGTTTTATCCCCGTACCATAACCATCAACCAATCGCAATACCTGCACAACGCCTTCCAGTTTAGGTTTAGGAGTTATGCCTCAACCAATGGTTTCCACGACCACTGGCATGTGGATTATGTGTACGTAAACAACACTCCTTTGGATTTAGACCCGAACACTTCTCGGGCTATTTTCCAGGACGTAGCTCTAATTGACGAGCCGCTTGGCCCCTTGCGCAATTACACCACCATGCCGTTCAAACAATTAAAAGGCTTTGCACAAGCCTCGTTTGATGACCGGGTGAAGTACCAAATGTATAACCATACCGCCACTACTCGAATCCCTCAATTGGCATTTGATATCCGCGAGTTGCGCAGCGCCAGCAACTTGCTGCCAAGCAGTAATGTATTGACCCCTGCTATTCCTGCGGGCTCTTATTTAGTCGCAGAACCGTCTACCAGTAGCATATTCCAAGCATCCTTCAATTATGCCGCAGTAGATGCTTCATCTGACTCTGTAGCCGTGCTTCGTACCACTTACAGCATCAATGAGCCTGGTCAAGTGGACCCAGTTTACTTTGGCAATGATACCGTAACCCGCACCACGGTGTTGGATGATTACTACGCTTACGATGATGGTACTGCCGAGGTAGTTTACTATGTGCAACAACAAGCAGAAGTAGCCGTAGGTTTTACAACTAATATTGCCGATACTTTACGCGGCGTGCACATGGCCCTGCCATTCTTCAGGGGCTACCTAGGCAACAACGCCTACATCAACATGAAAGTATGGATGACGGACGTGAATAACCTCGTGTTGATTGACGAGCTCATTAAACCCGCCAATTACGACTATAACGACTACCTCGATACCCTGAATTCATTTTGGACTTATGCCTTCAGCGAGCCCATCTTTGTACCTGCTGGAGCCCGTTTTTACGTAGGCTGGCAGAGTATCAACTTTACCGACCCTGTGTATGTAGGTTTCGATAAAAACAGCACCTTGGGCAGCGCCAACACTATGGTTAAAATCAATAACCAATGGGCGCCAACCACTTTTTCGGGCTCCTTAATGATTCGCCCGATACTAGGTGATGCACCCGTGTACATTACTGCCACAGAACCTACAGCAGCCGTTAATGACGATTTGAAGGTTTACCCCAACCCTACCTCTGGTGTTCTGCGGGTTGAACATCAATCTATCAACGCTATGACTTACGAGTTGTACGACTTGAACGGCAGGCCAATGCAAACTGGTACTGTTGAAGACAAAGTGGTTGATATGCGTGACTTGCCAGCTGGTGTGTACATGCTTCAATGCCGCGATGCACAAACTAGGGCAGCACTCACAGCTAAACGCGTTGTATTGATACCGCGATAGTTTAATGAGCTATGAACGATGAGCGGTGGAAAAGCTGTTAACCTCGTCAGCATTGTGGGACTTGTGCGACATTAAGGACGTACAAGCAATGTCTTTTGTTTAGTTTATGCTCTTCACAGCAACAGCGTCGCAGCAGGTCGCCCATGTCCTACATGGTTTATTGAGCGGCGTTACAGAATGATTGAGTTAGGGAAGGGCGATATTTTAAATAAGGTATTTTGCGCGCAACGCACCAGGCATGCATAAGCGAAGCGGTTTTGCGAAGCAAAAACAAATGTACTCAATGTACATTTGTAGCGAGCGCACCATTTGCTCCTGCAAATGGCTCGTAGCCGCGTAGCGGCTGGTGCCGCAGGCACCGAGCGTTTAGCGAGCCCGGAGCACGCCGACGGCGCGTAGCGCCGGGGTGCCAAATAAAATAAATATATATAGCACCTTGGGTTTAGCATAGGATTCAGGTCAATATTTCGCTGAGTTATGCCTAATAACTCATAACTAAAACCTAATACCTAGCCCCTAAACTTACGTACCGTTTTTGTGTTTTATATCAGGGCAATGTATTGCCTAAAAATTATCATTAAACCATAAATTATCATGATTCGCACCATTTTGTACAGCATTTGCTGTTTTGTAGGTTTGGCTAATGTATCGGCCCAGCCTTTTGAGTTACCCAAGTTACCTTATGCCTACAATGCCCTTGAACCGCATGTAGATGCCCAAACGATGGAGATTCACTATTCTAAGCACCACCAGGCCTACGTAAACAACTTGAACAAGGCCATCAAAGGCACTAAAGCAGAAAACCTGAGTATTGAGCTATTGTGTATGACCGCAGGCCGTAGGTCTGATGCTGTACGCAACAATGCAGGTGGTCATTACAACCACACGCTGTTCTGGTCTATTCTATCGCCAAACCCCGACCAATCACCTGATGGGGATATGTTGGCTGCCATCAACAGGTCTTTTACCTCTTTGGATAGCTTGAAAACCTTGATGAACAACGCTGCTAGCACCCGTTTTGGTTCTGGCTGGGCTTGGTTATACCTTACCCCACAAAAAACATTGGCAGTATGCTCAACCCCTAACCAAGATAACCCATTGATGGACGTATCTAAAGAGCGCGGTATTCCAATTTTGGGCATCGACGTATGGGAACATGCTTACTACCTGAAATACCAGAACAAACGCGGGGATTATTTGAAAGGCATCTGGGCCGTGATCGACTGGGACGCCGTGGCCGCCAATTACAGCAAAGCCATGACCTCGCCCTTGTTAGTAGATATTGAGTTGGACTCCTGGGCAGCCCTGAAAGATTTCCACATGGTAATGGCCCAAACCTTCCACCCTGCCGAGGAAAATAACCTGACACCTATCAAAGAGCGTTCTGCTGAGTTTTTGACCAAAGCCAAAGCGCTTAAAACCAGTCCTATCCCAGCATCTTTCAACACGCCGCAAGTACTCGGCGCTATCGATAACTTGATTAAAGGCGCTGAATCATTGAACAAAATGGTGCGCAAAGGGAAGAAAGACGAGCAGCTCAAGGCAAAATTGACTGAATTGCACGACTTGTTCCACACGGTACAAAAGATGTGTAACCACGATTAAGGCATTGCCTGCACGATTGAGCCCCTTTGCATTGCTTTTTACGCCGTGTAAAGGGGCTTGTTTGTTTGAATCATCATAAAAGAAATTGAAAACGATACAAAACCATGAAATACACTATTCCCATAGCGATACTCCTCATGCTAAATTTGTATGCTTGCAAAACAAGTACAATCAAATTTGAAAATGATGATTACAAAAGTCGGATAGCGCTTAAATCGAAACGTAACGCTACGACCCATTTTGAAGGACATGTCCAAGAGCGGCATTCAGGTGAGGCAGTTCCATTTGTGGAGCTTGTAATGTATGGTGCAGATGGAATATCCAGGAGGGCGGTAACAGATGCAGCAGGTAATTTTACGATAAAGGATTTACCGTTGGGTGCTTGTCAACTCCGTACCAACATTGATGGCTATCAGGATATTAAATATGATTTTAATATTTTGGAGCATGCTTACCACAAGATAACTATAAAGCTCAAGATGATTGTCCCAGAGTAACCCGTAAGTTATCTTAATCTATTTGAAAAGAAGGTTCATCGTTCATTGTTCATCATTAGCGCCGCTGCTTTGCAGCGGGCGCTATGCGTTAGTGGCCTGGAGGGCCGCGCCGTAGGCGCGGGTGCGCAGCACGGAGCGATTAGCGAACCCCGGAAGGGCACGACCCAAACAAAAAGCGCCGCACATGAAATGTGCGGCGCTTTTGTGTAGGGGAACGCCCAAATTTAACTATGAATGATGAACTATGAATGACGGGCTATGAATTCGTTTTCTGCTGTTCTTCCAAGAGTTCTTTTTTGTAGAAGAAGCGAATGAGCGGGGCGATCAGGTACAAGTCTGCCAGCAAGGCCGTGAACAGCGTGACGCTGATGAGCAAACCGATGGTGATGCTTGGCGGGTGGGAGGAAAAGAGCAAGACCAAGAACCCGAAGAACAGGATGAGCGAGGTTAGAATCATGGCCTGGCCTGATTCCTTGAAGGTGGTTGAGATGGCTTGCTCTATACCCATACCGTCGTACCGGCAAATACGGTACTTGGATAGGAAATGTATGGTGTCATCGACCGCTATACCGAACACGATAGCGAAGATGATGGCCGTGCCGGCCTCCAGTTCAATGCCTAAAAAACCGAGTAAAGCACCGGATATGAATAAGGGTATCAGGTTAGGTATTATGGAAATCAGGAACATTTTCCAATTTTTGAAAATGATAGCCATGAGTAAGCAAATCAATGCGACAGCAATGCCTAGGCCCTGGAGTAGGCTGTCGCGTACGTACTGCGAGTTTTTGTCGACAATGACTCCCGTGCCTGTTTGGCGGATTTTCATGTGCGTACTGTCGATATTTTGCGCAATCCAACGATCTGTTTCCGTGATAATTTGTTGGATACTATCGCCACCGATATCGAGGATGCGGGCCGAGATCCGAGCGTTTTTGCCATCCTTGCTCACGAGCACGTTGCCCGCTTGCTCCTGGAATTTCTCGGCAAATACCTTGTACTTGTTGAATACCGCCGTGTCCTGTGGCATTTTGTAATTGAGCACATTATCGCCACCAAAGGCCCGGTTAATACTCTTGTAAATGGTTGTTGTAGAGTTAACCGAGAGGATAGAAGGGTAGGAGCGAAGGTGCTGTTCGAGGCGGTCCATGTCTTGCAGGATGACAAAGTCATCGGCCTTGTAATCGCCTTGTACCATGATGGCCAGTTCGAGTGGGCGGAAACCCGAGAACTTGTTCTCGAAGAAGCGGAAATCCTCTGTGACCTTAGAGCGCAAGGGTAGGGTATCGCCAATTTTGTAGTTGGTTGAAATCATGCTGATACCCCAGAGGCACAGGGCGATGAGCAGCGTGGTAGACGCGAATATCATACGGCCTTTTAAACGGGTGGCGGCTTCAATTTTCTGGAGGATTGGATCCCAGAACGAGCCACGGTCGCGCCATTTGATGATTTGCTCTGACTTGAACATGGTCAAGATCGCCGTGGTGAAGAAAATAACCGTGAGGTAAGCTATAATTACCCCAACACAAGCGCCAATACCGAAGGTACGGATAGGCGGAATCTTACTGGTCATCAAGGACAAAAAGCCAATGGCCGTGGTGAAAGAGGTCAGGAAGAGGGCTAGGCCAATCTCGCGCATGGTCTTTTTAAGTGCGGCTTGCCGATCGAGACCTGCCTTGAGCTCGTGTACATATTTGGTCATCAGGTGCACCACATCGGAGGTGCCCACGATGATCATGATAACGGGATAAAGCGCAGCGATGGCATCGAGTTGCTGGCCCCAAAGTGCCAAAAAGCCAACGAAGAGTATCATGCCCAGCAAGAGCGACGACAAGGAAACCAAAATGCCGCCCCAGCGCCTAAAAATAAGGAACATGATAAAGGCAACGAGAATAGCCGAAATGACACTCGATAGAATAAACTCGCGGGTGGAAATTTGAACAATTTCGGTCTGGAAGTTAACCCTACCCAACATGTGGTACTCCTCGAAGCCGTATTTTTCTAACTGCTTCCGTATGCCGGCGACGATGGCCTCGGCTTCACCTTGCTGCGGGTTATCGATGGTTTTAAGGAGCAATACCAGGGTGGTCGCCTTCTTGTCGATGAGGTTGTTCAGCATCCTTTCATCGTTCATGATGCGGATGCTATCGCTGGGGTATCGTTCCGGGTCGTCGATGTGGATGGCATCGATGGTGGTGAGCGAGTTGAAGAAAGGGATATAAATGGGGTACATGAAACGCGTCAGCGACATGCCCGAGACAAGGTGTGGTACTTCCCGGGGAATATTAACCGTGAGGGAATCAAAGCGCTGGAGGTAATCCTGCTTGAATACACCGTCCTTGCTGGGCACCGCGAGGAGCAAGAAGTTATCATCGGGCTCAAACTTACGGCGGAAATCGAGGAAGAATTCCAGGTCGGGGTCGCCCTCGGGGAAAAAGCGTTCGAAGTCGAAGGTAAAGCTAAGCCGTGTAGCAGCTAGCCATAGGCTCAAAACGGTCAGGATGCCGAAGATGCCCAGGACTAAAAATCTAAATCGGGATGACATGGGTAAAAATTTGATAAGGGAACAGCGCTTGGCCGAGAATGTTTAACAGCATAAAAAAAAGCCCCGTGGAGATTTCCAAGGGGCTTTTATAGCAGGAGAATGTCGGTTAAGACTATTCTTCGGTTGTAGTTTCTTCTGCTTCAGCTGTTGGTTCTTCGGCAGCTGCATCTTCAACAGGTGCTTCTTCAACAACTGGGGCTTCAACAACTTTCGGTGCTTTAGGCGTACCGAAAAGACGTTTTTGGAAGTCAGCAGCTTCTTTTTTAGTTACTTCGCGGCGTGCTTCGATTTTAGCTTCTTTAGCGTCGATCCACTCTTTGTAAAGGGTATCAACTTGTTCTTGGGTCAAAGAACCTTTACGAAGGCCACGCTCAAGGTGTTTGCGGAACATAACGCCTTTGAACTTAAGGATAGCGCGAACGGTATCGGTTGGTTGAGCACCATTTTGCAACCAGTTGAACGCTGCGTCGCGGTCAAGTTCGATAGTTGCAGGCTTAGTCATCGGGTTATAAGTACCGATTTTTTCGATGAAACGACCATCACGAGGTGAGCGAGCATCAGCTGCTACGATGTGGTAAAAAGGGCGTTGTTTGCGTCCGTGACGCTGAAGGCGTAATTTAACGGCCATTGCTAATTTTGGTTTATGATTTGAAAATTGCCTTATTTCCTTGTGAACAAGCGTAAGGCATTAGCGGGCACAAAAGTACAACAATTATTGGAAATACCAAATATTGGATATATTTTTTTGATTTCCCCACTGCTTCGTATTAGCAGGGTTTTGCAATACGCCGCTATCATTTTACCATTTCATCGTTTTTTTTATCTTTTTCTTTTTTGGGCGCCCCGCCGCTACGCGTCGTCGGTCCCTTTTGGGCTCCCTAAACGGTCGGTGCGCGTTGCGCACCCGCGCCTTTGGCGCGGCCCTCCAGGCACCTGGCGCTTATTTATCGTGCTTGGTTTGCGATGATTTGCATAAATAGCTCAAAGGGTATCCAAATATTACAAAATAGGCATATAACTCCAAGTACATAAACAAAAAAAAGCAAGCTGATTCCTCAACTTGCTTTTGTACCCGGAGCGGGACTTGAACCCGCACGCTCGCAAAGAGCACAAGATTTTAAGTCTTGCGTGTCTACCATTTCACCACCCGGGCGACAGCGTACTTGACGCATTGTACTCAAAAAAAAATGCCTTCAAAAGAAGGCATTTTTAATTTGAGCGAGAGACGAGACTCGAACCCGCGACCCTCACCTTGGCAAGGTGATGCTCTACCAACTGAGCTACTCTCGCATTGTTTGGCTATCCTCTGATTGCCTTAGCGGTTGCAAAAGTATAACGGGATTTAATTCTGTGCAAGCCTTTTTAGAACTTTTTTTCAACTTTTTTTTACGAAAATTTCTTTTCGCTTGAATGCCAATTACTTAGCGTTAAAAAATAATTAAATAATTTCTTCCTCCGCCATGTCTTGTACAGGATATTTCTTGTGCCACATCTGTAAACTGGCTTCGCGCATGATTTTAAAAGCTTGCTTCACGCTTGAAAAGAAAGCTTCATCCAGCATTTCGCGAATGGCTTCATGGCCTTCGGGCAAATCTGTTTTACGGAATTTGAACGATTGCTCGTACAAGCCGTCTTCTAATTTGAGGGTATACCTTTCGCCGTAAGCGAACAAGGTGATTTTATAAACAGGGTGGGGGATTTCGGCAATGACGCGCATGGGGCTACTTTAGGGGTTTACAATTCTATTTTGTCGAAACGTTCTTTTAAACGAGTGTCATGGGTAACGATAACCAATGTTGTTTGAAATGCGCTGGCTTGTTGCTGTAGGAGTTGTATAACGTCCTCGCAGTTTTGGTCGTCGAGGCTAGAGGTTGGCTCGTCAGCCAGGATTAGCTTGGGTTTATTAACCAGGGCACGTGCAATGGCCACCCTTTGGCGTTGCCCCTGACTGAGGGCCTGTGGAAACGCGTTGAGTTTGTCCTGTAGGTTTAGGCGCTCGAGCAACTCCTTGGCTTGGGCTACATTTTGTTTGTTCCCGGCAAAGTACTGTGCCGCGATGAGGTTTTCCTGGATACTCAAACCATTGATCAGGTGATCTTTTTGGAAAATGATACCGATGTTCTGGCCCCTGAACTGGTCGCGCTTTGATTCAGGCAGTGCGGCAATGTTGGTACCATCTATGAGTACTTGCCCGCCCTTGGGATTAAGCAATCCTGCAATCAAGTGGAGCAGGGTGGTTTTGCCACAACCGGATTGACCCAGGATAAGCAATGGTTTATCTTGCGTGGCATGGATATCAGGGAATGCAAAGCTGTTCTGTGCATTGTATGCAAAAGTCAATGATTGCGTTGAAAGCATATTATATTAATTATTTGAACTACAATTTGGGCATAAACCTGAAACGATGAACTGCATGCTGCTTACAGTGTATTGGCCAGGTAGCTTTACCTCGGGTATCGTTACATGGTCAAGGCAAAAAGTATGTTTACAGGATTGACAAGTAAAATGCACGTGGTTGTCGGCATGGTAATGCTCGGTGCAAGTATCGCGGCATAGGGCAAAACGGATGTTTTCCCCGTCGTCGGCTACACGGTGCAGGATACCTTTATCTTCAAACGTGCGTAGGGTGCGGTACAGCGTTACCCGATCGGCAGATTTGCCGAGTTGGTTTTCGAGCATGGCCTGCGTCATGGCGTATGCTTCGGTTATGAAGATGCTAAGCACATCAATCCTGACAGCGGTGCGGCGAAGCTGGTGTTTATGAAGAATACTATCTGGTGTCATGTACTCGGGATACTAATCGTGTGGGGCAAAATTAATAAAAAAAGGTGGTATTGATTTGCTCAATACCACCTTGGTCTTAATTGGGGTGTTTTACGGTTAATTCGCAGCGTTTTGGTTGTTGGAGTTGTTGGCCGAACGTAGGGTTACGCTTTGTGGCAAATCTTCTTGGGATTCAGTTTGAGTAGCAGTTTCGGTTTTGGCAGAGCTGTTGTTTTCTAGATACTTGGCGGCACCAAATACCAAGGCTACCACAATGGCACCATGTACTAGCATGGACAAAAACAGTGCTGCACTTCGATTGCCATCTTCGTTTTTAAGTTTTGTGTTGCTCATGGTTTCTGAAATTTAGAGAGGGAAAAGTAGGATTCAGTATAACTTTATTATACTGTGTACGTATAGCGCAAATTTATGTTTTGTTTTTGATGAAATTTATTTCAAAAAAATATTATTTGTTTCAGTTTATAAGTGATGTATAATTAAAACTAAGCATTTACCGGTTTATTGTATTTATATTGTAGAATCTGTCTCTATGTCAAGGATTATGGCCTTTGGTAAGTTTTTTTCAAACTTTATTTGACCAGTCTTTTTAGTTATAAGGTTTAACTTTGTGACTTAAATGGCGTAAATCAATGTCGAAAACTGCGCTATATTTACGCCACCTTTGTATTCTAATCTTTTACAAACCATTTGCATGAATTTTTTCCGTTGGAGTGTTTCGTTGTTTATTGCCATGTGCTCGACATTTATGGCCCAAGCCCAAAATGCCGAAAAAAGTGGATCGGATGCACTCGATATCAGTGTCAGGCTAGAATACGCCCCTATATTTTTAAACCCACACAACTTTGTGGATGCCAATGCTGAATTAATTCTTCGCCATGTTTTCCAGCCTTTGGTGGCCATTGACCCAGTTAGCTTATCACCTGTACCAGTTTTGGCAGAAGCCTTGCCCAGCGTTGAGCAAGATTCCCTAGGCTTTACCCTGCTTACTTTCAACATCAGGCCAGAAGCTCAATGGCCTTCTGGACGCTCCATTGTTGGCCGAGATGTAGCCTTTAGTATTAAAGCCTTTAAATGCCCCAAGGTGAACAACTACGAACGCAAGGTGCAACTGCAAGTGATTCATGATGTACGCTTATATATCAATGCACCAAGGAAAGTAACCCTTGTGTTTAAGAACCCTACCTATGAATCCTTCGACTTACTCAACGATCTTTTCATATTAGATCCATATCACTACGACCCACAAAATTTATTGGGCCGGTTTGCTGTGCCTGTGCTCGATTCGCTCGCACGCAACGAGGACAAGGTAGACATTGATAAAATGTTGATACGTTTCTCCGCCAAGTTCAACATAAAAGACCATGCTACCGAGGACATGGTGGGTTCAGGGCCCTACACCGTGAACAACAATAACCCAGAAGGCGATTATATTCTGGATAAAAAAGCCAGCTGGTGGGGCGATTTACTCCAGGGCGTGAATGCATATTTTGATGCTTCTCCCGCAACGATACGGTATAAAATAGTTGAAGATGAATTTGAAGCCGTTAAGATGCTTTCCACTGGCCAGCTCGACGTGGTCGGAAATATCAGTATGGAAGCCTATAATGCGCTGAAGGATTCAAAACAAGGGAACAAGGATTATTACTTCCTTGAACCCGAACAGCTGGCTTTCGAGTATATTGGCTTAAACATGCGCAAACCCATTCTTAGGGATGTGCTGGTGCGCAAGGCGCTTACCTATATTGTAGATTACGAGCGCATCGTGAAGGAGATATACCAAAACATGGCCATGCAAATCAACAGTTTTGTACCACCTTCTATGCGGGCCTACTACAATACTGGTTTACCCAATTACACTTATAATTTGAGCCAAGCCAAACGCCAACTCATGGAGGCTGGCTGGACTGATACCGACAACGACGGTATCCTAGAGAAATTAATCGATGGGGTACGTATGCCTTTCCGTTTGAGCTTGGCATACAATAACGATAACCCCAAACGCAAGCAAATTGCCGACATGATCGCCTTGAACGCCCGAACTGCCGGCGTTGAACTTGAAGTACAAGGTTTTACCCGCGACGAGTTAAGTTCTAAACTTAAAAATGCCGCATTCGACATGTTCATCGGTGGCTGGTTTATTGGGCCTACCATGCTTGACCCCGGTATCATCTGGCATCGTGACGCACAGAAGGATGGTTTTAATTATACCAACTTTGGTACTAACGAAACAGATTCGTTGATCCAGGTTATCCGCTATGATATGCGTTTTGCAAACCGGGCGAAAGCCTTCAAGCAATTGCAAGCTAACGTTGCCAATACTGCTCCTTTTATTTATTTGACAGCCCCACGTTACCAAGTGGTGGTGCGTAAACGCTTTAAAAACGTGCAAGCAACGCCTTACCGTCCGGGTTGTTGGGTACCGTCATTTACGGTCGAATAGCGTGAGCTGCCTGGAAGGCGCTGCCGCAGGCAGCGGTGCGTAGCACCGAGCAACGCGAAGCCTGGAAGGGAGCGACGGTGCGGGCCGAAGGCCCAAACCGGCACGCCCAAAAATATATTCTATTTAATTAGACTATATCCAGATAAAGCCTTATTTTTGTCGCAAATTAATGCATGGAACCGATAAAAATAGCCATCGTTGACGCGCAATACCTGATTCGGACGGGCCTTCGCTGTATTTTACAGAAATACCCCGAGTTCAGGGTTATCGCAGAGTTAGCCGATGCGGAACATCTGGTTGAATTAATCCTTGAACAAAAGCCTGACCTGGTAATTATAGATTACAATCAAGAAGGATTTATTGATTACGAAAGGTTTATACATATATTAAATTCATATACATCGGTTCGCTTCCTCGTCATTAGCAATGAAAAAGACAAAGACAGGATTTTGCATATCCTGGAACAAGGCGTAAGCACATTTTTGACTAAAACTTGCGACGAAGAAGAGATTGTAAGTGCCGCTAAAGCTGCCGTTTCACAAGATAAATACTTCTGTACCAAGATATTAGACTTAATCATGGATAAGTCTTGCGGCCCAGCGGTTGAACGCTGCCAGGCTACTGGATTGAGCAATCGCGAAGTTGAAATTGTTCGCCTGGTAGTAGAGGGTTTTTCGGCTAAAGAAATTGGCGAAACCTTGTTCCTGAGCCCGCATACGGTGTATACGCACCGCAAAAATATTATGCGAAAGCTCCATATTAACTCCACGAGCGAGTTGGTGATGTACGCTGTGAGCACTGGTATTGTAGATGCCTTTGCCACCAAGTAACGCTCGTCGAAAACTTGCCAACACAATGAAAATTTCATTACTTTTGTCATTGTGAAACTAAACTTGATTAAAAATATATGGACTATTGGGCTTTTGGGCTTGCATTTGGGTGTGCAGGCGCAGGATACTCTGCTGTATAGTACGGAGCCTCAAGGAGAGAAAGACCCTAATCCGAGCTACAACTCGGTTTTTGGCCTGTCCAATAAACCTGTAGCATCAGGTAGGCACTGGTTCAAGTTTGATATTTCGGATGTTTTTCCCCGTTTTTACACTCCAGTAGCCGAGTTGACTTTTGGGCTGGATTTAGGTTATGAATACTTGCTTAATAAAAACTGGTCGATAAATACTCAGCTGGGTATTTTCAAGGAACGCTATATTTTAAACGATAATACCTACGGTGATTACTACCCGGCCAAGCTATTCTTGGCTTTTGAGCCGCGCTACTACCTCAACAAGAACAAGCCCTGGAAACCAGAAGGGCCCTATGTGAGTTTGCGTGCTGGAGCCGATTTTAGGAGTAGATATTGGTACATTAACCAAATTTTAGACAACAAGCACAGTTTAATCGGCCACGCGGCTTTGTTGTATGGGTATCAAAGCCCTATTCCCAATGGTGGGTTTGTTGACTTTTCCTTTGGTTTACAGGCATTTATGGGCACAAAACCCGCATTGCACACGATTAACGAAGACGGTGAGTTTTTGTCTAAATCGGTCAATACCAAGGGATTAACTGGTTTTTACAAAATCAGGTTGGGTTTTGGCTTCAGGGCTGGCCCCAATCCCGAAGAACAATCCCGCAAGGCGATTAATTATTATGCAGAGGAAAAGCAATTGGTCAAGCTCAACTTGGTAGAGGCTTTCAAGTTTACAGAGCAGGACTTGATTTATAACCGTATTAGCACAAGGCTTGACGTGTCATACGAACGCAAGTTGGCCTTGGCTTGGTCTGTCAATGCCAATGTCATTGCCGACTTTAGTTTCTTTGGCTTAATTCCTAGTTTGCCTAGTAATGTTGCAGTAATGTACAAGGGATATAACAGTATATATGGCAATGTGTCGATTGGCCCAAGATATTACTTCAACCAGCGTCGGCGGGTGCTAAATGGTACCGGTGGGAACAACCTTAGCGGCGATTACCTTAGCCTTGTTGGTGGATACAGACATCAATTTGTTGAAAATCCGATGATTATAGATCCTACGCCTGTGGATGTAGGCTACCTTACGGCCTTGTATGGGGTACAACGCAGGGTGTTTAAAAACGGCTATTTTGATTATCAGTTTGGATTAGGTTACCGCTTGAATAACAGCAGTTTAGAAAGATATTTCTTGGTTTCAGACTTGAAAATAGGTATTGCCTTTTAGGGCTATTTCAGTTTAAAACTAACCCTTCGATTTACTTGTCTGCCCGCTTCCGTCGCATTATCTTGCAAGGGTTCCGTGTCACCTTTTCCAGTGGCTGCAAGTCGTTGTTTATCAATACCTTTACTCGTTAAGTAGTCAATAACGGCTGCCGCACGGAGTTTCGATAAGTTCAGGTTATACTCGCTAGAGCCTTGGTTGTCGGTATGCCCAATAACCTCGATCTGGAGGGCTGGTTTATGTTGTAAAAGCTTGACGAGTTTGTCTAATTCTGGCAGGGCTTTGGGCAATAAAACGGCTTTATCAAATTCAAATTCAACATGTTCCAACACTGTTTCTTCAGTAGAATCTTTAGGGATATTGAGGCCGTAATTTTTCTCGATGATGATGGTTTCAAAGCGTTCAAAAGAACCGCAATCGCAGGTCCAGTTGGCATCAACGGGCACAATGCAAAGGTTATCGAGGTAATAATACATGTTTTGTTGACCAAAGCTTTGCTCCGCCTCTTCGGGTTCGAGGACTTGAACCACAAAATAAAGCTCAGCACCTGTGGCGATGTAATTCCCTTGTGCCAACGACCAGATATTGCGGTCGAAATCGCCTTTTGCAGGTAGTAGAATCGTGTGACCACTAGCATCAACGCCCGTTTGAGCCAGATGGAGGTCCGTGTAAAATTCAATTTTTATACCGGGTGTAGATGGTGATTTCCCGGCTTTTTTCATCCAATTTAGCTTGATACAATGGCTTTGTCCAGGCTTTAAGGTTTGTCTGACTTGACCAATGAGCCGAGCGCTTTTCCAGCAGTTTGTGCCTGATTCACAAGGACTTAGCTTTGATAGTAAACCAGCGCAAGCGATACCTTGATAGGGTAGAGGGGCAGCGGTGTCGGGCCGCATGGTTTGATCCCCAGCGCATAAGGCGTGTAAATCTGGCACTAAATCCTGGCCAAACCAAAAGCTTGCACGGGTAATTTGTTGTCGTTTTTCGGGGCAGTTTGATATTTGTTCAAAGCCGGGGTTGTAGACGATATTTTGGCCTTGGCTGAATATCGGTATGAGGGCAAATATCAACCAAATGCATGAAAATGCGCGTCTGGAGGCCGAAAAATGATACATTATTTTAAAATGATTAAATTTCAAAGTAAATTTGTGCTTTTAGGAAACTAGCGTCTGGTTAATCATGTTTGAAGATGATTTTTTGGGCATGCCCCTTCGCCATGCTTGCGCATGGACTTCGGGTCGCTACGTTTCGCCGCTCGCTGTTCGCTCGGCCCTTTGGGCTGCTGCTGCGCAGCACGGCTCCACATCGCTCATGCGTCAAAGTTACATAAAACCCAAAACAAGATGAAAATACTGAAAGGATTATTTCGAGTTACTTTATATGCGCTACTCTTGGTTGTATTGTATGTAGGAGGCTCTATCTTGCATGGAACACTCACCGATTATCAACCGCAGGAGAAAATCGTACTTTTCCACGAAGGTAAAGCCAAAGATAGCTTAGATAAAGATAGCCTCGTGTTTTTCAACTGGAACATCGGTTATGGTGGTTTAGGCGCAGCTTCAGATTTCTTCTACGATAATGGCGGCTTTCTTTTTTCGAGTGGTAAAATGATTCGGCCAACTGCCGAGCTATGCAAGCAATATGTACGAGGTATAGATTCCGTTATTATGCATTATCCAGCAGACTTTTATTTGCTCCAAGAAGTTGATAGTGCTTCAAAACGCAGTTATTTCACCAATGAGTACAAAGGGATTGCCGAAAAATTACCTTCGTATACCGCTTGTTTTGCCGTGAATTTTAACGCACCGCGCGTGCCCTTGCCCGTATTCGAGCCTTGGCAAGTAATGGGTAAAATGTATTCTGGATTAGCCACATACGCAGCTTATAAGCCAATCGAAACTACCCGCTATCAATATCCGGGCGATTTTCCTTGGCCTACCCGTATTTTCAACCTTGACCGTTGCATGGCCGTTAACCGCTACCCAGTGAAAGGTGGTAAAGAGTTAGTGGTTATCAATAGCCATAACTCGGCCTACGACGATGGCGGTTTGAAACAACAAGAAATGGATTATTTGAAAAAATACCTCTTGGAAGAATACGCCAAGGGCAATTATGTTGTAGTCGGTGCCGACTGGAACCAACGTCCACCAGCATTTGATCAGGCGGCTTACAAGTTTCCATTCAACCCTGAAAACACCACCGTTGTAGCAAAAGACTTCATGCCAGCAGCTTGGACCTGGGCTTTCTCGCAGGCTGCCCCGACCAACCGTAGCCTCGTGAACAAATATGAAGCAGGCGCTACCTTCACCGATGTGATTGATTACTACTTACTTTCGCCCAACGTCGAACTGCTAGAAGTTAAAGTGATAGACTTAGACTTCTTGTTTTCAGACCACCAACCCATTTGGCTAAATGTAAAACTGAAAAAATAAAAGCAGTACAAGCAGCGTTTTAAAGCTTTGCTTAGTTATTTGTACTACCAGACCTAAAACTAAACTTCTAAATTCAATACTAACCTAATGATGGCATCTTTACGAAACCTGCTATTCAGAACAATTGTGCTTGTCTCTATATGCTTGGCAGGTATGCAAGAATTAAGAGCATCTCACGCTGCGGCGATTGACTTAACTTACGCTTGTCTTGGAAACAATCAATACCAATTTACGCTAACTTTTTACCGAGATGGTTGCGGCATTACCGCACCAACAAGTTTCAACTTGGCCTATACAGGTTGTAACGTTAACGGGAACATAACCCTGACACAGCAATCCAACGTAAACGTTACACCACTCTGTTCCTCTTTCCAGAACAGTACATGCTGTGGTGGTGGAACACTTTCTTGTTTTTTTGAAGTGGTGTATACTGGTGTAGTAACCTTGAATACTTCCTGTGCGAACTGGGTTTTCAGCGCATCAGAATGTTGTCGAAACTCTAGTATCACCAACGTGTCGAACCCTGGTAGCCAAGATTTATTCATTACCACTTCATTGAATAATACCGCTGGTATACAGCCATGTAACTCATCTGTACAGTTCAACAATGCACCGGTAGTTTTCGCTTGTATCAACCAACCATTTACCTACACACAGGCTGCATTTGACCCAGATGGCGACTCTTTGGTTTACACAACTGCACCTTCGCGCGATAACGCTACGACCAATATTCCCTTTATTGCCCCTTATACACAGAACAACCCATTCCCTGCTAACCCTGCTTATAGTTTGAATCCTCAAACGGGTGTAATTACTTTTACACCTACCCAATCGGGTAACTACCTCGTTACTGTACGCGTAGATGAGTACCGGAATGGCGTTCTAATAGCAACAACCTATCGAGACATTCAGATACAAGTATTACCTGCAAACCTTTGTGGGGCTACCTCTCTACCACCAACACCTACGATTGGAACCATTGGCGGTGCAACAGGTGCGCCTACGGCCACTGGTCAAAGCTTCGCTGTTTGTTCTGGTAACGTTTTGACTTTCAATACTACTTACACCGACCCTAACGTAAACGAAACATTAATCATTTCGTCTAACATAGCAACAGCTATACCAGGGGCTTCTTTTGTGCTTACCGGTACGAATCCAGTTAATGGTAACTTCACCTGGAATACAGCGGGTGTTGCACCAGGTCTTTACACATTCTACGTCATTATTACCGACAACGCATGTCCTATTCCCAATACTGTCTCCATTAACTACGAGATTGAAATTGCACTTTTGGAAGCAACCTCTAGTACTATTTATATATGTAATGGCGATGTCAATAACGTTCAGTTAAATGCACTAGGCCTTGGCGGAAACGCTGCACCTGGTACATATTCATGGTCGCCAACAACAGGTTTGAATAACCCTAATATCGCTGACCCGATTGCAACGGTTACCCAACCGGTAACTTACGTGGTTACTTACCAGAGTGGTGTTTGTATACAAACGGACTCTATCGTACTCGATGACCCATACTCGATTTCATTTGGCCCGCCAATTAATCAAACCATTTGTGCAGGTGGTTCTGCTACGCTTGACCCCAACTTGCCCACAGGGCCTCAAACGGTTTGCTATAGTTATAATACAGCTACCACAATTGTGGGAACGGGTATTACGGATATTCCAATTAATGTTACTGGTTTGTTCCCATTGGCTTTCCAGCCAGGTTATATCAGGTCTATCAATTTCACCATCAACCATTCAAGGCCAGGTGATTTGGTCCTAAGCTTGGTTTCTCCTATTGGTAACGTGGTTCAATTGTCAAACCGTAACGGTTTCATTTTCCCGAACTACAATAACTCAACATTCTTGGGTTCTACAACTGGTGGTACGGCAATCTCTACTTACTTTACCTCGCCTATCCCTGCCAACGGTACCTTCTTGATCCAGAACGTCAACAACTGGAACAACTTGAACAGTTTGGCTAACGTGAACGGAACCTGGTATTTGAGGATTGAAAACACACCTTCCTCTGGAGCTGGTGTTGTAGGTACCTTCCAGAACGTGACCCTCTGCTTTAATAACTTGCTACAACCATCCTTCAGTTGGTCACCCCCAACAAACTTGTCTTGTACTAATTGTCAATTCCCAGTAGCAACGCCGCCCACGCAAACTACTTACCAAGTGGTAGCTACCAATGCAATCGGGTGTACCGATACATCTCAAGTTACGGTATTCTTGGCTTCACAACTTCCAGCCCCAGCGGTAACTTGTGGTACACCTACATTGACTTCAGTAACCTTTGAATGGCCTGTAGTTGGTGGTGCAGCTTCATACCAAGTCAGTGTGAATGGTGGTGCATTCACAACAGTAGGTACCAATACATCGTTTACGATAAACGGTATGTCGCAAGGGCAATCCGCTACTATTCAAGTCATCGCATTACCACCAACAGGCAGCCCTTGTGGCCCGAGTGCCCCTGGTAGTGCTACCTGTATTGCCGGTAACTGTCCTACTGTACCTGTTACCATTACAGGCAATGCTGTATTCTGTTCGGGTACATCTAATACCTTGACGGCAACCGGTGGCTTGGCTTCTTACCTCTGGTCAACTGGTGCAACAACTAGTTCTATCTCGGTAACCACTGCAGGCTCATATAGCGTAACCGTTACAGATGTGAATTCATGCTCAGGTACAACTACCTTTGCCGTTACAACATCTACTTCGAGCCCGCTCATTACAGGTACAGCCCAGGTTTGTGCTGGACTTACCTCTACACTAGATGCAGGTGCAGGTTTTACAGCATATGCTTGGAGTAATGGCGATGTTACTCGGACTTCAGTTGTCAGTACAGCAGGTACCTATACCGTTACGGCTACAAATGCCGACGGGTGTACCGGAACCTCTACTTTCAACTTTGGTATAAACCCTAACCCAACGCCAGCTATCACGGGTGGTCTTACTATCTGTAATGGTGTGTCTACTACTCTCGACGCAGGTGCTTTTGCCGCTTATGCTTGGTCGCCGGGCGGCGCAACAACGCAAACCCTCAATGTTTCTACAGCTGGCACTTACAACGTAACCGTTACCGACGCTAATGGCTGTACAGGTACAACTAATGCTACCGTAATATTAGCACCAAACCTTTCACCAGTTATTTCAGCGTCTGGCCCATTGACTTTCTGTGCCGGTGGCTCTGTTACACTAGATGGCGGTACTTTTGATCAATACCAATGGTCACCTGGTGGGCAAACAACTTCTACTGTATTAGCGAATACAACGGGCACTTATACCTTAAACGTTACCAATAATAATGGTTGTACGGGTACTACCAGTGTCAACGTAGTGGTGAACCCTAACCCAGTTGCTACAGCCAACCCTGATGTAGCTTTCTGTGCTGGCGCAAGCGGTACAGTTGGTGTAACTGTAACGAATGGTACTAGTCCATATACCTTAGATTGGAACAACCTCGCTCAAAACAGCAACAACCTTGTTCAATCACCACTTACAACGACCACTTATATCGTAACGGTTACAGATGCTAACGGTTGTACAGCAACCGATAACCAAACCTTAACGGTCAATCCATTACCGGTGGTAAATGCTGGTAATAACGTGAACATCTGTTTTGGTACGTCTACTACCTTGACGGCTACTCAAACGACCACCAATCCTGGCCCTGTTTACACCTGGGACAACAGCTTGCCTAACGGTGCTACTCAAACAGTTTCACCAACAGCAACAACTACCTACAATGTAACCCTAACCGACGCTAATACTTGTACGGCTACAGATGCTGTAACGGTAACCGTTAACCCTGCGATCAGTTCTTCTATTACTGGTCCTCTAGGTATTTGTATCAATAGCTCAGCTACCCTTGATGCCATTGCTGCGGGTGGAACAAGTCCTTATACATATGCATGGGCTTCAGGTCAAACTACAGCATCTATTACCGTTAGCCCTGCTGTAACTACAACTTATAACGTAACGATTACAGATGCAGCAGGATGTACAACATCTTCAACACATACTGTTGTTGTAAGTACGGTATTATTGCCACAAATTACGTCTAGCACTGGCCAATTTGCGTACTGTCAAGGTTCTAGCTTAGTGCTGAATGCCGGTAACGGTTATGCAACATATACTTGGGCTCCAGGAGCACAAGTTACCCAAACCATCACCGTTACAACACCTGGTTCTTACAGCGTTACCGTAACAGATGCAGGCGGATGTACAGGAACTGCTACTGCTGTGGTTACTGAAAACCCTAACCCTGTTCCTGTAGTTTCAAATACTGGTCCTTACTGTGTTGGTACAACCGCTCAATTAAACGCTTCTGGTGGTGCTACCTATGCTTGGACTGGCCCTAACGCCTTTGCTTCAGGTACTCAGAACCCTAGCATTGCGAGTTTAACGGCTGCCCAGGCAGGAACTTATACTGTTTTGGTAACTAGTGCATTTGGCTGTACAGCAACTGGAACAACTACAGTTGTCGTAAACCCATTACCTACACCAACGGCTAGCAACGACGGTCCTTACTGTCCAGGCGATGTTGCTACACTTACCGCTACAGGTGGTGTGAACTACGCATGGACAGGTCCTAATGCATTTACATCTGCCGTACAATCGCCAGTAATCAACAACATTGCTGCTACGCAAGCAGGTACTTACACCGTTACCGTTACCGACGGAAATGGTTGTACGAATACAGCTACTACCAACGTTGTTGTAAATACTCCACCAACGCCTACCGTGGTGGATAAAGGCCCTTACTGTCCGCTTGATACCATCCGATTGAATGCTTCAACGGCTGTTGGGTATAACTGGACAGGGCCTGGAGGCTTCGTTAGCTCAAGCCAGTTCATCGTTATTCCTAACGCAAGCACTTTCTTAAGCGGTACTTACAACGTTACGGTAACTGATATTAATGGATGTACAGGCTCAACTTCAGTTCAAGTTGTAGTTAATCCTTCTCCAATCCCAACTGCATCGAATACAAGCCCATACTGCTTGGGCGACGATATCTTCCTTTCTGCAGGCGGTGGGGCTACTTACTCTTGGTCAGGCCCTAACGGCTACGCCTCTATTGCGGCTAACCCAATAATCGCCAACAGTACGGCAGCAATGGCGGGTACCTATAACGTAGTCGTTACTTCGGCAGCTGGATGTACCGCTACAACATCTACCAACGTGGTGATTAACCCGCTTCCAACGGTTTCTTTAGGCAATGATACCATTATCTGTATCAACGCTCCATTAACCATCAATGCTACACCTGCCAACGGCTCAGCTCCTTACACTTTCGTATGGAGCACTACTCAAACTGGACCAAGTATTACAATCTCTCAAGCAGTTCCAACAACATATAACGTAACCGTAACCGATGGTAACGGTTGTACTGGAACCGATGATATCTTTGTTGATACCTTGAGTTCATTACCAGTTACTATTACTTCTTCTGGTACAAACCAATTCTGTAACGGCACTAGTCTTACCTTGAGTGCTACCCCTGGCTATGCTGGCTATGCTTGGTCTACAAGCCAAAACAGCAACAATATCAGCGTAATCAACTCGGGTACATACTCGGTAACTGTCTCTGACAACGCAGGTTGCTTGGGTACAACCAGTATTACTGTAACCGAATTATTGCCAATCACTTTCAACGTGCTTACCGACAGTGTAAGCTGTAACGGAGGCACGGATGGTGTAGCTACAGTCGTTAACGCTATCGGTGGTACAGGGAACTATACCAACTATAGCTGGAGCAATGGTGGCACAGGTGCCGTTGTATCTAATTTTAGCGCAGGAACATACACGGTTACCGTTACCGATAACCTCGGCTGTACGGGTACCAACTCATTCAGCATTGGCCAACCAGCTCAATTCCTTGATGCGACTATCGTTTCTGCAGATGCTACTTGTAATGGCATTGCAAACGGTGTTGCTATTGTGAACCCATTTGGTGGCACGCCTGGTTACAGCTTCGTATGGAGCAATGGCGAAACAGACGATACCGTTTCAACCTTAGCTGCTAACGTACTTTACACCGTAACCGTTACCGATACCCGTGGTTGTACAACCATCGAAACTGTTACGGTGAACCAACCTAGCCCAATTGTTGGCTTGATGCTCTTGCTGGATAGCGTTTCTTGCTACGGTGGTGGCGATGGTTCTGCTTCAGTTACGGCTTCAGGCGGTCTTCCTAACTACTCATACAACTGGTCAAATGGCGAAACAGCTGCAACGGCCACCAGCTTGTCGGCTGGCAATGCGACTGTTACCATTACAGACAACCTTGGTTGTACAGTGTCGCAAAGTATCTTCATACCGCAGCCAACGCAAATTAGTATTGCCGTGGTATCTATCGTGGCCCAGTCATGTACAGGCACAGGTTCTGGCTCAATTGAGGTTGTGGCTTTAGGTGGTGTTCCTCCTTACAGCTACCAATGGGATATTGCAGCATTTAGCCAAACCGGACCAATTGCTACAGGCTTGCCAAATGGTGCATACACTTGCACCGTTACCGATGGCAATGGTTGTACAACTGCTCAGCAAATTACCGTTGCTCCTGCGGCTCCTTCGTCTGTTGAAATTGCTCAAACCGGCAGCATCCTCTGCTTCGGTAATGCAACAGGTGTCATGACAGCACAAGCTGTTGGCGGTGTTGGCCCTTACACTTTTGTATGGTCAACTGGCGACAGCACTGCTACCATCGATAGCCTTGCCGCTGGCACTTACACCGTAACCATGACAGATGGTCAAGGTTGTACTTACACTGCGACCCGCACGCTTGGTCAACCTTCTGCGGTAAATACCAACGCTACCCTTAACCCGCTACAGTGTTTTGGTTATACCAACGCCAGCATCGCTATGCAAACAGTTGGAGGTACAGCGCCTTATGCTTATAGTATCAACAATGGTACTTCATGGACTACCGGTAGTACCTTCGGTGGTATTGCTGCTGGAACATATAACCTGATTGTTCGCGACCGTTACAACTGTCAAGATACTGTTGAGGTAGATGTAATTGCCCCGGCTGCTTGGTCGGTTGACATCGTACCTGGTGATACCCTCATTGAGTATGGCGAAAGCATTACGCTGTCAGCGGTTACGACCAGCAGTGCTATAGAGAGCTACACTTGGGTACCAGACACAGCATTGACTTGCACGGATTGTTCAAGTACCGTTGCTAGCCCAACTACTGACCAAACGTACTACGTCGTTGCATTGGATACTTTCGGTTGTTTACAGTACGATACTGTTTTGGTTTCGGTTTACTTACCACGTCGCTTGTATGTGCCTAACTTCTTCTCACCAAACGGTGATGGCAATAACGATTTGTTCATGATACAGGGTGGCCGCGGTGTTGCTGAAGTGGTAACTTTCCGCGTGTTCGACCGCTGGGGTGAAAAGGTTTACGAAGCCATTAACGCACTGCCAAGTGACGCAAACGCTGCGTGGGACGGTTCATTCAAGGGCCAACCTATGAACTCTGGCGTGTACGCTTGGTACGCTGAAATCCGTTACGAAGACGGTTTTGTTGAGTTCGTGAAAGGTGACATTACACTACAACGTTAATTCTGGATGATAATAATTAAAATTAATTTGGGGCTTCCCGTTGGACGCATGCAATGCGCCCAACGGGCGCTACGTTCCGCGGCTCCCTGCGGTCGGCCCTTCGTCGCGGTGCGCCTCGGTCTCCCCGTGTTCCACGGGGCCCGCTACACATCGCTAAGCCGAGACAGCGAAACCACCCATTGATACGTTTTGAAAAGCAGGTTTACAGTTTACACGCTGTAACCTGCTTTTTGCGCTAAGGATAGTAGGGGCAGGCCGAAGGCCTGGTGCGCGAAGCGTACCGAGCAACGCGAGCCCCGAATAGCCTGACCCCGGCCTTGGCCGGGGGAGCGCCCCAAAAAATAAAAATTAAAAACCACGACATATGCGCTTGACCACTACTCTAAAATTTTTAGCCATCGGGGTGCTTTTTGCACCTATTAGTCTTTGGGGACAACTTACCATCGGTGCAGGGCAAACCCCGCAACAACTGGTACAAAACGTGTTGCTTGGCGCTGGTGTAACGGCCAGTAACATCACGTTTCAAGGTGACCCCCTGCAAATTGCGGCTTTTACCAACGTAGGCCCAAATAACCTGCCATTAAGTAGTGGTATCGTTATGTGTACTGGTGGAGCCACCGTTGCTGCGGCTGCCAACAATGTAGGCGGAGGCTCGCAAGTAGCGGTAGGCCCAGGCTTTGGTGCTGGTGATGCCCAGTTGTCAGCTTTGGCTGGTGGCCAAGCCACCAACGATGCTGCTGTACTCGAATTTGACTTCGTACCACTATCCGACACGGTTAAATTCCGCTATGTTTTTGCCTCGGAAGAGTATAACGAGTATGCTTGCTCTAACTTTAACGATATTTTCGCGTTCTTCTTGACAGGACCTGGCTATCCAGTTGCAACCAACATTGCCTTGATCCCAAACACAACTATTCCCGTTGCCATCAACACGGTAAATAATGGTACCGTAGGTACTAACGGGACTTTGGCTAGTTGTACTCCGCCACTGGGTTCATTAGCCAACTCACAATATTTTATCAATAACCCCAACGGTGCTGTACACATTGAATTCGATGGTTTGACTGTGGTTTTAACCGCTACAGCAGTAGTTACGCCTTGTTCAACCTACCACATCAAATTAGCCGTGGCCGATGTATTTGACTCCGCATTCGACTCGGGTGTATTCTTGGAAGCCAACAGTTTCTCTACCAACTTCTTGAACATACAAGTAGCAACATTTAATGGCGATAATACCGTGATTGAAAGTTGTAACTCGGCAACCATTACCGCTTGTATCCCTGCTCCTGCTGATGGCGTTTATGCTATTCCTTTGTTTATCAACGGAACGGCGACCAACGGTGTAGACTATGTGAGTATACCCGATACTTTATTCATTCCTGACGATAGTACTTGTGTATCGTTTGAATTGACACCTTTGTTCGACAACCTTCCAGAAGGGCTTGAAACCGTTGAGCTTGTGTTCCGGTCTACCGTCTGTACCTACGACACGGTGGTACTGTACATCAACGAATACGGGAACCTCTTTGATATAGCACAGGATTCCTTTACTATTTGTGAAGGCACCGCTGAAAACTTACCTTTCCAAGCGTATTTTTTGGGTAGTCCAACAGCACCGGGGGCTTATAGTTGGTCGCCCACAACTGGACTGAACAACCCTAATATTGCCAACCCGATTGCCACGGTCAGCGAGCCCATGGTATACACGGTGACTTACCAGTTTGGGTCCTGTATCCAAACAGATAGCATAGAGATAGCCTCGCCCTACGCCATAAACCTACCACCTTTAAGTGATACCTCGATATGCGGTGGTGGCTCAGTGCCGTTAAACGTAACGGTAAGCTCTGGCCCTGGGCCATCTACCTTCACGTTTAGCCCAAACCAGACTTATGCGCCAGCTACAATCTTTAACTACCCGTTCAATATCACAGGGGTTAACTTCCCATCAACGATAGCCAACAATACCATTGGCTCTGTATGTGTGAACATTACGCAGCCAGTTATGGCGCACATATCGGTTTACTTGATTGCACCTAACGGTCAAATTGTAGATTTGTCTACCAACAATGGATTTTTTGGTACTGGTTATAGCAACGTGTGTTTCACGCCTACTGCCACCAACCTAATGGGTGTAAACCCCAATGCTACAATTCCTGCTAACTCTACTTGGCGTCCGGAAGACCCGAACGGTTTTGCGGATATTTATGGTTCTGCCATTAACGGCCAATGGACTTTGCGTATAGTTCACACAACGGCAGCGAGTTCGGGTGGCCAAACAGGCCGATTGGTCAGTTTCAACATAACCTTTAACGATCCAACAGCAGTGTCGTATGCTTGGACACCAACGGCGGGTTTAAGTTGTACAACTTGTCCAACACCCACGGCAACACCAACTGCTACAACTACATATCAAGTAGTTGCACAAAACCAAGCAGGCTGTACCGATACAGCTCAAATTACGATCAACGTGGATGCGCTTACCGCTCCTGTTGTAGTATGCGATACAGCTACATCAAACTCTGTTACTGTAGCATGGGCTGCAGTTACTGGAGCCGGTAGCTACGAAGTTAGTGTAGATGGCGGTCCATTTATCAATATTGGATCAGCTACAACTTATACGGCTACAGGCTTGGCCCTTTGCCAAACTGCAACGATTAGTGTTGTAGCTGTAGCAGCCCCCAACGTAGCCTGCCAGAATAGTGCGCCGGTCTCTGTTTCTTGCCAGACCGACTGTTGTAATATCCCCGCACCAACAATTACGGGTATTGCCCAAATATGTGCTGGAGATTCATCTGTTTTAGATGCTGGCGCAGGCTATACCACTTATTTGTGGAATACAGGTGCAACAACTCAGACCATTACAGTTAATACGACTTTAGTTTACTCCGTTATTGTTTCAGATATCAACAACTGTACAGCTACCGCAACGTTCAGCTTTGTGGCCAATGCGGTACCTAACCCAGTTATTGGTGGCAACTTGACCATTTGTAATGGCGTGAGTACTACCTTAGATGCCGTGATTCCGGGCAATTATAGCTGGTCAACAGGCGCCACAACGCAGACAATATCTGTATCAACACCCGGCGATTACAGTGTGACGGTAACCGGTGCAGGTGGGTGTTTCGGCAGCGATACCGTGACGGTTATTTTATCACCAAGTTTAAGTCCAGTAATATCAGCAAGTGGTCCTTTGTCGTTCTGTGACCCAGGAAGCGTTGATTTGACGACATCACAATTTGACCAATATAGCTGGTTGCCTAATGGCGAAACCACTCAAACGATAACGGCCACAACATCAGGTACTTATATTCTCAATGTGAGCAATAATAACGGTTGTGCTGGTTCAGATACCATAGTCGTTACGGTATTCCCAAGTGTACAAGCACTTGCATACGCCGATACTGCCCTATGTGCTGGCGGTTCTGCTACCGTTGGTGTTTCAGTTAGTGGTGGCACAGCACCATATACTTTGGATTGGAACAACTTTGCTCAAAATAGCAACAACGTAGTCGTTACTCCTGCTACTACAACCCTTTACAACGTTGTGGTAACCGACGACAATGGCTGTACTACTACAGATGCCCAAGTAGTAACGGTTAATGCTAATCCTGTAGTAGATGCTGGCGCAAACCAATCTATCTGTTTTGGAGCCACAACAACTATAACTGCCACGCAAACTACAAGTAATCCTGGTCCAGTATATACATGGAACAATGGTTTAGGTATTGGTGCCAGCCAATCTGTATCTCCAGCAGGTAGTACAACCTATGAAGTTACCTTAACTGATACCAACGGTTGCACGGGCACAGATAGTGTTGCCGTAAACGTAAGCAACCCAATTGCACTCAATATTACGGGTAATGCTAGCATCTGTATCAATAGTTCGGCGACCTTAAATGCCATTGCTGCTGGAGGAACAGGTGCGTTAAGCTATTCATGGACGGGCGGTTTTAATACACCAAGTATAACGGTTACACCTTTAGTAACCACCACGTATACAGTTACAGTTACAGACCAGTTTGGTTGTACCGCTCAAGATACATTCCAAGTGATTGTGAGTACTCAACTGTTCCCTCAAATAACTTCAAACACAGGGCAATTTGCTTATTGTGTAGGTGATAGTATCATCCTAGATGCTGGCATAGGTTTCAATACTTATACATGGTCAAACGGACCAACCACCCAAACCATCGTAGTAGATCAAGTGGGTACTTATACAGTAACTGTAACCGACTTAGGTGGTTGTACTGGTACAGGAACAGTGAACGTTACCGAAAATGCTTTGCCAATCCCAGTGGTGACGAATACAGGACCTTACTGTGCAGGCACTACTGCTCAACTCAATGCTAGCGGTGGAGTATTGTATGTATGGTCGGGGCCTAATACCTTCTCGGCTACTGGACCAGTAGCTACGATTAGTAATATTTCTGTTTTGGCTGCTGGCCAGTACGACGTGACGGTAACAGATGCCAATGCATGTTCAGCCGTAGGCAGTACAACTATTGTTGTAAACGCACTACCCGTACCAACGGCTAGTAATGATGGTCCTTATTGTCCGGGTGCTACAGCAACCTTAACCGCTACTGGTGGTACAAACTATATTTGGTCTGGACCAAACGGATTCAACGCCAATACCGCTGTGGGTACAATCCCAGCTGTAACGCTTGCCGATAATGGAACTTTCCAAGTTAACGTTACTGACATTAATGGATGTACGGGAACTGCCAGCACTACAATTTTAGTCAATACACCACCTAGTCCAACGGTTATCGATAAAGGCCCATATTGTCCATTAGATACAATACGAATTAACGCATCGACAGCTGTAAGCTACGCTTGGACAGGACCGAATGGCTTCGCCAGCATAGACCAATTCATTGTAATTCCAAATGCCACGACTTTCTTGAGTGGTACTTATAGCGTAATCGTAACGGATGCCAATGGTTGTACTGGTAGTACTTCAGTTCAAGTAGTGGTTAACCCATCCCCAATTCCAAGTGCAGCCAATACTGGTCCATATTGCCTAGGAGACGATATCCAATTGTCTGCTGGTGGAGGTGCTACTTATAGCTGGACTGGTCCTGCTTCGTTTGCATCAATTGGTCAGAACCCATTGATCGCGAATAGTACCTTGGCTATGGCTGGTATTTACAACGTATTGGTTACATCGGCTGACGGCTGTACGGCAACTGCATCAACAACTGTAGTCGTTAATGATTTACCTTTGGTTCAACTGCCCGCCGATACTGCGATATGTATTTCAGGTTCGATTACAGTTGTACCGACCGTAAGCAATGGCCCAACACCTTATACATATCAATGGTCAACTGGTGCAACAACTACTAGCTTACCCCTTCAAATTTTTACACCAATTACAGCAGTGGTTACGGTAACAGATGCTAACGGATGCTCAGGTTCAGATGCTATGTTTATAGACACCATTGGTAGCTTGCCTGTAACGATTACCTCGTTAACCGGCGGAAACCTATTCTGTAATGGCACATCTTTAAGTTTGTCGGCTACCGCTGGCTATCCATTCTATACATGGAGCAATGGCCAGACTACACAAAATATCAGTGTAATTACTTCAGGTAATTATAGTGTAACTGTTGGCGACCTAGCAGGCTGCGCTGGTACCGCTTCATTCAATGCCATAGAGCTATTGCCAATCACCTTTACTGTAAACGTTTTGAACGTGAACTGTAATGGAGGCAATAACGGTGTTGCTGGTGTAGACAATACATTTGGTGGTACTGGAAACTATGTTGCCTACAACTGGAGTAACGGAGGTACAGGCGCTATCGTAAGTGGCTTTACTGCAGGTACATATACCGTAACGGTGACAGATGATTTAGGATGTACAGCATCTCGTAGCTTTACCGTTACTGAACCACCCCAAGCTTTAGGTGTAAGTATTGTATCTGCTGATGCTACATGTAATGGTATTAGCAATGGTGTTGCGGTGGCTAATGCATTTGGCGGTACGCCAAATTATGCATTCGAATGGAGCAACGGCGAGCTTGACGACACCGTTACAACCCTTTCGGCCAATACAACTTATTACGTCACGGTAACAGATGCACAAGGTTGTGTCATTATCGACTCTGTGGTGGTGAATGAACCTGCTTTGATTGTTCCCTTACTTACATTACTAGATTCAACCAGTTGTTTTGGCTCAGCCGATGGTTCTGCCAACGTGGTGGCTTCGGGAGGTTTGCCTGGCTATAGTTACTTCTGGAACAACGGTGAGGCATCTGCTACAGCAACGGCTTTACCCGCTGGTTTGGCTACTGTAACCGTAACTGATAATTTAGGCTGTACTGTAACTAGTTCTATTTTAATTCCTCAGCCGAGCCAATTGGCTTTGCAAATAGATTCTATAGCCCCACAACAATGTGTTGGTACAGGCACTGGTGTTGTAGTGGTTTCGGCCTCAGGTGGCACACCTGGCTATACCTATCAATGGGATCAAGCTGCATTCGGACAAACAGGCCCGATTGCAACTGGTTTACCAGCAGGAACTTATCGTGTAACGGCTACTGACCTTAACGGCTGTACAGTTTCTATCACGGCTCAAGTTTTAAATGCCGTGGTTATAGATCTCAACATAGTTCAAACCAAGCTTATTGAGTGTTTTGGTGATTCAACCGCAGTGCTGGTATCTACAGCCACTGGTGGTCAAACGCCTTACACCTACAACTGGTCAAATGGTGATACCCTTAGTTCAATTGATACCGTAGCAGCCGGATTGTATACCTTAACTGTAACCGACGCTAATGGTTGTACCATTTCTGAAACAGTTGTAGTTAACCAACCAGCTCAGCTTCAATTGGGTACTTTAGTTACGGCTATTCCTTGCTATGGTGAAGACCAAGGCCTAGTAGTAGCCTCGGCTACTGGTGGAACATTACCATACCAATTCAGCAACGATGGCGGCCAAACCTACACTTCAGGTACTCGTTTCCCGGGTTTAGGCCCAGTTAGCTACCTCTTTGTGGTACAAGATGGTAACGGTTGTATTGACACAAGCACCATTAGCTTCAGTTATCCACCACAATGGTCGGTAAGCTTGCCACAAGATACCTCTATTGAGTACGGCGATCAATTGCCAATACCTTCTACTGTAACGACTACTTCACCCGTTACTTATGTTTGGTTGCCTGATTCAACCTTGAGCTGTAATGATTGTCCAACGCCAATTGCAACACCAACCATCAGCCAAATTTACCACGTATTTGCCACCGATACCTTTGGTTGTACCCGTAGCGATACGATGGAGGTAAACGTTTATTTAATGCGTCGTTTGTACGTGGCTAACCTGTTCTCTCCGAATGGGGATGGCAATAACGATATCCTCATGCCGCAAGCTGGTCGTGGTGTAAGCGAAATCTTGGTATTCCGGATTTATGACCGCTGGGGCGAAATGGTGTTCGAGGCCATCGATATGCCTGCTAATGACCCGCGCACAGGTTGGGATGGAACCTTCCAAGGTCAGCCTATGAATTCAGCCGTGTTTGGCTGGTATTTAGAAGTTGAGTACGAAGATGGCTTCATTGAGTTCCGACAAGGAGACGCCACACTGGTTCGATAAACAAAAAAGCCTTTGCAAAATCTGCAAGGGCTTTTTTTTAGTATCAGGTATTAATTATTAATTGTTAATTATGGATGATTGGTTCAATATTCCCTGGTTTGCCTTAAAGTATTAAAATAGGCATTTTATGAAGGACTAGAGCCGAAACCAATTAATCCATAAACTGAACACTATTTGCGTTAGCGATGTGTAGCGGTGGCCCGCAGGGCCAGACCAAGCCCGAAGGGCGAAGGGCCGAGCGATTAGCGAGCCGCGGAACGTAGCGGCGACGCCCACGGCGGCGCAACGCCCATACCAAAACCAATCAAATACTGAATCAAGGAATCATCTCTGACTTGGAACAAGTACCCTACAACACCCCCGCCATAAGCGTGGCTTTCAAGAAATCATCGATGTCGCCATCTAGCACGCGTTTAATATCGTGCGTTTGGTGGTTAGAGCGATGGTCTTTGATGCGTTTGTCATCGAGCACGTAGCTACGGATTTGGGAACCCCATTCAATTTTCTGTTTGGAGTCCTCCACCTTGCGTTTGGCTTCGTTGCGTTTCTCTACTTCAATCTTGTAGAGTTCCGAGCGGAGCATCTGCATGGCTTTATCGCGGTTTTGGTGCTGTGAACGCTCTTCTTGGCATTCAACCACCACGCCAGAGGGTAAGTGCCTGATACGGATGGCCGACTCCGTCCTGTTCACGTGCTGCCCCCCGGCGCCACTGGCCCGGAAGGTGTCAAACTCAATGTCGGAAGGATTGATTTCAATTTTGATGGTATCGTCGACCATAGGGTACACGAACACCGATACGAACGAAGTTTGGCGCTTCCCCTGGGCGTTGAACGGGCTAGGGCGCACCAGTCGATGCACGCCGTTTTCGCCTTTCAACATGCCGTAGGCGTACTCGCCATCAATTTCAAGGGTAACTGATTTGACCCCGGCCACGTCACCGTCTACCCGGTTTAATTCCTTGATAGCGTGCCCATTGCGTTCGGCCCACATCACGTACATACGGTGCAGCATCTCGGCCCAGTCGCAACTTTCGGTACCACCAGCACCTGCATTAATTTTGAGCATGCAACTGAGTTTGTCCTCCTCCCCGTCAAGGGTGGCGAACATTTCTAGGTCTTCAACCTGCTCTGTAGCGAGGCGGAAAGCATCGTCGAGCTCGGTTTCAGTCACATCACCGCTGGCGATGAACTCAAGCAACACCTCTAGGTCGTCAACTTGCTTTTCAACGGCTTCGTAACGGTCAACCCACTGCTTGTCGGCCTTGATTTTTTTCATCACGGCCTCTGCCTTCTCGGCATCGTCCCAAAACTTAGGGTCGTAGGTGTGTTTTTCTTCTTCTTCAATTCGGACTTTGCGTTCATCAACGTCAAAGATACCTCCTTAAAACAGCTGCACGGTTTTGCAGCTCTTTTAGTTGATCTAGTGTCATTTTGGTGAAGTTTTGTAATTTTAAGGCTGCAAATGTACAAAATATGCTTGGTAATTCAGCCCGCCATCTTCCTTTATCTGAACGACTTGCCCTTGGCATAGTCTTGTTGGCTGGTTTGACTCAAGCCTATATCAGCCTTCCCCTGTGGTACAATACCCGTCAAGTGTTCCCGATGTTGCCTTGGTTTGGTGCGCCTGTTTTGCAGCAAAATATTGTACTTTATGCATTGATTTACAGTGTTTTAGCTGCGGGTGTACTTGCGTTGGTGTTTTACCGGCAACAACGATTGTTTCAAGTACTCGTAGCCAGTATTCCTTTGTGCATGTTGCTTTTGGTGGTGCTTGATTATAACCGTTTACAGCCTTGGGTATACCAGTATAGTTTAATGATTAGTGTCTGGCTTGTCTTACAAGTTTGGCCTCGCGAAGGCCTCTCGGCAGCTCAATTTTGGCGTTGGCTGGTTGTACTGACTTACTTTTACAGTGGTTTGCATAAGTTTCACCCACATTTTCAAGAGAATGTGTTCGAATGGCTTATGGGTATTTTAAGCATTACGCAACCATATGCCACTAACAGTTGGTTAGCCATTTCCGTTGGTGTAGCCGAAATGCTTTTCGCCCTTGGCTTGCTGTTTAAACTCACCCGTTTCCTGGCTTTAATCGGATTGAGTGCCATGCATCTTTATATATTGGGTGTGTTGATTACAGATTGGTGGAATCCCGTGGTTTGGCCATGGAATATGGCCATGCTGTGCTTAATCTGGCTCCTTTTCCCAATAAAGACAAGCATCGAGGTTTTCCCTAAAAGTGTACAGTGGTATTTTAAAGCAGCCTTAATCATTTGGTCTTTACTGCCCATGTTGAATATTGTCGATAAATGGCCTGCAACCTTGTCTTTTACCATGTACTCGGGCCGGATGTCCGACGGTGTTTTTTTCTTGCACCTCAAAGACCGTTCTTTTTTTGCCAACCCTAACGATGACTTATTTCGTTCTCTTGGTGATGCGGAGCAATGCTATTTTTACCTAGATGATCTGAGTACCAAGGAATTAACCGTTCCAATGATTACCAGCCTGGCTGAATACCGTAGGGTAGGGGCTTATTTCTGCGAACGCCTTGCACAAGACCCCCAAGCGGGCCTGCAAATTATTCATTACCCTTTCTTTGTCAAAGAAGAACAAACGGAAATGTACCGCTGTAATGCAGCAGATTAGAATTAAATTAGAGCAGTAGCGCAACGCATTGTCTATTAAGCTTGTCTTTTAACTAAGCCAAAGTGTCTTTTGATGTTTTGGACGTATACCATTTAGTTAAAAAAAAATATGTAATGAAATCTCTCCTACTCGTCTCACTCTCTTTTTTTAGTTTTTTTCAGTTTGGTTTGGCTCAAGTTGTTTTCTACGAAGACTTCCAAGGCGGGCCTTTTCCCTCGGGTTGGGCCCGGTACAACGTTGATAACCTCAACCCCGATGTAACGGTTGCCTTTGTCAACAATGCTTGGGTTACAACCAACGATTACTTCTTAAACACTTCGGCAAGCGATTCTTGCGCCTATAGTACTTCGTACTATTTCCCTGGCGGCATCGCAAACGACTGGATGGTTACCCCGGCCATTACCGTCCCCGCCAATGGTATTTTATCTTGGCGCGCCGCTTGCCCTGACAACAACTACCGCGACGGTTATGAAATTCGCATCGCCAATGCGCAGTCGCTGGCGGCTCAACAGGCAGGCACCGTGTTGTATACCAACGCACAAGAAAATTATGGTTGGACTTATCGCCAGGTTTCGCTTAGCGCTTACGCAGGCCAAACGGTGTATATTTCTTTCCGCAACAACACCCCCGATCAATTCTTGCTCATGCTCGATGATATCAAGGTAGAAAGCCAGTTTGCCGACATCAACACTAGCATGATCAATCCACCTTCCCCCTATTCAATTGTACCTGGTTCGCACCTGCAACCCTTGAATTTCACGGGTAAAATTCGTAACTCTGGTACTTTAGCAGTAACCAATGCCCGTTTTTCGGTATCGGTTGAGTTTGGCGGCAACGTGGTTTACACCGCTACAAGCAACGCCGCAGCTAGCATCGCTGCTGGAGATTCATCTTCCCTCCTCGGCACGGCACCTTATACGCCTAACCAAGGCGAAGGCGTGTACACCATCACCTACACCACTTCCATGACGCAGCTCGACGCCGTGGCCAACAACAATACCCAAGTGTACAAATTTGAGGTTTCAGATTTTGTATATGGCCGTGATTATCATGTTTTTAATGAACCTATCTCGGCGGTTTTCAGCCTCGGTAACGGCACCAATCCAGGTGAAGTAGGCCACCATTTTACCGCATACAACAACGATGTTTTGACCCATCTAGAGGGTTATATTACCAATGCCTTGCCGGGCTCTATCTTCCGGTTTAGGTTGTATAGCGTTAACGCGAATGGCGTGCCCAACGCCGTTTTAGCCGAAACCAGCACCAATATGGTTACGGCTGGACAGCAAAATTCTATTGTTCGATTACCTTTAACCACTGGTTATCAATTGGTTGCAGGACAACGTTACTTCATTAGTTTAACAGGTAACACGGTTATCGCTGTCGGTGCTACGGCACGCCAGTTTGCCCGTGGCACTACCTACGCTAAGTTTGGTACCAGCATGAATTGGACGCTCTCTGAGGCCATGTTGACACCCATTAACGCTGTGCCTATCATCCGTGCAGTGCTGCGAGATTGTAGCACCATCGGCGTGCAAGGTACTTTTACCAACGAGCTTACGGGCATTGGCGGCACAATTACGCTAAATAACGTAACGGGCACTGCGCCGTTTACATACGCTTGGAGCAATGGCGCTACCACGCAAAACTTGACCAATCTTCCAGCAGGAACCTATGCGGTAACTGTCAGCGATAAATGGGGCTGCCAGGCTACCCAAAACTTTGTGATTCAAAACTTGGTTTCCGTGCCTAACCTGGAGCGCAAAATATTCACCTTCGGACCTAACCCTACAGATGGGGCGGTTCAATTTGAGTTCTTTACACTGGCTGAGCAAAGTATTGAAATTCAGTTGTTTAATCAACTAGGACAGCAGCTGGAGCCTACTTTCATGCTACCCATTGATGCGGAAGGCAAGTTGAACCTCGACATGGCCAAATACCCAGCGGGGCAGTATTTCGTGCAGTTCCAGTCGGGCAGCCAGCGTTTCGTGGCGCGGGTGATCAAGCGTTAGTTTACCCTGCTTTTGGGCGGATGAATTTTTAATACTATTTTTGTGGGCGTGCCGGCACCAGGTGATTTTCACCTGGTGCCGTCGGTCCGTTCCGGGGTTCGCGTTGCTCCGTGCTACGCACCGCCTTCGGCGCCCTCCACGCACCTCACGCATCATCATCTAGCCCATATTGCCATGCATAACTCTTTTGGTCAGCTTTTCCGCATTACAAGCTTTGGCGAGTCGCACGGGCCTGCCATTGGTGTGGTCATAGATGGTTGTCCCGCCGGTATTGCTATAGATATGGAGCAGGTACAGTTGGAGCTTGACCGCCGTCGGCCTGGCCAAAGCCGAATTGTTACTCGCCGCGACGAGTCGGATAGGGTAGAGCTACTTTCCGGTATTTTTGAAGGAAAAACCTTAGGCACACCCATTGCCTTGCTCATCCGGAATGAGGATGCCAAATCAAAAGATTACGAACACCTCCGGGATACTTTCCGACCATCGCATGCTGATTATACCTGGCATGCCAAATATGCACACCGCGACCACCGTGGTGGCGGGCGATCTTCAGCCCGTGAAACCGCAGCTAGGGTAGCTGCGGGTGCAATTGCTAGGCAATACATCGCGCAGTTGGGTATTCAAGTAGATGCATATGTACAACAGGTTGGTCCGCTGGCTTTAAGCCAAAGCTACCAAGACCTCAACCTGGACTCGCGTTGGGATAATGCCGTACATTGCCCTGACCCAGTCATGGCCCAGCAAATGGAACAATTTATCCTCGATATCAAGAAGCAAGGCGACACCATTGGTGGTATTATCACCGGGGTTATTAGGGGTTTACCCGTTGGTTTAGGCGAGCCCGTATTTGATAAATTCCACGCCACCTTAGGCGCTGCCATGTTAGGCATCAATGCGGTCAAAGGCTTTGAGTATGGCTCCGGCTTTGCCGCTGCCAAGATGAAAGGCTCAGCACACAACGACTTGTTTTACACCGATGAACAAGGTCGCATAAGAACAAAGACAAATTACTCGGGTGGTGTGCAAGGTGGTATCACCAACGGGGAGGACGTACATTTCAATGTGGCTTTTAAACCGGTAGCCACCATTTTGCAGGCACAAACCTCGGTAAACACAAAAGGTGAAACCCTTGAACTGGCTGGTAAAGGCCGGCACGACCCCTGCGTAGTGCCTCGTGCCGTACCTATTGTAGAGGCTATGGCTTGTTTGGTGGTTGCAGAATTTTTACTATGCTAATTACAAGATGGAGCATCAACTCTTTATTGACTCATTGGTTCAGCATAATTAGATAAATGAACATTATTTATTTTTTCATGGCAGTTCTATTCCGAAAGTATCATAGGAAAGGATATTCTCGGAATTCGGCTTTTTTCGCGGCTAGTATAGATTTTACAGGCCTCGGAATGTTTATTTATTTCTTAGTAATGTGTCTTTTGATCATGATTCGGGTCGTTTCTCGTAGTAACGCTGTTAATTTTCAGGAGTTAATATTATATATGTTTGGTTTATTTATGTGCATGAATTTAGTTTATGTTAAATTTTTTGATTTCGAAAAGGCTATAAAAGAAACCCGAGCAGATCTTCATAAGGATTATTTTAACCTAGTTATTGGAATAATAGCGGTGCTCCTATTTTTAGAACTATCAATCATAGAATTTTTCATTCCTGTTTGATTATTCTAGATTAAATTATCGACTGTTGAATCTATGATCTATCATTACTATCTGGTACTACGCTAAAAATATACTTTAAGAATCTCTAGATAAGATTCTATATAAGCTCTAAATACTATTTGAATGAAAATTAATCTTTCTCCAACATTTATTCAAAGTTATCAATTTGATAGTCTTGATAAAGAACAGTTTTTAGTTGTTGTTGTAGAGGCGGTTTTACAACTAGATTGGAATCTATTTTATGTAAATGATATTGGCATTCTTGCCTACACAAAAATTTCATTTAAGTCTTGGAGCGAAGAGGTCATTTTTAAAATCGACGCTGGCGTTGTCAATATTAAGAGTTCATGTACTACGAGTCAATTTATAGATTGGGGAAAAAATAAGAGTAATGTTGAGGCTGTCGTTAGAAAAATAGATGAAGTTAAAAGACAATTGACGATTGAAGAAATTAACGCTAGACTCGTAAAACTGCAATCTAAATATTCATTATTTGATGCTGATTTAGTTAGGAAGTTTGACATAAAGTCTTGGTGTTAAGATGGCTATGATCTAATGCCATCGTTGGAAAGGAAAATGCTGTTCTTTGCCCTGACATCGGCCTAGCGATGTGGAGGGCGGCCGTAGGCCGTACCGCAGGGGCATAGCCCCAAGGTATGAGCGAACCCCGAAGGGCACCGTAAGGGAGCAAAGCGACTGCACGAATAGCGAACCCGGAACGTAGCGGCGGCGACCGTAGGGAGACGCAGGCCCCAAAATGAAAAAATGATTTATTGATTAAATGAGCAAATGATTATAGATTTTATGCGTTATAGGGCATTTGTTTTATTGTAGAGACGCAATATTTTGCGTCTCCGACCTAGCAATGCAGCCAAACAAGCTCCGTAGAGACGCAATGCCTTGCGTCTCCCGGTATATCCCAATAGCCAAAAGTAGCCCCTTGATGCGCCATATTTTGCATCCCCGATAAAAGTATCATCAAAATAATGTCAAAAAATCAACAAATAATTTTCATTATTTTAAGAACAAGCCTTATATTTGCGGCACAAATCAGCATAAACCGTGTCGGAAGAAAACAATTTAGAATTATACGGGCAGACTGGGCAAGGGCCCAAGTCTAAAGCCGCTTTCGTCGCCAAGATGTACGAGGATTATTTCCTCGACTATGCCTCGTACGTGATCTTGGAACGTGCCGTGCCGCATATCAACGATGGCCTCAAGCCGGTGCAACGCCGTATCCTACACGCCATGAAAACCATGGACGATGGGCGCTACAACAAGGTGGCCAACATTATCGGCCAGACCATGCAGTATCACCCGCACGGTGATGCAGCTATCGGCGATGCCTTGGTGAACCTGGGCCAAAAAGACCTGTTGATTGATACACAAGGTAACTGGGGCGATACGCGCACGGGTGACTCCGCCGCTGCCTCGCGTTATATTGAGGCCCGCCTCTCCAAATTTGCCTTAGAAATTGCTTTCAACAGCCAGACTACACACTGGCAACTCTCTTACGACGGCCGTAAAAAAGAGCCGATTACCCTGCCGGTTAAATTCCCGCTGTTGCTGGCGCAAGGCGTTGAAGGTATTGCCGTAGGTTTATCTACCAAGATTTTACCGCATAACTTCCAAGAGTTGATTAAAGCTTCGATTGATCTTCTGAAAGGTAAATCGATATTCTTGCTACCTGATTTCCCCACCGGTGGTATGATGGATGCCACGGATTACCGGGAAGGTCTGCGCGGTGGCAAAGTGAAAGTACGGGCCAAGATTGAGCAACTCAACAAAACCACGTTGTCGATACGAGAACTTCCTTATGGTATTACGACCAATAATTTGATTGAAAGTATCATCAAGGCCGCCGATAAGAACAAAATCAAGATCAAAAAGGTGGTTGACAATACAGCCGCCGAAGTAGATATTCGAATAGAATTGCAGCCAGGCATTTCGCCGGATGTGACCATTGATGCCTTGTACGCGTTCACGGATTGTGAACTGTCCATTTCGCCTTTATCATGTGTTATACAGGATAATAGGCCTGTTTTCCTATCGGTAAACGAAATTTTGCGCATCAATACCGAGCAAACCAAGGAGCTCTTGGGTTGGGAATTGCGCAATAAACTACATGAGCTTACCGAAAAACACTTCTTCGCGAGCCTAGAGAAGATTTTCATCGAGAACCGTATCTACCACGATATCGAGGAATGTGAAACCTGGGAGGCGGTTATCGAGACCATCCACAAAGGGCTGGCGCCGCACGTGAAAAACTTTATCCGCGAAGTAACGGATGAAGACGTGGCCAAATTGACCGAAATCAAGATCAAGCGCATCTCGAAGTACAACGCCTTCGAGGCCGATGAGCTGTTGGCCCGTCTGGAAGAAGAGATTGCACAGGTGAAACACGACCTGGAGTTCTTGAACGATTATACCATTGCTTATTTCAAGCACCTGTTGGAGAAATACGGCAAAGGCAAGGAGCGCAAAACGCAAATTATCACTTTCGACAAGATTGAAGCAACCGCAGTAGTGGCCAACAATACCAAGTTGTACGCCAATTACGCCGACGGTTTCATCGGTTTTGGCCTGAAAAAAGACGAGTTTGTATGCGATTGCTCCGACATTGACGATATCATCGTGTTCTTGCGAAGTGGTAAATACCTCGTGACGCGTATCTCGGAGAAAGCCTTCGTGGGCAAAGATATCATCCACGCGGGTGTATGGCGCAAAGGCGACGAGCGTATGGTATACAATGTGGCTTACACCGACGTGAAAACGGGTGTATCGTATGTGAAACGCTTTAGTGTGCCATCGGTAACCCGCGACAGGGAGTATTTCATGGGCAAAAATGAAGACAGTAAAATACTGTACTTCAGTGCTAACCCCAACGGCGAGGCAGAGGTGGTGAACGTACAGTTGTCACAAGGCAGCAAGGCCAAAATCAAGATTTACGACTATAACTTCTCGGATATCGATATTAAGGGCCGGAGCTCGCAGGGCAACCAGTTGAGCAAGTATCCTATTCGGAAGATTGCCTTTAAATCGGCCGGTAGCAGTACCTTGGATGCCCGTAAAATATGGTACGACCCGAATACAGGTCGATTAAACATCAACGAGTATGGGACCTTACTCGGTTCGTTCGATAATGGCGACTCGATTTTGGTACTCTACAACGATGGTCGTTATGAGTTGACCAACTTTGAGTTAACCAACCGCTACGACTTCCAGAATATCCTTGAAATTGTCAAGTTTAAACCGGATATGGTTGTCTCGGCCGTGTACTACAACGGGGCAAGGGAAGGAACCTTTATCAAGCGTTTTAAAATTGAAACGACCAGCTTGGACGAGAAGTTTGACTATTTGCCAGATCGCGAGCACAAAGAAACGAAACTGGTGTATGCAACGGTTAAGTCGGGGCCAGTCATCGAGTATAAAATGAAGGTTAAGGGCCAGGGCATGCAAGGTCAAATCGATTTGGAAGAATTTATCGACGTGAAAGGTTGGAAAGCCTTGGGTAATAAATTCAGCGCATCGAAAATCGTATTCTCGGCTTTGCTGGAGACAGCCAGTCCGGAAGCAGAATCAACTGCCGAAGAACATGAACCTGCCGATGATTTGGTAGAAGACAGCACCATGGATACGCCTGAAATTGACATGGAGCTACCAGAAGAGGCGATATCAAGCGAAGTAGAAGCTATCGAGGAAGAGCCAGTAAAGGATGTTGAGCCAACGCCGCCGGTTAAACCCAAAGTGGTTAAAGAAAGCAGCAAGCCCAAAGAAGAACCTAAGCCTAACGATACGCACTACAAACCAGGTGATACGATAGATTTGTTTGGTGATTTATAAAAGGTACCCACTAAACGTGTGTTTGGAATTTTAGCCTTGCTTGAAAGAAGCATTCTTGAATAAGGTCTAAAATCCGAACATACGTTTAGTTTTCCACATTTTCAATCGATTGTTGTTGATAAGTTGCTAGAAATCCTTAACGATAAGTTAATGATTTCCATTACTTTTGTGCCCAGATTCAGAAGCACTTATCATCAATCAATCAAAATCCTGTTTCAATGAGTATCACGAGGTTCAACGCGATGGACACTATCCAGAATCGAGAGATTCCAGAGGTAGATGCCCCCGCTAAGAGCATTGCTGGCTTTTTTGCGAGTAATGTTTTTGGCAACGAAGCCATGAAGGAGTACATGGCTGAAGAAACGTATCTAAGTGTAAAAGCTGCTATCCAATCTGGCCAGAAATTGACCAAGGAAGTAGCCGAGAAAGTTGCAGATGCCATGAAGGCATGGGCCATGTCAAAAGGCGCAACACACTACTCACACTGGTTTCAACCTTTGACTGGCAGAACTGCTGAAAAACACGATTCATTCTTTACCATCACACCAAGTGGTGAAGCTATCGAAGAGTTTAGCGGTTCGGCCTTGGTACAACAGGAACCCGATGGTTCTAGCTTCCCTGGTGGTGGCTTGCGCTCAACTTTTGAAGCACGTGGTTATACCGCTTGGGACTCATCATCACCTGCTTTCATCTTGGAAGTTGGCGAAGGTAGAACGCTTTGTATCCCGACCATCTTTACCTCTTATTCAGGTGATGCGATGGACTACAAACTCCCCTTGTTGCGTTCACAAACTTTCCTCGAAGAAAACGCAATTGCGGTTTGTAAACTCTTCGACGAAAATGTCAATAAAGTTACCCCAACACTCGGTTGGGAACAAGAATATTTCCTAGTTGACGAGGCCTTGTTCAATGCCCGTCCTGACTTGCTTTTGTGCGACCGTACCCTTGTTGGTGCGCCATCTGCCAAGGGCCAGCAGTTTGAAGACCACTACTTCGGTACAATCCCTGAGCGCGTATACGCATACATGCGCGACCTTGAAACCGAGTGCCACAAGTTAGGCATCCCGGTTCGTACCCGCCACAATGAGGTGGCTCCAGCGCAGTACGAATTAGCTCCAATGTTTGAGGAGTTGAACGTGGCTGTTGACCACAACCAATTGTTGATGGACATCATGGACCGCGTGGCTCGTCGCCATAAACTCCGCGTGTTGTTGCACGAGAAACCGTTCAACTTCGTGAACGGTTCTGGTAAGCACAACAACTGGTCGATGGCAACCGATACCGGCAAGAACTTGCTTTCTCCAGGTAAAGAGCCGCTGAAAAACCTCCAGTTTTTGACCTTCTTCGTGAACGTGATCAAAGCGGTGCATAACCACTCTGATATCCTTCGTGCTTCCATTGCATCGGCTAGCAACGACCACCGCTTGGGTGCTAACGAAGCGCCACCAGCTATCGTATCTGTATATATCGGTGAGGCATTGACCCGCGTGTTAAATGCTATCGAAGCCGGTACAGGCGTTCATTTTGACGATATCAAGACAGAGCTTGACCTGGTTGCAAAAGTACCAACCTTGGCCTTGGATAATACCGACCGTAACCGTACGTCTCCTTTTGCCTTCACGGGTAACAAGTTTGAAATCCGTATGGTAGGTTCATCTGCTAACTGTGCATCACCGATGACGGCCATCAACACTATGGTGGGCGAGCAGTTGAAAGCCTTTAGCAGCGACGTTCAAGCGAAAATGGCATCTGGCAAAGACAAAGAAGAAGCCATCTTGAGCGTTATCCGTAGATACATCACCGAGTCGAAAGCTATCCTTTTTGAAGGGGATAACTACAGCGATGCTTGGAAAGAAGAAGCTGCTCGTCGTGGCTTGAACAACATTCCAAACTCGGCCTTGGCCATTGATGTGTTCCAATCAGAACAAGCGAAGAAATTATACGGCGACAGCGGCGTATTGTCGGAGCGCGAGTTGATGGCACACTATTATGTACGTGCTGAGAAGTATGTAAAAGATATCCACATCGAGGCTAACTTGATGCACGAGTTGGTGATGACCCAAATCATCCCGGCTGCTGTGGAATACCAAAATAAAGTGCTTGATAATGTACTTGGTTTGAAAGACCTCGGTTTATCACCAGATGCTTATGCTGCCCAAGTGGGTATCATCGAGGCTTTGAGCAGCAATATCAACGCTGCACGCAAAGGCGTTACCGATATGATGCACGAAGTTGAAAAAGCTGAAGCCATCGGTGACCTTCGCGAAGAAGCCGTTTACTTCGGTGCTAGCGTGAAACCTTACCTAGACGTTATTCGTGGCCATGTAGATACCTTAGAGACTATCGTTGAAGATAGCCTTTGGCCTTTACCAAAACTACGCGAATTGTTGTTCATGCGCTAATATCAAAAAGCTCCACTGTAAAAGCTCCACCTTGAAAAAGGTGGAGCTTTTTTAGTTAGGAGTTAGGAGTTGGCGCACTCTTCTCGTTCCTCGTTTCTATCTCCTATCTGCTCTCTCGCACTGCGCTTTGCCGCAGTGCGTAGCGTTAGCTGGCCGGAGGGCAGCCGCGCAGCGGCTGGTGCGCAGCACGGAGCGCCAGCGAACCCCGTAGGACAGCGGCGGCCGAAGGCCGCAACGCCCAAATCAAAAAAAAGATCAAAGGGGGCACAAAAAAAGCCCGACCAAGGCCGGGCTTTATATACATGTTTGTGATTTGCTTAGAGTATGTTTGGATTTTGGGTTTCGAGAGAAAAACGAGCTATTTTTTGATGAGGTTGCTTTAAAAAATGGGCGCATAGTGGGGCTACGTAACTATTTTTTAAAGCAAAAATCATCCAAAAAGAGCTGTTTTTCGCCGGAAGCTAAAGTCCAAACATACTCTTAGAGGTGGATAACCTCGCCATAAGCAGCGGCAGCGGCTTCCATGATAGCCTCGCTCATGGTTGGGTGCGGGTGAACCGACTTGATGATTTCCATGCCGGTGGTTTCCAATTTACGGGCAACAACAACCTCGGCAATCATCTCGGTTACGTTGTAGCCGATGAGGTGCGCACCGAGGAACTCGCCGTACTTGGCATCGAAGATTACTTTCACGAAACCTTCTTTGTGGCCAGACGCACTAGCTTTACCTGAAGCAGAGAATGGGAATTTACCTACCTTAAGCTCGTAACCAGCCGCCTTGGCTTTCTCCTCGGTGTAACCCACAGAGGCGATTTCAGGCATACAGTAGGTACAGCCAGGGATGTTGTTGTAATCAAGCGGTTGTGGGTGGTGACCAGCAATGGCCTCCACGCAGATGATACCCTCGGCGCTGGCCACGTGGGCCAATGCTGGGCCTTTCACCACGTCGCCGATGGCATAGTAGCCAGGGGTAGTCGTGCGGTAGAAATCATCGACCTTGATGCGGCCGTTTTCAAGCTGAATACCAGTTTCTTCCAAACCGATACCTTCGATATTCGGGGTAACACCCACGGCCGAAAGCACCACGTCGCAGTGAATTTCAGACTCGGCACCTGTGGTGTTGTTTTTCACTTTAACCACACAGCCTTTGCCGCTTGTATCAATAGATTGAACAGCGGTATCGGTCATAGATTCAACACCATTTTTCTTGTAGATACGGGCCAACTCACGCGATACCTCTACATCTTCGTTTGGAACGAGGCGATCAAGGTATTCCACGATAGTAACCTTGGTACCCATCGCGTTGTAGAAATAAGCAAACTCAACGCCGATGGCGCCAGCGCCCATGATGACCATGCTCTCGGGGCGTTTTTCAAGCGACATAGCCTTGCGGTACTCGATTACCTTTACACCATCAATCGCGATGTTGGGCAATTGGCGGGCACGACCACCAGTGGCAATCATGATATGGTTAGCGGTATAAGTCGTTTCTTTACCGGCAGCATCTTTAACGATGACTTTTTTACCTGGGGCAACCTTGGCAAAACCGTTGATCACCTCGATTTTATTTTTCTTGAGCAAGAAGCTGATGCCTTTGCTCATGCCGTCGGCTACACCACGGCTGCGGGCAACCACTTGGCTAAAATCGGCAGTGGCATCGGCAACGGTGATACCAAAATCCTTGGCATGTTTGATATATTCAAATACAGAAGCGCTTTTCAAGAGAGCCTTGGTTGGGATACAGCCCCAGTTCAAGCAAATACCGCCCAGCGATTCACGCTCAACAACGGCTACTTTCATACCTAACTGAGAAGCCCTGATGGCAGCCACGTAGCCGCCAGGTCCACTTCCGATAACGATGAGATCAAAATTCATGATAATCGAATTATTTATGTTTTGAAATGAGCCGCAAAGATACGGTTTTTAGTGAGATAGGAGAGAGAAGATAGGAGATAGGATTGAAATTTTCGATACCAGTTCTTATCTACTTACTCTGCTCTCTGCACTCTGCTCTCGTATCTAACCTGCGTGTTTAGTATCCTCAAAAAACCTTTTGTACAAAGCTCGAATCTCTTGCAGCTCGGCAGTAGAGTAGGGGACCTCAATAAAACTGCGCATTTCAAAGCAAGTTTCGTCGATATCGTAAATCCAGATGGAGAACACATGGTCGGGGTGTAGCTGCGGAATGATAACCAATTGATAACCACCGGCAATATGCATATCTACAGACCATACGATGAAAGGCTCCTTGAAATATTTCGTGTCGTAGCAGGCCATGTTTTGTATGCCAACTTCCTCGGGGTTCTTTTCTTGAACTTTACCTTTGAGGGGGCTGAGGATAGACTGTTCAAAGTCTTGGCAATAATCCGACTTCTCGGGGAAACCATTTACCCAGCTGTTGAATATATGCCTGATATGCTTCACATAGTTTTGCTGGTAAACGGCTTCATAAGCCTTGATATCCTCGGCGCTGAATTCCAGTTCAGTTTGGGCACTAGCGCAAAAGCCTAGTAACAATAAGAGTAATGTGTATACTTGTTTCATCAGGCGGGGGTATTAGAGAGATCTATTATAGTATTGAATTCGGCCTCGGTCAGGGATATAACCGAAAGCCTCGGGAATTTTATCATCCCGATGTTGGCTAGTTCTGGGTGGGCCTTGATTTCTTTCAAAGTTACGGGGCGGGCTAAACGTTGGTGTGGAACCACTTCAACCACCGACCAATCGCCTTTGTCTTCCGTAATTTCAGGTACGGCTTCTTTAGATACCCGGGCAATGGCTACGACGGCCAAGCCTTCGTTGCTATGGTAAAACAAGCAATAATCGTCGAGTTTCATGGCCCTCAGGTTGTTCCGAGCCTGATAGTTACGCACGCCATCCCAAGTTGTCACGCCATCGCGTTCCAAATCGTCGTAACTAAATACAAATGGTTCTGATTTAATGAGCCAATACATGCTTGTTGTGTTTTGTGGGGTATGTTCCAAGTGTCCGGGCATAGCCAATTCTATGCCTAAACATACAGAAGACTAGGTCTCTAGGGCAAATATACAAAAAAAGCGTTGTAACCCGAGAGTTACAACGCTTTGTGCCCAGAACAGGAGTCGAACCTGCACGCCCTTGCGAGCACTACCCCCTCAAAGTAGCGTGTCTGCCAGTTTCACCACCTGGGCATCAGACTTAAATAACGAGGGTTATTTTTCGTAGCGCAAAGGTAAATTCATTTTTCGAATTTACAATACTATGCGTAAAATATTTTTAAGAGTATGTTTGGATTTTGGGTTTCGAGGGAAAAACGAGCTATTTTTTGATGAGGTTGCTTTAAAAAATGGGCGCATAGTGGTGCTACGCAACTATTTTTTTAAGCAAAAATCATCGGAAAAGAGCTGTTATTCGCCGGAAGCTAAAGTCCAAACATACTCTAAACCATTGTAAAGTTAAAACAACAAGCGCATTTCGTCTTGGTAAGCTTGTGCTGCTGCACGGGCTTTCTCGGCCGCATCAGGGCCTTTGCTGGCGTATTGGATAGCCCTTGAAGCGTTGACCAGCAGGCCCATATCGGCGTTTAGGCCATATTTTGCCACTTCGCTCAAGCTGCCGCCTTGGGCCCCGATGCCAGGGACCAACAAAAAGTGGTCTTGGCAAATAGCCCTTACATCGGCAAATGATTCAGGGTGTGTGGCACCAACCACGAACATCATATTTTCAGGCGTGCCCCAGGACATATTTTTGCGCAGCACTTTCTCGAAAAGCATTTCTTGGCTGTCGGCCTGGGTACTCATCTGGAAATCAGCGCTGCCTTGGTTTGAGGTCAAGGCCAACACGATAACCCATTTATCTTTAAAGCCCAGGAATGGTTTAACAGAGTCTTCGCCCATGTATGGCGCCACCGTAATCGCATCAAAATCAAGGGTTTCGAAAAATGCTTTGGCGTAGCGTGTAGAGGTATTACCGATATCGCCGCGTTTGGCATCGGCAATCGTGAAGTGAGTTTTGGGGATATACTTGATGGTTTTCTCCAAGGCCTGCCAGCCATAAACGCCCAGGGCCTCGTAAAAGGCCAAGTTAGGTTTGTAGGCTACGCAAAGGTCGAGCGTGGCATCAATAATCAATTTGTTGAACTCAAAAACAGGGTCGTCGCTGTGTTTGATAAAGTCGGGCATCAAGTCTATGTCGGTATCCAGCCCAACACATAGGAAAGATTGCTTGGAGCGTATTTGCTCCACGAGGGTTTGACGGTTCAAGGGAAAAAGCTTTAGGCAAACAACAAACCATTAACGGCTTCAACGGAGCTTACTTGGGGTACTTTGGCACGGATAGCTTGTTCAATGCCAGCTTTCATCGTCATGGCCGACATGTTGCAGGTCTCGCAAGTACCAATCCATTTAACTTTGACCTGAAGGTCATCTGACACTTCAACCAGCTCGATATTACCGCCATCCACCTGGAGGTGTGGACGAACAGCGTCAAGGGCCTCGTCGATGGTTTTAAATAGCGCGCTATTTTTATCAAGACTCATACTGAATAATTTAGCTACAAAGTTAGCAAAACTTGGGTAAACAAGGGTTAAATTGCTAAAATTAGTACAATTTAAAAGTCGTTTCTTCATTTCGTCTTTTCTACTTTTTTTCTTTTTGGGCGCTGCGCCCGCTACGCGGTCGCCGGGTCTTCGGCTCTAATTCCCGTCGTGGCTGGCGGTAAGCCCATGCTTACCGCTAGTCCCTGCGGGCCGTCGCGGATGCGCTGGGCTTGCGCTTGCAGCGCTACCGCCACCCACTCGGTCATATCCGCCTCAACCCCTAGCGCAGATTAGATGTGAGATGTGAGATGTGAGCGTTAAGATGTAAGATGTGAGTTGTGAGCGGTGAGATGTAAGATTAAAATAGCTCACCGCTTACATCTCAAATCTTACATCTAATCTCAGGCTTTTCCTTATTTTTGGACATCGGCTTGCGTATCACCCTTAAACCCAAATGACATGTTCAAACAAGTAATACCCTTCCAATACGATAGTTCTTTCAATTTTTTTGGCCAATTAGCCTTCGTTAGCCAAGATGAGCTATACGGCATCATCGATTTGGCGGGTAAGGTTGTTTTGCCTTGCGCATATGAGAGCTTTTTATTGAGCAGCGAAGGCACACAAGGCGTAAAAAAAGATGGTAAATGGGGTTTTGTTGAAACCGAAAACTACACTGAAACAATTCCATTTGAGTATGATAAAGCCGAGTCATTTTACCGTGGCGTAGCCCCGGTTAAAAAAGGTAAGAAATGGGGTTTTATCAACCTAGCGGGCGAAGCAGTCATCCCAATTGTATACGATGAAGTGCTGGTGTTGAATTATGGCCTCCTGGGTTTAAAACAAGGTAAACTCTGGGGTATCGTAACCCAAGCAGGGCAAGAAGTGGTGCCCTTCCTGTACGAAGGCATGAACCAAACCACCGTTGAACTACAAGAATCGACAGGCTTAGCGGCTTTGGTCAAAAAAGATAAAAAATGGGGCGTTATCGATCACCAGGGTAATGTAGTGGTGCCCATCAAGTACACAGCGATGGAGTATTTCTTCGAGGGCTTGGCCGTGGCAAACCGTGGTGGCAAATATGGCTATGTAAACACCGCGGGTGCCGAAGTTTTACCTTGTAAGTTCAATTATACTTGTGCCTTCCGCGAGGGCCTTGGTGCCGTGATGGATAAAGAAGGCAACTATGGTTATTTTGATACTTCGGGCCAGCAAGTTATTCCGTTTGACTTTAAGGCATCGTCAAACTTCAAGGATGGCTACGCCTACGTTCGTTTGAAAGATAAACCCGATGGACAAACCGTGCCCATTTTCAAAACGGATGGCTTCCGCTTTGCAGCATACGGGTACATTGATAAAACGGGCCAAGCCGTAACGCCTTTCGACTATGATCGCGCGAACGACTTCCAAGATGGCCTTGCCATCGTGGTTGATATTCACGATAAGTGGGGTTTCATTGATACCACAGGTAAAATGGTCATTCCAGCTGTTTACGACCAACTTGGTCCATTCAGCGATGGCTATGCTGCTGCTTGTAAAGGCAAGCGTTGGGGCTTAATCGACAAACAAGGCCAGGAAGCTATTCCGTTTGAATACGAAAAGGTCAATTTTTACTATGAAGGCATGGTGTCCGTCCAAAAAGACGGTAAGTGGGGCGGATTCAGCTTGTAGGTTTGGTAGGGCTACTATTAGAATAAATTTTTTTGCTGGTAGTTTAAGGGTATGTATAGACAAAAGCTGCCCAAAGGGCAGCCCATGATGGTAGCCGCGGGTAAGCGCAGCGCAACCCGGGGATTAAAACGCAAGGTTCACCCAGCCCAGGAGCGGCGGTAAGCGTTAAAAATGGGTCTATACATAGCCCCGCCGCGCAAAGGGTGCAAGTTTTTATTGCAAATTTTAATTGAAATTAAGGTCTTTTGCGCCTCCCCCCGGCGCTATGAAAATAGTGCCTCACCCCGTCACTAGCTACCGTTCGTGCCGCCCCTCTCCACGGGCACACGCTTGGGCGTGTTGTAGAGAGGGGCCTAAATGCCTAGCACGGCTTTATTACCCTCTCCGCACGCGTGTTTACGAGCGTTCCAGGGGAGAGGGTCGCCGCAACACGGCGGGGTGAGGCACAAATCAGAGCAAAGAGCAGAGGGCTGAGTACTGAGTGTCAAACTACGCTCGACCGGATTTCGGTACGGCTACCGTTCCGTGGCGATTTCTGTATCGCATCTGCCCAAACGGCTTGCCGCCACGGGTTTTCTGTTGTCGTTCTTAACCCCGGGTTGCGCTTCGCTTACCCGCGGCTAGCATCATCCCGCTCCTTTGGAGCGGTGCTACAAAATGTAAATCATTGATTCGCAATTCACCTTAGCCGCCCAGGTTGGGCGGCTCTACTGCTGCTGTGATATATTGTGTCTGGCAGCATTGATCTTAGATGTCCGAATGATTATCCATCATCAACAATCCATAATTCATAATCAAAGCCCGCAGCTTCGCTGCGGGTTCCCGCGCCAGCGATGTGGAGCGGTGGCCAGCAGGGCCAGACCGCAACGCGGGCCGAGCGAATAGCGAGCCGCGCAACGTAGCGACGGCGCGCAGCGCCGGGGCGCCCAAATTTTTAGCTTTTTTAGCTTAAGATGGCTAATATAGCTAAAAGCCCGAAAACGCTAAGAATTCCAACAAAATTACAATTCTGCTACGTTCACTTTTTGGGTGGGAGCCAAGGTTTCGTTGCGGACGAGTACCTGCCTAGCCACATTTTTAGCCACGTTGATAAAGGCCTCCTGCGTGATCGGTTCGTCGTTCACCACCGCAGGTTTACCAGCATCACCTGACTCGCGGATAGACTGCACGATAGGTATTTGCCCCAACAACACAGAGTTTGACATTTGTGCCAAGCGCTTACCACCGCCTTCGCCAAAGATAAAGTATTTATTATCACGTAGTTCAGCGGGGGTGAACCACGACATATTTTCAACGATGCCCAGTATTGGTACATTCACATTAGGCATGAGGAACATGTTGATAGCTTTAATGGCATCAACCACGGCCACTTCTTGTGGGGTAGTAACCATGACGGCTCCTGTAACGGGCACCGTTTGCACCAAGCTCAGGTGTACATCGCCTGTGCCGGGCGGCAAGTCGATAACGAGGTAATCCAAATCGCCCCAGAGGCAATCGTTGAAAAACTGCTTGATAATACCGCCTAGCCTTGGTCCGCGCAAAACGATAGCCTGCTCCGGGTCGATGATAAACCCAATAGAAATGGTCTTGATACCGTATTTCTCGAGCGGAACAATCTTGGGTACACCGTCAACATCCTGCACTTTTGGACGCTGCCCTTGTAAACCCAACATGGTCGGGATAGAAGGCCCGTACACATCGGCATCTAGCAGGCCAACCTTGGCGCCGAGGGCTGCAAGGCCCAGGGCCAAGTTCACCGATACCGTTGATTTACCCACGCCGCCTTTACCTGAGCCTACGGCAATAATATTTTTTACCTGTGGTAGGGGAGAGTTAACAGGCTGAACCATAGGTTTTTCAAGGGTCACGTGCACGTGAACCTGCGCCTTGGGGTAAGTTTTATTCACCGCTTCAATACAACTGAAGTTAAGTTGCTGCTTCAGTTCGGGCGCAGTGTTGGATGGTAGTGCTAGCGTAAAAGTGACGTTATTGTCACTGATGTGCAAGTCCCTGACCAGTTTGGAACTGATGATGTCCATCCCGTTCAAGGGGTTTGTAACGGTTTGAAGGGCCGCAACAATTTGATTATTATCTATCACGATACAAGAATTAGGCTTTTAATAGTCGTCGTCCAAGAGTTTAGACGTCGGGATGTGCTTGTCGAGTTGGTACCCTTCCAAGCGGTTGTGGTAATAATACAGCAAGTGAATATCCTCGGAGAAGAGGTTACCTTCTTTATCGAACTTGAAGGCTTTTTGCGAGTGGAAGGCCCCGAGGTTGTCAACACCATGTTTAATGATGTCATCGGTACTACCGTGGATTAACTGGTACGATAGTTTAACCTTTTCCTGGCGGGTAAGTTCAAGCAAGCGTGCTAAAAGCGCTTCGATAGCGGTTTTGAATCGCTCGTAAGGTATAACTGTTTCCTCTGGCGTTAAGCGCATGATACCGTAAGTATCGAGGCTAGGGTAGCGTTTGGCGATCAGGCTAAAGGCCGTGAATGATACCAAGTGGCTCGATAGCACGATATTCTCGGCATAGTACCGCTCTACCAGCTTCTCGGCCAGCATGATGGTGTACTGCTCGTTGCGCTGGCGATCATACTGGAGATTTCCATCGCTGGTGAAGTACTGTTTAATATCGATTTGCGACTCGAACTTATCGATGCTATTACCTTCAGTATCAACGAAATTACCCATCAAATCGAGGGGTTTGCCGTAATTCAAGATAATCTCTGAACGGGTAGTCAGGAACTTCCAGATGAACTTGATGATATTCCGGTAGCCGCCCAAGGGCTTTTTCTCCACGAGGTAAAGCTCTTTGCCGGTGTTGGCTAAGTACTGTTCAATCAAGCCTTTAGCCTCGAGTACAAAGTGGTAGTTAAGTACCACGGGAACCACGAATATCTTGGTATCTTGCCCAGTGGTATAATGGTCTACCTGAGCGTCCATCAAGCTGCCTAGCAAGCCGAGTTTTAGCTTGGTTTCGAGTTGGCCGGAGCGAGCCCGAGTACCACCTGGGAAAAACAAGCTGTTGGCCCCACGAAAAACCGACATTTTAGAATATTGCTTCAATGTTTCGAGGTAGAAGCTGTTTTTCTTGCGTCTATCGACGGTATATGCACCCAAGCGGCGCATGAAATAGGCTAATATCTTAGAATTGTAGAGGTTTAGGCCTGCGCCGTAGGTAAAAGCGGGCAAGCCTACACGGTCGGCCGACCAGCCAATCAAGATGGAATCGAGGTTACTAAAGTGCGTGGGAACCAACACGACCGTACCTTTTTTGCACAGTTCTCGAACGTGTTCAATTTCGCCGAGAATTTTGATATTACCCGTTTCGCCTTGTTTATTGCGGCCAAAGAAAGGTAGTTTGGCCGCATTGAGCATCAAGTTGAACAGGATGGTCAATACTTTGCGGGCAAAACGATAGCTGCTCAGCTCGAAGCTGCCCGTAATCTCATTCACATAGCGTTCAACGATTTTGCGGATGATTTGCTCGTTGCTGGCTTTGATCTCCTCCTCGGTTTCATTTTCGAGTGATTCTTTGAGGAGTTGTTTTTTGATGTCGCGCCAAAAGGCGTCATCATCTGGTGGGTCGACAGACCAAGGGGATTCCTTGATGCGTTCACGCTCCAGGTAAAGGACTTTGGCTATTTCATCGGTGAGCGAGCCCTTGAAGCGGCTGCTCATGATGGATTGCACGGTTGCGTCCCGTACAACCTCCATGAAACTGTCGCGGTCGCGTGAAAGCTGATAAATAGGCCAATCCCGTATGTCGGAAAAGACATACGGGAAGTTATTGGAGCTGGGTAGTTTTTTCGGCATTATTTAGATGGTATAGCTACACCGGTTGCATAAACCTTCATTTCTCTTTTCGGCTCAGTAATGGCAGCGATTTCGGCTTCGCTGGCACCTTTATCCTCGGCGTAATGGCGTAATTCATCTACTGGGGTTACATCTTCATACATGTTGCCTTCCAGTACAACGGTTTTTCCGGCAAGGTCGAGTGGCATGAAAAAGCCATAGTCTTTAAAGCGTACAAAAACAGGCTTACCGTTAGGGTTTTCAAGGGTCATCCAACAGCCTTTACTTTGGCATACGGCCGAGACTTTGGCTTCAATCTTAACTGGGATACCTTGTTTGGTTTCATTGCTGATACCTTCTACAGTTTGAAGCGGACCCTTGGAGAACTTGTTCAAGGCTTGTTCAACATTTAGGGGTTTGTTGGGGTTGATCTTGTTGCCGACGTATTCATAAGTTTGTTTAGTACTGCTGCAAGCAGCCAGGAACCATGCGGCGAGCATTAAAGTAAAAATCTTGTTCATGTTAAATTAGTTTGGCGCAAAAATACACAAAGCGTAGCTTTGCAGGGTGCGAAGCAGCGCACTAAATTATTTCCAAATAAAAAGAGGCCAGCAAGCGGTGGTGCTTACTGGCCTCTTGACTGGCTCATGCTGCGTTTAACGATTGTGCTTGCGGAAGATTACATCCGAAAAGACCGTCACTAAAAAGCCTAAGCCAAGTGTTGCTAAAGTAACGTAGAAAAGGAGCATGGAGTAGGGTTTGGAATTGGTAATTGTTTGTCTGCGGTGCGAATATAATACATTGATTATTAATTATTAAAATATGGGCAGAATTATTTGTTTAGATTTTGGCGGAAAACGAACCGGCATTGCTGTAACAGACCCACTTCGCATTATTGCAAGCCCTCTTGAAACCGTTTTGACCGAGGGTTTATTGGATTATATGACTAGGTATTGTACTGATAATCAAGTAGATATAATGGTTGTTGGGCTTCCGCTACATGCTGACGGGAATCCGACACAACTAGAAGAAAAAATACAATTATTTATTGCTGAATTTACAAAAAAATTTCCCCTCATCGAGATTGCTCGCCAAGATGAGACCCTCACCAGCAAAATGGCCGCCGACGTCATGATACGTAGCGGCATGCCAAAAAAGAAACGACAAGATAAAGCCAACCTAGATTTGATTAGCGCCGTAATTATTTTACAACAATACCTTAAGTATTAGATATGAGAGCAGAGAGCAGAGAGCAGAATTTAGATTAATTACAGTGAGGGGTGTTTCGAAATGTACAACTGAAAAAAGTCACTCGGTTTTAAACACTCTTCACAAATATTAACCATCCGCTCTGCTCTCAGCCCTCTGCTCTCATAACTCATTTTACTCCTGGCGGGAACAAGCCGTAAGGTTTTTTCTTCGGTTTGGCGAAGGCCCCGTTTTTATCGGTCTTACCTTCGATACCACTATTTACTGGGCAACCGGTCTTGCGGTTGCATGCTGGGGCGCTAATCAGTGACAGGGCAAAAGCCGCGACAACGCTAAGTTTGATCAATTTTTTCATGGTATAAAGTTCTGATAATTTTTGGTGTAGAACGCAAAATGCAAAAAAAAAATTTGAACAATTTAAAAATTTGTGCTTAATATTGCGTCATGTTCGTGTTTTACAGTAATTTAGCACGGCAATAACGCACTATTCTAATAACTCTTATCAAAAACCTAAAACCCTCTGACTATGAACAAAGGAGATTTGGTAAACAAGATCGCCGAAGACGCCGGTCTAACCAAAGCCCAAGCTACCGCTGCCCTTAAGTCAACGCTTGATGCTATCGCTGCCGCTATGAAAGCTGGCGATAAAGTAACTTTGATTGGCTTCGGTACCTTCTCAGTTTCTGAACGTGCTGCACGTGAAGGTCGTAACCCACGTACGGGTAAAACCATCAAAATTGAAGCTAAGAAGACTGCTAAATTCAAAGGTGGTAAAGAATTGAACGATTCTCTATAGTCTTTTGTTGCAACTAAAAAAGGGCGCCTGTATAAGGTGCCCTTTTTTTTGCCCGATTTGCTAATTTTGCCCGCTCTCCTGTACTTTTACACCCAAGTCTAACCAACAAATACTATATATGAAAAAACTATCTACAGTCCTGCTCTTTGCGCTCGGCATCACCCATTACACCCAAGCGCAACACGTCCACAGCCACCGTTGTACCTACGAGCACGCCATCGAGGCCATGGAACAACAATACCCCGGCTACCGCGATGCCGTGAACCAAACATTCGAGGAAGCCAAACGCATCGGTAGCCTTCAATCGGCTCAACAGCGCAATGTTTACCGCATTCCTGTGGTGGTGCACGTGGTTTGGAACGACCCTGCCGAGAACATCCCGCTTTCCCAAATTCAAGATCAACTCGATGTGCTCAATGAGGACTATCGCCGCTTGAATGCCGATACTACTAACCTACGCAGCATTTTCCAACCTGTGGTAGGCGATCCTCAGATTGAATTTGACCTTATCCAAGTTGTGCGCGTACAAACAACCGAGATTTTTCAACCTACCCTTCAAGCACCGCTGGTGGACCAAGTAAAACGTACCGCCGACGGCGGCTCTGATGCCTGGGATACCGATGCTTACCTCAACCTTTGGGTTTGTAATATCCGTCCACTCAACATTTTTGGCCAAGAAAGCCCTATCCTCGGCTATGCTTACCCGCCCGCTGGCTTATCGAACTGGCCCGCTAATTCTAATGCGCCCTCTCCCGAGCTCGATGGCGTAGTGATCGATTACCGCGCTTTTGGCCGTGGTCTTACTTTCCCCATTCAAGGTGGCTCTATCGGTATTGAAGGCCGTACAGCTTGCCATGAAATTGGCCACTACCTTGGTTTGCGCCACATCTGGGGCGATGGCCAACTCGCTTCATTTGGCATTCCTGACTGTAACGTAGATGATGGGGTAAATGATACGCCTAACCAAGGTCTTGGCTCTCAGTTTAACTGCGATCCTACCCAAAATACTTGCACAGACGCCTCTAACGACAAGCCTGATATGATTGAAAACTACATGGATTACTCCGAGGAGTCATGCATGAATAGCTTTACCCAAGGCCAGATTGCCATCATGCGTGGTGTGTTGGAAGGCCCACGTATCGGTTTGATTACCAATCCTGCAAGCAATAATCAACTGGCTGATATTCAAGGTTTAAGCATGTTCCCGAACCCTGCTGATAACCAGCTGAACATCAACATCGATGCAGATTATGCCGAGCCGTTTACCTTGAGCGTTCAAGATGCTAGCGGTAGGGTAGTGCTGCGTCAGCAAGTGGCCGCGCAAGCTGGAGCGCAACAAATCAACACGGCAACTTGGCCAAACGGTTTATACCTGATCCGCTTGTCGAACAACAGCGCTAATGCAGTGCGCAAAGTATTGATCCAACGATAATTTTTTTCTTTTTTGGGCGCGTCGGCAGCAGGCTTTGAGCCTGCTGCCGTCAGGTGCCTTTGTGCTCGCTGTTCGCTCGGCCCTTTGGGCTGCCGCTGGCGCGGCACACGCCGGCCCCTTCGCGCAAACACATTTGCCATGTCAGATACTTCAACCATTAAGTTAGAGCCTACTTGGAAACTAGCCCTTGATGCCGAGTTTTCAAAGCCATATTTCGCTCAAATCAAAGCCTTTCTGTTGGCTGAACGAGCTGCTGGCAAAGTTATATACCCTCCCGGACCATTGATTTTCAATGCCTTCAATACCACTCCTTTTGATCAGGTTAAAGTGGTTATCCTAGGGCAAGACCCCTACCATAACCCTGGCGAAGCACATGGCTTAAGTTTTTCGGTGCCTATGGGCATCAAAATCCCGCCATCCTTGCGCAATGTCTACAAGGAGCTATCGGTGGATATCCCCGGTTTTGAGATACCCAAACACGGCAACTTGGAAGCCTGGGCCAATCAAGGTGTTTTGCTGCTCAACGCCTTTTTAACGGTGGAGCAAAACAAAGCGGGCTCGCACCAAAAGATTGGTTGGGAACACTTCACCAATGCGGCTATCAAGGCATTATCTGATCAACGCTCTGGTATTGTTTTCATGCTTTGGGGTCGTTTTGCCCAAGCCAAAGCCGAGTTGATAGACGCTTCGAAGCACTTGGTGCTACACGCTGCACACCCTTCGCCCTTGGCTGGCGATAAGTTTTTGGGTTGTAAACATTTTTCGCAGTGTAATGCCCATCTTAGTCAGCTAGGCCATTCACCCATAAACTGGCAATTGTAAAAGATGTGAGATGTGAGATTTAAGATGTGAGTTGTAAGATGTGAGTATATCTCACTTTGCCGCTGTTGGCGTCCCCGCCAACTGCCGTACAAACTTGCCAATCACCTGCCCTGTTTTGTAGCTTTTTGGCGGGGACGCCGACAAGGGCAAGGTAGGTAGCAGGTTCAAAATATTACTACATTATACATTCCAGTAACGGGCAGCTGCAAGAGATTTGTCCTAATTTGGAGTGCTCCCACGCCAGTGACTTCGCCGTTGTCGCGTTAGCTGGCCGGAGGGCGCCGCGCAGCGGCGGTGCGAAGCACGGAGCGATTAGCGAACCCCGTAGGACAGCGGCGGCCGTAGGCCGCAACGCCCAAATAATTTCGCTCAAAATGGCTAAAAGCTCAAATAGGCTAAATTAGCTAAAGGCTAAAGATGGCTTAAATTTGTTCATCGTTCATCGTTAAATTGCGCCTCCCCCCGCCGCTCCTCGGCGACCCCCTCCACTGCACAGGACGCTGCGCGTCCGTGGGTAGCGGGGGTTGGGCGAGCGAAGCTCGCCGGGAGGTTCATATCTCATCGTTCATACTTCATCGTTAAAATCATTTATCTTTACTGCCCAAAGTTAAATGCCCTTTTATGAAATATCGCCTCCTTCTATTGCTGTTTGTATTTAGTGCCGGCTTGCAAGCACAGGCCCTTATTCCTAAGGTTAAAGACATGCAACTTGACCCCGGGCAGTTTACGCTAGATGCATCGTGTATCATCGTGGATAATCCTGTGGTTCAGGAAGATACGTATTTGCAAGCCCAATTACAAAGCCTGCATGGTTTGTCGCTGACGGTACAAAAAAATGCGGGTACTAGCCGATGTATCCAGTTTGAAATACTGCCTATTGGTACACAAAGTAAACCGGAATGGTATCAAATGGGAATTGATAATCAATGTATTACCATTCGGGCTTATGAAGCCAAAGGACTGTTTTACGGGGTACAAACCCTGTTGCAACTGATACCCAATGCTGCTACAAAGGCGCATCAACTCAATTGTTGCCGCATTACCGACGAACCTAAATTCAGCTGGCGTGGCATGCACCTAGATGTGGCCCGGCATATGTATCCCGTGGCGTTTATCAAGCGTTATATCGACTTCCTAGCCATGTACAAAATGAATACCTTTCATTGGCATTTGACCGACGACCAAGGCTGGCGCATCGAGATTAAACGCTACCCGCTGCTGACGCAAGTAGGGGCCAACCGCAAGCGCACCATGAAGGGCCATTACAACGATCAACAATACGACGATGTGCCCTACGGCGGTTTTTATACGCAAGATGAGGTGAAAGAAGTGGTTGCTTACGCTGCCAGTCGCCATATAACCGTGGTGCCCGAGATTGAAATGCCCGGCCATGCTATGGCTGCGCTGGCTGCTTATCCCGAGCTGGCTTGCACCGCTGGCCCGTTTGAGGTGGCCCAAAAATGGGGCGTTTTTGAAGATGTGTTCTGCCCGAAAGAAGAAACTTTTGCCTTTTTGGAAGGTGTACTGACCGAGGTGATGGAGCTTTTTCCCTCACCTTACATCCATATTGGCGGCGATGAATGCCCCAAGGAACGCTGGCGCAGTTGTGCTTATTGCCAAGCCTTAATGCAACGCGAAGGCTTGAAGGATGAACACGAGCTGCAAAGCTATTTTATTCGTCGGATTGAAAAGTTTGTCAACAGCAAGAAACGCAAAATCATCGGCTGGGACGAGATTCTAGAAGGCGGCCTAGCGCCAAATGCTGCCGTAATGAGCTGGCGAGGTACCGAGGGAGGCATTGCTGCTGCCAAATCAGGGCATTATGCGGTGATGTCGCCAGGCTCACATTGCTATTTTGATCATTACCAAGGCAATCCAAGCTACGAGCCCTTGGCCATTGGTGGTTACACCACCTTGGAGAAAGTGTATAGTTACAATCCAATCCCTGCCGAGCTCAATGCCACGGAGGCCAACTTCATCCTAGGTGCGCAGGCCAACGTCTGGACCGAGTATATCCCAGATGCAGCAAAGGTGGAGTACATGGCCATGCCGCGTATGGCAGCCCTGGCCGAGGTGGTTTGGGGCACTGCTCAACCCGCTGATTACAAAGGCTTTCTGAAGCGTATGTTCATTCACTTGGGCCTGCTGGATAAGCTTGGAGTTAACTACAGCAAGAGCATTTTCAATGTAGAGATACTGGCCCAAAGTAGCCTGGGCAAAGGCGTGAACATTGTATTGAAAAGCCCGATGGAGCAAGGCGAAATCCGATACACCACCGATGGCACCGAACCATCGCTGAGTACCAACCTGTACCAAAAAGCCCTGCCTTTGAAAAACAGCTTTACCCTAAAAGCCGCTTACTTTGAGCAAGGCCAACGCAAGAGTAAGGTAATTGAACAAGCTTTTGTGCTGACGAAATCGACGGGTAAACACATTACCCTGGTTAATCCACCAAGTCCTAGCTATAGCGGCTCTGGTCCAAGTACCCTAAACGATGGCGTACTAGCAGACCCCAGCAAATACGGCAAGGACTGGCTGGGCTTTTCAGGCACCGACCTTGAAGCCACCATTGATCTTGGTAAAGTGACCGAGTATTCGAGCTTGAAACTACGTTTTCTAGAGCGCCCCGAGAGTTGGATTTATTATCCTTCTACCGTAGAAGTGCTGGAATCAAAAGATGGTAAAAATTACAATACATTGGGATTGATCAACTATGCAGATGTCAAACAAAATGCTGGTCAAATTCAGATTGTAAAGTTTGCAAAAGCAGAGCGCAAGACTCGGTACATTAAAGTTGTAGCCAAGAATTATGGCAACATACCTCTAGGTGCGGCTGGTGAAGGCCACGGTGCTTGGCTGTTTGTGGATGAAATAATGGTTGATTGAACGATGAACGATGAGGTATGAACTATGAACTATGAATAATGAACCCGGCGAGCGAAGCTCGCCGGGGGTAACTCATAACTCATAACTTCTAACTCATAACTTTTTTTGCGCCTCCCCCCGCCGCTTCGCGGCGACCCCCTCCACTGCACAGCCGCTGCGCGGCCGTTGGTAGCGGGGGTTGGGCGAGCGAAGCTCGCCGGGCAGTTCCTAACTCCTAACTCCTCTCTCCTCTCTCATGAAATACTTCCTCCTTTGTTGCTACAGCTTGTTCTTGCTCCCGCTTACGGCACAAGTACAACGCACCTTGCTACACGATAACTGGAAATTTAAAAACGGGACTGAGCCGCAGGTGTACCCCGCTACAGTTCCGGGGACTATTCACACCGACTTATGGACCAACCAGCTTATCCCCGACCCATTTTTTGCGGATAATGAAAAACGCGTCGCCTGGGTGGACACTTGTACTTGGGAATATTCCCTAGCGCTAGAATTTACCCAAGCACAGCTGGATTACTCCAACCTTGAGCTGGTGTTCGAGGGCCTAGACACCTACGCGGAGGTTTACCTCAATGGTCAATTGTTGTTTGAAGCCGATAACATGTTCCGAACCTGGCGCATTCCGGTCAAAGGCTTATTGCTAGTTGGCGATAATATCCTGCAAGTGTTTTTCAGGCCCGCTAGCGCAAAGGGTAAAGCCCTGGCAAAACAACTGCCCTATACCTTGCCCGGTGATGAAAAAGTGTTTACACGCAAGGCGCAATACCATTACGGCTGGGATTGGGGCCCAAGGTTCGTTACGGCAGGTATTTTTCGTGCTGTAAGCCTAGAAGCATGGTCGGGGGCCAAGATTGTAAGTACCCGGCACCAAATTGATAAACTTGACGACAAACAGGCCAACATCACTTGGTTTTTAAGCATAGATGTTGAACAAACCGCCGAATACGATTTAGCTATAAGCCAAGGTACAAGCAGGGAAAACAAACGCTTCAAGTTGAAATCTGGCCGCAATACCATCCCGGTAACTTTTACTGTCGCCAATCCCAAGCGCTGGTGGTGCAATGGTTTGGGAGAGCCACATCTGTATGATTTTAACTTTCAACTCTTGCGCAATGATATGCTCCTGCACCAGACAAAGGAGCGTATTGGCCTGCGTACCATCGAGCTGGTACAAGAACCCGATGCCAAAGGAAAAAGCTTTTATTTTAAGCTCAACGGCGTGCCCGTTTTCATGAAAGGCGCCAATTACATTCCTGCGCATAGTTTTGTGAGTGCCGTTACGGATAGCACCTACAACGCCATTACCCAGGCCGCCGTGGATGCCAACATGAACATGCTGCGGGTTTGGGGCGGTGGTATTTACGAGCAAGATGCTTTTTACCGCCATTGCGATGAAAAAGGCTTGCTGGTTTGGCAAGACTTTATGTTTGCCTGTGCCATGTACCCCGGCGACGAAGCCTACTTGGCCAATGTGCAGCAGGAGGTAATTGACAATGTAACCCGACTGCAAAACCATGCTTGTATAGCTATCTGGTGCGGCAACAACGAGTCGGACGAGGGCTGGCACAACTGGGGCTGGCAAAAACAATACAACTACACGCAGGCGCAGGAAACGAAAATCTGGGCCGATTACCAGGCTTTGTTCCATCGCTTAATCCCGCAAACGCTCGACAGCCTGATGCCGGGCGCTATTTACTGGCCGTCCTCGCCTTCGATAGGCTGGGGTAGGGCAGAGAGCCTACTCCAGGGCGATTCACATTACTGGGGCGTGTGGTGGGGCATGCTGCCTTTTGAAATTTATCGCCAAAAAGTGGGCAGATTTATGTCGGAATATGGTTTCCAGGGCATGCCTGCCTTGGCTACGTTCAAGTCGTTTGCGCAAGATAGCATGTTGTACCTGCAATCTGCCGCGGTTAAAAATCACCAGAAACACCCCACGGGTTACGAGACCATTAAAACGTACCTGGAACGGGCGTACTGGCTGCCCCAGGATTTTGGGGACTATATCTACATCTCTCAACTATTGCAGCGCGACGGCATCAAGATAGCCTTGGAAGCCCATCGGCAGGCCAAGCCATATTGCATGGGCACGTTATATTGGCAGCTCAACGACTGCTGGCCCGTCACCTCATGGAGTAGTATTGATTTTTACGGTCGTTGGAAAGCCCTGCACTACCAAGTGCACGAGAGTTTTGCCCCATTGATGCTTAGCTTTAAACCTGGAGTCACAGGCGTGGAACTTTTCATTGTCAACGATAAATTGGAAGCTTACAATGCTGATGTACAATGCCAAGTACTCGATTTTTCGGGTAAAGTACTGTACAGCAATACTTTAAAGTTGGATATATCGGCCAACGACAAGGCCCAGGCCATCGCTCTGCCACAAACCATGTTCAAAAAAGTGGTTCAGCCCAATACCATGTTGCAAGTCAAAGCGTATGTAGGGCAAGACACATTACAGGCCAACTACTACTTTAACCAGCCCAAGGATCTAAAATTAGAAAAACCTACCATAAACTATAAACTACTGGATAAGAATACATTACAATTAACTTCAAACACTTTAGCCAAAGATGTTTACCTAGAATTAGAGGGTGTATTCTTTGAGCAAAACTTTGTGGATGTACTGCCGGGCCAGCCTGTTTTGGTTAAGTTTAAAACATTAAAAGCTGTTGATTTACAGCAGATTAAGGTTAAGAGTCTTTATGATGCACAATAGTTAACGATGAACGATGAACCAGCTCTGCTAGGAGCGATACGTTTATTCCTCTGGGTTAGTAGTTAAAGCTCACTAGGCTTTGTCAGTTTATACTTTTGGGGTTTATCACTTGTGCGTTCAATGAGTCCTCGTGCTTCAAGGTCAAGTTTAACGGTTTCCCCGTACCATTGAACGCCCCCCTCAAAATTATCTTTTACCTTGGAATATAATTGCTCCATTAAGGCAGTGTGGGTCAGTTCCGATTCAGCTAAAATCATCAACAACTGCGCTTTGATGAGGGCATACTTGTCCAAAGCAATCTTCTTGTTGGTCTTCCCTGGTTGAGGGTGAAGGGTTTGTATCGTTTCTGTTTTCATGGTTTTGCTAACGTTTAAATGCCCCATTTGGCGAAGTTCGCAAAAAATACGCAAAACGAAACTTGTTTTTCAAATTTTTACCCATGGCTAACCCATTCAGCCACCTTCACCCATATTTACCTTTTTTCCTTTTTTGGGCGTTGCGCCGCATACGCATCGCCGCTGTCCTCCGGGTGCGCTAAACGCTTAGTGCTGCGCACCGGGGCTTCGCCCCGCCCTCCGGCCAGCTAACGCTAGCAACTGCGGCACAGCCGCAGTTGCCAGATAAGAGAGAGGAACGAGGAGAGAGGAGCGATGAACGATGAACGGGTAGGGGTACGGCACTGCCCAGCTCCGCTAAGAGCGACACGGAATGTGGGATGTGGTGACAAGGTCTTTTACTCTCCCGTTGCACGCCTGACGTTACAAACTTGAGCAATCTTGCCAAGAATGGTACACCTAGAGGCTAGAGATTGCAATACAGTGGATTGGTCTCTGCGGTAGCGATGTATGAGCAACGCGGTTTTGCGGAGCAAAAACAAATGTACTTAATGTACATTTGTAGCAAGTGCACCATTTGCTCCTGCAAATGGCTCTACGACCCGAGGCTTAAGGCCGAGGGGACCGCCCAAAATACACTAAAATGATGTTTATAACGATTTTGAAAAGTATAGTGCTTAAACTCAATTTTTTCCTATATATTTGTATAAATCAAACCTAATATCATGAGAGCAAATTTACAAACCTATTTTTCACTCCTTTTCGTTCTATACTTATGCAACGTTGGAGTGGCGCAATCTACTTACCGTACGGCAATTGAAATCTCTGAACAAGCATCGGCTGCATTGACTAATTATCAAGTTGATTTGACCATCAACACAGCAAGCCTCATTGCACAAGGGAAGATGAATTCCAATGGCTCTGACCTCCGCTTTTATTCGGATTCATGCCTTACTACAGCACTGTCGCACTGGGTTGAATCTGGCATGAATACAGCTTCAACGCTAGTTTGGGTGCTCGTACCTGCTATTCCTGCAAACGCTACAACTACCATTTACATGGGCTATGGCGATCTCTCGGCTGTAAGCATGTCTAGTTTCGCATCTACTTTCCCCAATGCTATCATTTCTGGTGGAAATCCTTTAAGCCTGACCGGTAACATTGTGACAGATTGGTTCCAACTTGACGCTGCCGATATCCTGACACTTATTAACGGATCAACGCTATCCATCAACGCTCGAAAAATCATCATCAACGGCACCGTTAATGGCAACGGTGCAGGTTATGCTGGCGGAGCATCTGGCTCAGGTACGGGTAACATAGGCGGAGGCCCCGGCGGTGGAACGCCTGCCAGCCCCATGAACAGTGGCTCTGGAGGCGGTAGCTACGGTGGCGTTGGTGGTACTGGTGGTTTTGATCCAGGTGACGCTCCGGGTACCGGCGGGGCCATCTACGGCACTGCATCAGGTACCGATTTCGATATGGGCTCTGGCGGTGCAGCATCTGACTTGAATTTTGGTGGTGCTGGCGGTGGTGCTTTATTACTATCCGCTGCATATATAAATATTGCTGGTACCATCAACATGAACGGAACATCTGCACAACAACCCGGCGGTGGGCGTGGAGCCGGCGGTGGAGCAGGTGGCAGCGTTGTCTCTATCGGAAAGGATATCGTGTTCAGTGGTGTAATTAATGCAAACGGTGGCTCTGGATCCATTGGAACAAGTACTGCTAATGACGATGGCGGAAGTGGTTCTGGTGGAAGGATCAAATTTATCGCTACAGGAGTTATTACTAATACTGGAACAACTTCAGTAGCGGGCGGTCCTGTTGGCACTAATGGTACAGGCGGCGCGCCTACAATCGGAGGAACTGGCACTGTATTTTCAGGTTCATTTGTTGCCATCGACGATTTAGTGATCAGCCAGAACCCTGAAATTAGTTTAAATTTCACAGCCTCTATTTCAGGTAGTTTAGTGGCTTGCGATGGAGAAACAATCACCCTTTCTGGTGGTGTAGGCTATACAAGTTATCTATGGAACACTGCACAAACTACCGCTTCTATCAATGTGACTACAAGCGGAACTTATGTGCTCACCGCTGAAGCACCTTTCGGTTGCGGCTTTTTGGATGTAGTAAACGTAACCGTTAACTTCAATCCATTACCAGTTATTAATACAGCGCCTACTGCATCGTTTTGTACAGCTTCTGCCGTATTGCTTAATGCGGGTGCTGGTTTTAGCACCTATAACTGGTCAAACGGAACGACAACACAAACCAATACTATTACTTCAGGCGGAGTATATACCGTTACTGTTTCTAACGCTAATGGCTGTACCGCCAGTGCAAATGTCGTAGTCAGTGAAAACCCACTACCAGTAATAAATATCGCATCTACGGCATCGTTCTGTGCATCGTCGTCTGTAATCCTTGATGCAGGTGCGGGTTTTAGTACCTACAGCTGGTCAAACGGAACGACAACACAAACTAATACTATTACTTCCGGCGGAGCATATACCCTTACAGTTGCTGATGCCAATGGCTGTATTGCCAGTGCTAATGTCAATGTCACTGAAAATCCGCTACCTGTATTAAATATTGCATCTACTGTATCGTTCTGTGCATCGTCGTCTGCTATCCTTGATGCAGGTGCAGGTTTTAGCGCCTACAGCTGGTCAAACGGAACTGCAACACAAACCAATACCGTTACTTCCGGTGGAACGTATTCCGTTACAGTGACCAATGCCAATGGTTGTGCCAATAGCGCGCCAATTACGGTCACCGAAAACCCACTACCAATTCTTACCGCCACAAGCACTGGAAACGATGGAACGATCGACTTGACAGTTGCAAGCGGAACCCCAGGATTTACCTATCTCTGGGATAACGGAGCCGGAACAAATCAAGATCCAACCGGATTAGCATCCAACACGTACAGCGTAACTGTAACCGATGCTGCTGGATGTACCAGTACACTAAGCATTACGATTCAAAATACAGTTGGTACCAATGAATTGGCCAAGGCTTTCCATGTATTCCCCAATCCAACTTCTGGCGTTTTTAATATTCAAACGAATCAAGCTTTTGACGTCACCACTGGAGTAATCTATGACAATCTAGGCCGTATCGTTCAAGAAATTGATTTCAACGGAATGCAAAACATCAGCATCGATTTGAGCAATTACGAACCCGGTATTTATGCCTTGGTCATGCTTGTAAACAATGAATTGGTCAACTTAAGGGTTGTCGTTCAATAAATTAGGCTTTAAATAGAAAACCGAAGAGGCTCTTGGAAACAAGGGCCTCTATTTTTTTGTCTTTTTTGGGGCGTTGCGCCGCATGCGCGTCGCCGCTGTCCTCCGGGTGCGCTAAACGCTTAGTGCTTCGCACCGGGGCTTCGCCCCGCCCTCCGGCCAGCTAACGCGCCGCCGCCATGAATGGCGGCGGGAGACGAGGCATACCTCGTCTCTACATTAGGTTGGGGATGTCTAGCATGTTGTACCTCCGGAATTGCTCGAATACCATGCGGCGGCCATGGCCGCCATTGCGCTAGCAAGGCCCGTCAGCCACGCAGTACCAAACCAAATCGGCCCATTGTAGAGACGAGGCATGCCTCGTCTCCTGCCGTCATTCATGACGGCGGCGCGTTAGCGATTCCTGTACGGTTTATGCCTAAACGGCTTGCCGCCACGGGTGTTCTGTTGTTGCGCTAAACCCCGGGTTGCGCTACGCTTAACCCGCGGCTAGGAAAAGGGGCTGCCCGAAGGGCAGCGGCGGGAACTTGTAAACTTGTGCTCTATTATGGATAGTGTTAAATAATTGGGTGTATTTCACATTTTTTGGCAAATAAATATAGTTTAATATTAAAATGGTCTATAATTTTATTTTTAAATAATTGAGTTTTAATCGTAGAAAGTAGTTTCATTTAAGGTAATTTTCGATTTGTTGCTTGGCGTTCTTAAGCAAGTCTAAGTATGACTTTATTGCTTGAATATGTGATGAATATATATGCTCAATATCGATGTAAGCAGAGTTAACTTCATTCGCAATATCATTAACTTCTACAGCATTATAGTCTTCTGGAATAAATTCAATAGAAATCTCTATGAGGGGAACAACAAAACGCTCTGTAAATAATTTTCGATCCTTTAGTCTGTTTTTATAAATAACATCTATATCATTAAGTATTTTATTCCTAAGTCTCGAGTATTCTATCATAAATTTGTCGTCTGATCTAAAGTTCCAAGTTTTTACATCTCCTTGATGTTGATAGTTAATACTTCTTTGGTTGCATAACTCGAAATATTTTGTAGATAGTAGTTTTCTATAAAAATAGAACTTGTTTTCATGGAAACCATATTTTTTCATATATGTTTTGAACTCATCTCGAAGTGAATTTTTAAAATCACTCAGTGTATAAAGAGTAGATAAAAGTTTGTTCACAGCATCAATTCTACCCTGATTTACTAAACCAATATCCTTGTAGATGTAATTTAAATTTATAAATTGGAGGAAATCAACTTGCACTCCGGGTTGAATACTTAAAGAAAAATCTCCATTTTTGGTATATACTTCTAAGATATTTATTTGTTGTTCTATGGCAAATTTCAATTGTGTCAAACTGTTCTTAAAAAGGCTGATTTCTGATTTTTGGATTTCGTTTTCTTCTGTTGCTTTGTCATTCTTTTCATTCGAATAAATTCGGTTAGCTATCAAGAAACCGCCCCAAACACTAAAAATACTAATTAAAGAAGTTAAGACAAGTGAAAACCAGTCAAACCAGTTAGGGTTTGATTCGGCAAACTCTCCAAATTGAAAAGAAAAAAAAGAGCTCATTTAATTGAAATTGGGGAGTAATAAATTCTATTTGACATCCAAAATCGAAGTTAAGAAAAAAAGCACAACAATTCAAACTTTCTATAAATTAAAAAGCAGCTTTAGTTTCTAGTCTTGAGTTCTGGGGAACGTTTGAAAGTGTAGCGATATGCCTCTGTAGGTAAAGTAGACATTGTCAATCATTGATATAAGAAACCCAATATTATATTCAACGACAAGCTAATAGTCTATTTTCAATTGAGACATTGCTTCTTCTTTCCTTTTTCTTAAAACTTCAGCAACATACTTCTTTGCTTTTTTCTTGTTTAGACCTCTAGATTTTACAAGAAGTTCAGCGAGTTGTTTTTCAAAGGCTGGTAACAAAGAGCTATTCATAGGTCTAAACATGTAGTATAAAAAAACCTTCAAAAAGCAAAGTTCAAGAATAAAAACGTTATCGACCTTTTCAATAACATTATTAATATATTGAACATAGTCCTTTAGTTTCATATCTGAATATATGAATCCGGTTAAATACAATTCGTATTGAGAAAGTTCTTTCTTATCTTGTTTAAGATAGTTTTTAATTTTTAGTTCGAGAGGAGTTTCTAAAAAATCGGTGCCAATCCAACTTAATAACATTAATTGATTTATTATTGGGGCGATTGTAATAAACAGTGCAGGCGGTAATGGCAACTCATCTTCTTTATTATTTGCTAGATTATAAGCAATTATCGATTGGAGATAAATCCCATATTTTGCAGCTTTATTAACGATGATATCTAAACTTTCATTAATGAATACTGGATTTTTTACGTTTTCACTATTCTTTAATACTCTGGCTGCAAGTTCAAGAACATGATAAAACTTCTTTTTATAGTCAACTTGTCTTTTCGCTTTTATACTGTCGTTAACGGGAAGCATTTCTAACTGTGACCCCAAAGCTTCTTCAATCTCATCGTCTGAAAGTTTTTTGCTTTTCGTTTGCGTGATAAAATTTGTTGGGTTTATATGCTTTAAAATGAAGGATTCATTGGGAAAATATTTGTCTACGTTTTGATTAATAAACTTATCAATATCAAGATATGCTTCTTGCAATTTCTTCATTGAAAATTCAAGTGTATCAAAGTCATCTCTTTTCCTCCCGGTATGATAATCAATCTCATCTATAAAGGATAAAAATTTCTCGTCAGAAAAGACTTCAGATTTAAATTCAGCGTCTTTATCAATGTTAAGCGATAAAAAGAATTTAAAAAAAGCGTCATATCGAAAACGAATACAATTGTTGTGTATCTCTCTTTTTAAAATACCCTTTTCAACAAATTCATTTAGCTTTTCGTATGCAGATAATCTATTTAGCTGATTAAGATCGAAATTGTCTTGAAAGCATTTGATTGCATCTTTTTCTGACAAGGATAGATTATTTTCAACTTCTCCGCTTTTATGCATTTTGAGAGCTAACTCAGTTAAAAGTTCGATTTTCTTTTCAAAATTATATGAGCCTGCCTTTACGTTGTCTAGCTTTAGACCTTCTAATATAAACGTAAGGAACTGTTGTACAAGGTTTGCCTTGTTAATTGGTTTGAAATTTTCTTGTTTTTCAACTATCCAAAGATATAGAGACACAGAGAAAAAGGTTCTAGGAATACGCAGTATTTCAAAAACTTTTATTAGTTTCTCCAAATTATTTTGAATCCATTCAGAGTCTCTTCTTCTGAACCATTTTATGGCTAATTCTTTAAATTCTTTAGCCCCAACGCTACCAATGAAAAGTGGTTTAAATTCTTTGCAAGATTCATCCCCTGACTTTTTCGCAAAAATAGTACTTTCAGATGTTAGTAAAGTATCAATTTCAATCGAAGTCGTAATTACTAATTTATTAAGTGGATAGTCATCTATAAATCGCTTTAATCGATTGATTGCGTGTTCATATTCTTCATTTTCAATATAATTATCAATTAATAGAAGTAGTTTCCCCTCAGCTAGCATTTCCTCGACTTCCTCATGGCTAGGCTCATTCAAAAACGCCTTTACTAAAGGTTTAATATCTTTCCTCTTGAGTTCTGAAAAGTCTATCTCAACTGGTATTATTTGGTAATTCGTAAAAGAATTTGACGCTTCAATAAATATCTTATTCAATAAAGTTGACTTTCCAGTTTCTTTATCACCTATGATTAATATGTTCTTTTCAGATTTAAGAATTTCTGAAAGTGAAAAAAGATATAAATCGTCGTCTATATCATTGAGAACAATTGGTTTTTCTGTCAGTTTAGGAAGAACAAAAATTTCATTAATACTTCTTGGTGCAATTGAATCGGTCCCATGTATAACTAAAGAATTATTCATTAATTCTTGTTTCGCCTTGCATGTTTTATCAGTTAGAACTAAATATTTATTGAAATTTTCATCATTTGCGGATATTTTCAGCGTTTCGTAACATTCACCATTCGTACTTGTATCAACGTCTTTGTCAAACTCAATTCGAGAGTGAATATATTTTCTGAATTTACAATGAATATCAAAATCCCCAGTAGCTGTTTTTTCAAAATCTAAAATTGAATATCCTGGTTTGAAAGTATCAATATTTTCCCTGGGGTTGCTGAAAGCTGTTTTAGCTACAGAAGTAAATAGTTTATTTCTTGTTCCAAATGTGTATAGATTATCTGCTCTGTGAGTATGGCCGCACAAAAGAATATGAAACTTATTTGAGTGTAAAAAAGCAGTAAGTTCATTTTTGTCAACTTCACTTATTGTCTCAATGGGGTGATGAATCAAAGCAATATTTAAAGTAGTACCTTTGGAATTGAAGAAGTCATTAGCATTAAGTATTTGCTTTGTTCCAAAAAGTAATTTATCGGATGGGAGTTTACTGGAACATCGCCATGCTGAATTAAAGGCGCCAATACCAACTTTTGAACCATTAATATCAAGAACAAAACATGATTCAAAATTGGTTAAATAGCATTCCGTATTACCTGAGTAAAACCTCTTTTCAAATTCAGTAAATGTTTGGATTCGTTCAATTCCGGGATGGATTGTTGATTTATAGTCATCTAGGTATTTGTTGATGCGTTCAATATTATTAAACTTGTCAATAATACCGCTTTCTACTATATCATCAATATTTGATTCATTCACATCATGATTACCAGGAATAAATAAAAATCTAGTTTTATCAAGTTTTAATGCAAGTAGTATAGGAGTTATAAATTCTTTTTCTACGATTTCATAAACGTCTTCCCCATCTTTAAAACTAGAACCACCTTTATCGACTAAATCACCTGTCAACACAACTAAATCAACTGACTTTTCATCCTGCCAAAAAAGCAAATCCTTGATTAATGCCGTTAAGTAAAATTGTTTGAATAGAGTAAGGTTATCTTTTGACAGATGTAAGTCACTTAAGTGGATTATTCTCATTCTTGTGTTTTTTAGGCTTGAGTTTAATAATTGTTATAATTATTGATAGATATGCTGTACGGCTCGTAAATATACGAAACCAGCGCACTATTTCACAAAGATAAAAAACCATAACTAAAAACTCAAGTACAAAGCATAAAAGTTATACACAACTTATAAACATCAGTATATCCAAATTTTAACCCCACCAGAACACTACTCGGCCTAGCAGCTTGGAGGGCAGCCGCGTAGCGGCTGGTGCGTAGCACGGAGCACCGCGAACCCCGGAAAGGTGCGGCGGCGCGCAGCGACGCAGGCCCCAAAGCGAGTAAATGATGAATTGATGAAATGAATAAATGACGGAGCGATGAAATGATGCATTGACAGGGGATGATTTGACGAAATGATTAAATGAAGAACAGCACCCCAAGCCAATAAAACCTTACCTTTGCAGATTGAATCTAAACTAACCCCCAATGGGCCGCAAACCATCTGACAAGTTAAGGACCGAGAACCACGACGTTAAACGCGCCTGGATAGCCATCCTCTCGCCCTTGTATTTGCAAAATGGCCTCAAACAATACTCCATGGACGATGTGGCGTCGCACCTGGGTATTAGCAAGGCCACCCTCTATAAATATTATGCTTCCCGACAGGAAATCCTGGAGGATATCCTGGCCGATAAACTGGAACAACTCAGCGTGTTTAAAGCACACTTGCTCGACCTCAGCATTCCCTACGAGGAACGTTACTTTAAAGCCGTGAAAGCCGCATCCATGCTCATGGCAGGCATTTCAAACCAGTTCCTGGCCGAGGTGAAAGAGTCGGACCGGGAGCTGTGGCGCCGCATCAAGGCGTTTCAAGCAGATGCCCTGGAGGCTGTACGCCTTTTTTACGAGCAAGGCATACAAGAGGGTATCCTGCATGATGCCAACCCAGCCATCTTGACCATGATCGACAAAATGTTTATCCGGGCGGTATCTGACCCCAAGTTTTTGCTGGAACATAAGCTCGAACTGCAATCTACCTTCGAGGCGTATTTTTTGATGAAACACCGCGGTATTTTTAAACAATAGCACTTGCCTTTCGTTATAGCTTGCTATCTTTGCATTGCAATTCATGCATTGCATTTTCGTGAAACAAGGCTTGCAAACAAGCCACATTTATCCATTTTTTACGTAGCAAAATGAGCGATACGCATTTTTACGCCCTGAAAGTGAAAGCCGTTAACCCGGTACTTTCAGATTCTGTGAACTTGGTTTTTGATATTCCAGCCGAGTTGAAGGACAAATTTCACTATGAACACGGCCAATACCTGACCCTCAAGTTCGACCTCAAAGGTCAAGAGGTGCGCCGGGCATACTCGCTTTGTACCTCGCCCGTGGTTGACGCCGACCCCGCCGTTACCGTTAAACGAGTACATAAAGGCTTGGTGTCCAACCATATCAACGATACCATCAAAGCTGGTGATACCATCGAGGTGATGCCGCCACAAGGTCGTTTTACCGTGGCCCTTAACCCCGACAACAAGAAGGATTACTTCCTGTTTGGCTCGGGTTCGGGTATTACGCCGCTGCTCTCCATCCTGAAAACGGTGTTGGAAGTTGAACCTAAAAGTCGTGTTTGTTTGCTCTACGGCAACCGCAACGAGGATAGTATCTTGTTTGAGCAAGAATTGAATCAATTGCTACAGCGCTATGCCGGTCAATTGGTGGTAGAACATACATTGAGCCAACCTAAACAAGAAAAAGCTGGTGGCTTGACAGGCTTGTTCAAGAAACCTAAAATCAACTGGACAGGCGCCGTGGGCCGTATCGACGGTCGTAAAGCTGCCGAGTTTGTCGATAAAAACGCCATGGGCGACGGTCGCCCGCAAGAGCATTTCCTTTGCGGGCCAAGTGCCATGATGGAAGCCGTTGAGCTCATGCTGAAAGGCAAGGGCCTGGATAGCAAAAACGTACACGCCGAATGGTTTACCAACGCTGGCGAAACGAAAGCGGCTGGTGCAGCCGTAGGTGCTAGTGCCTTATCTAATGCCACGGTTACGGTTATCATCTCGGGTAAACGCCATGAAGTGAGCCTACAGGGCAAAGAATCGATTCTAGATGCCATGCGCAGGTTGCAACTTGATCCGCCTTACTCTTGCTTGAGTGGTGCTTGTGCTACTTGCATGGCTAAAGTAACCGAAGGCTCGGTAGCCATGGATGCATGTTTCGCCCTAGACGATGATGAAATCAAGAAAGGTTTTGTACTGTCGTGCCAGGCTCGCCCAACATCGGAAGGCGTGGTGGTATCGTTTGATATTTAGGGGTAGTTTATTGCGCCTCACCCCGCCGCTTTGCGGCGACCCTCTCCCCTGAACCGCTCGTAAACTCGCGTGCGGAGAGGTTTTGAACCGGTGATAGGCATTTAAGCCCCCTCTCCACAACATGCGCAGCATGTGCCCGTGGAGAGGGGTGGCACGAGCGGTAGCTCGTGACGGGGTGAGGCACAATTTGTAACAGCTCGGGCAGATGCAATGCCATAAACACAAAAAAAGGGACGGTTTTCACCGTCCCTTTTTTTGTGCCATATATCCAGCATTGCTTACAATTTAGCCAGCAACTCTGTTTTTTTCTGGTTAAACTCTTCCTCGGTCAAGATACCAGCGGCTTTCAGCTCGCCGAGTTCTTTGAGCATTTTCATCACGTCGTCTTTTGACTCAACGGGCGGCGGTGGAGTAGAGTTTTGTTGTTTGTCTTTCATGTTTTCCACCATCATGTTGGCCATCATCATACCGGCCATATCCATGCCGGGTTGATTTACGCTTCCACCGTTTTTAGCGGCTTCCTCTATGGCGTTCATTTGTTGGAACTGCTTGAACTTCTCCATGTCGTTGACCATGTTCATGTTGGTCATCTTATCGTAGAAGGCAATAACTTCAGGTGGTAGGGTAGTGCTAGACACTTGGAACTTGGTCAACTCGATACCGAAAGGTTCAAATTCGTCTTTCAGGAGCGGGAGGAGTTTAGCGCCAATCTCGCTGTAGTTGGCTACCATGTCGAGTACCGATACTTGGGCTTCGGCTAGGGCTTCCGCAAACTTGGGCGCCACGATGTCGCGCATGCGTTCTTCAATATCGGTAATATATAGGATAGGATGCGTGCCGGCAAACTCGGTGAAGAACTTCTTGGGGTCGGCGATACGGATAAAGTAAACACCGAAGGCTTGAACGCGAACCTGTTTAAACTCAGGATCGCGCATCATGATGGGGTTTGCGGTACCCCATTTAAGGTTGGTAAACTGGCGGGTGCTGACGAAGTAAACGTCGGCTTTGAATGGCGAGTTAAAACCGTGGGTCCAATGCTTGAGGGTAGTCAAGATAGGCATGTTCTGGGTCACCAACTCGTGGCGACCAGCGCCGTACACGTCGGCAATTTCGCCTTCGTTGACAAAAATGGCGCTTTGCGATTCGCGAACGGTCAAGGAAGCACCATACTTAATGTTGCGGTCCTTATCGGGATACTTACTTAAAACGATATCGGGGCTTTGTTCAACCCATTCGATAACTTCAATGAACTCTTCTTTAAAAAAATTAAACAGACCCATGTTGGATGATTAATAAATGAAGTGTAGGGATTAACCACCGGTTGCCCGGCGTAGGTTTTCAACTTGGATGTTCCAGTACGCGTGTTCTGATTTGACATCTCCGTCATCACAGAACCCAGTTATGTGCAAAATAGTTTCACCGGTCACCTCGGAGGTAGAAATTTTAAACTCCAGGTACTCGCCATCATCGGCATCGTGCCATTGGTAGCGGACCAGTTCCTCCTCGATGTCGTCAACGAGGTAAGCACCTTCAGAACTTCCGTTCCAGGTGAAAATATATTCATCGGCAGTGGCATCACATTCGTCACAAAACCAGCGGATCAAGCAATCCGGGGCGGTAAAGAACTCATGTAGCACATGTGGTGAGGCCCTGAAAAGGTATTCAAAACTAAAGGTCACGCGTTTCATGTCAACAGTTTATCTTTTAAAGTTGGCAAATAATGATTTATTTTCCAACTGTGCAAGTAAATTACGAAAAAAAATTATAAATAGATGAAATTAGGCTGAAAAGGGTGGAAATTGGTAAAGGGGTTAAGATGGGTAAAAGGGGTAATATGGGTGAAAATTGGTTAAGGGGTCATATGGGTAAAAGGGGTAATTTGGGTGAAAATTGGTTAAGGGGTAATATGGGTAAAATTGGTTAAGGGCTAATATGGGTTAAAATTGGTTAAGGGCTAATATGGGTACCGTGGGAATTTCTTGGTTTTTATCCTTCACCAATTTTCACCAATTTTCACCAATTTTCACCAATTTTCACCAATTTTCACCAATTTTCTTCACCAATTTTCACCAATTTTCACCAATTTTTTTGGGCGTTGCGCCGCATGCGCGTCGCCGGCGTGCTACGCGCTCCCTATTCGGTCGGCCCTTCGGGCTGGCCGCGATGCGGCCACGCTACGCATGCCTAACGCGTAAACGGCTGCAAAGCAGCCGTTAATTAATGGTTAATGATAAATGGTTAATTATTAATGATTTATATTGAATTTCGCCACAGCTAAACCGCTCCGCTAAGAGCGACACCCGCTAGGCTGCTGCGCAGCCTCACGATTAGAGGATGTGGGGATGTGAGGGTTTGAGGATGTGAGGATTTGGGGATGTGGGGATGTGAAGATGTGAAGATGTGGGGATGTGGGGATGTGAAGATGTGGGGATGTGAGGATGTGAAGATGTCAGGGCTACGCCCCTCGGGTATAACTTTCAGGTTCGGTTATCTACGAAGATATCAGGGCTACGCCCCTCCATGAAATCAGCCTAAAAAAGGGGCGTAGCCCTGACATCTTCGTAGCATGCAAATGTTCCCCAAACCCAAAAGGGGCGTAGCCCTGACATCTTAGTAGAAAATATGGGCATAGTGAAAAAAAAGGGCGTAGCCCTAATGTGAGGATTTTAGGGCACGAAGATGTGAGGATGAAATTGCGAAAATAATTCAAGACCAGTTCAACAGGCAGCAAAAATGCATAACTTTGAATCTCCAGCATAGGTATTTAACCGATTAACTAAGCTCGTCGGTGAAGTTGCATTTGTGAATTAAATTCGGAAAAGTGTAAAAGAAAATAAAAAAAATGATTGGCAAGCTAATTTTACTTTCATTCATTGTTGTCACCTCATTACAGGCCCAAGTTACTGCGGTTCAGTATTGCCCTGGTTTGATTATGCAAAACAATAATTATTGTACTTGCTACATGATGATCGACCCTATATCTGGTGATACAATAGATAATCGGATTGATCTTTTTAATATTTGGATTGACACCATATGGATTTACAAGTTGGATTCCGTTCTTCTGTTCAAGAATAGACAAGATACTGTATTCAGTTGTGCAATAAATTCAAATGGGAATTTACATGGGTCCGCAGAGTTTTTATATGGGACACCATCTATGTATTCGAGTGTGGATTTTTGGGATGGTAAAAAAAATGGAGAAATGTACTTGCGGTATGGGGATGCAGTTGATGTATCAACCTATCAGCAAGGAGTCCTTCATGGGCCATTCTCCGGGTACTACCGCTCGAGGATTATTCAAAGTGGCCATTACGTGAATGGATTGCTTGAAGGGAATTATTTTGAATATTACCCAAAGGGAGAATTGAAAACAGTATTGAAATTTAAACAGGGGCGTCTTGTTCCGGGCATTTATTATGAATATTATCCCACCGGTAATACCGCCTCCATAATCAAGGTAAAGAGAACCTTAAAGAAACCACAAGTTACTCGTTTTAAAGATATTTAAATTCAATTCATTGCGCCAAATTACTACCCTGATGGACTCAATGAAAAACACTATTTTCCTAAATATGCAAGTCAAACATCTGATTAACTCCTGCTTAGGTTTATCTTTAATTGCTACGCTTTGGTCTTGTACCCCGGGAACCGACACAGCATTACAATCAACAACATCAAAAATGCAGGATTCTGTGCGAAAGAGAGAAGTATATACTTCAAGTATTCAGCTTCACGGATATCCCCCTATTGATAAGCTTGAAGATTCATACTTTCATTACTTTCGCTTGGTGAGGGAACCTGGAAACGGTTTGGGACCTACCCTAATATTAACTTATAAACACAATACTACTGTATCGCAGGGGGAAGTTTGTATACTTGAATCAAGTATGAGGTATTTTGGGGAGTCCAGCTGTAATAGAATAGAATCTAGTGCCAATGATTCTACATTTATAATTTTTAGTAAAATGCTACCGAATATTAAAGACGAATTCAGGGTTACAGGGGATAGGCGGTTTGGGATTTATGACTATTATATACTTGAATATATTGAAAATGGGATGAGTAGACAGATAATTTATTCAAGTGATTCGGATGAATCCTTTGATCCTGCCCATGCGCTGTTTAAAACTTTACTTAAGTATTTTCCCCCATTTATTATTCCTACTAATATGCCCATGAGTGTTTTATCGCAAAGAGATACACTGCCATTAATTTCCATTTGTAAATAATATATCATTTGGATTATATATTCTTTGGGCGTTGCGCCGCATGCGCGTCGCCGCTACGCTTCTACTTAAAGTGATCATACCAATTGCCCTTTGATTCCCTATCAACAGTTTCTTGAGATTCAAAGCCTATAAGAACAAAAGGGATCGCTTGCTCTGGATAATTGCATTTAACAAGAGTTTCTCTAATCTTGTTTACCAATTCAGGATTTGACTCAAGATTTGCTTTGACTTTGTCTGATTCTACGCAAAACCAAATTACTAAATATCGGGGATCAATATCGTAAGCTCCATACCAGTCAATCCAAAATTTTTCATTACAATGTGATCTAATGATAAGTTTTATCTCATCTATAATATCAAGTATTTTCCTTTTTGTTGATAAAGGGGAATAAAAAAACTTCAAGATATTAATCATAACATTTATGTTTTCTTTATTTTGTCTTGATACACTGTCAAAACAAAGTTGTCGTGTAATTCCTTTTCAAGTCTGTCCGTTTCTGCAATTTCTTCTGGTGTCTCAACAGCATGTAGTTCGTCCCACGGAATTACTTGGTCTTGATATTTTGATTTTAAGTATTGGTCAACTATTTCTTCTGGACTGTCTGTATATTTTAGTTTGCAACTAAATGGAAGTTTGCCGTGATTTGAGTTTATAAAATTGAAACGAAGTTGTACAGCCATTTCGTCAAACCAAAGATAAAAAATTAGGTCAATGTCAAGTTGTGATTGGTCTAGTTGACTTTTATAATTGTCCTTTACTTTTTGAATAAATTCTAAAAAGTCAGTAGTTTTCGTTTGTGCAACAATATCTGAAGGAGCTGTCAAAACCCAATGATTAAATTTTATTTCTTCATGTAGTTCGTCTGTCTTGTCAGTTAGATATAATGGCTCTGAAATCTGACTTAAAAGGTCGTTGAAAAAGTTCGTTTTATTTGCTGACATTGTTCGCGTTGTTGTCTGTTAGCTATGCTGGCAAAGTTTTGGGGCTTGGCGAAGAAGCGGATCTGACTTCGTCGATTTTTAATTCGGGGCGCTAAACTGCCTACCAGTTATGAACTTGACACGAAGTATAATCTTCATTTAAGCACTGAACCCGTTTTTTTGCAAACGCTCGTAGATGGCTGCCGTTTCTTGTCGTGTCATAGGTAAATAATATTAGTATTAAGTCCCCAATCCTTGTCCTTGTTCTCATTTAGATATTGAATAATCTCTTCTTTATTCGTAATGTCAGTCAGAATATTTCCACACCAAAAGTCAACTATTTTAGTTTTGTCAAACTTAATAATGAGAATATGCACTGATTTACCAATTCCGCCTGTATAATATGTCATTAAGGCAATGTTGCTGCTAACACCAAAATAGATTAATTGTCTTGTCGGTACGTCCTTTGTTTTCATTGAAACAGTCATAACAGTGTCTCCGGTTTTTGGGTCAACATTTTTCTTTTGAGTTGAATAGTCAATTTCCATTAGAGGAGTGCAACCAACTTTCCAATCTTCTCCTGGATTTGCAATTGAGTAATTGTTTGTTAAGCTGTCCAAGAATGATTTTATAAACGAAGGGATTTCGATAACTGTTTTTTTCTGTTTAAGGTCAGCATTTTCTAGGTCGTCTATTAGTTGTTGCAAATTCTTGTTGTTCAGAATTGCATTTGTGTCGATTTGATATTTCCCATCAACTAATGAGATATTACCTACGTAACTGTCCGTTGACTTTTTAAGCAAAGCTGATTCATCCTGTGGATTTTTCGAGTTGCTACAAGCCCCAAAGGTCGTTATAAAGAGTCCGAGTAAAATTATCATTGTTGTTGTCATACGCTGGCCATTAACTCGTAAATATACGCAACGTGCCTATACGTTTGCAAAGATATAAAACAATGCTTTGAATCCCAAAAGTAGAAACAATAATAATGTGCTGATTTTTGATGTGCTAATGTGCTGATTAGGGCACGCCAGAACACCACTCGGCCTAGCGATGTGGAGCGGTGGCGCGTAGCGCCAGGCCGAAGGGCCGAGCGTCAGCGAGCCGCGTAACGTAGCGCCGACGCAACGCGGCGGAGGCCCCCAAAAGAAGAAATGAATAAAGGATGAAAGGAGTAAATGACTTTCTTTGATTTTTTGCGTTTTTGTTTGTAGGGGCGAATTGCATTCGCCCAAAAAACGGTGTAGAGACGCCCAACCTTATCGTCTCCGGCTTGGAACAGCACAATATTAATAGGGTTTTAGGCTGCCCCAGCTCGTGATTTATTTACCATCACGACTGCAAGCAACAACTGCAATAAACTACCAACTATAAACTACCAACCCCCAACTACCCCCTCCTAATCCAACAAAAACGTCTTGCGTAGCAAGTTCAAGGCCGCATAGGTGGTAAAGCGGATAAATTGCTCCCGGCTCCGACCAAAATGCATGGTTTTGGTCACCACCTTGTCGCGACTGGCCACCGCAACACAAACCATGCCCACGGGCTTAGTTGGTGTGCCGCCACCGGGTCCGGCAATGCCTGAAACGGCTATGGCATAGTCGGCCTGTATGATGTTCAGCAGCCCTTGCGCCATTTGCGCCACAACGGTTTCGCTGACTACGCCTTCTTGCTCAATAGATTCAGGCTTAACACCTAATACATTGATTTTTAATTCATTACTATACGAAACCACCGAGCCTTGAAATATCTCAGAAGCTCCTGGGTGCAAGGTGATTAAATGCGAAATAAAGCCACCGGTACAACTCTCCGCCGTGGCAAGGGTTTTGCCCTTGGCCCGCAAAAGGTTCGACACCGCTTCTTCAAAGCTAATCTGGTTGCCAAAACACACGAAACTGTCACCCAATAATGGTATTAATTCCTCCGACAACTTATCAAGTTCCTCAGACAATATTTCCTCGGTTTTTCCTCGGCCCGTTAATCTTAATCGTACGCCGCCTTGGTAGGGCAAATAGGCTAATTTGATGTGTGCTGGCAGCTTATCTTCCACCTCGGCAATCATTTCCTGCAACTGGGTTTCGCCAATGCCAAAGTTCAGTAAGGTACGGTGCGCAATAGGCGATAGATTAAAGCCAGTTTTTAGCCTGGGCATCACCTCGTTTTCCATCAAATACTGCATCTCGTACGGTACGCCCGGCATCGAAACGAAGACCTTGCCATTGCGCTCAAACCACATGCCCGGCGCTGTTCCCATCTTGTTGCGCAAGATGGTGGCCTTGGTAGGCATAAAACACTGAGGTTTATATTTATCGGTTAAAGGGCGGTTAAAGCGTGCAAACAACTCTACGAGGTTTTGCCAAGTTTCCTCGTGGTAGGCCATGTCCGACTCGAAATACTGCGCCATCACATGCTTGGTCAAGTCGTCCTTGGTTGGGCCTAAGCCGCCCGTTATCAACACCAAATCAGCCTCGGCCTCGGCCACCTTGAACGCAGCAACGATGGCTTCTGGCTCATCAGAGATGGCTTTCACCTGTTTAATCTCGATGCCCGAAAGGTTTAACAGCCGGGCAATCCAGCTCGAATTGGTATCTTGTACTTGACCGATGAGGATTTCATCGCCGATGATGATGAGGTATGCTTTCATTTAGCGGATTAATGTGAGATCACCTTGTAATTGTTCTTTGTGGCCGTCCACAAATTCAACGTTGATGATGTAAACATAGCTGTCCACGTTTTGTTCTTGACCTTTGTAAGTGCCATCCCAAGCCCCAATGCGCTGTCCTGGCTGGAAGTTCCTCGACTCGAAAACCAAGTTACCCCAGCGGTTGTAAATCAACATGCTCGTGATCTCGAACAACTGTTCGTCGGCATAGGCCGTGAAATAGTCGTTCAGGTTATCATCATTTGGGGTAAATGCGTTGGGAATGAACACCGTACGGTTCTTGAATATGTTCACTTGCGCCGAAGCCGTGGCGGTACAGCCATTGCCATCGGTTACCAACAAGGTATAGTTGGTGCTTTCCAGCGGACTAGCATAGGGTTGAACACAGTTATTGCATGACAAGTCGTTAGCGGGTGTCCAGATATAAGTTGCTGGCAATACAGCTTGAACAGTAGCTTCTAATTGAACGCTATCGCCAAGGCTAATATCGTAACTGTTCGGCGAGATGCTTAAAATAATACCCACAGCATCAACTATAGTCGTGCTTTGGTTCGCTTGGCAACCAAATTGATCTCTTGCTATAACCGTATACTGACTTGGGGGTAAAAGCGTTGAAAATGAATCGTTTACAAAGCTTTGTCCGTTATTGTATGAATAGGTAAAAGGCGCTGTGCCATTGAGTACATCTACCGTAATTTGGCCGTCATCGCCTGGACAAAGCGGTTGTATCGTATTTACGGTCATGTTCAAGCTACTTTCACTTACTTGCACCGAATCGCTGATGGTACAGCCGTACAGGTTTGTAGCTGTAACGCTGTAGGTTTGTGTACCACCTGTAAACGTGATGGTTGTGAGCGAGTCAGGACTGTTGTTGGCATTAGCGCCCCATTGATAATCAAAGTCAAAAGCCGCACTCACGATGTAGTAGGCTGTAAGCGTAATTTGCTGGTTTGGACAAGCATTCGTAAAGTTACTCTCGGCAAATATCTCCGGCATGCTCGATGGGAACACATCAAAGTTGGCAGTGCTCGTACAGCCAAAGTTGTTTGTAGCCGTAATGCTGTATGTAGTTATAACCGTTGGGTTCGTGACAATGCTGCTGCTGGTTTCACCTGTTGACCAAAGGTAGCTGAAGCTATTGCCACCGGTGCTGCTGGCACTGATAGCGCCTGTACTACCTATACATACATTGGTATCGCCAGTTAAAGTTATAACAGGCAGGGGATTTACCGTAATCGTTGCTGTTTGACTAGCCGAACAACCGTTGGCATGCGTAGCTGTAACCGTAAGTGTTTGGCTAGATGCGGGTGTCAGGTTGATGCTTGTATTGGCCTCTCCGCTCGACCAGAGGTAGGTTACAGTTCCAGCAGTATTGCTAACGTTAGCTGTTAAGGTGGTTGAGGCACCTGCACAAAGGGTACTGTTACCCGTGATGTTGATAATCGGCAATGCCGTTACGTTAACGTTTAGACTTGCGCTGGCTTGGCAGCCGTTCGAACTGGTAACCGTTACTTGGGGGCTGAAACTAGCGTTTAAATTCAAGTTTACGCTGCTGGTGGTTTGACCGCTTGACCATAAGTAAGTAAAGCCAGTACCGCCTTGAGCATCGGCTGTGAAGGTCAGGGTTTCTCCAGCACATGCTTGCACTTGACCCAAAATACTCACCGTCGGAGGTGTTACCACGGTACCAACCACAGTATCGCTTGCAGTACAGCCGTTTTGGTTGGTCACGGTCACTTGGTAAGTAGCGCCGCTGTTGGGCACTACTGCAATACTGCTGCTAGTTGCACCTGTCGACCAAGCATAGCTGAAACTTGTTCCGCCGTTGGCCAGTGCCGTTAAGGTATCTGACTGTGCGCTACACGAGGCTCCATTACCCAGGATTTGTACCGTTGGCAATGGGTTTACTTGTACTGTATTGCTATTGGTGCCAGAACAGCCATTGGCTGCCGTTACGGTCACTTGGTATGCTATATTGCTGCTTGGTGTAACGTTGATGCTTGCCGTTGTAGCTCCGTTCGACCAGTTGTAGGTATAGACCCCAGCAGCTAAACCGCTAACGCTCAGGTTGCTAGAAGCGCCTATACAAATGGCCAGGTTACCCGCAATGCTTGGCGTTAAACCTGGGTTAATGCTTATGTTTTGGCTTGCGGTAGCACTGCAACCTGCCGAGTTGGTTGCGCTAACGGTATAAGTTGTTGCTAACGTTGGGCTTACCACAATGACGGCATCTGTTTCACCGTTCGACCAGAGATAGGTAAAGCCAGATCCACCACTGCCTGCTGCGGTGAGGGTGCTGCTACTGCCGGCACAAATGGCGGTGGTGCCGCTGATGCTAACCGTGGGGTTACCGCCAACACTAACCAGTTGGCTTGCTGTAGTAGTACAACCTGCACTGTTGGTTACGGTTACCGTAAAGTTTGCCGTGGCTGCTGGGTTAATGGTGATGCTTGAGCTCGTAGCACCGTTTGACCAGCTATAGGTATAGCCCGAACCACCTGTGGCTACAGCGTTGAGCGTGGTGGCTTGTCCGTTACAAACACTAGCATTACCTGTAATAGCGACGGTACTAGCACTTTGGCTTTGGACCAGCACATCGTCGAACCAGTAAATTTCAGAAGAGGCTTTATTTGCGCCCCTCACCCTAATTTGTAAAGTGTTGCCGCTTAGGCCATTGACAAAGGCATTACCACTAGAACCGCCGCAAACATACCAGAATTGTTGCCAGCCCGTGTTGTTTAGGTTATATTCAAACTGGAGTTGGTCGTGACCGTTATCGATGGTTGAATTACCGGCACAGCCATAGTAAGGGCCGCCTGCCTGGCATTCGAAATCGCCTGAAAACCCGTAGTTTATCGAAATGGACACATCGCAAAAACCTGCTATATTGATGGGGTTTGCCGTCCAGTTATTGTTGTTTCCTCCGCCCACAGTACAGCAGGGCGAGCCTTCCATGTCTTGAATTTCAAAGCGGTTGTTGCGTTGGCCAGCAAAAGAAGCTGCGGTACCATCGCAATCAGTGTGGAAATCGACCCAACCTTGGTTGGCACCGTTAAAATCCTCCAGCCAGATGGTGGTTTGGGCTTGAAGCGAAATGGTGAAAATAGCTGTAAAGAACAGGGCAAAACCAATGCTTGGTCTCATAATAAATGTGGTGGTGTGTGTGAATGTGCGTGAGTGCCGCAAAATTACGCCACAAAACGTTAACTAGGGTTTAATTATTTGCCTAAGTCAGGGTATTCTATCTAAAAAACAGCCCAATTTCTTTACCTTTGGCTTATAATACTCGCGTTATGAAACATTGGATAGCATTCTCTTGGTTTATGATAGGCTTAACGGCCTTGCAGGCTCAAATTCCCAACGATAAATTATTGGATAAAGGGGTGTATTACTTTGAGCAAGATATGCTTGATTCTGCCATTTACTGCTGGGAAAGGGTCTTGGTCAAATTTACAGAGAAAGAACAGGCTTATGGTCGTGCCATGCTCAACCTAGGCGTTGCTTATACCGCCCTCGAAAACGAGGAAATGGCCCTGAAATGGTACAACACTTTGCTTCTAAGCGATGTGAACGACCTTGATATTGGCTTTGAACCCAAAGAAGACTTCGCCTCCTACAAACACAACGCTTGCATGCGCATGGCTACCATTTATGCCGAGCAAGGAGATTATGCTAAAGCTTTAGATTACACCCAACTGGCTGCTAAAAAGCACACTTATCATACCTCCTATGCAGGTGCTTTCGATTATCGTAACCTTACCCTAGCCAACTGGCAGGCCGAGTATTACAAGCGCCTGAACATGCCCGATTCTAGTCTGCATGTATTGCTACAGGCCATTTTCGACCGCGAAATTGGCTACCGCTTACCCGAGATGAAGGTGTTCTCAACCGATGATTACACCGGTAAAATTACCGGCAAAACCCTGGCCTTGATTGACCAGCTTTACGGGCGTGAAAAGTTTTTGAAAGCTCTAGACAAAGCCTTGGAGAAAATTAAAATCACTGAAACTACGCTAGGCTATAAAACAGCTAGTTTCAGCCTATTCAAAATGGACTTTATCCTAGGCACAACGCTAGATAAACCTGAAAATATATACTTTATCGACCAGATTAAAGCTACCGAGTTTTATAAACAACTCACCACGCCATAATGACTACGATATCCTAACGGTATGTAAACCAGGCTTATATGAGCTGCTGATACATTCCTTGATGATACCGTAATGCTTAGGGTCCTTGATAAAATCTCGGTCTTGGAGGTCAATCACCAAGATGGGTAACTCAGCTTCCGTTCTGAAATAATTGAAGTAAGCATCTTGGATTTTCTTGAGGTAATCGGCCCCGATACGGAGCTCGTAAGGCCGGTTCCGCTTGCGTATATTGCTGATCAGTTGGTCAACATCACGGTGCAGGTACACCAACAAATCGGGCTTGGGAAACGACATGTCAAGTGTCTCAAACAGCTTTTGAAATAGCCTCAATTCTTCCCCTTCCAGGTTTTGCCCCGCGAAGAGCAAGGTTTTTGAAAATATATAGTCCGATATGGTATACTCGCTAAACAAGTCGCGGCCAATCAGCATGTTTTGCAGTTGTTTATGCCGCTCGGTCATGAAAAATAGCTCAACAGGAAACGCGTATCGCTCTGGATTTTGGTAAAACAGGGGCAGAAATGGATTGTCGGAAAACTCCTCGAGGATCAATTTAGCGTTCATTTCCTCGCTTAGCATATGGCATAGCGAGGTTTTACCTGCCCCGATATTACCCTCTACCACGATGAAATTACCATTTGCAATACGCATGGTTTAATTTTAGTTTTTATTGATTTGGGCGTGCCCCTCGCTTCGTTGGGCGTATTTCAATACGCCCCTACGTCGCTCGGGTCGCCGTCTTTCAGGCGCGCCTGTCGGCTTGGTACCGCTGCGCGGCACTGGCCCTGCTACGCGGGCCACCTTCCAGCCGGCTCACGCAAAAGTAAATATTATTTCACGTGTAGAGTATGTTTGGACTTTAGCTTCCGGCGAAAAACAGCTCTTTTCGGATGATTTTTGCTTTTAAAAATAGTTACTTAGCTCCACTATGCGCCCATTTTTTTAAGCAAGCTCATCCAAAAATAGCTCGTTTTTCCCTCGAAACCCAAAATCCAAACATAGCTTAGCTTTCATTCTGGATATTGTAAACATAATATTAAAAAATAAAAGCCCAAACCCTTTGTAAATCCAATAATGTACTTACCTTTGCGCCTCGGAGTGAGGTTCGTACGGCATGCTCCTGCTGAACTCCCCCAGGTCGGAAACGAAGCAAGGGTAGGCGGTTGTAGCGGCCGGTATGGATCCACTCCTTTTTTATTTTATATATAGCAATAGCATCTAGAACCCTAAAGCGGACAAATATATCAGCGATGGGTGAGGTCGTAGAGACCCAAGAATTTGCGTCTGACTTTGAAAGGACGATAATGCCAAACAGAATTTTCAAATCATATCGTCCTTTCAGGACTTAATGTTTGACCACATCCATTTCGATGGGTTCTGGTCGTGCTTTCAGCACTTCCTCACCCATCGCTAAGACATGGTGCCGTTTCACGGCAGCAAAACCATATGACTTGAATACGTTTCCAACTATATGTCAGACGACAAATTCCACAATCCATAATCACAAAAAAAGGCCAACGTGAAAACGTTGGCCTTTTTTGTATAGATTTAGCTGTGTTGGCTACTCGCCAATCGGCTTGCCATCGATTAAAATATCTGATGGGCTGAAATTTGGATCGTTTGGAACCATAGCGCTAATCTGGATGGTCACGTCAAAAGGCTTGAACACTGGTTCGCCTTTCATGGCCAAACCTTGAGCCGCCAACTTCTTGGCCATGATGCTCTCGATTTGTACTACATCACCTTTGGCTGTGCTTACCTCTGCACCACTTGGTACATAGATGGTAGCTTTGAATTGCTCCTCCATTTTTACACCTTTCACGGTTACCTCTTTCAAGATTGATGGAGCGTAAACAATGAATTTACCGTTTTCAATACGGCCTTCAACGGTGTAGCGGCCAACTTTTACAAGCTGCGACAACACATCTTCAGAACCGTTGACGAGTTTAACGTCCAACAACACGCGCATGGTGTTTTGGTCCCATTCTTCACCAGAAACGGGGAAGCCAAAATCAAGTACAATGGCGTTGTTGCCTGCTGGGTCGAGTGACCTAACCAAGGTTTTTCCATCTTGGGCCTGGAGCGACAAGGTGCTCATGGCTAATACTACTGCTGCAAGTAAAAGTTTAATGGTTCTCATTGGGTTAAATGTTTTGTTTAAAGTTATGTGGCGGGGCAAAACCCGCATAAAGTTAGGCTAAAATTTGATTTGACTTTAAATTCTCCTGTAAAAAGGCAATAATAGTACCAAGTTTGGTTTTATTACTAGCTGAATGTACGAACGTCGCGCCAGGCATACGGAGGGCAGCGGCGCAGCCGCTGGTGCCGTAGGCACCGACCGTAGGGAGCCCGGAGTACGCCGACGGCGCAGCGCGCCGGGGCGCCCAAATAAAAATGATAAATGGTCAATTAGTTTAACGCAGCTTCATGTTTTATGTTGTTTAACCATTCGTTTTTCGAAGGCAAGCCCTGTTGATTTCACCTACATTTTTGCAACCAGCCAAACCCATGGTCAACTCAAAGTCGGCCCAAAAGTTCGACAATACATCGTAAACGCCTTGCTCGCCGTCAATGGCTAGGCCATACACGTAGGGTCTCCCAATGCACACCGCGCTGGCACCCAAGGCCAATGCTTTAAATGCATCGGCTCCTGTGCGGATACCGCTATCCACAATGAGGGGTATTTGCCCATTGACTGCCGCCGCAATCTCTGGCAACATGCTGATGGTACTGGCCGAACCATCTACCTGTCGGCCGCCATGGTTTGAAATGATAATACCATTGATACCATGCGATATAGCTTTCACCGCATCATCAGGATGTAAAATACCTTTTAATAATATAGGCAAACTGGTTTTACCCCGCAAAAATTGTAGGTCCTCCCAAGTCAAGGAAGGCCTGGAATAAATTTGTATAAACTTCCGCACGGCTTTTAAGGCAATGCCCGATTTCAAATTTTGCCAAAAAGGACCCGGGTAGCGCTTACACATATGGTATAAAGTAACCAAGGACTCAAAGCCTGGCTTAACCTTCGGTCCTGGCGTCTCGTCTGGCTGCTCGAGTAATTGCCTAAACACGGGGTCGTGCGTGTATTGCGCGATGCCCATGCCCCGGAGGAAGGGCAAATACGCGAGGTCAAGGTCACGGGTACGCCAGCCCAGTAGGGTAGTGTCGAGCGTTACCACGATGGCCTCACAGCCGCTGGCCTCGGCCCTTTTGACGAAGCTCTCAACCAGCTCGTTTGATTTACTCCAATACAGTTGGAACCAACGCGGTGCAGTGCCCATTGCACTGGCCGTTTTTTCCATGTGCACCGAGGCTTGGTTCGAGAAAATATAGGGCATTTGTAATTGGGCGGCTGCCTTGGCCACTGCTAAATCGGCATCGGGATGGGCCATTTCAAGCACACCAATAGGCGCAAGCAGGAATGGGCTAGGATAGTGCTTGCCCAGGAGATGTATGCTGGTATCGCGTTCCGATACGTCTTGCAGCATGCGGGGCAGAATTTGCCATGCCGCAAAATCAGCCCGGTTCAGGGCCATGGTCAATTCTTTGCCTGCGCCACCAGCTATGTAGGCAAAAGCCTCGGCCGAGATGATATCCTTGGCCTTGTTTTCAAGCGCTTGGGTATCTACCGGGATTTTAGATTTCCGGCCAGCAGCACCATTCAAGTATATATCGCGTTGACGATCGACAGCTTTTGACATAGGTAATCTCGATTTGAAACGCAAGGTAAATATATTTAAGTATTTGGCCATAATTGATGATGGATAAATACTTATAAAAAAAGGCTACACTTGTGGGTGTAGCCTTTCTCCTAGCCAAAGCACATGATCATCAAGCCGATGAGCACTATGCCTAATTTAATGGTTTTCATGTTTTTTGTTTTTGCGTGTTTGGGGGTATTTATAATACTTCAAAATCCTTGCCATGTCACATGTGTTTAAAAATATATTATAAATATTATATCAAATACTCAAAAAAATCCCCTGCAAATTGAACTTTCACATGACTTTCGTTGTATCTTTGCAAAGATTAAATCTAAATAGCAATCATACCATGGCAGAAATACTCATAGATGCACCTATCCAACTGACTCCTGGCGCCATCAAGGCTTTGGCTAAAATCAAAGCAGATGAGCAACTCGGCGACGAACATGCCTTGCGCATCGGCGTTAAAGGCGGTGGATGTAGCGGCTTTTCATACGTACTCGGCTTTGATGTAAAGCAAGAAAACGACGATATGTTCGTGGTAGAGGGTATCCCGGTTTTGATGAACAAAGCCCACGCCATCTACCTCATGGGCATGACCATCGACTATCAAGACGGCCTCAACAACCGTGGTTTTAGCTTCATCAACCCTAATGCTACCGACACTTGCGGTTGTGGAACTTCTTTTTCCGCCTAAGTTTTGAGTACCACCAAGGACACATATTTAACGATTGCTGCCCCGACCGAAGGATTTTTCCGCGATCGGGGCAGTAAATTTTTAGCCTTTGCCTTTCCCGTGCGCGATGAGCACGACATTAAGCAGCAGCTCGATGCGCTGCGCAAAATTCACCCCAAGGCTACGCACCATTGCTACGCCTGGCGTTTAGGCATGGGCCAGGACCAATATCGCGCCAACGACGATGGCGAACCCTCCGGTACCGCCGGGCGGCCTATACTCGGACAAATAGACAGCCAGGGCCTCACCAATGTATTAATCATCATCGTGCGTTATTATGGCGGCACCAACCTGGGTGCATCGGGCCTCATCAACGCCTACAGGGTAGCCAGCCAAGAAGCACTAGCCCTGGCCAGCATCGAGGAGCGCATCGTAGAAAATATCATCTCGTTCAGCTTCAGCTTTGAAAAAACAGGCGAGGTGATGCGTGTGGTCAACAAGCTCAACGCGCAAATGCTCCAGCAAAGCTACACGCCCGACCCGCTCTACAAAGTGGCCATCCGCCAAAAAGACAGCGCCCAACTTATCGCACTGCTTGAGGATATTGATACGGTGTGCGTGGTGGAGGACTAAAATAGTATATCGGCCTATTTTGCTTTAAATTAATGGATAACATAACGGAAATATTGTATAACTTTGTATTTGAACATTATTTTTTTAGGTAAATTAGTTAGGATGAAAATCTGGATATCATTTGCTTTTTTTACGTATTTTGTAGCAAGTACAATGGCCTGTTTTGGTCAAACTAGGCTTGAAAAAACTGAGTATATCTTACAACAGTTGGACTACGTTAAGTCTTTGTCCAATATGTTTGAATTTCAAATATCAAGTTTAAAACAGCATCTATCTGGGCAAGATAGTATTAAGTTACTAGAACTTGAAAGTCGTTTAACTTACGATGAAGTCAGGAAAAGAATCTTTGACATATTTGATGAATTGTACACGGCAGAAGAAATTGACGATATCTATGATTTTTTTCAGACGACGGCGTTTAAAAAAGGATTCCAACAAGGTGGGTTTAACGATATGTTGACATCCCAATTTGAAGACCTGGAAAATGAAATCAATGATTTACAAATGGTAGTCGATGGCGCAATTTTGGACGAGCCAGCCCAATTTACCTTTATTCCAGTTGAAGCAGAAGATGGCTTTTATACTTTGGTTGATTATTATATTACAGTTGAAAGCGGCGTTGATATTCAAAATCCGAGTGACGTGAAATTGGCAGAAAAGCCTTGTTTAACATCAAAAGACATAGCAAAAGTTGAAAAGGTTTACAACGAATACCGCGGAGTTTACCCACAACTTAGTATAAAATTGACCAAGGAGGGGGCAAAAAAATGGAAACTTATTACTCAAGACAATTTGGGTAAACCAATAGCGCTAGTCATTGATAAAAACATCGTTACAATGCCTTCGGTTTATCAAGTAATAACTAGTGGAAATATTACAATGGATTTTAATTTTCCAGAAGAGCTGGCAGACAAGATTGTAGAAAGACTAAGTCAGCAGTAATGAAATAGGTCACAGGCCCCAAAATCATTGTCTAAGCAAAATGCTCCCCTAATGACTCAACGGCCGGCGTTTAATCATGCCGCCTTTAGTGTCCTTTACGCTGTTCATGACCACGAAAGCGCTGGGTTCTATTTTCTCGAGCTCGGTGTGTAGTTTGTTTAACTCTAACCTAGTGATAACGGTGTATATAATGTCTATTTCGCTGCTTTCGCCCCTTTTGCCATAGCCACGTTGCCCTTTGTAAATGGTAACGCCACGGCCCATGGTTTGGATAATCATCTGCCGGATGTCTTCACTGTGCACAGCTATAATCGTTACACCGATGTATTCTTCTATACCTTCCACAATAAAGTCTAGTGTTTTAGAGGCGGCCAAATAGGTAATCATAGAGTATAAGGCTACTTCAATGCCTAAAAAATAAGCTGCAACCCCAAATATCAACACGTTGATGACAATAACGATATCGCCGAGGGTGGCACCAGTTTTCCGACTTAAATATATGGCCAATACCTCGGTGCCGTCAATCACCGCACCGCCCCGAATGGCAAAGCCAATGCCCGCCCCCAGAAAGAAACCACCAAACACCGCTACCAGTAAGTTATCGTCTGTAACGTTAGGGAATGACACCAAGGCCAGTACCAGGGATAATCCCGTGATGGCCAGGGCCGTTTTGAAGGCAAATTTGCGCCCCATGGTTTTGTAGGCCAATCCTATAAATGGTATGTTAATCAACACGATAAACAGGTACAGCGGCACATTACTCAAAGCAGATAATAATAGCGATATGCCAGTTACGCCACCATCTATAAAATGGTTCGTCAACAAAAAGCCTTTCAAACCAAAGGCTGCTGAAAATATTCCGATGCTTATGAGGAAAAAATCCTTGATGTTTCGGCGTATGGCAATGCTAAACAAGCGGTATGCTTTGGCTAGCTCATACTCCGAGTAAGGCTTAGTGTTCCGTTTGTCGCGTTTGAGTAATTTCTGTTGTTCTAGAATTCTGGTCCAAAATGCGTTCATGTTAGGGCTGGCTATGGCTTATAATATAAGTACTCCCATATTCAAGTCATTATCCCGCCTATTTGTTTCGATTGCTTGGTATTTTCCTTTTTTGGGCGCGTCGGCCTGCGGCCGTCGGGCTTTCGCCTCTAATTCACGTCGTGCTCGGGCTGCCCGGCATAGTTGCGGCTAGTCTGTTCCAGCCTTCGCCGCGCTTTGCCGGGGCGGCTTGCGCCGCTTTAGCCCTCGCCCTCGTTCATATCCGGCTCAATCCCTCGCGCGCAATAGTTGATAGTTTGCTGTTGGTAGTTGATAGCTAGAGGGTGGGGGGATGCCGAAACCCCTCAACTACAGCGTTTAAGATGACAGGGCTAACGCCCCTTTGATTAAAATTAGGGGCGTAGCCCTGACATCTTCTTGCCCTTGTTGGCGTCCCCGCCAACAAGCGTAAAGCAGCGCAAGTGATTGGCAAACTTGTACGGCCGTTGGCGGGGACGCCAACAGCGGCAATGTATAAATAATCCATAATCAGAACCCGCAGCGAAGCTGCGGGTTCCGCGCGAGGTGCCCAGAGGGCCGCGCCGCAGGCGCGGGTGCCGTAGAGCCGCGATGCTTCGCGGCTAAGAGCACCGAGGCGAATAGCCGAGCCCGGCGGGGACCGACGGCCGTAGGCCGACGCGCCCAAAAAATCAAATCAATCGTAGGGTATCCATGGGCTATACGAGGCGCAACATTTGCACAAGTCAACACATTTACATACATTTGCGAAACGAACCTAACCAACACGAAATACATGTCGAAGCAAGATTTAGAATTTAACCGGAATGAGGATAGTAACAAGCTGGCCGTTTCAAAAATGAAGCAATTGCTGGCTAAAGTTCACCTGGGCGGCGGCCAAAAACGCATCGAAAAACAACACGAACAAGGTAAAATGACCGCTCGCGAAAGGGTGGCTTACCTGCTGGATAAAGACAGCGATTTCCTTGAAATTGGCGGTTTTGTAGGCTACGACATGTACCAAGAACACGGCGGTTGCCCATCGGGTGGGGTAGTGACGGGCATTGGCAAGGTGGCTGGCCGACAGTGTATGATCGTGGCCAACGATGCCACGGTGAAAGCTGGCGCTTGGTTCCCCATCACGGGTAAAAAGAACTTGCGCGCGCAAGAAATTGCCATGGAAAACCGCTTGCCCATCATTTACCTCGTAGACTCTGCGGGAGTGTACCTGCCTATGCAAGATGAAATTTTCCCTGATAAAGAGCATTTTGGCCGTATTTTCCGCAACAATGCCAAGATGAGCAGTATGGGCATTCCCCAGATTGCAGCCATCATGGGCAGTTGTGTGGCGGGTGGTGCATACCTGCCTATCATGTCGGACGAGGCCCTGATTGTAGACGGCACCGGTAGTATTTTCCTGGCGGGCCCTTACCTCGTGAAAGCGGCTATCGGTGAGGATACCGACCAAGAAACCCTGGGCGGTGCTAAAACCCAATCTGAAATCTCGGGCGTGACCGATTACCGGGTACCCGACGATAAAACTTGCCTCGATACCATCCGCAAACTGATTGATAAACAAGGCCATTTTGATAAAGCGGGCTTTGACCGTGTGGAAGCTAAAGATCCAGCTAAAGATCCACAAGAATTGTACGGTGTTTACCCCGATACCACGGTTAAACCCTACAACATGATGGAGCTCATCGAACGTTTTGTGGATGCAGACTCGATTGTTGAATACAAGGCTGGCTACGGTAAAACCTTGATTTGCGCCTACGCCCGCATTGACGGCTGGGCCGTGGGTATTGTGGCGAACCAACGCATCGTGGTGAAAAGCGCCAAGGGCGAAATGCAATTTGGCGGCGTGATTTATTCTGACTCAGCCGATAAAGCCTCGCGCTTTATCATGAATTGCAACCAGAAGAAGATTCCGCTGGTGTTCTTGCACGACGTAACCGGTTTTATGGTAGGTACCCGCTCTGAACATGGCGGTATCATCAAGGACGGCGCGAAGATGGTGAACGCAGTATCGAACTCGACCGTGCCTAAATTCAGCATTGTGATTGGTAACTCGTTCGGCGCGGGTAACTACGCCATGTGCGGTAAAGCTTACGACCCCCGTTTAATCGTGGCTTGGCCTTCGGCTAAAATAGCGGTGATGGGTGGTGCGCAAGCCGCTAAAGTGTTGCTGCAAATACAAGTGTCATCGCTCAAAGCCAAAGGCGAGGTAATTAGTCCAGAAGACGAAGCCAAGATGCTGAAAGAAGTATCTGATCGCTACGATAGCCAAACTACGGCCTATTACGCAGCTGCCCGCCTCTGGGTAGATGCTATCATTGACCCACTAGAAACCCGCAAGGTGATTTCAACGGGTATCGAGATGGCGAATAACGCTCCGGTAGAGAAATTTAATCCAGGCGTAATGCAAACCTAGATTTTAGTTATTAATTGTTAATTATTAATTATTATGGTTTTGCCACCCATAGCTCTTTGCACTAAATTGTGCCTCACCCCGCCGCGTTGCGGCGACCCTCTCCCCTGAAACGCTCGTAAACTCGCGTGCGGAGAGGGTATGAAGCTTTGGCAAGCATATTGGCCCACTCTCTACAACACGCGTAGCGTGTGCCGGTGGAGAGG
>CAZDVQ010000009.1:0-97834 GCA_964508975.1 uncultured Saprospiraceae bacterium
CGCAGACGGGGTGGTTATAAAACCCTGAAAAATTAACGCTTAATGGCATTCTGCGCGAGGTGCCCGGAGCGCCATGCGCCATAGGCGCATGGGCCACGCAGTGGCCGAGCGTATAGCGAGCGCGTAGGGGACCGACGGCGAAGCCGGCGCGCCCAAAAAAGAAAAAAAATCGCAGTTTAGGATCTACCGCACCACCAGCTTACGCACCAACCTGTCATCGCCCGATGCCAGCACCAAGAGGTAGCTACCGCTGGGTAACGCTTCTGATTGGAAGAAGAATTGCTGTTCCCCAACCGATAATTCGCCCGAGTAAATATCCAAAACCTTCTGGCCCAATATGTTGCATACATAAAGCGATACGGCAGTGTTCTGGCCGCTATGCACCGGTACGCAAGTTAATCCATGCGCAGGGTTCGGGAATACATCAAAATGCTCAATACCCGCTGCTAGGTTATTGGTATTGCTTGGGTTAGACAATACGTCAAACTGCCAGTAACCCGCAGGTGCTGTAATTGGTCGTACCTGTGTTTTGCCACTGTTGGCATTGCCTTCAATGTAATACTCTATCGATGTTCCTGCTACTTGTGCCGGAATACTGGCCGACCAAGTATTATTCATGCCCGCGGTCATGGCCAAGGGTGTAAACGCCGCTGTACTACTGGTTCGGTAAAACAAGGTTGCGCTGCTAATCCCGCTGCGGTGTTTTATGGTCGCTTCAGCTAGGTAAGGATTAACTTGGTCGTAGGTATCTTCCAGGTCATTATGTACAATCAGCAAAGGATCATTTACACCTACGCCTTTGGTAATACAGTGAATAGCGCCCAAGGCCTGGATAATGTCGTTGCAAGGAATACCCACCACGTTGTAGCCAGGCATTGCTTCCTCCCAAATTCTTTGTGCGGTGGTATCATAGCGCTCTTCATAGAAGGGTACCAAGATAGTTTTATTGATAAAAATAGAGTTGGCGTAGGTGCGGTAGTCTCCACCAGTATTCGGGTATGCATTGTTTTGTGGCGGCATGGGGATGCGCACCACCTTGTATGGCGTGCCATATGGCGAAAGGTAGTTGTTCAACACGTATTGCAGGTTGGCTTCAATTTGTGGGCCGTCGGCCACGCCAGTGGGGTATTGACCCACCAGGAGGGTTTCCTCATCCAACAGTTTCATGTGCATGTCGATGTGGTGAATCACATCGTAAGGCAAGGTCTCCATTTTGATGTACCGGTCGATACCCATGAAGGCCTCCATGATTTGGTCAACTTGACCAGCGCTGATACTGGGGTTTTCGGTATTGACCAGCTCCGACGAAAAGCCTGTCCCCATGCCGTCCGACATAAAATTGCCGCCGGTATGTACCAAGCGCCAAGGGCTAACGGCGGTTTCATATACTTCAAGGCCCATGTATGCGCCTACGGCACTCGGGCTGGCATCATCAAGTACGCGGCTGGGGCGGTTATACACCCAGTCAAGCAAGTAAAGCGAGTCTACATCGTTGGCGTAAATGTTCTCGGGGCCGTAATCCCTGATCCAAACAGAGTCGTTACCAGCGATTAAGAAGGTTACGCCCGTGGTATCAACACCGTTGTTGAGGAGGTAATTGATGGCTGTGGTGCGCACGCTTGCATTATTGCACAAAATAATGACTTCACATTCCAGGCGAGCATTGCGAACAATCTCCGTCAACACCGCTGGGTAACTGCGCCAGCTCACCAACAGGGCTTGAACTTCCTCCCACTCGGCCATGGTCCTTACCGGGAAGGTAGGCGGGTTGGTTATACTAAATGGGCTGCTAGGGCTATTTTCGTTGACAAAAATGCGTAATTCCCCTGGGGCAAAGGTGTGTGGCAACAAGGTCTGTGCTACCAATTGCGGCATGCTAAGGCTGAGCAGGATGCTCAAAAACAGTAACTTTTTCATGAAAAACCAAATGAGATGATGGATTTTGCTAATGGCAAGTTTCAGGACTAAATAAATTTCCCCGAGTACTTGCCTGTAAAGATGCACAATTTCTAGAACTGCTGTACCTTTGCATAAAATTTTTCGACTATGAAACTAACGTTGTTCAGCACCGTTTTGTTGGTGCTCACCCTCGCTGCTTGCCAACCTGCCAAACAAAGTAAAGGCGATTTTACCTTCTACGGGGGCGATTTTGAAACGGCTAAAGCAATTTCTGTTGCGCAGTTTTTTGACGCTACCGCTAGCGATTCTATGGCGCATACTAAAACTTATGTGTTGCAGGGCTCTATCGATGCCGTTTGCCAAATGTCGGGCTGCTGGATTGATATTTTCGACAAGGAGCCTAAATCCGACATCCTGTATGTTGACCTCCACGATAGCGGCATCAAGTTGCCCAAAGATATCGCCGGGGCTGATGTGGTTATCAGCGGTAAATTCGATTTCGTGTCTGAAGAGATTGAAGACGAAACCACCGGTGAGATGCAGGAAATCCAATCGCTCCGCTTCAAAGCTAACCACGTGGCCGTTAAAAATGCAGCCAAGTAGAAATTAATTTTCACGCTTTCTGCCTTAAAGTCAATGATTTAGCGCATGTACGTTAAATTAATTGTAAAAAACTTGAACTAAAGCTTGGATATTAGCATTTATGTAACGTATCTTTGCACCGCAATTGGCAGAACGCCTTGCTCGATTGCGTAGCTCAGTTGGTAGAGCAATACACTTTTAATGTATGGGTCCTGGGTTCGAATCCCAGCGCAATCACAAAAAGCCTTCCCTCGGGAAGGCTTTTTGCGTTTCATGGCTTTAGCTTAAACTACCTGATAAATAATCATTTACAACTGGTCAACAATAGCCAGTTGGCCATTAGCGCCCAAGGCCAGTCGAGTTATTTTCTTGAATCCGTACTTCTGGAAATCGCCCACCAAGTTCCAGGTCTGGTCTTTGCCGGGCCTGAATTGGTACAATCCCGTACCGTTGCCCATCAGCAAACTACCGTCGGGTAACCATATAAAGTCTTCACTTTCAGGTAGTAATGGAATTATTTTAGATGTTTGTCCGGTCTGGAAATTATACACGCAAATAAAAACCTCCGGTTCATCGGTATTGTGCACAAAACTTAGGTCACCGCGTGGGCTGCGTTGCAAACACCTACCAATATGTGCGTCCAAGGGTTTGTATTCCTTCGTCCTGAGGTTAAATACGCCTAGGGTATGCGGTTCGCCAACCCGGAACAGCACCACGTCGCGCTCGGTTACCCAATAATGGTAGCCAATGTTGTCAAAGGTGTCAATTAAAACTGTCTCCTCGCCCGTAACGGGGTTTAGTTGGTACAAATGCTGCGAATGCCCATCTTCCGTTACCACAACCACCGATAAATGCATGCTATCGGGCATTGGGGTGGGGGAGTACTCGCTCCGCGTCAAGGTGTTGCTCACGAAAAACGTCTCGTTAATATCTGGGTAATACACCATGATATCCGATTGTTGCGCTTTCCGCACCGAGCTGAAGTACCAAGCACCCCTGAAAAGCACCGGCTGGTTGTCGTACTGGTCAAAATTATCGTAGTTCACTAGGGTAGGGCGGCCCGGTTTAAACAGGCCATTGCTATCGCTTTGCCAGGGCAACAAATAAATGTTCGAGGCAGGAGGACCAGTCTGCGCTACCAGAACGGTATGGCCCAGCAACAGGAGGGCTAGGTGTAAAAAAAATGGCTTCAAAGTATGTGGGTTTGTGTGCGTTTTTGCTTGCAGAAAACGTAACTTTGCATCGTGCTGATGCAAGTACCAGCGCGAAGTTATTATTTTTTTGGGGTTCCCCCGCTTCGCCCTCCGCCTTGACAGGCTGTGGGCTAGCGTGGTCGCTCCCCTCCAGGCTCGCTGTTCGCTCGGCACGCTACGCGTGCCCGGGCCCTTGGCCCGGCCTTCCGGGCAGCTAACCCGATTACTTTACTCTTTTTACTCTACCATGCGCAACAATATAGCCAAGAACGTCGGTCTCATCGTTATCGTGTTCATCCTCATGTTTTTACTGAGGCCTTCATTTTTCCTGGGCTTGTTCAAGGGCAAAGCGGAGGCTCCCGTTGCAGCAGATTCAACCCAGATATCAAATAACGTTGAATATGCCGAGGGTTACGACTCATCGTATTTTAATAGCCCAGCGTACCAAGACCCTTCTGAGGTGGAACGCCCCGCCCCCGTGGGCAAACTTTGGCCTATGCTCATGAAGGTAGTTTTCATGGCCCGGCTTGATGAGAAAACCCAAAATGTGGTCTATGACGCCCGGTTTACACCCGAGGTCAAAAAACTCAACGGCCAGGAAATCACCATAGATGGTTATGTACTACCACTTGAGTATGATGGCAGCATGGTCATGTTCTCGGCTTACCCCATGGCCTCTTGCTTTTTCTGCGGTGGCTCCGGCCCAGAGTCCATCATTGAGGTATACCCCAAGAAAAAATTGGATACAGAGTTAGATAAACTCGTTAAAATTAAAGGCAAGTTGGAGCTCAATGCTTCTGACCAGCTGAAAATGCCATACATCATGCGTGACGCCGAGTTGGTGCGCGAGTAAAATGGCAAGGTTTTTTCAATACCAGATGTACCGTTCCTTTACCATAAATATCATTAACATGAAAAAGATAATCCTCGCAGCCCTGTTACTTTCAACTACGCTGCTAAGCCAAGCCCAAAACGATGGTGCTTATTACTGGAAAATGTTGGGTAAAATCAACTTCGCCACCCAGATCAACCCTGAAACAGGCGATGTGGTGTATGCTCCTGTTTTCGGAAAAGCCATCAAGGAAATGGAAGGCAAAGAGATTATCTTGAAAGGTTATATCCTGCCAGTGCCTTCACGCGATGGTACCTTTATCTTATCGGCATTCCCGTACAGTTCCTGCTATTACTGTGGTGGTGCTGGGCCTGAAACCGTTATCGAGGTTACGCCCAAGTTCCCGATATTGAGCCGAGGCTCAAAACCCGTTACCATAAAGGGTAAATTAAAGCTCAATCAACCCTACAACATGTTGTACCTGCCTTACTTCTTGAAGGATGCAGAACCATACGTAGAGTAACAGTAAAATACATAAACATAAAAAGGCCTCCAATTGGAGGCCTTTTTCGCAAAACAAACAATTTAAAACACCTTATGGGAAGCACTAGGCATACAGGTCGGGGGAAACAAGTAAAACCCTAGTGCGAAAGTTCCTCAAGAAGACTCTTATTTTGAGGTACGTCTATTAATGATTGGTGTTTGAAAAACGTTACCGCTGTTCTAGAAAAAAAATATATTTTTTTTGAAGGAGCTGGAATCTGGCGTTGGGTTGGAACAGAATGGCCGTAACGCAGGGCTTATAGTGGCAGTGGTTAGGGCACATTTTTGCCAGCGCTTGTACGAAAGCTTATAAACCGCCCTTCATCTGCCCGCGAGGGCAGACCCTTATCCTAGCCGCGGGTTAAGCGTAGCGCAACCCGGGGTTCGGGGCGACAACAGAAAACCCGTGGCGGCAAGCCTTTGAATAGGTTCGATACAGAAATCGCCACGGAACAGTAGCCGTACCGAAATCCGGTCGAGCGTAGCTCGGCCCACCCCCCGCTACCACAATGCCATTAAGCGTTAATTTTTCTCGAATTTATAACCACCCCGTCTGCGCTACAAGGTGTAAAACACCCTGTGCGCATCCACCCCTCCTTGAAAAGGAGGGGAACTTGGCTTGTTCTTTTAAATATCTGTAAATCAAATATTTATAGCAAGGCATGAGCTCCCCTCCTTTTCAAGGAGGGGTGGATGCAAGCGGAACGCAAAGCGTGTAGCGCAGCAGACGGGGTGGTTACTTTGGCCGAAAAATGCTGAAAAACAAACAAAATAATTAACGCTTAATGGCATTGCCCGCTACCAACGGACGCACAGCGTCTGTGCAGTGGAGGGGGGAGGCGCAAAAGACCTTAATTCGAATTAAAATTTGTAAAAAAAACTTGTACCCTTTGCGCGGCGAGGCAATGTAGAGAACCATTTTCATCTCTTACCGCCGCGCCAATGGCTTTGGGGAGGCTGTTTACCCCGGGTTGCGCTGCGCTGACCCGGGGCTACCAAAAGGGGCTGCCCTAAGGGCAGCATCAAAAAATGTGTCCTAATCGTAGCCTTTGCAAAGGAGGGGGATGCGCAGGAGGCGTTTTACGCCACAGCCGCTGCGTTAGGTGCCTGGAAGGTGCGGCGTAGCCGCAGACCGAGCCGACCATGTAGAGCCGTTTCGTGAAACGGCTGCCGCCGTTAGGCGGCCAGGGGCGGCGAAGGGCCAAGCGAATAGCGCGCCTGGAAGGGACCGACGGCAAGCCATGCGATAGCATGGCGTGGCCGGAACGCCCGAATATAAAATCAAAATAGGATGAGCTTAAAGAACAGCTATTTTTGTTCAAGAATCTTATTCACGAAAAAGTGAATCATCTCGGCCAAATTGTCGAGCACTTTATCATCGAAGGCTATGCTGGTGAGGGATGGCAGGTGTTGTGCGTAGTAAAAATGGTTCATCGACATCTCGACGAGGTTAGAGGCCAGCGCGCCGGGGTAAGGGAAATCAGGCTTGATTTCGAGGATGATATGCTGGATTTTGCGGCAGAAGGTTTTGTAATTGACAAAGAAACCAACCTTATTTTCCTGATCCACATCCTTGGTATGGTATGCTTTGAGCGACTCCTCGATAACGATACGGTGTAAGACACTCTCGTTGACGTAATCCGTAGCAGGGTCGTCCAAGGATGACTGCAAAAGCACGTCTATAGCGATACGCAGGCGAGCCATTGGGTCGCTAATATTGTTGCTGCGTACCTCTAGTTGGTACTTCACGTACTCCCAGTACCATGAGGTGAGGTAGATTAGGAATTTGTGTTTATTTTCAAAATAGCGGTATATGGAGGCCTCTGTGGAATCGATACGCTCGGCTAGTTTGCGGAAAGTGAATTTTTCAAAACCTATTTCGTCAATCAAAACGATGCCGTGCTGTATAATTTTCTTGCCCAATTCCGTTTGTTGGGGGTTGCGTAAGTATAAATGCTCGTTCAGGTTGATTTGTAAAGAAACAGACATGACAAGGTTTGGTTTAGTAATACTAGTATCTACAAAAGTATAACTATATCCAATAGAAATGGTTTAAAATAGATTAAAATCTAGATTAAACTTGTTGATCATCGATCATCATCGCTTTAAATTGGTTTATTTGCTCGGCGTTGCCTAAAACTACCAATTTCATGCGGTTAGTTGGAATAAAACTCAGGCTTGGATTAATCATATAATGCCCATCTTCCCGGCGTATACCGATAATATTGACACCCGTTTTAAATTGGGCATCCCATTGGCCAATGGATGTATCTTTATACGTAGTTTTTAAGTGGTTGACTGGAATTTCTTCGAAGTTGATATTGTCTTCGCCCATGTTGGAGAGCATATTGAGGAACTCGCCTACGTTAGGGTTATATATGAGGGTTGTCATGTAGAAACCACCAATTTTTTCGGGCATCACCACCTGATTAGCGCCGGCCCTGATGAGTTTTCGCTCGGCATTTTCATTTAAGGCTCTACTAATAATCAATAGTTTAGGATTTAACTGCCGGGCTGAAAGTACCAAGAATACATTCTCGGCTTCTTCGGAAAAGGTAACGAGTAAGGAATGAGCCTTGGATATACCGGCCACCGCCAGGGTTTCATCTTGCGTAGCATTACCCTTGATGTAGAAATAGCTTGTATCTTCAAGGCTTTCGAGCGCTTTTTCATCGTGCTCGATGATGACAAAAGATTTTTTCTTTTGGCTGAGTTCCGAGGCTACTTGTCGGCCAAATTTACCATACCCGCAAACGATGATATGCTTGTCGAGTGCATCTATCTTTTGTTGCATACGATAATGTTTGATGAGGTCTTGAAGCTGCCCGTAAACGATGAAAGACGATATGGTAGTTATGGCGTAGGCAAAAATACCTAGGTTACCAATAATGAGTATAGAGGTAAAAATTTGCCCGGTGGGGGATAGCGGTTTAACTTCGCTAAACCCCACCGTGCTCAAGGTAATGATGGTCATGTAGAATGCTTCCCGTAGGGAATAGCCCTCCAAGAACATGAATCCAAGCACTCCTGTAATGATAGAGATGGCAATAAGCGACAACGCGAGTTGAATTTGCCTGACGTAGCCAGCTAGCTTGGCATTTTGGGCTTTAATTGAAATCGTGTATCACTTGGTATCCATCTAGCGTTTGGCAAAGCTATTTGAAACAATCAATTCTTTGGTACCATGACCCCAGCTGTAAAAACCTTCGCCTGATTTAACGCCAAGTTTGCCAGCGGTAACCATGTTGACCAACAGTGGGCATGGGGCATATTTGGGCTGACCAAAACCGTCGTGAAGGACGCGAAGAATAGAGAGACACACATCAAGACCAATAAAATCGGCCAGCTGTAATGGTCCCATAGGGTGCGCCATGCCTAGCTTCATCACGGTATCAATTTCTTCCACACCGGCTACGCCTTCAAACAAGGTGTAAATGGCCTCGTTGATCATCGGCATTAGGATACGGTTTGCGACGAAACCTGGGTAGTCATTCACTTCAACAGGGATTTTATCGAGCAGTTTTGACAAGTCCATTGTTGCTTGACAGGTTTCATCGCTGGTGGCATAGCCTCGGATAACCTCAACCAGTTTCATGACTGGTACTGGGTTCATGAAGTGCATACCGATAACCTTGTCGGGGCGTTTGGTTACAGATGCTATTTTAGTAATTGAGATGGAAGAAGTGTTGGAGGCCAGGATAGCATTTGCTGGGGCGTTTTGATCCATTTCAGCAAATATTTTAAGCTTGAGTTCCATGTTCTCGGTAGCAGCTTCAACCACGAGATCGGCTTGTTGAACAGCCGTGGCAATGCTTGTGTAGGTTTTGATACAACCCAACGCATTTTGTTTGTCTTGCTCGCTGATGGCTTCTTTTTTAATCAGCCTATCCAAGCTGCCGCTGATGGTGTTGATTGCTTTTTCTAATGCAGCGCTGCTGATGTCAGCCAAAGCTACTTGGTATCCTTTCATTGCGAATACTTGTGCAATACCATTACCCATGGTACCTGCGCCGATAACGGTTACATTTTTCATGAATTCCAGAGAATTATTTGGTTAGGTGATAATGAAGCTGTTTAAACTTTTCTCATTTGGCTAAAAATGGTTCTTTTCCGCCCAGGAATCAGCAATTTTCTTGGCAATAACGCTGCTATTCCCTCAAAAATTCCGGATACCTGGACGAAAAAACACTCATTTTTATCTCAAACAGAAAAGGCTAAACAGCTTCAATAAAAAGCCCGGTGCTACAAAGGTAACACCGGGCTTTGGTATAAAGAAATTTCAGCGGCTTATGCTTTTGATTTCTTTTTGCTGGTAGGTTCAGTTGAATCACTTTCAGCTACAACTTCAGGTGCATCGAAAGCTTCAAGGTCCTTATTAGGCGTCAAGTCGATTACAACTGGCGTTGCAATGAAGATAGAAGAGTAAGTACCTACGAGGATACCAATCAACAAGGCAAATGAGAAGCCTTTGATGCCGGCACCACCAAATAAGAACAAGCAAATTACCACGAACAAGGTAGTAGATGATGTCAATAAGGTACGGCTCAATGTAGTGTTAATCGCTTCGTTGATAACCACCTTAGCATCTCTTGTCCTGTAAGTATTCAAATACTCGCGAATACGGTCGAATACGATTACTGTGTCATTCACCGAGTATCCAATCACGGTCAAAATCGCAGCGATGAACGTCTGGTCGATTTCAAGCGAGAAAGGAAGGATACCGTGCAACAAGGAGAACATAGCAAGTACTACGAGTACGTCGTGGAACAAAGCTACTACAGCACCTGCAGAGAACTGCCAGCGTTTAAAACGAATCAAGATGTACACGAAAATCAACAAGAGTGCAACTACGGTTGTTTGCCATGCGCTGTTGCGAATATCATCGGCGATAGTAGCACCTACTTTGTTTTGCGCTTGAACATAACGATTGGTGTTGGCGTCGCCTACAAATTCCTCGTTGGTTAAGGTTTTACCGATATGTTTTTCCAAACCTAACTTTAACTGCGCCAAAATCTTAGCATCAGCATCTGTAATGGTATCAGATTGCATGAAAGAGGTGGTAACCTTAACTTGGTTTGATTTAGAGAATTCTTTTACAACTGGCTTTACTGGTTTGCCATTTTCAACAAAGAAGGTTCCAAGGTCAGCTGCAAGTGCATCTGTATTTACAGTTGTACCTTCAGGGAATTGAATGGTATAGGTACGGCCACCTTTGAGGTCGACACCTAGCTCGAAGCTACGGGTAAACATAGAACCAACACCAGCCAAGATTACAACAGCTGATGCGATATAAGCAATTTTACGTTTACCTACGAAGTCAACATTGAATTTGGTCAAGGCGTTGATTGTAGCTGGCATACCAAAGCTGATATTGCCACCACGAGCTAACCACCATTCGAAGATTAAGCGAGCAACCAAAACGGCTGCGAATACAGAACAAACAACACCAACCATCAACACGATACCGAAGCCTTTGATTGGGCCAAGGCCTAACCAAGCCAATATCATGGCGGTCAAGAATGTAGTTACGTTGGCGTCAATGATGGATGACATCGAGTTTTTAAAACCGTCCATCAATGCCGCGTTCATGGCTTTGCCCAGACGTATTTCTTCCCGTATACGCTCGTAAATAATTACGTTAGCATCTACCGACATACCGATGGTCAAAACGATACCAGCAATACCTGGTAAGGTTAATACTGTACCCAATGATGACAATGAAGCCAGGATGAAGAACAAGTTGGCAATCAAGGCTAAAACGGAAACAACACCTGCTGTTGAGTAGTAACCAATCATGAACAACATAACCACTACGAGGCCAAGGGCCATAGACAATAAGCCCGCACGGATAGTTTCTTTACCCAATGATGGACCTACTTCGGCTTTCTCGATGATTTTAGTTTTTGCAGGAAGCTTACCAATGTTCAGGATGTTTGACAAGTCGTTAGCTTCTGTAGCGGTGAAACTACCAGAGATTTGTGAGTTACCACTGGTAATAGCTTCATTTACAAATGGCGCTGATTGAACCTGGTCGTCCAAAACGATAGCGATTGGGCGTTCGATGTTTTTCTGGGTTAAATCACCCCACAAACGAGCACCTTCTTCAGTCATACGCAATGAAATTACGTCTTCGCCAGTTGTTTGGTCTTTGTCTGCACGGGCGTTATCAACCATGTCGCCATCCATTGGGGCAGTACCTTCAGTTGGTACTTTAATGGCGTATACTTCGTATTTGCTGGTATACTCACGAGATTTGATGTCGCGAGTAGGGGTAGAACTCAACAGGAACTTCACGTCGGTTGGCAACAAGGTTTGAGCTAGTTCGCCACGGAGCATGCGCAATACGCGAGCAGTGTCTGCTGCTTCAACAATACCGATGTTTGCTGCACGGCCTTGGCTTGGGTCAAGGATAACAGGTTCCATCTTGCTGAATAATGGGCCTTTTTGGAGACCAGCTAGGCTAGATGTATCAGCTTTTGCAGTGTCAACTGTTGCAACTTTTGAAGAATCAATTTTTGGAGTAGCGCTTGAGTCAACTTTAGCTGAATCAGTTGCTGGAGTAGCAACATCAGTAGTTTTGGTATCAAGTGCTTTATCTAAAGCCATCAATTGGTTACCTAACTCGTTGCCCAGGTATACTTCGTAGAACTCCAACTTAGCAGATGCTTGGAGGAATTTCTCTGCACGTTTTGGGTTTTTAACGCCTGGAAGCTCAACGGTGATACGGTCAGTTGATTTATCCAAGAAAACGGTAGGCTGCGTTACACCAAACTTGTCGATACGTTTCTTCAACAAGTTGTAGGTTTCTTCAACTTTAGAGTTTGCTTTCTCACGAATAACCTTAAGCACTTGAGCATCAGTTGATTCTACGTTAATCTCTTCTTGGAGGGAAGGGTTATTGACGAAAACCATAGCCAAGTTATTGGCTCCTGCAGCTTCTTTGTAGGCTTCAACAAACAAAGTAATAAAGTCGGCTTGCGAACTTGCTTGGCGTTTTTTAGCCTCGGCAATTGCTTGGCGGAATTTATCAGAAGTATTGTTGTTGGAGAGGTTAACGAGGAAATCCTCGAGGTCAACCTGCATTACCACGCTCATACCACCTTGAAGGTCAAGGCCTAAGGCAATTTGCTGGCGTTTCAAGTCCTCGTAGGTGTATTTTACTACACCGAGGTTGAGCACAGTTTTCTTCGAAACTGAGTCGAGGTAAAACTGCTCCGCTTGGCTGAGGAGGATGTCTTTTTCTGATCCATTGGCGTTTGCAGCCAATTTAGATGCGTACTGTTTAGCTTTTTTCTCTACATTACGTGTAGGGACAATCAGCAAAAGCTGATAAACGGACACCAACAACATGGCTGCCGCAAAAAACTTGATAATGCCTTTACCTTGCATTGTAAGTTGATAATTAAGGAGTTAGGTTTTATATTTCTAAATCGCTTAGTTTAAAGCGAGTGCAAATATACGTTTTTTCGGTATTTCAGCGCTTTTTACTAAATATATTGTGTTTTTACTGAACTTTTTTGGAAGAGCTATATGATGGGATACAACCTAAACGTTTCATAATAACACTTTGTAATAGATTGATATTGCGCTAGCTGGCCGGAGTGCAGCCGCGCAGCGGCTGGTGCGAAGCACGGAGCAACGCGAACCTCGAAGAGCTCCGTAAGGGAGCAAAGCGACCGCACGAACCACGAAGGACAGCGGCGACCGCCCCAGCGGGCGCAGCGCCCAAAAAGAAAAACATTTATTGATTTATCAAAAAGATAAACATGTGCCTATGAAACTACTTTACAGCTTTTTACTGCTTTTTGTTTGCTGGCAAGTGCCGGCGCAATCATTTTTTTCGGTATTCCGAAATAGTTATGTGGGGAACGATATGTTTGAAACAGATAGCTCGTTGGTATTTTGGACTTCAAATAACCAACAGATTACTTACAGTCATGTTGATTTACAAGGTAATTTACAAGGCAAAACTACCTTGAGTGCAACACAAGTTGGTCAAACCAACTGGGCTGTTTTGCAGCTCCACGATACCGCTTTTTATTTTTTGGGTAATTTTATTACACCTAATGGAAACGGAGTTAGTTGGAATAAATGTAACCATGATGGCCAAATTGAGTGGACATTGCGGGATTCATTTCAGTACAACTATTTTACCGGAGAGGCTTATCTCTTAGAACATCCAAGTGGTAAGGTAACTGCACTCTACAATAATGTTTATACCCGATTTGATTCGGTAGGGCAGGTTTTATGGCGGCGCAATTACGGCGGGGAGGAGGTTTACAAAATGCTAGCCGTAGGCGATAGTACATTAGTCTGGAAAGAATCGGGCCTTTACCTCATGGACGGCCAGGGATTAAACCTGCAACTTATTTACCAATCGTTTTACCAGCAGCCTCAATATGCGCATTTCGCCGAATACCAATCAGGTCACTTTGTATTTGCACACCTAGCTCAAACTAGCGGGGGGCTCCATCTTGTTCGCTTCAATTTTGATGCGGGCTTACAGCTTGACGACACCCTTTTGCTAAATACTGCGCTTAATCAAAATACTGCTTATTTTTTGAACAGGGGAGATACCTTGTTTGTACTTCAGCGCACAGTACCCAATTGGACGGGCAACTGGCCATCTGTTTTTACATTTTTAACGGTGTCTATTCCTGACATGGCGTATACCATGATACAAAAAGAGACCCATTATCAAGTTATTCCGCAACTTGCCCGAAATGGCGGTTTTTACATGTATGGTTCTTTTTCTATGGATAATGCCTATCTGGCTTGGCTGCCTGATTTTGACAATTACTTACCACAGGGTATTTCAACGGGTCATATTTATTTTGATGCAAACGGGGATTGCCAACAAGCTTACAACGAAAGGTCGCTGGGCCACAGCTTGATAACCTTAGAACATCAATCATCTGGTCAAGAGCATTATATCCTAGCTCAATCAGATGGAGGATTAATCGCACGTTTAGATACCGGGGCCTATACCGTTGACTGGCTCTCAACAAGGCCCGCCATGACCATAGATTGTCCAGCTGACACCAGCTTTGTCCAAGACCAATCCAGTGGTCTTCAGCTTGCTATACAGTCAACATTGAACTGCGAGGAGCCTACCGTTGATATTTTCATGAGCCCTGCAAGGGCTGGAAGGGATAGTAGACTCAGGTTAATCGTTCAAAACAGGGGGACCGTTAATTTGTCGTCAATACAAGTACAATACCTTGACTTGAAATTGAATCCATATCTCGAAATCCAGTTTGCCTCTGTGCCATACACCAAGATAACGCCCGATTTCTACCGCTTGACCCTGAACTCGTTCAATAGCAATCTCCCCATCAATTCAAGTATAACTGTTGACTTAACCGTTAGGGTGGCTACCAACACCCCACAAAATTATGAACATTTTGTGGAAGCTCGCTTAAGTTCCGAGCAGGCTTGTAACTACGACCCCTGGTGGGATGGCTCAGATTTAACGGTAACTGGCACTTGCTCCAACAACCTAGCTAGTTTTAGTATTACAAACTCTGGCTGGGGCAATATGGTAGAATCCGTTCAATATCACCTCTTTGAACGTAGTACCTTGTTGCAGCAAGGTATGCTTCAATTACAAGTAGGCGAGGTGTTTAACTTGACGCAGGCCGTTAATGGCCAGGCACTTCGTTTGCAAGTAGCCCAAACCAACCACCACCCCTTGAAGAATATCCGGCCTTCGTTTACCTTGCAAACTTGCCCGCAAATGCTCAATAACGCAGAAATGGGCTTCCCGCTTAACGATGCAGCTCCATCTAGCGCGATGTATTCCAGGAGAACTATACCCATTACAACAGTTGCAGGTGGTGCCGAGGTTAGCGCCATTCCTTATGGTCTGGGACCTGACCGTGTAATACTTCCCGGGGAGGAAATACGCTACACTTTAAGGGTTCAAAACCCTCTGAACCGGGTAGCAACAACCGTGGTCATTTACGATACCCTAGATTCTAACCTAGATATTAGTACTTTGCGCTTGGTACATATTAGCCATCAGCATATTGTCGAGCTTCTAGACAACCAAATACTCAAAATTACTTTGCAAGATGCAAATTTGGTACGTTACGTTGACAACCCTATCACCTGCCAGGCTTACGTGGTATTTTATATAAAGGCCAAGACCGATCTGCCCGACGGGACGATTATCCAGAACAGGATGTCGGCAATTTTCAATAATACATATTCTGCCGCCAATTATTGGCATACCATCAATCCTGTAGCGCCTATTTGGAATAGCTCAGGTGAGGTACTTACAGGTTTGTTTCCTAGCTTATCGCCCAACCCTGCATATCATGCCTGCTATTTTGAGCAACAAGGTCAAGTGCTTGCTTATGATTTGTACAGCTTGGATGGGCTTATGATTCAAGCTGAAACCCAATGCTCACCCGGTCAAAACAAAATTTCACTTGAATACCTGCCACAGGGAATCTACATCGTTCAGTTTACCTTGTTGGATGGCCGTAAAGCGACAAGCAAAATCGTTCATCTCAAATAATACTACACCATGAAAATATTATTTACTGCAATCCTGGCCTTTTATGGCTTTTACCTCCAGGCCCAAAGCAGCTACCTCGGTTTCGATGGTAGCGATTGGGGCTGGCCGCCCATTACTTTCAGCATTGATACGATTAGCGATAGCACCAACATTTGGCGCGTTGGACCACCGCAAAAAAATACCTTTACAAGTGCTTACTCTGCACCAAACGTTATTGTAACCGATACGCTGTTGCCGTACCCCATCAATAACCATTCGTTTTTCGAAATGGATTTCCCCATCGACAACTGGGGCTCACCTTGGCCATATTACTATTTAAATTTTCAACATGTGATGGACGTCGATCCAGGCGAAGGCGGCTGGATTGAAGCTTCCTACGATCTTGGCCAAACTTGGCATAATATCTTTTCCGACCCTAATACCATCGTGGCCGTGGAAGGTTACAATACAGTGAGTTATTTAGCCAACGGCGAAATCGGCTGGCAAGGCCCCAGTTCTTGGCAAACTACAACCATCTGCTGGATTAACGCCGCCGGCAACTGGTGGTCGCAAAATAACTTGATTAAATTGCGTTTCCATTTCGTGTCGGATAGTGTCCAAACCAACAAGGATGGCTGGATGCTCGACGATTTCAATATGTTTGGCTTTATTATCCATGTTACCGAACGCCTCATGGATGAAGGTGCCCCGACTGCCCTTTTCCCTAACCCATCTAGTGAATACCTCAACGTGTATTTCCATGATGAAGCCGCTGGAAAGACCACCATCTCGGTTTGCTCGGCCACTGGCCAGTACCTTTACACTGCTCATGAAGGCTATAAATCTAGCGGGAATTTTAGCTGCACGCTGCAACGCAATCAACTGCCCGAACAAAACGGTATATATATGTTGCGTATCGAAAAACCTTCGGGTTCAGTTGAATATCAACGCTTTGTAATACATCACTAGAGACTTAACCACAACAAAAAAAAGCAGCATGGGACTCTCCCATGCTGCTTTTTTTTATTCATAGTTCATAGTTCATATCTCCTATCTCTTCTTAATGTCTTTCATCGCCAATTTAAACGATGGGGCACCCATTACATAAGGCGCAATCTCGTAGGCATTGTATTGAAACAACACGCTATCACCCAGTATGCCAAAGTTGTCGGTCACGAAAAAGCCTTCTTCAAAGCCGTAATAGCCTAGGGCCATCAAATCGCCATCAGCCGGAATTTGGTTGGCCTTGCGGAAGGCATCCTCACATTGATCGAGGAAACTATTAAGGTCAGCCACCCAGTTTTCAACGCTTACTTTTCGACCATCTTTCTTGAAAAAGCTCTGATATTCAACGGTATAGTTAGGGTGTGCACCGCCAAGAAAACTATCAAAGGTGCCGCCGAGGGTAATATAATCGGCATCCTCAAACTCGATGGTTGCGTTACCGTTTAAGGTCCAGGGGCCCGCGGCGTCAGGGAACTCTTTGACAAATTTGTCATGCGCCTGTACAAATAAATCCGCAGCTTCTTCCAGGGTTTTAGCCTGGCTGCTTTCCTCTAGATTTTCGGCGCTGAAAGTCAGCAAAAAGTCTGTAATATGTTGATTTACACTGTCGCAGTAAGCTTGTTCGCCTTTCAATACAGGGTATTTCAGGTTAAAGCTTGCCCCGTTCGACTCCGGGTTGCCGCTGGTTTCGCTCGTTTTTTCAATGGTATTCCACGCCATTTCGGTCTTGGCAGCTTCCGTTGTACCGGGAACGCTAGCGTTTTCCTTGCAGGCTTGGGTCAACAAGCTCAGGCCAAGGCCCATCCAAATTAGTTTTTTGTTCATGTGTTTGTAGATAGTTCTTAGTTTAATTGTTCATTGTTCATCGATCATAGTTCATAGTTCAATTTGTGCGTGCCCCTCGCATACGCTCGGGTCGCCACCCTCCGGGCTCGCTATTCGCTCGGTGCTGCGCACCAGCGGCGCTTTGCGCCGCTGCCCTCCGGTCGGCTCACGCGAATAGTGATCACTTAACAGGCCGGAATATCAATTTTCGATACGCGATTGGCGTGGCGGCCACCTTCAAATGCGGTGCTGATAAAGTTTTCAACCATTTGAAGGGCTGTCTCCTGGCTGATAAAACGTACTGGAACAGCTAAAACGTTGGCATTGTTGTGTTGACGGGCTAGGCTTGCCAACTCGGGCAACCAGCACAAAGCTGCACGTACACCAGCGTACTTGTTGGCTGTCATGGCCACGCCGTTGCCGCTGCCGCACATCACGATGCCAAAGTCGGCCTTGCCTGAAAGTACATCTTCGGCCACGGGGTGCACAAAATCTGGGTAATCTACTGATTCGGCGCTATGGGTGCCGTAATCATTTACCTGTATTCCTTTACTTTGCAATAATGCAATAACCGATGCTTTGTAATCAAAGCCAGCGTGGTCGCAACCGATACTAATAGTCATAGGGTAATTTTTTGCAAAGTTACGAAGATAAAATAATACGGCCCGAGCACTTACAAAAAAAGGGTATCAACTTGCGCTGATACCCTTTTCGAGGTATTTGAATGTTTTGATTTATTCGGTACCCGGTGCACCGATAAATGGATCAAACAAGGTTTTCAACTCTGCTTTCAAGGCTGCATCGTCTTCAGCCATTTTGTTCAACTCGTACATGTAGCTGGTGTAGCGTTGATAGTCGTCCTTGAAGTGGTAAAGTTCTTTCGTGCGGAACTTGCCCTCTGCGGTGTTGATTTGCATTGGGTTTTGGCTTTGACGAGCCATCAACCATTCGGTGTATTCTGCTTTACCACTCAAGCTTTCGAAGAAGGTCATGTACTCGGCCAACGACTTAGCCATGATGAGGATATGTGGCTTGGCCTTTTCAGTGCCTGCCGCTTGATCCAACATCTGTATCATGCTCATCGCGTTGTTCTTCACGTATGGGAAGTTGAAGTTCGGGAACGAACTGAAGTACTTTTCAATAACTTCTGCCGCGCGCACCTTGTTGCCCGAGCGTAAGAACGTTTCTGCCAAACGGATGAAAGCCATTTGCATGGTTTGTACCGATGGTGCATAGTTCTTATTGATGTACAATGGTTTCTTATCAAAGTTACCCCACTTGAAGTCGTTCATCAAGCGGTCGTACGTTTTAACCGTATCCACGAAGCCATAACCTGACACGCTGAAACGGCCATCAGGTTGCGTGCGGAATGGTACCAACTGCAAAGCCAAACCTTCCAAACGGAGGTACGGCGACAAACCGATGAATTTCTCAGGGCGACAAGTAACTGCCCAGTAAACAGGACGTTTCCAAGCGTTTGTCGCGATGATGTCAAGCAATGCAATTTCATCTTTCGTCATACCTTGCTCCGGTAGTTGGAACACGATACGGTCCAACATCAAGGAGTCTGGTGTATTAGCCGGTACGATACCGTTTTTGCGACAAGCTTCTTTATCCACTGGGATAAATACGTTGCGGGTTGGAATGTAGCTTGGGAACTGTTGGATGGTATGATCTTCACCCATGAACTTAATCACGTCCTGAACACTCATCACGGCCGTGCTCTTGCTGTCGCAAGGCAAGTAGTTGCGCAATTCGCCAGTATAGCCATCCGCGGGGATGCTCATAGCCACAGCTGGAGAGTTGTTGATTTTACGGCGTTGTTGATTAATGTACCAATCAACAGCCAAGAGCGAGAAGTTCACCACGCGAACGTCTTCACGCACTTTTTCTACTTCTTGGGCGTACCAAACGGGGTAGGTATCATTATCGCCATACGAGAACATGATGGCGTTAGAGTCAACTGAGTTCAAGAAGTTGCTTGCATAGTCGCGGGCACCATAGTGGTCAGCACGTGAGTGGTCATCCCAGTTTTCGCTCAACAGCAAGTATGGCGCTGAGATACCAGCGATACTAACCAAGGCTGCCGCAGCTACACCGCTAAAGTTTACTTTCGATAATAAACTATACAGCGCGGTTACTCCAAGGCCAATCCATATACCGAATACGGCGAAAGAGCCAGCAAAGGTATAGTCGCGTTCGCGGGGCTCCATCGGCGGTTCGTTGGCGTAGAAGATAATAGCTAAGCCAGTCATCAAAAACAACACCATCACGGCGCTGGCTTCAAACGGACGGCGTGCAAAATGGAAGAACAAACCAATTAAACCAAAGATAAGTGGAATGAAATAGTAAGTGTTCCGGGCAGGGTCTTTCGCCATGTCGGAGGTAATCTTATCTTGGTTGTAGAGGCGATTATCTACCATTTTGATACCACTCAACCAGTTGCCTTGTGTTGGATCGGCCCTGAAATAGCCTTGGTCACCATTTTGGCGGCCTACGTAGTTCCAGAGCAGGTAGCGTACGTACATCCAACCAATTTGATAATCCATCAAGAACTTGAAGTTATCTATGCTGGTTGGGGTTTCGCCCGGGTTGAGGTTTAACCAGGCACGGTACATATCGCCGCGGTCCAAGTGACCCAAACGCGGTAGGAAGATATAGTCTTCAGGGCGGTAAGTTGCTTCAATTTTAGTATCTACTATGGCGTATTCGTCGCCAACTGGGCGCCAAACTTTACCTTTTTCAACCGTACCTGCACGTTGTGCTTCGTAGTGTGGACCGTAGAACAAGGGGCGGTCGCCGTACTGCTCCCGTTTCAAATACGACACCCATGAATAAGCATTATTAGGGTTGTTCATATTGATCGGCGTATTGGCCTCAGCACGGATGATAATCATCGCGTAGGTTGAGAAGCCCAAGAAAATGAGCAAGTGCGACAAGAACAAGTTGTGCATCATGGCTTTACCTTGTACATAAGTACGGTAGCTCATGTAGGTTAAACCGCCGAAGAATGCCAACACGAAGAACATGATTCCAAATCCGAAAGGTAAGCCGAGGTTGTTCACGAAGAAACGATCGAAATGGGCGGCCCAAGTAGGTATAACGGGTAAGAAGAAGTATTGGAAAATACCGAGGTAAACAACACCAACACCAGCTGCGGCAATGAAGCCTTTAGTGGTGTGGGTTGGGTATTTTTTTAGGTAGTACATGATGGTCAAGAATGGGAACATCAGCAAGGAGAGTAAGTGCACCGTACTAGAAAGACCCATCATGAAAGCGATGAAGATTAACCAACGGTCGCTGTATTTGCTATCATCGGCAGCGTACCAACGCATCATGGCCCAGGTGAGTAAGCCGGTGAAGAACGCAGACATGGCGTATACTTCACCTTCAACAGCAGAGAACCAGATAGATGTACCAAAACCAGCACAAAGCGCACCAACGATACCGGAGCCCATCAAAACGATGTTCTGCGCCATGTTGGTTTCACCATCGCGGCCTACCAAGATGAATTTACCGAATAGGGTAGTGGTCCAGAATAAAAACAACACCATGAAGGCCGTACAGATACCACTCAACACGTTAACCGCGTAGGCTATATTCTCGGGATTATCGGAGAAGGTAGTTGCAACCATTGTAAACACACGGCCAATCATCAAGTAAAGGGGTGCCCCTGGTGGGTGAACCACTTGAAGTTTGTAGGAGGCCGAGATGAACTCGCCGCAGTCCCATAAGCTACCCGTAGGCTCTGCGGAAAGGACGAAAACCACTGCTGCGAAGGCAAATACCATCCAGCCGGTGATGTTGTTAATCGTTTTAAAGTTCATATTTAAGTTTGAAATGAGTTGCTAATTTGGTGCGGTTATACTAGGCGAAATACCCATAAACCTTTATTTTGTTCAAATGCTTTTGCAATTAAAGCGCAAATTTAAGTTTTAAGCTTTAGTAAGTGCGCAAAAGCGTGTTTTTTTTTGAATTTTTGAGATTTTGTCGTTAAACCTAATTTAGGTATAACTACGATTCAAATATCAGTTGGACGACGCCGTTTCAGATTCTGCTCTCTGAATTCTGCTCTATCTTGCACCAGCGATGTGGAGGGCGGCCGAAGGCCGTACCGAAGGGGCGAAGCACCGAGGTATGAGCGAACAGCGAACCCGGAACGTAGCGACGGCGAGCAGCGCGAAGCCGGGGTGCCCAAAAGAAAATCATAGTTATGGGCATAAAAAAAGCCCTGAGATATCTCAGGGCTTGGGCTTGTGCCGCGGAAGTGGAGGGATTCGAACCCCCGGACAGCTCATCACCGTCGGCTGTTTTCAAGACAGCTGCGTTCAACCACTCTGCCACACTTCCTAGTTATCTTGCTTGAAAACAAAAAATAGTGCTTGCCGTTTTTGCTTTCGTGTGCAAAGGTAAGCTCATTTACATGGAATAAACAAATACTTTGCTTAAATTTTTTAAACTTTTTTTAACGGGCTGTTTATTTGCCTGTAAATGAGCTTGTTGAATTTTTACTGCCCTAGGTGATAAACCAAGCCAAGTCGGAAGCCTCCAGCAAAATTGCGGGAAGCGCCATATACCTGGTCATTATTTTTAGCACGGAAAGCGGGTGCATTGATGTCGTTAACGGAGATGAAACCACGACCTTCGGCGAAAAGCAGGAGATCGTCGGCGATATACATTTGTAAGCCCATGCCCAAGACGGCGTCAAGTGCGAAAGGTGTAAACAAATCGTCGGAGTTAACCGGTTCACCTTCAGTTGCAGGGTTTAGCGCCACGATATCGGGGTCGATGACATCGTTAATGAAGGCATCATCAACCTGGCGCCATGTTGCATCTGTACCATCAATGGCATACTGCACCTTGCTGGTCATTAAGACACTGAGTTGCGGACCAGCAGTGATGAACAAGTTTGGGCGACGGCCAAAGTCGTATACGCCTTGAACGCGGTTGATGACAAATTTATACAGGACAGGGACTTGCAGATACGACAAGTCAACTCTTTTATTTAGGGTAAAACGTACACTACCCGGTTTGTAGGAGTCCTCGTAGTTTTGGCCGAGGTCTGTGTAAGTTAGCTCGAACTGAAGGTTGTGTTTAGAGTCAAAACGAATACCTGCAACCGCGCCAAATTCATAGCTAACCGAGTTTTTGTAATCCATCTCAGGTAAACCGTAGTTGTTTTGGTTCACGATAAAAGGGACGGTAACACCTGCTTGACCACCGATATAAAACTGCGAAAATTGGCTTTGGGCCGAGGCTAAACCAGGGGTGCAAAGGAGAAGATAGATGAATAATTTTTTCATATGACAATAAGTTTGAATCATGATTATGCTAAACCTAGACCTTCTAGGATACGCTTGGGCATATTCGCGGAGGTGCTAGACGATAGCCTAAAACGTTTGAGTGGGGCATCCCAAGCCTCGGCGTAGGCTGCAAAAGCATGGAAATTTCCTGCGGCGTCCTGTTCGCAATAAAGCCCGAAAGGGATTTGGCAGCCACCACCCAGTAACTTTAACGTTGCCCGTTCAATGTTCGTTACACGGACAGTCTCCTTTTTATGAATTTTTTGGATGACTTGACGCATGGCCATATCTTCACGGCGTACCTGCCAGGCGAGGACGCCTTGAGCCGGGGCTGGAATAAATTCTTTAGGGCTCAATTGAACTAGTTCAACGCCATCTAGAGAGAGCTCCAATCGGTTTAAGCCAGCCGCCGCCAACATAACAGCATCGAGCTCGGCTGTTTTGGCCTTGTTGGCACGGGTTGGCACATTGCCGCGGATATCGCAAAGCTCTAAATCAGGACGGATATCGAGCAATTGAGCCTTGCGCCGGGAAGAAGATGTGCCCACCTTGGCACCTTTTTTCAACTTGAGGGGTAGGGTAGGGTCGAAAGCGCTTGGGTGAATCAAGAGGCAATCGGAAGGTGTTTCGCGATAAGACACGCCGGCGAGCATTAGGCCATCAGGCTGGGTGGTCGGCATATCTTTCATGGAGTGGACAGCCATGTCGATTTCGCCTTGGAGTAGTGCATCTTCGATTTCTTTGGTAAAGAAACCTTTACCTTCGAGCTTGTCGAAGCTTAAATGCTGGATTTGGTCGCCCGTTGTTTTGATGATTTTAAGTTCGGCATTATATCCAACCTCGGCAAGGCGGGCTTGCGTAAAATATGCTTGCCAGAGGGCTAGTTCGCTCCCCCGGGTTCCAATGATGATGGTGGGTTTGTCTTGCATGGTCGATTATGAATGGAAGAAAAGTATATAGCCAAAGCTAAAGGCTAGGATTAAGATTAAGATTGTGGCCACGACCACCGAGAATCGGATCCCGTTTACAAAACGAAGAATTAATTCGCGATGTTGCGGGTAGTGACCAAGTACTTCTTGTTCGAGCAAACGTTTGTTGAGGATGTGTTTCATGCCGAACTGAATCTTGTTTTGGACAAGCGCTTTATAAGCCTTGAACAAGCGTACCCGAAAGGCAAGGTTAAGCAGGAGTAAACATACAAATGATACGACGCTTACAATGGTCAGAAATCCGTGCATAGTGAATTAAATAGGCCGCGAAGTTAATCATTTCATAACGATTTTACCCAACAAGCTTCTAAGGCAAATTTGTATCTTTGCACCCACAAACTAAAATAAACTATCGTGCGCAAACTCACTATTTTCTTGCTTGGTGCCAGCTTTTTTTTCAGCGCTTGTGCCCCAAGTGCCCATAACGGTAAAAAGTACGGACAAAAACCTAAAAATGTTGTCATCATGATTGGTGATGGCATGGGCATTACGCAGATTACAGCCGGTATGATTAAAAAGGGCCTTAAGCTAAACCTTGAACGCATCATGGCGGTAGGTTTACATAAAAACTTTGCGTACGATAACCTAACCACTGACTCTGCTGCGGGTGCCACTGCGATAGCCTGTGGTGTAACTACCTATAATAATGCCATCGGTGTTGGTCCTGATACTTTGCCTAGAGTGACTTTACTCGAATTAGCAGAACAACATGGTATGCCTACGGGCTTGTTGGCTACGTCAACCCTCACACATGCTACGCCAGGCTCATTTATTGCGCACCAAGCCCACCGCAAGATGGATGAGGAAATTGCAGCCGATTTCATGAAAACAGAAGTCGATTTGATGATTGGCGGTGGTCGTGCATTCTTTCAACGCCGTAAGGATGGCCGTGATTTAATCACGGAGTTGCTGAAACGTAACTACGCGGTGTTTGACTTCGTGGATAGCGATATCAAAGATATCAAAGCAGATTACACCAAGAATTTTGCCTTTTTCACTGCCGACTCGGAGCCTCTCCCCTTTAGTCAAGGCCGCGATTATTTAGTGCCAGCAACGGAGTTTTCTTTGAATTTCTTGGACAAAAAGGCCAAGGACAAAGGTTTCTTCATCATGATTGAAGGTTCACAAATTGACTGGGGTGGCCACGCTAACCAAGCCGACTACTTGATCTCTGAAATGGTAGAGTTTGACGATGCCATCGGCAAAGTACTCGATTTTGCTGCACGTGACGGCGAAACCTTAGTTATTATTACCGCCGACCACGAGTGTGGGGCCATGTCTATTTTGAATGGTTCGACCCTTGATTCTATGAAGATTAATTTTGCATCAGATTACCATACCCCCGATATGATACCTGTTTTTGCCTACGGCCCCGGGGCGGAGCAGTTTACAGGAATATATCAAAACACTGCTATATTCTTCAAGGTGAAAGCCTTGATGGGATGGAAGTAGAAGTGAGAGCAGAGAGCAAAGTGCAGAGAGCAGAGTAAATAGGGCAGAGTAAATAGGGCAGAGAGCAGAGTATATAGAAAATTAAGCCCAAAAATTCTCTGCTCTCTGAACTCTGCTCTCAGCACTCACTCGTTTTTCCTGCTTTCCTTGCGTTGGGTGTAACCCCTGTATCCTAGTGGTATCCAGCCAACAATTGGGATGAAGTAGCAAATGATAATGGGGTTCTTGATCAAATATTTCAACCAGGTAAACCAGGTTAGTTCAACCTTTACTTCTTTGCCATCACGCACCGTTTGTTTAAACCATTGGCGTTCAAATTCAACGAATAAAAAGGCCCACATGAAGGGTAGGTAATAGGGGAAATGTTGCTTATTTTGCCAGGCTGCTTTGAAAAACTCACCCCAATGGTAAGGTTTTTTACCGTACTGTTTCACCGCTTCATTTAGGTCCTGTTGCATACTGTCCTTCACCTGGTCGCGGATGTTTTCAATATCATCTTCAGTCAAATCGTCATAAGGCTTGTCTACTAATTCGTACGGTTTAATTCTACGACCGCGCACGTAGGTCATCTTAGCCGGAAACGACAGGTAAAAGACCCAAGGCTGAAGCAATATGAACAAAGTAATCGGGCTTATGGGCAAGAAGGGTATGCCAATTTTTTGAACCAACCTGTTCAGCCACGGGAAGCTCAAACTGAATGGGTGTACATACTCGGCGTTGACCGTGGCGAAGGGCACTATATCGGTTTTATATTTAAGCGATAGACGGATAAACGAGGTAGCAAATCGCTGTAATTCGTACTTGTGGTTAAACCCTTTTCCTATACCAGGCACCCCTTCTGGATAAATCAGCAGGTTGCTCTCCGGTACGAACATCATAGTTTCAAAATTGAGGAAAGTAGCATCTATACCGCCCGACATCCTCCAGGTGTCCTGTACCATATACGGGTTCATCAAAGCCGTTTGCGATAGCATTGGTGCCGCCAATGGCCTGAATAACTTGCTTACATCATAGTGGTGTTTTTTGTACATCCCACAACCAAATACGATGGCATCCCATGGAAAAGCCATGCCCGAGTGATTGCTGGCCAAAATAACCGGGTGATCAGGGTTATTGCGCTCAATCAGTTCATCAAATCCAACAAATACGGGCCTGAAGAAGGTCGGGTTGATGATTTTTTCCAATATCTGGTCATTGATGCATCGAACGAAGTCTATGTTGAAATACTCGTCCCAAATGCCCTTGTTGGCTTCAAGTTGTTCCTGGAGTTCGGCTGGTTGTACGGCTTTGATACTGGTCATGACTACTAATTTGGCTTTTGCAGGCTACAAAGTAATGCGTTTTGCGCAATTTCAGCAAAGTCACACCATAAAAAATCCCGAACCAAGCAGAATGTGCTGGGTTCGGGATTATATGATTAAACCTAAAGTTTGTTAAATCTAGTCTTTCACCAAGATTACTACTTTATCTGTTTGCCAGAATTTCTCTGTATTCGTGATACGGATTTTGTTGCCGTTGATTTCGTACGAGTCAGCAGGGCGCTCTGGTAAAACTTCTTTGATTTGACCGTTATCACATGAAATAATGTCTTTATCGTAGAAGTTGATAGCGTTTTTAAGTGCCATGGTAGCACTTTTGTATTCTTTGGTCAAGCCATCGCCTACTTTTTTCAATACACCAGCTTTGCGCAAAGCTTTTTTGTCGCCACAAGCTACATAGGCACGGGCACATTCAGCTATGAAGTTATCGCGGTTCTGCAAATCCTTGATGGTTGTTTCCAGACGTACGTTGCTCTCGGCCAAGGATTGTTTTTCTTGCTTCAACTTTTCATAGGCACCAGCCAACTCGCCTGATTTTTCCAAGAGTTGTGATTCTAGCCTGTCCAAGGTACCGTTCATGTCATCGATAATGGTTTGGGCGTTGGCCAACTCGGCTTCTTTGGCTTTAAGCTTGGTCTCGGTTTGCTCAATCATTTTTTTCAATTGGGCATTCTCTACCTTAAACTCGTTTACCTTGTTTTGTAAAGAACGGGCGCTGCTGCGGGCACTTTCGTTGGCTTTAATCAACGCGTTGATTTGCTCCATCACGATTTCACGTTGCGAGTAATCGCCTACTTCCAACTTCTTGTTCAACTCGCGCAAGGTGCTTTCGCGCTCTGCAATCTGGCGCAAGGTATCCTCAATAGCGTTCAAGGTTTCAATGGTCTCGGTATATTCTCCTTTAACCAGTTTTTCTTCTTCTTTCAACACGTTGTACTCTTCTTCTAACGAAGCGTATTTCTTGTTGAGCTCTTCTAATTTTGCTTTGTCACCACATGAAGCCATAAATAATAAACTCCCAACTGCGGCGATGGCGAAAATGATTCTTTTCATTGTATGCTTAGTTTTTGTGAATGCCTATTGTTTCAATTTCCAATATTGAAGTACATCGGTTGATTCAGCAAACAGTTTGCCATTTTTTGCATATAGTCGCCCCGGCGTTAAAATGAAGCTAATATCTGCTTCTTTTATGGGTTCAATGCTCAAACTGCTCTGCGATTTGATCACTTGACCCTTCACTTCTTTCTTCCATTTACCCGAGTTTACGTTGCCCTTGAAGTAAATTGTATCGCCGTGGCTTTCTTGTTCCATGAAGAATAAGGTCACCAGTTGGTTTTGCCCATTCATGTCGGCACTGCCTACAAATGGCGCACTACTCAGTTGTTCCCAGCTAATACTGTCAAAAGGAATTTGTTGCACCAATTCAACGGCCTCGGATACATGTGGTCCCTCCGGGAAGTCTGTAGCGTATTTCAAATAGTTGTAAACAGTTTTCGATTCAGCGGCTTCTGCCCAACTCAGTTGTTCAAGTGCCTCAAACGCTTTTTTACCCCAGGTTTCATGGTCTTTGTACTGCTGGTAAAATTGCTTGATGGTATCCATATTGTTGCTCGCCTCCGCTTTTAACCATTCGGTTTTGACCGGGTCATTACAGGCAAACATCAAGGTACAAAGGCTGAGAATAATTAGGGAACGCATTTATTAGGTATTAGGTTTTAGGTATTAGGGATTAGGTTCTAGGTATTTTAAGGAACTTAAGATATCGCTTAGGATGATAAGTTAATAACTAGCTCCTAATAAATAATACTTAATAACTAATACCTAATAACTAGTTAAAAAAGCCATCGTATCCACGTTGTCGGCATAGTCCATTAAGCCCGGACTTTGGGCCAGCCCCGGTGCAACATAGTCGATACCATCCAACACTTTGCTCGATACCACACACTGGGTTTGTGCCGCTTTTTCATGCAAGTGTTGCAGTACTTCTTCTAATTGGTCGTAAAAACTATAGTGTATGGTTGCAATGCGCGACACTTGTTCGCTCGATTCCCGCAAAATTATACCATCCGTTACCAAGTGCGGAATGCGGTTCAACAGGTATAAGGCAAAGTTGTAGTCATAATTATTGCCCCATTTGTTGTGGCTCAACAAGGCGCTATACTTGTTCAAAGGGCGTATCAGGCGGTCAAGGTCATAGCCTCTGGGTACCCAAATCAACGAAACGTTTCGGCAACCCAGGCCAAAATAGCTATACACATCCTGCATTAGGTCGTCCATCATTTGCTCGTCTTCGTCGCCATGCAGCACTGCTACCGATGTCCTGTTCTTGCGAATAATATGCGGGTACTTGCCAAAGTATTCTTCAAAGTATCGTGCGGTGTTGTCGCTGCCCGTGGCAATCACGCGGTCAAAGTCTTTCAGGCGCTCTACAATTTGGGTTTGGCCTTCTAATGCAGGCTGTGTTGCCAACATGAACTGGTACAAATACTTAAACAGCACGCTATCTTTTTCCGATAGTTTTACTTGGCATTTATGGCCTGCCACGAAAACACACAGCCAGTCGTGGAAACCCACCAGCGGAATATTTCCCGCCATCACCACGCCTACCACGGTTTCGCTTTGTGCATCCGCTACCGGGTAACGGGCAACCCAAGCGCCTAGTTTTTCAGCATCCAAAAAGGCCTCTGCGATGGCCGTTAACGATTGCCAGCTGTTGGCGGGTGTAAACCAAGGATTAGCCTGGTAGGCCAGTTGTACCGCTTCTTCTAGGCCAGCAGGTTTAGCCAAAATATGCGTCTGTAGCGCTGATAATAATTGCAGTCGTTCGGTTAAATTCATGGCTACGACTTGTTCGCTTTGATCTGATTCAATAAATTCCGACACACTTGCTTCACCTCGGCGCTAAACTCGTTGTTGATGATCCAGTGCAGGTAAGGCTCGTGTTTGATGGCAATCTCGCCTTGGTGCTTCCCAAAGTTGAACACGATATTGCCCTTGTCATCTAGCCTGAAACGGTTTGAGGAATCAACCCGGCGTGGATCGCTGGTAAACTCATGCAGGGCTTGCATGTCGTTTTTCACGGGCGATAATAGGCTTTCACCATGCTCGTTATCCACCGTTTTACCTTCGTACATGGCTATTTGGCCTTTCAGTACCTCAGCCGTGGCCCGAACATCAGCCAGGGCATCGTGGGCGTTTTCCAGTATGTTGCCAGTGTAAAACTTGAATGCGGCCTTGAGCGTGCGGGGTTCCATCTTGTAAAATATGGCCTGCACATCAATGGTTCTGCGGCCTTCAATCCCAAATTCAATGCCCGCACGGTGAAATTCTTCCATCAACATCGGTATGTCAAAACGGTTCGAGTTGTAGCCCGCGAGGTCGGCATCTTTCAGCAGCAGGTATAGCCAAGGCGCCAATTCGGTAAAGGTCTTTTCACCGGCCACCATCTCGTCGGTAATGCCGTGTATAGCGCTCGATTCGCTCGGTATCGGCATTTCTGGGTTCACCAGCAGGTTATATTCTTGCGGTTTACCTTTCACCGGGTACTTGATAATCGCGATTTGAACAATACGGTCGGTTAAAATATTCAGTCCGGTCGATTCTATATCAAAAAAGCAAAGGTCTTTGTCGAGCTTGAACATGGTAAAGTTTTGGGTTAAAGGGCTTGCTGGCCGGTCGTTTCACCGCGAAGTTCGGCAAATTGGACGACAATTTTATGTTTTTTGGGCGCGTCCCTGCTGCGCAGGGTCGGTGTCCTCCGGGGTTCGCTATTCGCTCCGTGCTGCGCACCGCGGCTATCGCCGCGCCCTCCGGCCCCCTCGCGCTTGGCCTACGGGGTCATTAAGCTTTTTACCAATGCCTCCAACTCGGGCTGGGTAAATTCTTGCTCTTTAAACAGGTAAACGTTATCGCTGCTGCGCACCAGCAAACTGGCTGGTATTGAACCTTCCCAGGCTGGACTAATATCATCAATGTACTCCGCGGGTTTACCCAACAATAGGTAAACAGGCTGCTTAATTTGTTGGGCCTCCACAAATGGAATCAGTTTGCTGTCTTTCTGCCTTTCAAAGTCAACGCTCACGAATACCAACTTGAAGGGCTGGTCTTTGTACTGCTCTGCCACGGCTATGAAATAGGGCATTTCCGCCACGCAAGGTCTACACCAGGTTGCCCAAAAGTTGTACAACACCAAGGTGTCGCCAGTGTTTTTGGCTTCTGCCAACAGTTGTTCTACGGTATAGTTGGGCACTTGCACTTGGGCTTGGCTATTTAAGGCCAACATAAAGGCAATCGCGAGGACTATTTGTTTCAGCATATTAATTACTTGACCAGGCCTTTCAAAATCTGTTTTACTAGACCTGGACCTTCATAAATCAAGCCAGAATACACTTGTACCAAGCTGGCCCCTGCATCAAGCTTGGCCTTGGCATCGGCAGCGTTTTGTATGCCGCCCACTGCAATGATAGGGAAAGCACCGCCAGATTTACTGTGCAAGTATTTAATCACCTCGGTCGAGCGTGATGTAAGTGGCTTACCACTCAATCCACCGGCACCAATGTTTTCCAACTCGGCGGCGGGTGTTTTCAAGTTGTTGCGCTCAATAGTAGTGTTGGTGGCTATTACGCCTTGAATGCCCGTTACGCGTACAATTTCTATAATATCATCTAACTGCTCGTTAGATAGGTCTGGGGCTATTTTCAGCAAGATGGGCCGAGGTTTGGCTTTTTGCTTGTTCAAGGTTTGCAAGCCATTGAGCAAGGCTTTCAGGGGCTCTTTTTCTTGTAATTCGCGCAGGTTAGGCGTGTTGGGCGAGCTCACGTTCACCACGAAATAGTCGACATGCGGGTGTAGTTTATCGTAGCAGATGGCGTAATCGCTCAGCGCATGCTCGTTTTCAGTTACTTTGTTCTTGCCAATATTCCCCCCGATGATGAGGCCGCGTTCTTGTAGTTTCTTGAGGTTCTCCACTACGGCATCTGCACCGTGGTTGTTGAAACCCATGCGGTTAATGATACCTTGGTCGGCAGGCAAGCGGAACAAACGTGGTTTGGGGTTACCGTCTTGTGGTTTAGGTGTAACGGTACCAATTTCGATGAAGCCAAAACCCATGGCCGACATCACCTCTACGTGCTCGGCATTTTTATCAAAACCAGCGGCTAAGCCTACGGGGTTCGGGAATTTTAAGCCCCATAGTTCCCGCTCTAACGATGGGTGTTGGTAGCTGTAAAATTGCTTGAAAATATAACGCAAAGGCTTGATGCCCAATACCCAATGGGCTAGCGATAGGGTAGTGAGGTGTGCTTGCTCAGGGTCGAGCCTGAACACGAATGGTTTGACAAAAAGTTTGTAAATGTTCATCAGTTGTGCTTCTGGCCACAAAAGTAAGATTTATTCATGTAACCCATTGTTCATATACCGAAAAATAGCCCGGGATGATACTATAAGCGCACCGAGTTCTAGACATTGGGATGCCTGAACGAAGTTAAGGGCAGGAGTTGAGCAGTCGCAAAGCCTGGTTGGGGAACGAATACCGTTCTGCGACTACTCCTAGATCTTACAAGCTATTAAAGACTGTCTGTCCATAGTTTTAAAAAAAATAGTGCCTTTCTGAATTCTCATGAGTATTAATGTTACTTATCAACATAATGTGAGTAACTTTTTAGATTACATATCATCGTAAAGTTATACTTTTATCGAAAATAAATACCTAAAATAGTTAAACAAGAGTACAATGCTTTTAAATGAATCACTCCTTGAATTTTACAATCATGTTGACAAAAACAAAATTTTGCCGACAGATGTCAAAAATCATGTTTGTCAATTAATTCTTGATAAATACCCAGATATTTTAATTGCTCAAAAAATTCTACTAGAGTTTCATGGAGTAATGGAGCAGCAAACGGAAATTAAGGATATTTGGGATTTGCAACACGATAAACAATTGACTAAAGTATGGGACACATTGATTTATTCCTACCCTACAATTAATCCTGATTTGCTTAAAGCTATTTCTGCCCAGAAATGGTACGTTGAAAAACCTTGCTATGACAGAATAGCAATCAACTATTACAACACTTTAGTTAAAACGATTCTAGAGCTACACCTTATAAGGCAAGGTGCACATGATACTTTTCTAGAAAATGAATCTTTCATTTGTAAATATTATGAACTAGAGTTCATGCTGAAAAGAGATGAAGAGTGGCTGCATATATAGAGTTGGCTGATATATTAAGGAAATAGATTGACCATTCAAAACTAAGGACAACTTATTCTAATCAATTTGACCCAACTAAATCTAAATTATAGCAAATTCTGGTAAATATATCTGATTGATGTAAATCTGTATAAGTAATTAACATAAATTGCGTAAATATTAAAATATTTTATCTCAAATTTCTTGAAATTTATGAGTAAGAACAAAGACAAAAAAAAAGTATTATTTCATTTATTTTCCAATAACTTGGAATGGATAAAAGAGCACCCATCAATTAAATTTACTCCAGATTTTTCAAATGGTTATATTTGTCCTTTATGCTTAAATTTATTTTACGAAAAGGATTTGGACAGTTCTTTACCTAATTATTTAACATTGGAAGATATTCCCCCAAGATCTCTGGGCGGGAAGCCATTGTGTCTCACATGCAAAAGCTGTAATAATAAAAGTGGGCACGAATTAGATGTACATCTCGTAAATACGATATTGATGAATGATTTATCAATGCTATTACCAAATTCAAAAACACGTACCTCATTTCACTTTGACAAACATAGGGCAGATGGAATCTTTGAAGTAGACGAAAATGGTACATTAAAGTTAAATATTCTGTCAGAAAGTACTGATCCAAAACACTTAAAGATGATAATGAAAAATATACTATCTCATCAGGGAGTTTACCAGTCGATTTTTCCGGATAGAAGTAGTATTTTTCAACTGTTGAAATCTTTAACAGTCGATATTGAATTTAAAAAAAATGTGATAGAAAGACGTGCAGAAGTAGCATTGCTAAGAATAGCATACTTACTAGCTTTTTCAACGTTTGGGAATGGATTTCTTACCATTGCAGAACTCTGTAAAGTTCGAGAGCAAATTTTAAATCCTGATAAAGAAATTTTACCCAAAGTGTTTTGGTTAAAAGTAACTGTCCCTGAAGAGTGTGCGGGTTTAAACATAATTACTCTCCCGGAAGAATTGAAGTGTTTTCTTGTTGTATTCAACTTAATTACGGAGAGTCGGTCAATGCAATGTGCAATTGTATTGCCAGGACCAACAATGCCTGGGCTTAAAGTCTATGATTTTCTTTCAAATGAACTATGCAATGGGGACGAATCGGTGGTGCATAAAGCCGTAATCGAGCATCTTCCGGAATTAAACTATTTACATAAAAAAGAGTTCTCTTTTTTGAGTAGGTGGTATTGGCAAAAATATTCCAAGGATGCCCAATGGAAATAATCATTTTGTTTAAGGTAACAAAATATTAATTCGTTTTAAGTCTTTCAAAATCTAAATAATAGACTATGCCATCAAGATTTAACGTCAAAGAAAAAGTTGGCGCAAAACTTCAAGAAATTTTCTCTGAAAACGGAAAATATTCAAAACTTACCATGCAGGGCATTAATGTGGTTGAGCGAAAATTTGCATATATCCATCATTTAGAAACAGAGTCGTTACTTTTCGTTGGACTAAACCCTTCAAATGGCGAATTAATACAAGATGATCACCGGTATTACAATTTGCAACAAACCGGAGGTAATGGTTATCCTAAATTCTGGAAACCTTTTGAAATTATTGCTCAAGATGTAGGCATAACATGGACACACCTTGATCTGCTTGGTGTGAGGGAAACTAAACAAGAAGTAATTAAGTCGTTGTTTGATAGTAGCCTAGGAGTAGAGTTCATATATCAACATCTAATGGAAGTGTCAATGCCTTGCCTTGAAGGTGCGAAGCCTAAAATTATCGTGGTTGCTAATACACTTGCCAGATTATTTCTAGGCAAAGACAAAACAGCCGATGGAAAGCACAATGTCTGGATGGGGTATGATTTTATATTTGATGATGAACTGGGCACTTACGTTATAACGACTGAAGGTCCACTCAATGGCACCCCTGTATTTTTTTCAAGCATGCTTAGTGGACAAAGAGCATTAGACAATGGTTCTGAAGAAAGGCTTATTTGGCAAATCAAGCGCATCGTAAAATTGATGGAAATGCAATAGGTTTTGATTGCAGGCTGCATTATCTCCACCATTGACCTGGATACAATTTATCCCACTGCAGTGATGGCATCGAGGTTGTAAAAAGATGTCATGTAATTTTTACTTTCTGCGGCAGTTGTTTCCATTTTGGAAATAACTGCGCTTTCAAGCAATTCACCCGACTCAAAGATATTTTTAAGGAGTTTGCTCACTGCGGAACACTATTCGCGTGAGCGATGCAAAGGGGTGGCGCAACGCGCCAGACCAAGCCCGCAGGGCGCAGGGCCGAACGACAGTGAGCCCCGACGCGTAGCGACCCTGCGGCGCAGCTGCGCACGCAGGGGCACGCCCAAAACAAAAAACGGGCCACTAGGGCCCGTTCTGATTCGTTTTTCGACTATTTACAAGTTGTAGCTATTGGCTTTGATGATGGTTTGTGCCACCAAACGACGATCGTTTTTAACGTTTACCGGTTTGTATTTGCAGAAACGTTTTACGCCGCGAAGCATGATGTCGAGGACATCGCCCACCGCGAAGGAGCAAAGTGCGTCCTGCGCCCATTTCTGGATGTTGGCCACGGTGTCGTTGGTGTACACGCGCAAGATGGCGTTGTAAACCTCCATTTCCTCGGCGGTTTTGAACTTGGTGAGTTTTTGCACACGCAACAACAACGATTCGAGGTTGAAGATGTGAATCATCATATCGGCGATGTTCATCAATACTTCTTGCTCGTCTTTCAGGTTTACGCTGCCGTCCATTTGGGCTTTAACGCCGGCGCCGGCCACCATGAGGATACATTTTTTGAGGTCTTTCAAGGTATCGGCCTCAGCACCGTATGGACCTTCTGTTTTGGTCATGGATGGCATAGAAGCCAACTCTTTTTGTACACCCCAAGCGGCATCGGTGATGTTGATGTGGCCTTTGAGGGCACGTTTCATCAACATGTCGACAGAAAGCAAGCGGTTAATCTCGTTGGTACCTTCGTAAATGCGGTTGATACGGGCATCGCGGTAGGCTTTGGCGGCTTTGTACTCTTCCGAGAAACCGTTTCCACCGTGGATTTGAACCGTCTCGTCAACGCAGTAATCCAATACTTCAGAGCCGTATACCTTCATCATGGCACACTCGATAGCGTATTCTTCCGCAGCATCGAGTTTAGCTTCAGCAATGGCTTCGCCCAAGGCCTTGTTGGCCTGGATTTTCTCGTGGATAAGGTTAGAAACACGGTATTGCGCGGTCTCAAGCACGAAGGCACGGATGGCCTGCTCGCCTAATTTATACTGGATAGCACCAAAATTGGCGATGCTTGTACCAAATTGCTGGCGCTCGTTGGCATAATTTACCGACAAGTTGATGCTCTGCTTAGATGAACCCAAAACAAGCGCACCCAATTTGAAACGACCAATATTCAACACGTTGAAGGCTATCAAGTGACCTTTACCGATAGCACCCAAAAGGTTTTCAACAGGTACATGGGCATTTTCGAAAAACACCTGACGCGTAGATGAACCTTTGATACCGAGTTTGTCTTCCTCTGGACCAAAGCTGATGCCCGGCGTGTTGCGGTCAACGATGAAGCCTGTGAACTTGTCGCCATCCACTTTAGCGAAAACGATCAATACATCGGCAAAGCCGGCGTTTGAGATCCACATTTTTTGGCCGTTGAGGATATAGTGCTTGCCATCGGCGCTTAAGTCAGCACGCGTTTTAGCAGCAAGTGCATCAGAGCCTGAGCCAGGTTCAGTTAAACAGTACGAGGCCTTCAACTCGCCATTAGCCAAACGGGGCAGGTATTGTTCCTTTTGCTCATCGGTGCCAAAGTACAGGATAGGCAACATGCCGATACCGATATGCGCGGCGAAGGTCACGGTGAAAGAACCAGACCAGCCCATTTCCTCCGCGATGATGGTATTGGTATTGGTATCAAGGTTCATACCGCCGTACTCTTCGGGCATGTGCGCCGAGAGCAAGCCGAGCTCCGCTGCTTTTTCAAGCAGTTTCGGGGCGATATTATCTTCTTGTTTATCGATTTTGATGGCATTGGGTAATACCTCGTTTTGCACGAAATCGCGAACCGTTTGGCGAATCATGAGTTGATCCTCGGTCATTTCCTCCGGGATGAAGGTCGTGTCGGGGGTACTTTCTTTCACCAAGAATTCGCCACCCTTGAGTACCGCTAGTTTTTCAGTTGTATCCATAATTTCTGCGTTGATTGTTGTGATTGATACCGCAAATATGCAATTAATTTTGAAAATACAATGCATGCATTGTAAAATTTCTATGCATGCATTGTATTTTTTTTAACGCAGCTGGGTTAAAAAAGTTTAGGGTAGGGGAGGATTAGCGTATAATCCAGGAGCAAATGATGCCGGTAGCCACGGCAGCATTGAGCGATTCGGCTTCACCATGGCGTGGGATGGTCAACAGGTGATCGAGCTGTTGTTGAATTTCGGGCCTAATGCCGTGGCTTTCAGAGCCAATGACCAACACGCCATTAGATGGCCAAGTATATTCGTACATGATTTCGCCATGCAGCACCGCCCCTATGGTGGGGCGTTTGGTGTTTTTAAGCCAGGCTTCGAGGTCGCAAAGTACGGTATTGACCCTCAGGAAGCTGCCCATGCTGGCTTGTATGGCTTTAGGGTTGAAGGAGTCGGCGCAATCACTAGAGCAAATGATGTGTTTGATGCCAAACCAATCGGCAATGCGGATTAAGGTACCCATGTTGCCGGGATCGCGAATACCGTCGAGGGCCAGGATGAGGCCTTCGGTTTCTTGCACCTTGGCGTTGGAGCCGGGCATTTCAAGCACGATGAGCACCTCGTTGGGGGTGTTGAGCTGTGATATTTTACCTAAATCAACATGGCTCACACTGCGGAACAACTCGTCGTAATGCCCGAGTTGCCCAGCATGCTCCTCGAACCAGTCCTGCGTGCCGATAATTAACTTGATGGGGTATTTACTTTGACGAAGTATCTCGGCGCAAATTTTTTCACCTTCAGCGATGAAGCACTGTTCTTCTTGGCGGTATTTTTTCTCGCCGAGGGAGCGGACAAATTTTTGTTCGGCTTTGGACAGTGGCAGCATGTTTGTGGAACTATGAACGATGAATGATGAAGGAGGAACAAGGCAAAAGTACAGAATTTCTACTTGTGCAGGGCCTTATCTGGTCGAAGGCTACTGATTTTGTGCCTCACCCCGTCACGTGCTGGTGCACGTGCCACCCCTCTCCACGGGCACTCGCTACGCGAGTTGTGGAGAGGGGGCTGATGTGCCTGATAGTGGTTACTAAATTATAGATTGGAAGAAAGCGTATAATATTAAACTTTATCGATTGCGCTAAGTATTAACTCCCGTAAATTATCACTCTGCATCACTTGTTCATTAGACAGTCTGACTACTTTGAAGCCCATTTCAGTTAAATGCCTATCACGTTCAGCATCATAATCAGCCATATCAATGTGGTACCCACCGTCAACTTCGATCACGATGCCCGCTCGATACAAATAAAATCTGTAATGTAAACATAACTCCTTTCAATGTCAGCCCTGTAGCTCAAAGGGTGTTGTCGCCTAAATTTCATGCTATTTACAGCGTTGTTTCGCAATATGCTCCACAACCTGGCTTCTGCTTCTGTGGCGTTTTTACGCATCCTCCTGCAATGAAGTTTGGTGTTGAACTTACCCATGGTGTCGAGTACTAAGTCTTACAGAATGAGTTTAAAACAGTTTTAGGCATGTATTTCCCCTCTCCACAACTCGCGTATAGCGAGTGCCCGTGGAGAGGGGTGGCACGAGCTAAAGCTCGTGACGGGGTGAGGCTCCAAAAGTAATAGATAGTGCCGACAACGAATAATAAATCACAACTAAGGCTAATAAATCTTAACCCAGTACATTCACGTCAAACCCCATGTAGTTTAAATACTGATTCAATTCCTCAGAAAGGCCGTAATTATACTTACTACTTGATGGGTGCGGAATATTTGAAACTGGTATGCCACAATAATAGTACTTTTCACGTTCCCCTGATTTGACAATGGTTAGGTGTTCTTGGGGCATGTTTTCAAAAAGTCTATATCCCCACACGATAATTAAATCGGGTTTTAGTACTTCCAATTGAGTTTGAAATACACTAAAGCCTTGCTCGAATTCTTCCGCCGTAGGAGATGTTCTAGGGCCTCCAGTAGGGAACTGAACGTAATTATAAAAGCAACATTTTTCCCAGTAGCCGATTAAATCTTCTGATGAAAGCTTATCTCTAAATAAAACATTGAAAAACTTCGAGTAGGTATTCATCCACCCCTCATGATCGTTTTCACCTTTTAAATAACCAATGTAATGCTCCACAACCTCTTGGGTTACAGCATTAAAGCTCTTCGTTTTGTCATAAAAATCTTTAAAATCTTCCTCTCCGAAGTAATGGCTTTCGCCCAGTACTAATAATTTTAGGGGCTGACTGGCATATTGAGGGCCTACGTATGGAGCAAAGTTTGGTTGGTTCATGGTTTGTAGATTTTGAGGTCTTATATAAACATTAATTATAGTAACATAATTTAAAATTAATATTTTATAATATCTGAAGATAAACTAATTCTATCTAACAAAAAATTCAGGCGAGTATTATCAATTGTTGATGCAAAAAAATAGTCATCTAGTAATAATTTTGAAAAAAAACTGTCATCAATTTTTGATTTTATATTTAATAAAAAAACACCAGTTTCGGGATTTCGCCCTTTTAGTTTTGACTCATTAGGATGTTCAAATTTGTATGTATCGTATAAACCTAGTAGCAATGCCTCAATTTCTACTAAAATTCTCTTTTCATTATAGTTCTTATCCTCATAATCCACAATCACATAAAACTCATTCTGAGTTTCTGATAGTGAAAATGCTTTTTCCTGCAACTTGTAATAAAAATCAGGGTGTATGATTTTTGTGTAAGAAAGAAAGATAAATAAGCTTGGCAATACGTAATTATTGTATTTGAATGTACGAAGTGCAATTCTTGTATGCGATAAAATCTTTTCCTGTTGCCGAAGTGTTGTTTTGTTTAAAAGAACATTGCATGTAGATATAAAGCTAACTTTATCATATTTTGTATCCCGATTGGCCATTCTGATTTGATGTCCAAAATATTCATTGTAACCGAAACAATCATATAAGTAATTAATGAATTTCTCTCTTTCAGGTTCGGGCAAAGAATATTCAATATCAATAAAGCGCCTCAAATATTCATCCGCATCCATTTTTTCGGAGCCATAAACACCGCAAATGGCATTTCCTAGTTGAGTCTTATCTATGGATAAAACGAAAACAATATTTCGTACGGTGAAAAAATGTTTAACCTGCTCCAATAATAGTACTGCATAGTTTGGGCGACACCTATCTAGTTCGTCAATGATAAAAACTAAAGGTTTATCTTTAGCTTCATTGGCAACATATTCCGACAAACTTTTTTTGAAATCTTTAATAGAGTCTTTTCGCTTTGAGTAATCTTCAACATCGTTTTCAAATATTTCCAAAACCCCTTTAGAACTATCAGCTAGGGCCGTAGTCATAGTTTCAGCATCAATATATTTTTTCACGAAAGAAGCGAATAATGCAGGTATTACATGTTTAGAAATTACAGCTGCTTTTTTTACAACCTCCGTAAATTTATCATTTTGCGCTTTATCTATTACTTTTAGCTCGGCTATAAAAGCTGTAAGTGGATTGTCTTCGAAATCATTCTCCCAGGCATTGAAATAAATTGTACTAAAATTTTCATTTCTTAAATGCTGTTCCCACATTCTCACAAAGGTGGTTTTGCCTGTTCCCCATTTATTGTTTAATGCCAAAACAAACCCATCTTGCTCGCTATCAATAATATCGGTCAGTATTCTGGCGTACTTCTCCCTGCCTAGTTGGCAGTTTTGAAACGGGTTGCCCTCTTTTGGAATTTCTAATTCGTTATGTTTAAATGCCATCTATTGATATTTGAATTATTTTAAATCGATTTATTACCCCTGTAAAATTAACGAAAATATATGTTAATTAATGATTTTTATTATTTTTTGCTATTATTAGAGCTTCAGATTGTAAAAAAGGGAAAGGCATTGCCTTTCCCCTTAATGAAACATGAACATACTTATTCACAAAGTTAATCTAAGACTTAGTTGTTGTAAGTTGGCTAACCTTAATTTTTAGTTTTTGAATTAACTCTTCTTCTTCCGAACTAAAGCTAATCCAATTGCCATTCTTGAAGCTATACCGCTGTTCAGTAATAAAAGTAGCATATTTATTTGTTAGTAAATTTCTAAGACCTTGTAATGATTTAACACCAATTGTATCGTCGCAATATAAGTTTTTGACCACCTCTGGATTGCCATTAGAATGACTGGTCTCGCTTAATACTTCAATGAAAATTTCGTTTTGTTGCGGACATTTGTAAATGTTTAGTGATTTAGAATCTTCTAGTTTAATAGTATCAATAAACAAATTAATTGCCACCCGTCGAAAGTTGTTTGAATTGATAAGTGCTTTATCATTAATTTTATACAGTGCTCCAATTAAAAATGGCATACTTAAACCACGCTGAATATTCATTTTGGAGTTTTTGAACCACTCTATAATAGTACTAATCAGAATTTTTGGAGTTTTTCTAATTTCATTTCTGATGAGTTCATGTGAATAATGTTTTTTTAAGTCGTGTCCTGGTTTAACATCCTCTGGCATGTCTAAAAATCTTTGATACTCTTGCTTATAAATCTTCCGATAATCAAAAGTATTGTAACCATCCGTATTGGGCATTCTGTGATGAGGAGTAAATAAAATTACGTTTTCAATGAATTTGTTAAGCGAATATGTATTGTAAGGTTTGTTTAAAACGATAACAGGTGCTCCTTTAGTGTCAAGCTTAATTTTATCGAAGAATCCATAGCCGTCAAGGATAGGGTTATTTTTGATATATTGATAGACTACCCTGTCTAGTATGATAGAAAAATTTTCTTTCTTTTTTATATTGTTAATCTTTATTTTTACAGAATTCATGAACATATTGAAATGGATGGAAACATTATCGGTAAGACTTTGTTTAATCATATATTCACTATACTCTAGTTGCTTCGTCAAAATAATTTCATTACATAGTACCTCTTTTTTAATGTAATCACCATATTGATTGATTAAATCATTTGTAATCAAAGCGTTTTCTTCAATTTCGATTAATGGAACTCTATAGGTAAGCTCCAACTTGAAGTCTTTTCTTTTATTCTGGATCCTATTCACAATCTCGCGGGCAATACCTTCCGATTCTAGTTCAGGCGAAATATGCACATCCAAGGCCACGGTTAAACCGTTTTCTGAAGCAACCAACCAGCCTTCAATGTCTTGTGAGCTGATGCTGAAATGACTCGGCTCCAACTGGAAAGTCTCACCCTCGATGCTGAAACTATAGCCCGATTTTTCAACCTGGCTGATGTCTTGCTGCGTGAACCCCGCTAAATGGTCTTGGAAGGCTTTCATGTGCTTGCCCAATACCTTGCCCAAGGTCTTGAAATCTGGCTTGATGGATTTGGTCACCAAACCGTCGGTATCTTTCACGTAGGCAATCTCCTTCACGTTAACTTCGGTCAAGATCAAGTCTTTGATTTTCTCAACCTGCGTCTCGAAACTGTCGTCGAGGATAGGCAACAAGATTTTTTGCAAAGGCAATCGAACATTTAACTTTTCACTTTTACGTAAGGAAAGAACGAGTGATGATATCCGTTGTGCATAGGCCATACGTTCTTCCAATGCCTTGTCAATTAAGCTTGTGTTGGCCGTTGGGAAGAATGCCAAGTGAACCGATTCGTGTGGCTCTAAATTAGTGCTATCATTCAAGTTTTTGTATAACCAATCTGCAAAGAATGGGGCAATAGGCGCCATCAACTTCGACAGTTGTACCAAGCACTCGTACAAGGTTTGGTAAGCGGCTAGTTTATCGCTGCCTTGCTCGTTTTTCCAGAAACGGCGGCGACAAAGGCGTACATACCAGTTTGATAAGTGCTCGTCCACGAACTCGGCAACCTTACGGCTGGCGCGGGTTGGTTCGTAGTCGGCTAAGTCTTTATCTACTTCTTGGATCAAGGAGTTCAACAAGGATAAAATCCAGCGGTCAATCTCGGGGCGCTCGGCCATTGGTACTTGCGGTGCCGAGTTGTCGAAACCATCTACGTTGGCATACAGGGCAAAGAATGAGTAGGTGTTGTACAAGGTGCCAAAAAACTTGCGGCGCACCTCGTCGATACCGTTCAAATCGAATTTCAGGTTATCCCAAGGGTTGGCGTTGCTCATCAAGTACCAGCGGGTAGCATCGGCGCCGTAAGTGCTGATGGTTTCAAATGGGTCAACCACGTTGCCGAGGCGTTTACTCATTTTTTCGCCATTCTTGTCTAGCACCAAACCATTGGACACCACGTTTTTGAAGGCTACGCTGTCAAATACCATGGTGGCAATAGCGTGCAGGGTATAAAACCAACCGCGCGTTTGGTCCACGCCTTCCGCGATGAAGTCAGCAGGGAACTCTGCTTGGAAGTTGTCTTTATTTTCAAAAGGGAAGTGGTGCTGGGCATAAGGCATGGCACCCGAGTCGAACCAAACGTCGATAAGGTCTAACTCGCGTTTCATGGCCTGGCCACTAGCGCTCACCAGTACCACATCGTCGATGTATGGGCGGTGCAAGTCGGCGGGAACCGTTTGGTTTAAACCCAACGCGGCGTTGGCCTTGGCCACTTCATCTTGTAATTGCGCTACCGAACTGATGCAAAGCTCCTCGCTGCCGTCCTCGTTGCGCCAAATAGGCAGCGGGATACCCCAGTAACGCGACCGCGACAAGTTCCAGTCTTGGAGGTTTTCCAGCCAGTTTTGGAACCTTCCCGTACCGGTGTGCTCTGGTTTCCAGTTGATGGTTTTGTTCAACTCGGCCATGCGCTCGCGCATAGAGGAAGCCTTGATAAACCAACTGTCGAGCGGGTAGTACAAGATGGGTTTATCGGTACGCCAGCAGTGTGGGTAATTGTGCTCGTAGCGCTGTACGTTAAAGGCTTTGCCTTCAATTTTCAGTTTCACGCTGATATCCACGTCGGGGTTCACGTAGGCATCACCTTCGCCCATGTAATCTTTCACGTAGCGGCCAGCAAACTCGCCAACATTGTCGGTAAATTTACCTTGTTTGTCCACCAGGGTCAAGGAGCCGATGCCATTTTGTTTGGCCACGCGCATGTCATCTGCACCAAACGATGGCGCAATGTGCACGATACCGGTACCATCCTCGGTGCTTACAAAATCGCCCATGATCACGCGGAAAGCGTCGCCATCTTCTGGTTGAACATATGGTAAAAGTTGTTCGTAGCGCAAGCCGTCAAAGGCTTTGCCTTTCCACGAGCCAACTTTGCGCCAAGGCAGTAGTTTGTCGGTTTTCTCGTAGCGCATTTCGGCGCTTTCACCTTCGGGTTTGAAGTATGAGCCCAAGAGTGCCTCTGCCAATACCACCGATACAGGCTCGGCGGTATAAGGGTTAAAGGTTTCTAGTTTCAGGTACTCGATATTGGCTCCCATGGCCAAGGCCGTGTTTGATGGCAAGGTCCAAGGTGTGGTGGTCCAAGCCAAAATGCGGAGGTCTTCGTTGGCATGGGCGAAGAAAGCTGCCGATAAGTCGTTGTGTAGCACTTTGAACATAGCCACAGCCGAGGTATCTTTCACGGAACGGTAGCAACCGGGTAGGTTCAACTCGTGCGAGCTCAAACCAGTACCGGCAGCAGGTGAGTATGGCTGGATGGTGTAGCCTTTGTACATCAGGTTTTTCTTGTACAGCTCACCCAAAAGCCACCAAACCGACTCGATGTAGTTGTTGTCAAACGTAATATAAGGGTTATCCAGGTCAACCCAGTAGCCCATATCAACGGTCAATTTATCCCAGCGGTCTTTAAAGCGCATCACGGTTTCGCGGCACTGGCGGTTATATTCGTCCACCGAGATTTTCTTGCCGATATCTTCCTTGGTGATGCCCAGTTCCGATTCAACTTTCAGCTCGATAGGCAAGCCATGTGTATCCCAGCCGGCCTTGCGTTTCACCTGTTTGCCCTTCATGGTGTGGTAGCGGCAAAAGCTATCCTTCACGGTACGGCCCATCACGTGGTGAATACCGGGCATACCGTTGGCAGAAGGAGGACCTTCGTAAAACACAAAACTCTGACCGTTAGCCCTTTCGCTAATACTCTTCTCGAAAATATTTTGGCGTTGCCAAAAGTCGAGGATTTGCTGGTCGATTTCAGGTAAGTTGAGTTGTTTCGGCTGTGGGTACATACAATATGTGCTAAAGAGTTGAAAATTAATACGTTGAAAGCTTGGGTACAATCAAAAAGCCCTCGTGGATACTATCCGCGAGGGCTTTTTGGGCATGCAAAAATAAGCTCACAGATGGCGTCTATCCTGAGGAATAATAATAATCTGTATGATGGCTTGGTTCGGCATAACTCGTTGTGTGGGTGCAAAGCTAAGGCTTTGAATTGAATTTGCAAATTATAGCCTTAAAATTTAGTTTTCCTAAGCTATATTTTGATTTGGGCGTTGCGCCGCATACGCGTCGCCGCTGTCTTCCGGGGTTCGCTGGCGCTCCGTGCTACGCACCGGGGCTTCGCCCCGCCCTACAGCCAGCTAACGCAACGCCGCCTTTTAGGCGGCGGAAGGCGAGGTATGTGTTGCATGGCAGCTCGGCCAAGGGATTAGGCTTCAGGGCTTTTAAACAACCAGCTTCCTAAAACCTAATCCCTATAACCTAGCACCTTATTTACAATCGCAGTACGGGTACAAATCCGTTAAGATGCTGCTGTGTTTTGATTCAGCGTAGAAGAAGTAACCAGCTTGTTCGGCGGGCATTTTATCATCCAACCAAAGGTAACGGTCGTTGCCCGAGTAGCATTTACCGGCTTGGTCTTTCAAGATAAAATTCACCACAACGAAGGGGTAAGCCAACTCGTTGGTTTCTTGCCAGTCGGTAGTTATAGTCAACTCTACGAGTGTGTAGCCTTTGGTTTCAGCCTTGTTGGCCAAGGCTTTTTTGAAGTTGGTCGCCAAGGCTGCTTTTAATTTGTCAATGTTGGCTATTTTGACATTGTCGCCGAGGCTACAAGTTTTACCGTAAGGCATAACGGCACCAGCTTTAGGGCTGTAGGTAAAAGTGCCTTGGGCTACCAGGTTTTGCTCATCTTTGAAGTTTACCACTTCAACGGTCACGGTAACATCGCTGCTTAGGTTGTCGAGATTTGCCTTGTCCTTGATCCAGAGGTTATCGTTTGAGCCAGTTGATTTACCTTTACCCAATACCAGGTCCTTAATGTCGAAAGTTAAGCGTTGGCCTTCTGGGTGTGCTACATACATGGTACGGGATACCGATTTGCCATTGGAGAACTTTGCATTGAGTAAGAATACACTTTCGCCGTCGCGGTTCAGGTTTTCCATTTTTTCTGGATCTGATTCGCTGCGGTCGATAAACTTGTTGAAGCCTTTATCTGCAAAGATGGTCATCATCACGGGCTCGTCAACGGTAAAGCTGCTTTTATAGGTTGTAGCCTGCATGGCGTTAGCAGTGGTGATGTTGTTGCCAAACAAGATTTTATTGGCGTTGGCTTTGTGAAAATCGGTGCTCATGCCATTGTCGGGTTTAGCCATCAAGGCTGCCGTCAGGCGTTTGGGCACTTCAGCGTTGTAAAAGGCCACGGCATCCTCGTATTGTTTTTCGTAACCTTTGGTCAACTCGTAGGCATTGATTTTCTCTTTCGACTTGGTTTTAGTCGGGGCGAATGCGTCTTCACCTCGGTTATTAGGCGATTCGTAGCGGTGGTAATAAACCCCTTTGGCTGGGTTATACAAGATGTGTGTCAAGGTATTGGTATAAATACCTGAAGTATTGTTGTTCAAATCATCTTGGCTAATGTAAACATCGCCTAATACTTTTATGTAGGTATGGTGTATACTGAAATCGTCGCCGTGCACCGAGCTACTTTGTAAGTAACCACCTTCTTCCTCTACCAAGGCCATTACGGTTAGGGTAATTACATCGCCTTTAATTTCAATATCCATGTATGCCGAGTTGTCGAAGTCGTTTTCAAAGTCGCGGATATAGTGGTTGGTGATGGGGCGCAAGAAAAAGCGAGTAGGTTTTTCTTCAATTTGTTTGATGAATTGCGCTGATTTTTGGGCCAAAGCAGGCGCAGCGATGCCTAAAAGCAGCATCAATAGGGGTAAGCATTTTCTCATGTTGGGGAAATCTATTTAAGGTTGTTGTTAGCCTGCAAATATATGTATTTTAGTGATGAGTTAGGAGTTATGAGTTAGGAGTTGTTTTTTTTCATTCATTGTTCATCGTTCATAGTTCATAGTTCATCGTTCATTGTTCATCGTTAAAAACGGCGGTTTCACCGCCGTTTTATGCGCTAGCTGCCCGGAGGGCGCCCGCGCTAGCGGGCGGTGCGTAGCACGGAGCGAGTAGCGAACCCCGTAGGGGAGCGGCCCCGAGCCTTGGGCGAGGGGAAGCGCCCAAATTAATGTGCTAATGATTGATATGCTGATGTGCTGATGAAAAACTGCCTTAAGCTGATCATATCCGTTTAGTTTGGAAAAACAGAGGAAGATCTAATATTGGCCAAATTTAAACAGGTCATTTTAAAAATTTTAGTTAAAAATTTCGACTGTGATGCGCATCACAGTTTTCGGCAGAGTGGGCGGTTAATTTTGCATCGTTGCTTACTAACCGAAAACTGAATTATATGCCATTTTACCGTCAAGTTGGATTAATCCCCGCCAAACGACATGTTGTTTTCAGGCAGCCTAATGGCGAGCTCTACCACGAGGAATTGTTCGGGACCGAAGGCTTTTCTGGCGTTTCATCGCTGGTTTACCACCTTTACCCACCTACCATCGTGAAGGAGTTTGCCCAGCCGTACAGCGTTCGCCCCGAAATTGCTATCGAGGATAACCTTTACAATCGCAGCTTCCTGAGCTTCGACGTGGCCCCGCAAGATGATTACATTAAGAGTCGCACCGTGCTGTTCGTGAACGATGATATGCAGATTGGCGTGGCTTGCCCGCGCTACGGCAACACCGATTACTTTTTCAAAAATGCCGATGCCGACGAGCTTCTTTTTGTGCACCGTGGCTCGGGGACGCTCCGCACCATGTATGGCAAAATTGATTTTGAATACGGTGATTACATTGTGATTCCCCGTGGTACTATTTATCAAATCCACTTTGACGATACAGATAATAAACTGCTCATCGTGGAGTCGTTTAGCCCCATCGAAACGCCTACGCGTTACCGCAACCAATACGGCCAGTTCATGGAAAACTCGCCTTTCTGCGAGCGCGACGTGAAGGTACCTTACGAGCTTGAAACACACGATGAAACAGGCGAATTCCTGATCAACATCAAGAAACGTGGCCTGATTTATCCATATATCTACGGCACGCACCCCTTCGATGTGGTCGGTTACGACGGTTGTAGCTACCCTTACGCAATGTCGATTTTCAACTTTGAGCCGATTACAGGCCGTATCCACATGCCGCCGCCCATTCACCAGCATTTCCAAGGCCATAACTTCGTGATCTGCTCGTTTGTGCCCAGGTTGTACGATTATCATCCCAATGCCATTCCAGCGCCTTACCACCACAGCAATATCGACAGCGATGAACTGCTGTACTACGTGGCCGGTGATTTCATGAGCCGCAACAACATCAAGCAAGGCCAAATTACCTTACACCCTGGTGGTTTGCCGCATGGTCCACATCCTGGTGCTATCGAGCGGAGTATCGGTAAAAAAGAAACCAACGAGCTGGCGGTGATGATTGACCCTTTCCGCCCCGTGAAAATTACCAAGGCAGCCTTGGGCATCGAGATTCCTGAATATTACAAATCATGGCAAATGGCCGAGGCCCTTGTCTAAGCGTATGTTTGAACTTTAGCTTCCGGCGAAAAACAGCTCTTTTCGGATGATCGAAACCCAAAATCCAAACATACTCTAAAAAACTTGCCCCAACATGATACAAGAATACGATAAATACACAGCAGATGACCACAAGGTTTGGTCATTGCTGTATGACGAGCAAATGCGCTCATTGCCTAGCCTCGCCACCCAAGCCTTCCTGGATGGCACCCGCAAGGTGAAGTTCCAACCAACCGAGGTGCCCCGCTTTGACGTGGTAAACGAGGAGTTGGCCAACATCACGGGCTGGAAACTGTACGTGGTGCCGGGTTATGTGAGTAACAAACCATTTTTCACGCACTTGTCGAACAAGGAATTCCCGGTGACCACCTGGTTGCGCAAGCTAAGCGAGTTTGACTACCTGCCAGAGCCCGACATGTTCCACGATGTGTTTGGTCATGTACCGCTGCTAAGCGAACGCTTTTTCTGCGATTACCTAGAAGGTATCAGTCGTATTGGCCTGAAATACATCGAGAATGAATCGGCCGTTGAGCTGGTGTCGCGTATTTACTGGTTTACGGTTGAGTTTGGCTTAATCCGCGAAAACGGTGAGTTGCGCATTTACGGTGCGGGTATTTTATCCTCGCCGGGCGAATCGAAGTTCAGCGTGAGCGATAAAGCCACACACCTGCCTTTCGACGTGGACCGTATCCTGGAAACGCCTTACATCAAGGAAAAATACCAGGAATCGTATTTTGTCATCGATTCTTATCAACAACTTTTCGAGAGCCTCCCTGCCATCGAACGTGCTATTGATAGCTACGTGGAACGTGGCATTTACGTGGAGCCGAATAAGTAAAATTTAGGGATTAGGTATTAGGTATTAGGTATTAGGTATTAGGTGTTAGAATGCCATAGTTTATAAGCCTCTGCGAGACCTAAACCCTTCCCTGCTAATCCCTAATCCCTGTAACCTAAAACCTAAAAAAAATGCTTACTCCAGACTTAACCTCCGTTCAAAATTACAGTTACTCTGGCGAGAAAATCTTTGAAAAAGCGCAAGATTTCCTCCCGATAAACGGCACCGACTATGTAGAACTTTACGTAGGTAATGCCAAGCAAGCAGCACATTATTATAAAACAGCTTTTGGCTTCCAGTCGTTGGCGTATAGCGGACTAGAAACTGGCAACCGCGAGGCTACCTCTTACGTGTTGGTGCAGGATAAAATCCGCTTGGTCTTGACCACGCCTATGCACGGCAACAACGAGATCAGCGCGCATATCGCCAAGCACGGCGATGGCGTTAAAGTAATCGCTCTTTGGGTTGACGATGCCGTTCAAGCCTACGAAGAAACTACCATGCGTGGTGCAAAATCGTTCATGGCGCCACAAACCATGCATGATGAACACGGCGAAATCGTACGTTCGGGCATCCACACCTACGGTGATACCATCCACATGTTCATCGAGCGCAAAAACTACAAAGGTGTGTTCATGCCTGGTTTTGAGGCTTGGACATCGGATTACAACCCGAGTTCATGCGGCTTCAAGTACATCGACCACATGGTGGGTAACGTTAGCCTCGGCGAGATGAACGAATGGGCTCATTTCTACGAAAATGTAATGGGTTTTGCCAACCTCGTTACCTTTGACGACAAAGATATTTCGACCCAGTACACCGCGTTGATGAGTAAAGTGATGACTAACGGTAATGGCCGCATCAAATTCCCGATCAACGAGCCGGCACATGGTTTGAAAAAATCGCAGATTGAAGAATACCTCGACTTTTACGGTGGCCCTGGCTGTCAGCACATTGCTATCGCCACGGATGATATTGTACATTCCATCACAGAAATGCGCCAACGCGGCGTGGAGTTCTTGCATGTACCGGGCGCATACTACGACACCGTTTCGGACCGTGTAGGCATCATCGAGGAAGACCTAGCCGTGTTGAAATCACTCGGTATCATGGTTGACCGCGACGAGGAAGGCTACTTGTTGCAAATCTTCACCAAACCTGTTGAGGACCGCCCGACCTTGTTCTTCGAGATTATCCAGCGCAAGGGCGCCAAATCATTCGGCAAGGGCAATTTCAAAGCCTTGTTTGAAAGTATCGAGGCCGAGCAAGCCCGCCGTGGTACTTTATAGCTACTATTGGCCAACTAATTTACTTTTCTTCTTACCCCTTTCTAACGGCGTCTTATCCAACAATGGGTGAGGCGCTTTTTTAATTGTTAATTATTAATTATTAATTGTTAATTTTTAGTTGCATTCATGGCTCATGTTTCATCGTTCATCGTTCATAGTTCATATTTCATATTTGGGGCCTCCGCCGCGTTGCGGCGGCGCAGCTTTCCGGGGTTCGCGGTGCTCCGTGCTTCGCACCAGCGCCTAAGGCGCTGCCCTCCAAGCTGCTAGGCCGATTAGTGTTCTGTTGAGGTTTAATTGGGCGAATTGCTTTGCCTGTTCTGCGTTAGCTGGCTGTAGGGCGCGGCGACAGCCGCGGTGCGTAGCACGGAGCGCAGCGAACCCCGAAAGACAGCGGCGGCCGTAGGCCGCAACGCCCAAAAAAGAAAAAAAGATGAAATGAACAAGTGATGAAATTACTTTAGCTTGATTGGTAAAAATAGCCAAGGGCTAAAACGGCTAAATTTGGCACACAAAGTTCATTATTCATTGTTCATAGTTCATAGTTAAAAAAGTATTATCTTTGAACTTAAACCAAATCTAATATGATGAAAAATTTACTCATGATTATGGCGCTGCTATTAGCTGCCGTTTCAGGTTTTGCACAAGCAGAACTAACCATTACCGCGCCAACAGGCGCTTCCACGACGGGATTACGTGCTCCGAACGGAACAACCGCCCATACCACAATGCGGGGCGTTATTATTGTCACCGCAGCAGAGCTTTCTGCTATTCCAGTTGGAACGCCCCTGACTAAGTTAGGCTTCGTTTTATCTGCAGGTGCAACACCGGGCCCAGCAGCTGGTAACATTCAGTTTTACCTCGAGAATACAGCGGATGTAACCAATCTCAAGTCAACCACTTGGACAACTACAATTTCGACCATGACTAGCGTTTACAATGGTAGTTACGCCATTCCTGCTGCGGCTGGGAACGTAGATTTGACCTTGACCACGCCATTCGTATACACAGGTGGATCTTTGTATGTGGCTTATGATTATTTAGGCACGAGCTTTACCACCACGGGTGCAGTTTATTTCGCCAACAGTGTGCTTGCAGGAGGCTGGAAAGGCCAAGTGAGTGCCACAACAACACCACCAGCTACGTTGAGTGCGACTTCGGCTTTCAGGCCCAATTTTCGTTTTACGTTCACGAACCCCTTTGTGAACGAGTTGAATGTTACGGGTATAGCAGGCGAAAAAGGTATTTTCAACAATACCATCAGCCAAGCACAAACGGTTACCTCGATCATTTCGAATACCTCTCAAGGCGATTTGTCGAACGTTCCAGTGACACTATCGGTAACTGGAGCTAACCCCTATACCGTAACGCAAACGATCCCTTCGATTACCTCGGGAGGAACATACACGCTACTGTTCAACAATGTGCCAACCATTTCACTAGGAGCACAAACCATTACCGTTACCATTCCTGCGGATGAAAATAATACCAATAACTCCCGGACCTTTACACAGCAAGTGCAGTGCGATACCATTGGCTATGCCCAATCCCCCGTTGCTTCCGGAGGCGTTGGTTTCAATACAGGAGCGGGTTTAATTGCAGTGCGCCATGTAATTCCTACAGGTATCGAAACCTATGTGAGGAGTGTATCAAATTACTTCCCAACTGCGGCTAATAATGCAGGGAATACGCTTAAAGGTATTTTGATGGACGGTAGCGGGACTATCATTGACTCAACTGCCCTTATTACCATCACTGCTGGTATGCTTGGTACCAAGCAAAACTTTGATTTCCTCAATGGCAACATCGACGTTTCAGGGGATACCATTTATGTAGGGTTCCGCCAAACGGCTAATACCGTAACTGGATATTTCCCATTTGCCAACCAAAATAATTCTTACGTTGATCCCAATGCTGCAGCAACCTTCAATTTGTTTGGTGGAGGAACATCACCGCTTGGCTCAACTTTAGGTTACATGATGATTGAAGCTGCGCTTACTTTCGGTAGCTTTGATGTAGATAACTCCTCAAATGCTGGCGTGGTTTGCCTGAATTCAGCGCTAGATATCACCCCAATTGCTGGATACACAAACTATGAGTTCTTTGTAAACGGTTCAAGTGTGCAAAACGGTGCCACCGCAAGCTATACTACCGCGCCCTTAACCGCCGACATGACCTTTAATGTAAACATTGCCAACGGTACTTGCGCGCTGAGCAGCAACGTGCAAAACATCAATGTCTTTTTAGCATCAGGTACTGACACTAGAGCGGCCTGTAATTCATTGACTTGGATTGACGGTAACACCTACACGGCCAACAATAATACGGCTACCTTCACTATCGTTGGGGGCGCTTCCAATGGTTGCGATAGTTTGGTTACCCTGGACCTGACCATTAATCCTTTTGCATCATCAACCGACACCAGAACAGCTTGTAATTCATTGACCTGGATCGACGGAAATACCTACACCGCCAGTAATAATACAGCTACTTTCACATACCTGGCTGGCTCTTTCAGTGGTTGCGATAGTATAGTAACCTTGAACCTGACCATCAATAACCCTACGGCTGGTACTGATACTAGAACAGCCTGTGGTTCATTGACTTGGATTGACGGCAACACCTACACCGCCAATAATAATACGGCTACCTTCACCGTTGTTGGCGGTGCTGCCAATGGTTGTGATAGCGTTGTTACCTTGAACCTGACCATCAATAACCCTACGGCTGGTACTGATACTAGAACAGCCTGTGGTTCATTGACTTGGATTGACGGCAACACCTACACCGCCAATAATAATACGGCTACCTTCACCGTTGTTGGTGGCGCTGCCAATGGTTGTGATAGCGTTGTTACCTTGAACCTGACCATCAACAGTGTGGCTGATGTGTCGGTTACAAACGTTGGAGAGACCATTACGGCAAACAATACCAATGCGACTTACCAATGGTTGGATTGTAACAACAACTTTGCTGTAATCTCTGGTCAAACCAGTGCCCAATTCACGGCAACTGCCAATGGTAGTTATGCCGTTCAATTGACCCAAAATGGCTGTGTTGATACCTCTGCCTGTACTGTAATTACCACTGTTGGCGTTACAGAAACTGGCTTTGGTGCAGGCCTCGTGGTTTACCCTAACCCAACCAAAGGTACTGTAAGCATTGACGGCCTTCAATCGGCCACGCCAATCCGTATCTTGAGTTCAAGGGGCGAGATTGTTGCCGCATCGGTTATTGAACCTACGGATAACCGCGTTGATTTTAGCCAATACCCAGCTGGTGTTTACTACATCCAATTGGGCGACAAAACACTGAAAGTCTTGAAACAGTAAAGCTTAACTGAGCTTAACGTTCAACATCAATCCCCACTTTTCTCGGAGAGTGGGGATTTTTTTTGGGGCCTCCGCCGCGTTGCGTCGGCGCTACGCTACGGGTTCGCTATTCGTGCAGTCGCTTTGCTCCTTTACGGTGCCCTTCGGGGTTCGCTCATACCTTGGGGCATACGCCCCTGCGGTACGGCCTTCGGCCGCCCTCCACATCGCTAGGCCGAGTAGTGTTCTGTTGTACATGTATTAGGCGCACACATAGGTGCGCCCCTACGAATCCTCACATGCTCAGATCCACATATCCTCACATCCCCACATCCACATATCCTCAAATCCTCACATCTTCATAACCCTAGATTAAACCGTTGTCTTTTGCTTTTTGAATCCATTGTTCAACAACGGGCAGGCTTACATCCAGCTGAATGGCAATATTGTCCAACGATAAACCCGCTCTGCACAAACGCACGGCTTCCAAAAATAAATCAGCACCTTGTTCAATGCCTTGTTCAATGCCTTGTTCAATACCTTTATCCAGGCCAATGAGTTCACCTACCTGCATACCTTTCTGGTATAGCATGTCTTCTTCGGGGTTGATGTAAAGTGGCATATCGGTTAATTGTTTTACTATTTCGTTGTCAAAGTTACGCAAGCGGGCCAATATGCCCAAGTGTTTTGATAATTTTTCGAGTTTTAGTATCTGACAACCAGTGTATTAAACTGGTTATACTTTATGCAGTTTTGGTATACTTTATTCGATTTGGAATATTTTACACCTGTATAAATGCTTTTATGTAATAATCATGGCTTGTTTGAATATTGACCTTGCGTTGCGGAGGTAGGCTATACAGTTTTTTTATAGGAAGTCTTCAGAAAATGGGGAGTTCTTTTGCTTAATTGGGCGACCACAAGGGTCGCCCCTACAAATCCTCATATCCTCACATCCTCGCATTTGTTTTTTATCTTTGTGAATGTAATTTGTGAAGTGCATGTGTTTTTGACACACTGCTCATAAAACCTAAAAAATACGTTTTGCGCACATTTGCATAACTCCGCCAAGCGGTGTAGGCTTTAGATATAATCGTAAATTATCAGAATAGACGAGTTTTGCGAATTAAAATAAACTAAAATGCTATTTATTTTGTTGATATATTTAAAATAAACCTTACTTTTGTTCATGTTTAATCAAAAACAAACTAAAAGATGCTTCTGCAATTCTCAATAAAAAACTTTAGAACATTTAAGGACAAAGTGACTTTGAGCCTTATCGCTTCTAACTATGACAAAGATACTAGAGAGCACGAGAACATTGTAATCAACCAAAACTTTGGACTAAGATTTCTCAAAAGTGCAGTTATCTATGGTGCAAACGCAAGTGGAAAAAGCAAGTTGCTTGAGGCGTTTGTATTTATGCGATATTTCGCAATCAACAGTTCAAAGGATAGCCAAGAAGGTGAGACTATTGAAGTTGAGCCTTTTAAACTAAGTACACAGACAGAAAACGAACCATCTGAGTTTGAAATCATTTTCGTTCACAAAGATGTGCTTTACCGTTATGGCTTTGAAGCAACAACTGATAGAATTGTATCTGAGTGGCTCTATCATAAACCTAAAACAAAAGAAGTAGAATTGTTTTATAGGGAAGGTAACACATTTAGTACTCACGAACGTAGTTTTACCAAGGGTAATATTGTTGTGAAGGAAGGTCTTGTTCGAGATAATGCGTTATTAATTTCTGTAGCAGCTCAATTCAATGAAAAGACTGCTATCAATGTTTTAGATTGGTTCAAAAGACTTAAAACCTTGTCAGGATTAAAAGAGTCAGGCTACCAAGGGTTTACTTTGCGTAAAACCGTAGATCCTAAACACAAAGCAAAAATTCTTGAATTATTGAAAGCTGCTGATTTAGGGATTCAAGATATCGAACTACAAAAACTTGACATTGAAAGTCTTCCAAATGGGATGCCCAAAGAGCTCAAGGATAAGTTAATTAGAGAAGTACGGGAAGAAAAGAAGGAATATGTATCTGACGTATTGACAAAGCATAAAAAATATAATGAAGACTTTAAAGCAGTAGGAAATATTAGTTTTTCATTAGAAGATGATGAATCGTCAGGAACAAGAAAGTTTTTCGCTCTTACAGGACCAATTCTGGATGTGATTGAGAACGGTTACACTTTAGTAGTTGATGAATTAGACTCAAAACTTCACCCAAATTTGGTTTGTAAAATCGTTTCTCTTTTTAATTCTAAAGAGTTTAATAAGAAGAATGCTCAATTGATTTTTAATACTCACGACACAAATTTATTAAGTTCAGGTCTATTCAGAAGAGACCAAATTTGGTTTACCAACAAAAATAAATACGGAGAAGCAAAACTTTATTCCTTAGCTGACTTTAAATCGGATGAGGTAAGAAAAACAGAGCCTTTTGAAGAAAACTATATCAAGGGAAAATATGGTGCAGTTCCATTCCTTGGCTTTTTTGATAACCTGAAATTTTTCTTGTCAGAAAATGAAAATGAAGGACAAAAAAACTGAACAAAAAGCAGCTAGGCAAAAACACCTTGAACAGTTAAAAGCTCAAAGAAGAAAAGAGCCTAGTCTAGAAAGACCTCTTGCAGCGTTAACAGAAAAACCTTACATACTTATTGTTTGTGAAGGAGAAAATACCGAACCCTCTTATTTCAACCAATTTAGAAGTACTTCCGCAAAAGTTAAATCTGTTGGAGAAGGTTATAATACATTATCTTTGGTGAATAGAGCCATCGCATTAGCTCATCAAGGAAATTACGACCAAGTTTGGTGTGTGTTTGACAAAGACGATTTCAATGACAATGATTTTAATTCTGCAATCCAAATTGCAGAAGCCAACAATTTTGGAGTAGCCTATTCAAATCAAGCGTTTGAATATTGGCTCATATTACACTTTAATGACCATCAAGGTGGAGGAATGCATAGAGATAGCTACAATGATAAAATCAACGAACACCTTAAACCTTTCAATTTACTTTACGATGGCAAAGGGAGTAAATTAATTGATGAAAATTTTTTTGAACTGCTTGATGGCGTAGACTACAAAACGGGCAGAAAAAGAGTTGAACTTGCAATAGCTAGAGCTGAAAGAAATTTCAATAATTTGGACCATTCAAATCCTGCTAAAGAGGAATCATCAACGACTGTATTCAGGCTAATTAGAGAGCTTTTGAAATATGTGGAATAATATAGCGCCAACTGGTTTCAGCTGTTTGCCCTCTATAAAAGCTAAATAGTTAATTATAAAATTCTAACTTACAACGATTTTTGTCACGAATTGACAGTTTTGGGCTTCAAAATGCATAGCTTCAATGCCACTACAGAATATGATACTTAATTTACAACCAATACTAATTATACAATGGCAATAGTTGACCTTTATTCAAAAAGACAAAAAAGATTAAAAGGTGAAGTCCCTGACGTTTACACCTACGATGAAATACCGCAGAAACTCAGAATTCAAATTGTTCATATAATAGGTGATGCAATAGGTAAGGATATCGACAACCAGGAACTATCAGAAAATATGTACAAACTGTTTCATGATGTTTTATGTCGTGAGTATGGTAAATTCTCACTTGGAGATGGATATAATCAAAGTAGTAAACTGAAAGTTTTTAACTTTATCCTTCAGACACCTAAAACGGAGGAATTTTTTGACATAATTGAACTTATATTTAAATTTATATCCGGAAGTTTAAAGGAAAGATTTGAAGCATATACAGATCACGTGGATGTGAAAGTTGAGCCTGACGATGCTATTGCAGAATTGAATGAAAGATTCAAGGAAAATGGAATCGGGTTTTCTTTTGACGGTGGTGAAATAATTCGAGTGGACTCTACATATATGCATACAGAAATTACAAAACCGGTCATTGCGTTATTATGGAATAATAAGTTTGAAGGAGCAAATGAAGAATATTTAAAAGCTCATGAACATTATAGACATGGAAGAAACAAGGAGTGCTTGACAGAATGTTTAAAAGCATTTGAAAGTACAATGAAAGTAATATGCAAAGAAAAAGGTTGGGCGTATAATGAAACAGATACTGCAAAAAAGTTGATACAAATTTGTTTTCAAAATCAGTTGGTACCGACTTTTACACAAAACCAATTTACATCTCTACAAAGTCTTCTAGAAAGTGGAATCCCGACAATTCGAAACAAACTCGGAGGACACGGACAAGGGCAGATTCGTCAAACGGTTGACGATGAAATGACAAGGTATGGATTGAATTTGTGTGGAGCAAACATAATATTTCTTATTGAGCAGAGTGGCATTAAATAAAACTATCAACATAGCTTACACTTATGTCAAGCATTTGCGCTGATTTTCCGTTTTTTTGAGGGGCAAATGGTCAAAAAATTGTACAACTACCTCCGCCCGCAATCCCTAAACAACCAGATGGACAGCTACAAGACATATTTTAGCCAATTTGTAAGGGAAAATTACCCCAACGCTTTCGACCAGTTTCTTGCCGAAACGGATAGGCCATGCCTCGTCTCCCGCCGCCTTCAAAGGCGGCGGTGCGTTAGGCATGCGTAGCGTGGCCGCATCGCGGCCAGCCCGAAGGGCCGACCGAATAGGGAGCGCGTAGCACGCCGGCGACGCGCATGCGGCGCAACGCCCAAATAGAATAAATAAATAATTGAGGAAACGAGTGAGGGATTAAGCTACGCCCCCCAAACGAAAACCGCAAAATTCCCAAAACTCAAAATTGCTAAACCTACAATCCATAATCCACCACCACGCGGCCTTGAACCTTGCCCGCCAAAATCTCGGGGATAAAGCGACCTAAATCGGCTAGGCTACAGGTTTGGTACATATCGCTGAGCATGGTAGGCATCCAAGCCTGGGCTAGGTTTGTCCATATTTGTTGGCGCAGCGGCATCGGGAATTCAGCCGACTCAACCCCCAACAAGTTCACACCATTCAAGATAAAAGGGAACACCGTGGTTTGCAGGTTCGGACTAGCCACTAACCCAGTTGTAGCTACGCAACCATTTCGGCCACAGCCTTTCAGACAGGTGGCCAAGGTATTATCGCCAACCGTGTCAATAGCGCCGGCCCACATGGGCTTGAGCAAGGGCTTGCCACTGCCATCGTTGGCAAAGGCGCGGTCAACCACTTGCTTGGCACCGATGCTCAGCAGAAAGTCGGGCTGTTTGCCCGTAGAGGCAATAACTTCATAGCCTAATTTTGCCAAAATAGCCACCGACATGCTGCCTACACCACCGCTAGCACCGGTCACTAAAACTGGTCCCATGCTCGGGTTTTGGCCACATTGCGTCATTTTATGAATGGCTATACCAGCCGTTAACCCTGCTGTACCCAAGGCCATACTGGCCTCCAAGCTCATGCCATCGGGTAGGGGGATGACCCATGCGGCAGGCACTCGAATATAAGCCCCAAAACCGCCGGGGGTGTTCATGCCTAGGTCGTAGCTCGTCACGATGACTGCATCGCCCGGTTTGAAACGCGCATCGCTACTCTCCGCCACGATGCCCGCTGCATCAATACCGGGGGTGTGCGGGTATTTACGGGTTACGCCTCGGTTGCCGGTAAACGATAAGGCATCTTTGTAGTTTAAACCAGCGTATTTTACAGATACTAGTACTTCACCTTGTGGTAAGTCTTGTGTATCAAGGGTTTCTATTTGGTATGTGGTGCTTTTATCCGCTTGTTCGCGGGCCACCCAGGACTGATAAATCATATTAATTATGGATTATTGATTATGGATTGTTGATTAGTATGCTGCTTAATATCTTCTCTGCTCTCAGCTCTATTTTGTGCCTCCCCCCGCTGCTTCGCAGCGACCCCCTCCACTGCACTGGCCGCTGCGCGACCGTTGGTAGCGGGGGTTGGCGAGCTTTGCTCACTGGGGGCTAGAACGCTACTCTTTGCCCCCATCTCTCTACTCTGCTCTCAGCCCTCTGCTCTCTTAACTCTCTTTGTATTTATCAATATCCCTCCTGTCGCGTTTGGTCGGTCGGCCAGCACCTCGCTCGCGGAACTCCGCTTGGGCACCGTCGAGGAACCAGGCCTCGTACTTTTTGAGTTCTGATTCAGGCGTTAGGTTTTCATAGCAAGTGATGGCAATAGGCGCTCCAACCCTTTTCTCGATGAGGCTAAGCACCTTGTAGGTAAAATTAAAACCTTCTTTCTTGACCAAGATGGTTTCACCAACCTTGACCATGTAGGAGGCCTTCAAGTTATCACCACCAAGTTTGACCTTACCTGCCTTGCAAGCATCTGAAGCCAAGGTCCGGGTCTTGAAAATCCTGACCGACCAAAGCCATTTATCTATGCGTACTTTATCCATGTTGTGCTAATTTGAACACAAAAATATAAGAACTAATTTAAATCCTGACAAACAAAACTTAACTTTGCAGACCTAACCCTTGTATACTATGAATCAGTACGCCCCAGAAGCCGTTATCGTGGATAACGATAGCAACTTAAGTCAATGGTTTGCCCAATTTAGGCCACACGTGGTGGGCTTGGATAAAACCTTCATGGGACCTTACGGCGAGAAAAAAATTGTATATGCCGACTGGATTGCCAGCGGCCGTTTATATGGCCCCATCGAGGAAAAACTGGTGTACGATTTTGGTCCTTTCGTGGCCAATACGCATACTGAAACCTCCACCACGGGTAAAACCATGACCTATGCCTACCACCGTGCCCAGCAAATCATCAAGGCGCATGTAAACGCATCAAAAGATGACGTGCTCATCTCGGCCTACAGTGGTATGACAGGGGTTATCAATAAGTTTCAGCGCATCCTGAACCTGCGCCTGCCCGAGAATTTCCGCGATGTGGTTAATATCCCCGAGGCCGATAAACCCGTGGTGTTTATCACGCACATGGAGCACCACAGTAACCAAACCTCTTGGCTTGAAACCATCGCCGATGTTGAAATTATTCAACCCGATGCCAACGGCGATGTAGACCTCAATAACTTGCTGGCCTTACTCGAAAAATACGAGCACCGCAGGCGTAAAATTGCATCGGTTACAGCAGCTTCTAACGTAACAGGCGTTAAATCACCTTATTACGAGATTGCCAAAATCATGCATGAGCATGATGGCCTTTGTTTCGTCGACTTTGCCTGCGCTGCCCCCTACGTTACCATCGACATGCACCCCGCCCACAATCCCGAGGCTTACCTGGATGCCGTTTTCTTCTCGCCGCATAAATTCTTGGGTGGCCCTGGCGCTACTGGTATCTTGATTTTCAACAAACATTTGTACAATAACCGTGTACCCGATAATCCCGGCGGTGGTACAGTCAACTGGACCAACCCATGGGGCGAGCACAGCTACATTGCCGATATAGAGGTACGCGAGGATGGAGGCACACCGCCATTTTTGCAAACCATCAAGGCTGCCTTGGCCATACAGTTGAAAGAACAAATGGGCATGGACAAAATAGCCAAAAGAGAACACTACATCTTGAAAAAGGCATGGGATTACATGTCGCAAATCCCTAATTTACACATAGTTGACACCAAGCACCCAGAACGATTGAGTGTCCTTTCGTTCTACATTGAAGAATGTCATTTTAACCTAGCAGTTCGCTTGCTCAACGATCACTTTGGTGTGCAGGTACGCGGTGGATGCCTTTGTGCGGGCACTTACGGGCATTATTTGTTCGAGATTGACCCGGTGGCATCAAAGTCTATGTTTGATCGTGTAGACCACGGCGATTTAACGGCCAAGCCCGGCTATGTGCGCTTGTCTTTACACCCTGTCATGAGCGAGGACGAGCTACAGTTTATCTTGGAGAGCATCCGTTATGTGGCTGAAAACTTCAGGACATTGGCACAGGATTATACTTACAACCGCAAGACTAACGAGTATCAACACAATACCTTTGGTGATCCCGAGTTGGCCATCGTGGAACGCTGGTTTAGCTAGTTTCTAATTTTCTATCGAAATATCATACACTAGGGCAAACTCTTTCAAGCTTTTCTTGAAGGCTGTATTGGCTTGTTCCAACTTACTTTTTACATCCTGAAAAAGGAAGTTTAACCGCTCGGCATCGGCAGGGTTGATGTTGGCCATAATGCCCAATATTTCAGGGTACTGAGCAGCTCCAAAACCGCTGATAGTCTGGTAATAAGCGCCTAAGGCATTAGCCAAGGTGCTATTGTCGTAAAAACTACCTTGCAAGGCCAGGGCATTTTCAAGGGAGACAATATCTAGGCTAAACGAGGTGAGCAAATTGGTCGCCTCCACGGCATCAAAGTGTTCGAAATCGTTGAGGTAGTCGGTAAAACTTTGATGGGTAGCGTCGGCATTTGACTTTAGGGCCAATATTTCATTGGTGTAAGTAACGGCCTCATCTTGGGTTTGGGCCGATAGCTGTAGCCCGAGCAACAGGCCAAAAGTAATCAAAGCTAGCTTCATCTTTATGGAACCTTAGTCTACGTTAAATACTTGAGCATCAATTTTTTCTGGGAACATTTGCATGAGCTTGGCTTCTGCTATCACTTGGCCTTGCGCATTAGTGGTTTTGTGCGAAATCGGGAAGCCGTTTACATTTTCACGGGCTAGATACTGCAAGGCATAATCGGTTTTAAAGTACGGCGCATACACGATAAGCGGAATTTGAATATCGGTGGCTACCAGCACCTCAACGGTACGGCCGGCATCCGTAAACAGGTATTTGACCACTGGATGGCCGTCAACGGGCTCAAGATTGGTCTTTTGCACTTGGTACGAACCAATCGCTAGGCTACCTTGAATAGCAGACAGGGGCAATTTATAGCTTTGCACGCCATCATTTCCGGTGGTGGTTAGCTTGAACATACCGGTGTAAACACTGGGAACAACCTGCATGGTAAAGTTGCCGTGCTCTGTAGAGAAATTAGTCTCAAAGCTCAGCAATTGGTTCTTAATCAGCCAAGTAGCCTTTGAATTCGGTTGTCCTTCTGTTTGGACATCCCAAACCAGACGGCCTTCAAAACCTTGGGCCAAAGCCCATTGGCCGAGCAAGCAAAACAGCATTATCGTTAAACTGCGCATGTATATTCGTTTAAATAATTTTGAAACAGTAAAAAGGGTGGAACAGCGTCGTTTTATCCTTAATCATTTTATCTTTTCTTCGATTTGGGCGTGTCCCTCATGCCTAGGGCGCAACTTGTTGCGCCCGTCATTCGGGTCGTGCCCCTCCGGGTGCGCTAATCGCTTAGTGCTTCGCACCAGCCGCTACGCGGCTGCCCTCCGGGCCACTCACGCGGATAGTCTAAAGCTTAAGGCCCAACTACCCCTTTGATGAAAGTTGTTTGGTAGTTGCCGTCCAATACACCATTTACTGGGTTACCATTGCGGCGAATAGCATGGCCTGGGGCGCCTCCAGCTGGGAAACTTGAAGGCGGTGGGTCGGGTAAGTTAATGTTCAACACGGTTACGTTACCAATAAACGGGATTTGTACCTGTGCTACCACGTTTACAAATAATGTACCACCACTTCCTGCTTGACCATAACCGCCGCCATCGCCGCCGTAGGCGTTAGGCGTTACGTTTACGTTCACGGGTGGGAAGCCAATAGGTATAGTAAAGTTCAACAAGCCACCGTCGCCACCCTGACCATTGAGGCCGCCTGTGGCGTTTTGGCCATTGGCCCAAACTGGGATAGGTAGGCTTTGTTGGCCACCCTGGCCAGAAGCAGCACCGCCACCTCCACCTGCACCAATGCCTAGGTTAATGTTTACCACGGGGATGTTTACACCAACACCAACCGAGCCGCCGCCGCCGCCACCGCCGTAAATATAGCCGGTATTTTGGATGGTTGTTGCAACGGTTAGGTTGAGGGCATCCATACCGGGATCGCCCGGGTTGCCAAACTGCGAGAAGTTACCGCCAAAGGCACCATTACCACCGCGGGCCAACAAGGCACCGTCGTTGATTAAACCAACCTGTGATTGTGGGTGCAAGTTACCTGTTGTAAAGGCATCGTTGTTTTGGGTACTGGTTATTTGAACACCGTTGTACACCGTGGCCACTACGCAAATAGGTGTTGCCGTTGGTAAGCCATTGTTGGCCTGAAGGTTATAATTAACTTGGTTGCTGATGATATCTACAATGATACAAGGCTCCACTGTAACCACGAAGGCTTGCGTAGCGGTGGTGTTTCCACATACCGCTGAGACGATGATAGGGTAGGTTCCAGGTTGGGTAAAGATACTCACATCAACGGTGAGCATCAGGGTGTCGGAGCCATTCACCACGTAGTTGTCGAGGGTAGCGGTAATACCTGGTGGCAGCCCTGGGAAGATGTAAAGCACGATATTGGTAGGGTCGCCAGCAACTTGGTTAATATACACTTCTGTTTGAGCCTGGAAGGTAAAAATACGGTCAATGGTAGCCGTGTAAGATGCTAGGCTAAAATCTACGGCACAATCTGCGCAATTGCGTTGCCAGGCGTTCAACCAGCACTCGCCATTGTAGTATTGTACCAAGCTATCTTGCGTGTTGTACACCAATAAGCCCGGCTTAGGGTTGTTGATAGCATCGCGTTGGGCCGTGGTTAAGCGAGGCGGCAAGAAACCACGATCGGTTGACTCGAGGTGTAAAATAGCGCTGCTATCTGGCTGTAAAATATTGATACCAACTTGGGCATTGCTCAGGTTGGCAACAAGGTTGGCCATGAAAAGTAAGACAATAAGTTTAACGCTTTTAGACATAGCTATATCTTGTATGGGGTGTAACAATTGCGCAAGCTGCGTGGAGGGCGACGCGACCGTAGGGAGCGGCGGTGCCGCCGTAGGCGGTACCAAGGCGAATGCCGCGCCCGGAACGGAGCGACCCCAGCGAAGCTGGGGATGCGCCCAAAAAATCTGGATAAAGATAAGGCTTATTTGCAAATATACAAATTTGAGGATTCGGGGATTTGAGGATGTGAGGATGAGGGGATTTGAGAATATGGGGATTGGAGGATGAGGAAAACTCAAAAAAAGCTAAATCTCAAATATGCAAAACTGCGAAAAAAAAGCCCGACCTTTTCAGGTCGGGCTTTGAGGCTAATCTTTCACGAATTTCTGTGTGATCGTTTGGCCATCGCAGCAGGTAATTTGTAAATAGTAAAGTCCTGGACTAAGTTTACTGATTTCGAGTGTTTGACTGTTTAGGCCGGCGTTAACCTGTACCACCTGGCTACTATTGACACGACCAAGCGCGTCGATAACCTTCACGGTAAGTTCGTCAGCACTTTCAGCCATCAGTTGATACGTAATCTGCGTACTTGCGGGGTTAGGGAACAAGGCCACGAGGTCGGTGCCTTTAACGGCACGTTCCAGGCTGATGATATTGCTGAAACCCTCGCTGTTGTCGAGGTCAACGGTACGGAGCCTGTAGTAGCTAATGCCACTCAGCGGCTGCATATCGTTTGCCACGTAGGTCAAGGTAGTAGATGAGTTGCCTGCGGCTGCAACACGAGCCACAGCCTCAAAGTTTAAGCCATCCTTACTGCGTTCAACCTCAAAGTAGGCGGTGTTTTCCTCGCTGGCCGTAGCCCAGTTCAGGCGGTTGGTATCACCATTTTTAGCTCCGGTAAAGTACAGTAAATCTATAGGAAGTGCATTGCCTTTTCCTACGCCTGTTGCGCCTGTTCCGCCTGAGAACGATGCTAATCCATCCAGTTGAACATAGGTTAAACCTCCTTCTGTGCCAGGGCTGCCGGTCAGCTCGATGGTATTGCCTACATCTACACCGTTGTAGTTTACATTGGCTGGATTATATGCTCCGGCCACGGTTTTGAACCACAAGAAGCCTTCGTCTATGACGTTGTTGCTGGCAGAGGTGAAAGCTGTCATGGCATTTTCAACTGCGGTTTTTTCGGCTGGATCGTAATAGAAACGAATATTTACGGCCTCATCAAAAGCAGGGGCATTTACGTTCCAGTAACGGCCCATAACCCAGGTACCGTAGCTAGTGGTGGTTTGAGAAACCATCGGCCCTGAAGTTATGCTTAGGGTCGAGGCAGCTTTTGCAGTGGCGTTAGCGGCAGATAAAGTACCATCTGGTGCCCAATTGATAGCAAAGATAAAGTCATCGGGGCTAGCTTGGTCGCGGTAGTATGTCCAAACACCAACATCGCAGAAGTTTGTTGCGCTGGTAGTACCTGAGCCTGTAAGCACTAGGTTAGCATTTGGGCTCAACACATCGATAAACACCGAGTTTGATGTAGCGACATCGCAGCCAGAACCGCAGCTCGTTACGGCACGGTAATAAGTATCGTCGCTGGTAGAGGTACTTATACTGGCACCGCTTAGGCCAGTAGAGGCCCAAGCAGCGTTATTTGGGCTAGATTCCCAGTTGATGGTACATGCAGTACCTCCGGTCAAGTTAGCATTTAGGCTAAATGTTTCACCACCGCAAAGCGTTTGGTCGGCAGTGATGCTAATAGTAGGATCAGGTACAACGGTAACCAAAATGGCATCACTGATGGCTACACCACAGCCCGGACCAGCGGCGGTAACCACACAACGGTAATAAGTATTGGTGCTCAGTGCTGGAGTGGTGTATGAAGCACTATTAGCCCCGAGAATTGGGGTATAGGATAGGTTGTTGGGGCTACTTTCCCATTGGTAATCTAGGCTTGGAGAGCCACCGCTAGCGCTGATGCTCATGCTGTAGGTGCCACCGGTGCAGATGCTTCCACTGCTGGGTTGGGTGCCGATACTTGGGTCGGCAACAACAGTCCAGGATACTTGGTTTTCGTTGGTGTTACAATCAAGGCCAGCGCAATTACGGCGACTTTTCATGAGGGTTGTACCCGCCACAGCCGTGATGCTAGGAATACTGGTGCTCCAACTTGACCAAGTGCCACCGTTATCGGTGGAGTAGCTATACTCGTCGGTACAAGATCCTGTACCACCCGAGCCGGGTATATTACTCAAGGTCAAAGTAGCACCGATACAAACGGTAGCATCGGCGGGAGAGGCTGCGATAACGGGTGCTGTAGGATCAGCAACAACCGTCCATGAAACGAGGTTGGCAAAGTTCTCGGCTGTACCATCGCAAGCAGTGCCAGCGCAAAGCCTACGGCCTTGAATGACGTAATTACCTGGAGCGCTGGTACTAATGGTAGCACCAGGTGTGTAGCTAAACCAGCTTGTACCACCATCTGGCGAGTATTGATATTCATCGGCGCAACTTAGTCCTTGGCTACCTGCATTGAAAGTTGCACTCAGGCTTTGACCAACACAAACACTGGTTCCGTTGGCGGGTGTTGCAGTGGCTAGGGTAGGGGCTATGGGGTCAGCCACTACAGTCCAAGAGGCTAAAGTAGCATAAGTTTCGGCGCTACCGTCACAGGAAGCACCTGAACAATTCCTACGGCCTTGGATAATATAAGTACCTGCTGTTGTTGTATTTATGGTAGAGCCAGGTGTATATGATAGCCATGAAGTACCGCCGTTAGTCGAGTATTGGTATTCGTCAGAGCAGCTAAGCCCTTGGCTACCAGCGTTAAAGCTAGCACTCAAGCCTTGACCAACACAAACGCTTGAACCATTGCTAGGCGTTGCAGAGGCTAGGGTTGGTGCAATTGGGTCGGCCACAACTGTCCAAGTTGCAAGTGTGGCATACGTTTCAGCACTGCCATCGCAAGCAGTACCAATACAATTACGGCGAGCTTGGATAAGATAAGTCCCTGCAACGGAAGCTGTTAGACTTGCGCCAGGTGTGTATGCTGCCCAAGTGCCACCATTGTCGGTTGAAATACGATATTCATCCGTACAGCTAAGCCCTTGGCTTCCAGCGTTGAAGGTAGCAGAATAACTTTGTCCAACACAGAAGCTACTTCCTGAAGTTGGTGAAGCAGCAGCTAGGGTAGGGGCAATAGGATCAGGAACGACCGTAACCGTTAAGGAAGTTGTTGGAGCTGAGGTGCCCCGGCAGTCGGTGGCTACACGGCGGTAATATGTTGTTGTGGTTAGTGCAGGTGTTGTGTAGGTGGTACTTATGGCCCCTGAGATATTGGTCCAAGCTGAGTTGTCGGGGCTAGATTGCCACTGGTATGTAAAACCACCGCTACCAAATCCGCCAGAAGCATCTGCTGTATTACTAAAAGCTACGGTGCCGCCATTGCAAATGGAAGTGCTAGCACTGATCGTTCCGGGGTTTACTGCTGGAGTAGATACGTCTTGGTAACTTAAAGTGCCGGTGGCCGTTAGATCGTTTCTTGAAAACCTAGCAACTTCTAGGTAGTAAGTCCCTGTTGTGCCAGGTGTGAAATCTAGGGAAGCAGCTGTACCTGTGCACAATACGCCGTTATCATCTGCAGCAGCTACAACTGTATAACCATCACTGCTGTAAATCCTGATGTAGGTATCTTCTGCAGCTCCACAGGTACCGAAACGGTAAGTACGGCCTGCTGTAAGGTCCATAGTCCATGATTTTATGGAACCCGCTGAATAGGCAGTTGTGGCCACGGAACAACCCGGTGTAATGGATGGAGTAGTGCCAGAATAGCGCCATGTGTATGAATAAACCAAGGCATGAGAACCATTGCCGAAATTCCAGTTGGTATAGGTACCGTTACTAGGCAAAACTAAACGAAAGTCTACCGTAGAGATATTGCCATTCAATCGGCAGTCGTCGCCACTGTTGTGTGTACACCTGTCGCCTCCATCATCCTCGAATGCGTCAATTTGGGCGGTTAGCACGTTTGAGGTATTGCTCCGGGTGCCCAAGGTGGTTAGGGAGCCATAGGTGCAATTACCATTGTTGTTACATTGGAAGCACCCAGAGCCCACGGCCGTACCGTTTACGTTGTCAAAAAAACGGGCATAAGCCAAGGAGAATTCTTCGTTGCCAGTTTCCCAGCATGCACCACCGACACCACCTTCGTAGGAGGTGATTTGGTTAAATTGTACAGTAAAAGTGGCTTGTGCAAATTGGCCGAACAAATTTGGCGTTGTTGTACACCATAGACCTACCAATAATAAGTAAATTTTTTTCATAGTTTTTCGTTTTGTGGGGAATACTGAAAATGCTAAATGTACATCATTTACCAGTTGGCGCTTGTCAAAGGCATGGGCTGGTTAATCGTATATGTACTCGAAAACCTAAATAACGGAGTAACTTAAAAAAGCGTTTGTTTGTTAGATTTCATTGATTGCTACACAAATCTACTGAGTTTATTTTGAAAAAACAGAATAAATGACATGAATAAATTGTGAAGTATAAGAAATGCCTACCACATTTATAGTTAATATGTTTATGTAAGAACTTGATTAATAATTTATTAGCTTAATAATAAAAAAATATTTTTTTGCTTTTTATTAGTCGAAAAATTGTGGTTTGAAGGAAACTACCTATTCAGATTATTTTGGGCGTGCCCCTCGCTTCGCGAAGCCGCCCGGGTTGGGCGGCTCTACAAAGCTCAGGTCGCTCCCTTCCGCGCTCCCTGGCGGTCGGCCACTGCGTGGCCCGCACCTGCGGTGCGGCGCTCCAGGCAGCTCACGCAACCAATGCAGCTTAGCTGCATTGGTTTAGATATGAGGTATGAGTGCAGAGAGCTGAGTTTAGTTAGGAGAGCAGCGTGCAGAGCGGAATATTTAGGGACGCCCCTTGTGGTCGCCCAAAGCAAGGCTGCACACGATTCGCGCCAGCGCTGCGAAGGCGTGGCCGAAGGCCAGACCGCGTAGCGGGCCGAGCGAACAGCGAGCGCCGTAGCCTAGCGACGGCGAGCATCGCGAGCCGGGGCGCCCAAAACATCAAAAAAAAGGCTTGCAAGTAAACACCTGCAAGCCTTTAGTATTTGTAATAAACCTAGCGTGGTTTAGTCTTTCACGAATTTTTGCGTGATGACTTTGCCCTCGCAACAGGTGATGCTCAAGTAATACAAACCTGCAGGTAATTTACTAGTCGAAATGGTTCGACTGTTATTGCCGGCCGATAACTGCACGAGTTCCGCATGAACCGTTCTGCCAAAGTTATCCAGGATTTTGATGCTCACTTCATCGTTGTACTCAGCGGCTAGCTCGTAGTTCAACAAATCACTTACAGGGTTAGGGTAAAGGTTTACCAAATCGGTTCCTTTAACGCTGCGTTCCAGGCTTATCACGTTACTGTAACCTTGACTTCCGTCGAGGTCAACCATGCGCAAACGGTAGTATGAAACACCTGATAGCGGCGACATATCGTTGAAACTGTAAAGCAATGTGCTAGTTGAATTACCCGCTGCGGCCACGCGGCCAACAGGTGTAAACTGGATACCATCTTTGCTGCGTTCAACTTCAAAGTAAGCGGTATTTTCCTCGCTTCCGGTTGACCAGCTCATGCGGTTTACATCACCGTCTTTGATACCGCTAAAGTACAACAATTCGAGCGGTAAAGCATTGCCCTTGCCTACACCGGTAGCACCAGAGCCACCCGAGAATGAGCTTAAAGCATCGAATTGAATATAGGTGACGCCATTGTCGCTACCAGGGGTTCCTGTCAGTTCGATGGTATTACTCACGTCAACGCCGTTGTAGTTCACGCTAGCAGGCGTATATGGGCCACTCACGGTTTTAAACCACAAGAAACCTTCGTTGATGACGTTGTTGCTGGCCGACACAAATGATGAAGCTGCGGTTTCAACGGCCAGCTTCTCTGCTGGGTCGTAGTAAAAGCGAACGTTTACGGCTTCGTCGAAAGCAGGAGCATTCACGTTCCAGTAGCGGCCCATAACCCAAGTTCCATAAGAACTAGTAGTAGCCGAAACCATTGGCCCAACGGTTAGTTCAACACTTGATGCTGCTTTAGCGGCCGAGTTAGCTGCTGAAAGCGTGCCGTCTGGCGCCCAGTTAATGGCAAATACAAACTCTTCGGTATTTGCAGGGTTGCGGTAGTATGTCCATGGGCCATCCTCGCAAACTATTACCGCAGTCACACTGCTGGATGCCAAGGTTACATTGCTGGTAGCGCTCAGTACTTGTACCGTTAATGAAGCACAAGTAGTAGTATTACAGGTATTGCTGTATCGTGCGAAATAGGTTTCAGTTGCGCTAGGGCTAACAGTTATAGATGTTCCATTGCCCAAGAACGTGCCACCGCAAGCGCTGCTGTACCATTCAACCACGGCGAGTGCACCAAGAGTGCCGCCACTAACGGTTAGTGTAGCAGACTCGCCTAGACAAATCTCGCTTGGACCGTTAATGCTTGTTGGCGCAGTGGAGGTACCGGCGTTTTGGACAGGTACATTTACGTTTACCGTGTTATTGGAAGCATCGCGTAATTGGACCGAAATAGAGCTGTTGCCTAATGCTAAGGCTGCCCCTGCCACTGGGTTTTGGGTAGCGATAATTGAACCTGTGGCAGTACAGTTGTCGGAATAAGTCATCAAGGCAATCACGTCGGGAACAGTGGTAGCATTGCACAAGGTTTGGGTTGGTGCGTAAACACTAATAGCTGGCGGCGTTGCATCAATCACATTCACGTTAAAGCTGCAATCGGTAAAATTACCAGCAGCATCCGTTACACGGAAAGTATTGGTGGTTGTTCCTAGTGGGAAGTTACTGCCGCTAGGTAAGCCAGCAATTTGCGTAGTACTAGCACCAGAACAGTTGTCGGTACCCACTGGGGCAGTATAATTAACCACCGGTGAGCAGCTCGCTCCTGCTGAAACATTCATGTTGCTTGGGCAAGATATTGTTGGTGCTTGGTTATCTATCACCGTTACGGTGAAGGAGCAGTTAGCAATATTGCCAGCGGCGTCAGTAGCCCTAAAGGTATTGGTTGTTGTACCCACTGGGAAGGTAGCACCAGAGGCTAACCCCGCTAGTTGTGCAGTTGAAACGCCTGGGCAGTTATCGGTACCAACGGGCGCGGTGTAATTTACAACAGCACCACAAGTTCCAGCTGTGGCATTTATGGAGATATTTGCGGGGCAAGTTATTTGTGGCGAGGCGATGTCAACGATATTGACCGTAAGGTTCCTGTCGAATATATTACCAGCAGCGTCAGTGGCCCTGAATGTAACCGTGTTTAAGCCAATCGGGAACGTAGATCCAGAAGCGAGTCCCGCGATACGTGTAAAAGTAACCCCAGGGCAGTTATCGGCTGCTACTGGGTCTCCGTAAAATACAACAGCATTGCATTGACCTGGGTCGGTACCCTGGGTCGTATTGGTAGGGAAAGATGCGAAGCTTGGTGCTTGTGCATCATTAACGGTAACGGTGAATGAACAAGTCGTTTGTAAACCTGCTGCATCTGTTACTCGGAACGTGTTGGTTGTTGTACCTACAGGGAAGGTAGCGCCCGAGGCCAAGCCTGCGGTTTGTACGGTTGATGCGCCAGAGCAATTATCGGTGCCAACAGGTGTGGTGTACGTTACAACTGCACTACAAGATCCAGTTGTGGCATTTACAGTGATGTTTGCTGGACAAGTTATCGCAGGAGCTTCAGTATCATTAACTGTAACGGTGAACGAACAAATGAATATGTTGCCAGAAGCATCTTGTGCTCTAAATGTATTGGTGGTTGTTCCAACCGGGAAAGTAGACCCAGATGCTAATCCTGTTGTGCGGGTAGTGGTTACTCCTGGGCAGTTGTCGGTGCCAACTGGTGCGGTATAATTTACCACCGCGCCACAAGTGCCAGCAGTAGCATTTACACTAATGTTTGCCGGGCAAGTAATTGATGGTGCTTGTACATCATTAACTGTTACGGTAAATGAACAGGTGGTTTGCAATCCCGCAGCATCCGTTACTCTAAATGTATTGGTGGTTGTACCCACAGGGAAGGTAGCGCCTGAAGCTAAGCCAGCTGTTTGTACGGTTGAGGAACCAGAACAGTTATCCGTACCAACGGGTGCTGTATAAGTTACTACAGCGCCGCAGGTGCCTGATGTAGCATTTACAGTAATATTGGCAGGACACGTAATTGCAGGTACTTGGTTGTCTACCACAGTAACTGTGAACGAGCAGTTAGCGGTAAGTCCTCTACTGTCTGTTACTCGGAAAGTATTCGTTGTATTGCCCACGGGGAAGGTAGCGCCGGAAGCTAAACCGGCTATTTGTGTAGTTGAAGCGCCCGGGCAGTTATCGGTCCCAACCGGAGCGGTGTACGTAACCACCGCACCGCAAGTGCCGGAGCTAGCGTTAACGGAAATATTGGCAGGGCAAGAAATGCTTGGTGGAGTAGTTTCCATGACAACCTGGATCACATTAGAGTATGCCACCTGACTGCAAGCATCTGTTACTCTACGCCTAAACCAAGTGGTGCTGGTGAGATTACCTGGGTCGTATGTAGTACTATTGGCCAATCCAATATCGCTAAAACCTGAGCTGGCGGAGGTAGTGCTTGACTCCCATTGGTACGACAGGCTACCTGCACCGGAGGCATTCGTAGCGTTTGTGAAAGCACCAGGGTCAGCGTTATTGCATATTACTGTACCGTCAGTAATACCTGCAATGGCGCCACCTGTGGCAGGTTTGGTGGTTGCTAGTACACTCAACTCAAAATCACCTGCATTAGCGCTAAAGCCTTCTACCAAAACAATATAAGTGCCAGCGCATAGGTCTCTTGTGAGCTGAGCCTGAACAGAACCACCAAAGTCGTCGTTAAAGTCAATTTGTGTACTGCAATCAGCGTTATAAAGCCGGAGATAAGTATCAAAATTTGTAGTTCCATTGCTTGTCGATAATGCAACAGTTGAAGGCGCAGAAATGGTAAACTGATAATAAACATCAGGTGCCAAATTCCCTGCAACATTCGTGTAACCCATATCTGAACTCGCACCACTAGGAGCAGCTCGGTTGGAGTTAATGTGTGTTTTTGCAACTCCCGAGGCTAAATTACCAAAGTTAAGGGGGTTACCACAGGCGTTCCCTTGGGTAAAGCGCCATACCGTTTTTGCGGAGAAGTCGCCGCTTTGGCCGGTTACAAAGCTAGCATTATCCGCAGTTCCGTTGTAGCCCCAAAAACGGCATGGGGTTTTAGTGGCACTCTTGAAGGTCATCGTCCAAGTGCCAGATGATTGGCAGGCGTCGCCACCGGGGTCACAGTCTGGACTACCGTCTTCTTCCCAAGATGCGTGGTTAACTGTAAAGGAGTTGGCTACGTTAGCCCGGCCTGTACAGCGGTACATTAGCGTATTGGTATTGGTTACCGTGCTAGGTGCATCTGCTTGCCAGCGGCGAACAAATTGGTTTCCACCACATGAAGCACCAAGACCGCCTGAGGTCCAGGCAGTAGTTCCGCCTGTATTCAAATCAGTGTTGAGGCCAACGCGTACTTCGTTGTCGTCTGATGTGACCCCATCGTTATCGCAGTTTTGGCGCCATTGGTCAATGCGCATTTCGTAATTGATTTGCCCGTTGGTAATTTGGGCACTTGCCGAGGAACAGGCCATCAGCAAAATGATAAAGGTTAATAATCTTGTCATCTTAGTTTTTGAATTTGTTTATAAATGGGTTGTTTGAGTACAAGTGGTAAGGTATGCCTGCTAGGTTCATCGTGTCGTTAATGAGCAGTTGGGCCGGGTGTTGGTTCAAAGTAATCATACTGGTGCAATACACCCGAACATCCTTGGATTGGTATTTAAGTTCGGCATCTTTTTTTAGCTTTTGGGCTAGAGACCAGATGTGGTATGGGTCGTGGTAGGTGTTGCTGTATTGCCTGAACGTGAGCAACTTACCAAAGTCAACGGCGTATTCAATTTGCTTGTCGGGCATCACCACCTTGAACTGAAAGTCGTATACCTCATGGTTGTTGAGCATCATGCGCCACGAGAAATAATAGCCCTGCCTGTGCCAGGCTGAATTGCCTGGTATGAGGTAGGTGCGCAGCGGGTATAGGATTTGGAAACTGAAAAAACAGATGTACAAAGCGGTAGTTAGCTTTAGCGTTTTGTTTGCCCAAAGGGTTTTAATCAAAGTAATCACGCTGTGTTGCCCAAACGGAATAAACAACATGTAAGCGGCCATCATCACCAAGGGGAATTCACCGATGTTGAAGGTGAAATAATTACTGGTATGAAAAATAAAATAGGGTAGAATGACATACCAAGCTTTGGGTCGCCAAAACATGAATACCCAGATAAATAGGTCGAACAAAATACCGCCATAGCTCATGAGCAAGGCTAAGAAATCGGCATAAGGAGTCTCGCGGGCATACAGCATCAGCCGCATCGGGTAGCCTTGAAGCCAATCTGGATTTATCTTTACTAGGCCACCATAAAAGTATACGATGGAGATTAACGCGGCAAAGGGCAAGTACACTTGTAAGCCCACGGTTTTGTCCCAATTGCGTTTAAAGAGGTCAATGATTGATATGCCAGACTTGGGGCTTTCCAGCACAAAAAGGAAGGCAATTAAACACCAAAGGTAGTAGTGGTTGTTGTAAAAGGTCCTGTCTATCAAGAAGATATAGCCAAAACTCAATAGAAAAACCAAAGCAGATAAACGTGTAACCAACCCTAGCGCTAAAGCGATAGCACCTGCCAATGCCATAACTTCAAGCAAGTTTATTAACTCGTGCGAGTATGCCTCTATGAAGTGTAAATTGGGATAATGGAACACAAAGGTTGACATCCCCAGGTCATGTACATGTGGGGTCAAGTGCAGGATTTGCGGTATCATGAAAATACCGAAACCGAGTCGGAACAACGAAAAGAGTTTTGCAGAGACTTGGGGGAGGTCCCTGTGTTTTGTGGTGTCCAAGGTGTTCACTTTGATGGGAATCGCTACAAATATAGAATCATTATTGCTACATTATAGCTTTTGCGTAATTTTATGATATAAAATTAATAAATAAATAACAATATACAATAAAAGCACAAATTTTTTCAAATCTTAAAACGATGTATTGCTTTAGCAGAATTTAGATAAGAGTGCATAAGGTAGCGTGCAGCCTGGAATATGTAGAGGCGGCTTTGTGGTCGCCCAAAGCTAGGCAGTACACGATTCGCGCCAGCGCTGCGGAGGCGTGGCCGAAGGCCAGACCGCGTAGCGGGCCGAGCGTACAGCGAGCGCCGTAGCCTAGCGACGGCGAGCAAAGCGAGCCGGGGCGCCCAAAAAAAATGTAAGATTTGAGATGTAAGCGGTAAGATTTAAGCTGTAAGCTGTAAGATTTGAGATGTAAGCTGTAAGATTTGAGATTGTCATCCACAATCCATAATCAATAACCCATAATCCATAATCAATAATCCATAATCAAGAAACTAGGTTGGCCATGTACATCAACTGCTTGAGCTCTAAGATTTGTATTTTTTTGCCAACCAGTTGTATTAAACCTTGATCGCGCAACTCGAATAACGCACGGGTAGCCGACTCGCGAGTGGTGCCGGCTATACTGGCCAAATCCTCACGGGTTAAGTGAATGTTGATCGTTTTTTGATCAGCCTCAAAGCCATTGTTTTCTTTAAGGGCGATAAGGCTTTTGGCAACACGTTCTTTTACGGGGCGTTGTGTCACATCTATCACCTTTTTCTCCGTTTCTTTCAACTCGTGTGCGAACAAGTTGAGCAATTCAAAGGTAACCCTGGGGTTTTCACGCACCATCGTGTGGAAAGTATCCTTGGGTATAAAGCAGATTCTTGTATCTTCAACTGCTATCGCTGAGCAAGAATATTTATCGCCGCTGAGTATAGCCCTGTAGCCAAGCACATCGCCATTTTTAGCCATATGGATAATTTGCTCCTTGCCGTCAGGGCCACGTTGCGTCAGTTTAATATTGCCTTGGCCCAAACAGTACAAGCCTCTGGGGTAGTGCTCTTCTTGGAACAAGGTTTCACCCTTGGGCACCATGATAGTATGCTTAACCTCGTTGAGCGCTTCAACTTCATCGAGTTTTAAAGCACAAAAAATAGACCGGCCCCTTGATTTACAGAGGCTGCAATCACTGTTGTGTATAATATCGTTTTGGTGAGGCATAAATGACTGATGCTTTTCTACTTTTCCTTTCTGCGTGCTAAGGTACAATATTTTGTAAAAAATCATCGTTCTACTGCTATAATTCACCTATTTAAACCCTAAACCAAGCGCCTCTGAATCAGCCCTACTAGAAAACCCTACGCTGATGTTTTATGTACTAAGCCGCTTGCTTTTATCGCTGGGCCTTGCCGCTACCATTATGTTTGCTTGGCCTGAACAGGAACCTGCCGACGAGATTGCCATGGCCCGACAAGGCTCGGTGGCCCAAATTGCACAACAATATGGGATTGATAAAGCTGAAATCCTGGCCATCCCGTATCCAGAGTTTAAACGATTTAACTTGCTGAGCAACCTGGCTGAAACAAAATCACTGGAAGTACTGTACGCCTGGAAGGGTAGGGAAGGGGCCGATTTTTCCATCGGTAACGCACAGATGAAACCCTCCTTTGCCGAGGATATTGAGCAAAGTTTGGTTGATTTAAATTTGCAAAAATCCTTTAGTAATCTGCTGGATATTAGGCGATTACCCATCATGATTCAACGCAGGAAACGCATAGAACGCCTCAACGACCCTTACTTTCAAAGCCTTTATGTAGCGGCATTTATCCAAGTGATGGACCTCAAGTTTAACTGGCTACCCTATGCAAGCCCAAACGAGCGTATCCGCTTTCTTGCCGCTGCTTATAATTATGGCTTCCACCGCAGCGAGGCAGGGATTTGTGCCTGGATGGAAGTCAAGGCCTTTCCCTTCGGTCGCCAGTATCCAGAACAAGATAAATATGCCGATGTAGCCCTGGCCTTTTACCTGCAAAACCAATAAACCCTTAAACCCAAGTAAATATGAACAAACTACCTTTTGCCCCAAAACTATGGCTTCCTTTACTTTCGTTGCTCCTGGTTGCTGCTTGCAAGCAAAAACCCCAGGTTCAAGTTGACCCTAATGCCTATATTAAGCCGCCAATACCCGAACTTGACCCCTCCTTTGAAACGTTTACCCTTGATTTAAGTACCGACCAGCTCATCCAAACCAAGAACGGAACTACTATTAAAATCCCGGCCAACAGCTTGCTCAAAAAAGACGGCACCCCAGCCAAAACTGCTGATGTTAAATTTAGGGCATTTCAAGATGCTGCATCTATCTATTTATCAGGTATTCCCATGCAATATGATACTGCCGGGGCTGCCCGCTTCCTCGAAACTGCCGGTATGTTTGAACTCCGTGCCTTTGATGGCACAGATACACTCCGCGTGAAAGATGGGGCCAACATCAATGTTCGCTTTGCTTCCATGACAGGCGGTAACGATTATAATTCGTACTATCTTGCTGAAAACGAACGCAATTGGCAATACATAGAACCCAACGTTCCCGAGATAAATGTTGAAAAGGCTAAACTCAAATCTAAAATTCAAAAGATGCAGCCTGGGCTAGCCTTCCCGCTCAACAGCAAGTACTTTGCCTTGAACTACCAACAGTTGGTTGATGTTTATTACAACAACAATTTTAGCAAAGTAAACGAGGCCGAATTTAAAGCCCGTTTAGCTGCATACGGCCTAGGTTACTTCAACTTTTCGAACTACGATTTAATTACCTTCAAAGGCACAAAGTTACCCGCTTCCATGATGGTTTGGGAAAAAGTAAATGTGAAATCGGTTCCGGAATGGACGAATAAAGCTTTTTGTAGGGTACGTCCTATTAACGGGGATATACACGAGATTAAAATTTTCAAACAAGAAAATTATGATATTGTCGACTCCTTCGTGATGCAAGCCAAGGCCATCATGAGTTTGCAGGAACTCTTCCGTTTTAGTCCAGAGGTTTGGAAAAACGACTATAAAGCCGCCATGCAGAAAATAGATATCGAACGCGAACGCTTGGCTACCATGGCCGAAGTATACAGGAGCCTAGATATCAATGCTTTTGGTATATACAATTACGACCGTATATACAAGGATGAACAACATGTTGAACTGGCTGCAAGATTCAATTTTTCAGGGCTGAGCAGCGAGGATACCGTCCTGCTAGATGAAGTAGTTTTCGTGCCAAGTTCTGGCCGTTCTGTCATTAAACTCAATAAAGCCCAATGGGACAAGATCGCGATGGTGCCCGACAAAGGAGGGCGTTTATTCGCCTTGCTGCCCGGTAATAAATTAGCCTTGTACGAAGTTCCGCGTTATGCTAAAATCGACTTTGAAGCCCTGCGCCAAATGTCAACGCCAAGCTTTGCTTTCGATATGAAGGTATCCGAAAAGAAACTCGACGCTGAGGCCGTGCTGCGGGAGGCTATCGGATTGAAGTGATTTCCCGGTAGCCTGTAGTATGCAAGAGTACCCTTACTAAAGATATTATACCGTACACTCATATCGACTTGCTGGTATGTGTGCTAGCTATATCTTTGTGGTACAATCTCTTGCTACTAGATGAATGCTACTCAACTGCTCACATTATTGATACAAGTACTGCTGCCCTATGCACTGCTAGGGCAGCAGTACTTGTATCAACCTACGCATTTACAAGCAGTGCCCAAGCAAGCATTTATGCTCGATGATGAAGGCTTGTTGTGGTTAGCTACCAGCAAGGGGGTGTTTTATTACAATGGGCTCGACTGGCGTGATATACAAGCCGAACTCAAAAAAACGTTATCTAGTCAAACCACCTGGTCGATAACGCAGGATAAGCAACACAATATTTGGCTAGGATACGCTATTCACGCGCCGCAACGTATAAGCCCTACTGGCGTGCTAGATACCTTTTCCTTATCGGGTGATGGAACAACTTACTTACAAAAAGCCCATATTTTCGATTTGAAAATTCATGGCGACACCATTTTGGCGGGGACGGATTTCGGGCTGTTACTCCTGTCGGCTGATATGAAATATCTCAAGCGTTTGAGTTTTCATAACGCTTTCCCACAGGTAAGGCATGGGGTATATGCGCGCGATATTATCCGGGTGATTGAACCTGATTCAACCACACAAGGCAGGTATTGGGTGGGCGGTATAATGGGCTTGGCAAGCGTAGATGTATACACAGGGCAATGGGCTTATTGTCCAATGCCCACCAGGGCCTTGGCGCCAGCGCTTGAACCTAGCTTTAATTTGGAGACCCACCAGAGTTTTATGGTCACAGACATGGAAATTGCACAAGGTGTAATCTATTGTGCCACCTGGGGAGGCGGGCTCATGGCATATGACATCAAGCAGAGGCAATGGAATCAACATTTGTTTCAGCCTTTCACGCCTGATGTTCAACTGGATGAAAACATCATAAGCAGACTAGATTTACTGGGCGATTCCATGTTAGTTGGTACTACGCAATTGTACAAAAAGCCTGTACTTTGGCATATCGCTAATAAGCAGTTTGTAGATTTTGAACAACACTTGGGTGTAAAGTCAATCCGTGATGATGCCGATGCGGTAAAGATATTGGGCAATCAAATTTGGATGGGTTATACCAGTGGGGTTGAACGCTACACGATTAAATCAAATAATAATACATGTCGTACGGCAAGGCCAGCTATTGCCAAACTGGTACAATCAGATAGTATATTGTATGAACGTACTTTTTTGTCCAAACATATTGGACAGCAAATCGAAATTGCTGAGGGAACCTTGCGTATTCATTTTGCACAGTTAGCCGACTGTAGTGCCACTTACGAATTCCAGCTATTGGGTTATGACTCTAGTCCACGTAAAGGCTTTAGCGTGAGCTATGAATTGCCAGGAGGGCGTTATGATTTCAAGTATCGTTTAGAAGGTCAAGATAAGTGGCAGCATTTAAAAATCTTAAAAGAAAAGGTCTGGCACGAACGAACGGGTTTAATTATTACTATGGCTCTGCTGTTGAGTATAATCATGATGGGTATTGGTTATTTGGCTATGCATCAAAGGGCCAAAAAAATCAAAGCCAAGCTGGAACTATCTAACACTATGCTGGAGCTAGAAAGGCGAGCACTCCAAGCACAAATGAACCCACATTTTTTGTTTAACAGCTTGGTATCTATCAAATCGTTTATCGTGGAGAATGATCGCCGCAAGGCTACAGATTTTATCAATGAGTTTGCAGCTTTTGTGCGTCAGTTGTTGAACTACTCGCAACTCGATAGCATCTCGTTAACCGAGGAGTTGGAGATGATTCAACTTTATTTGAACATCGAACAAAAACGATTCAGAACGGCCTTTCAATATAATTTACAGGTACAGGATGGTATCTCCCTAAACGATATCCCAATGCCTTCCCTGCTTTTACAGCCATTTGTCGAAAATGCTCTATGGCATGGAATTATGCATGTGGATTACCCGGGTCAAATCGATTTAAAAATTTTGCAGGAGGATGCATTTCTATGTATCCAAATTATCGACAATGGTATGGGCATCAGCAAAAGTATGTCCCAAAAATCCGTGTCGTCTAAGCAGAAATCATACGGCTCTAGTATTTCGCAAAAACGCTTGGTGAATTATTTCGGTCCGCAAGCTAGTATTAGCATTCAGGATAGGTCGGATATGAGCGGAACGATTGTTTGCATTAAAATTCTTTGGAATAGTATTCACGAAAAACGCGTGCATCATGTCTAACCAAAACACCACCATCCAGTACGTCATCGTAGATGATGAACAAAGTTGCATCAACGATTTACGTTGGGAAATAGAAGGCCTCCCTTTCCAGATGCAGGAGGTGGCCCATTTCAGCGCTTCTGCCGAGGCACTGGATGCCTTGCCGAATTTGAAATTTGACCTCCTGTTCCTTGATGTTCAAATGCCGCACCTCGATGGTTTGGGATTGCTCAAATCGCTGCCTAAAATACCTTTCGATGTAATATTTACCACCGCGTTTAACCAATATGCCATTGAGGCATTCCGCGTAAATGCGCTCGATTATCTGCTCAAACCAGTATCGGGTCAGGAGCTTAACCGGGTCATCCAAAAATTCATCGACCGGCGGGATGGTATAGCACAAGCGGCACAAGCACAAGCCATTCAGCAGTTAATTGGTAAAGCGCAAGGCAAGCTAGCCATCTACACGCAGGAAGGCTACTTGTATGTACCCTTCGATGAAATCATTCACCTGGAGGCCGATTCAAATTATAGTACCATATATACTAAGGCTAAAAAACACACGGTGTCTAAAACCTTGAAAGATTTGCGCCAAAAACTTCCAGAGCAACTGTTTATACAAGTGCACCGGAGTCATCTGGTACATATTGAACATGTCAAGTCGATGACAATAAGGGAAGGCATGCATTTGCTCATGAGCGATGGGATAGAGATACCCGTAAGTCGAGAAAAACGCTCGATGCTTAGGGGGCTGTTGGGCTAGTCTGTCGCTTGGCTCAATAACTTGACCTGTTCACTCAAAAGGTTTGATACGTTTAGTAGGTAGTAAAGATATTTGCATGATAAGGCTGCTGTCTCAGCCAAGTATGCAAACTCGTCTTGACTATGTTTCCTAAAGTTTCTATTGATTTTTTTTCAGGTTGCCAATCCTGGTTATATTGCAGCAGCGATGCGCAACCGTGCAAGCCCGCGCATGCGGGCGTAGCAGACAGCGGCGTAGCCGCTGGCCGAGCGAACAGCGAGCGGTGGAGCGTAGCGCCGACAGCCCGGCAGGGCTGGCGGGCTGCCCAAATAATCTTATTAAGTACCATTGCTTTATTAGGAACCTTGAGCCTTAAAGCTCAATGCCCCAACGATAATACAGCTTTTAGCAGCATCAATATCGCCGCATGCCCTGGTACTGGTTCGGTTACTTGTTTATGGGGTGGCGAGTATACAACCCTTAATGTTATAGCTGGAAACCGATATGTGATATCGACCTGTGGCGACCCTGACTTTGATACCCAGCTTACTTTATACAACCACGTGACGGGTGCATTGCTAGGTTATAACGACGATGCCTGTGGGTTGCAATCTGAAATTGTATACGATGCTTTTGTGTCAGGCACAATACGCATTGTATTAGATCGGGTACACTGTACAACGCAAAACACATGTATAACGCTCAATGTAAGCTGTACGGCTATACCTGCACCGATTAACGATGAGCCTTGTGGAGCCATACCTATTAGGCCGGGTCAACGATTTGTATTTAATAATTACGGTGCAACGTTCTCCAGTGCAGCCCCTAACCCAAGCTGCTCTATGAATAACCAACAAGATGTTTGGTTTGTGCTACAAATGCCTGCTTTTCCCTTTGATGTATCACTTGATAACCTGGATGGTTTAGATTCTGTTCGAATCACTTTATACACCAACACGGGTGGTTGTAATGGTACTTTGCAAGAACTGTCCTGCAATATAGGTGGTTTTGGGTATGTACAATTACCTGTTTTGCCCGTGGGTACTATAGTTTATGTAAGGATTAGTTCGTTGGATTTAAGCATGCCTTTCTTTAATGATGTCATTACTTTTGGCGCGGCAACAACCGGGCAGGCCAACGATGAGCCTTGTGGTGCCATTCCCTTAAACCCTACAACAGCTTGTCAGGCTACACAGGGTTCAATTCTGGCTAGTACTTTAACCAACGTGCCTGCTCCGCCTTGTGCCAATGCGATAGTCACCGATGTGTGGTATAGCACGGTCATGCCCGCCACGGGCTCTTCAAGGATTAGGTTGTTTGGTAGTGGTACATTGAACAATACTGGTTTAGCCATTTACTCGGCGGGTGCAGGTGGATGTAACGATGTACAAACCTTGCTAGATTGTGAAACGGGCTCGAACCCGGATATAACCATAACGAGTGCCCAAGTATCTCCGGGTACAATATTCTATATCAGGATTTGGGGTAACGATAATATTTTTTACACAGGTGACTTTGCCATTTGCTTAACCAGTAATGGAGCCGTTAACGATGAGCCTTGCAATTCGATAAACGTTGATGTGAGCAGTAATTGTACTTACACCGTGTTTAGCAATGTGGGGGCTAGTGCATCGCAAACAAGTTACTCGGGGCTACCTGCCCCAGGCTGCGGCTCCTATGCGGGCGGAGATGTGTGGGCTACTGTAACCATGCCTGCTTTTGGCGATTTGATTTTACATACAGGTGCCGGTAGCTTGACGGATATAGCCATGGCCGTTTACCGCATAAATAGCGGCCCTTGTAATACCAGTGCTACCTTTGCCCTGGTTTCTTGTATAGATAATGTGGGTACCCAATTGATGCCCAGTATCACCATTCCGCATGGTGCTGTACCGGCAGGAACAAGACTATATGTTAGAATGTACGATAACCTCAATAACTCAACGGGTTGGTGGAATTTTTGTGCCATCTCGCGGGTTTGCGAATCGGTGAGGCCTGGCGGTGATAACTGTAATAACGCAACGCCGATTTGTCAAACAGGTATGCACTTTTGTACCACAACAGGTGCCCCCTTCACGCCCAACACTATCGGATCAGCACCTTTTTGCGGTACCATTGAATCAAATCAATACTATCGGTTCGTGGCAGCGGGCACAAGGGTAAGGATGGCATTTTACGGCAGTAATTGTACCTTGGGCAATGGTTACCAAGTGGCCTTGTATACTTTAGCCAATTGCACTGCCCCGTATAGCTACGGTGTTGCCGCACCACTTTCGTGTATCAATGTTGGGCCAAATAATGTGGTTTTTGCCAATTATCAGGGGCTTACTCCTGGTCAGACCTACTACTTGATGATAGACCCCATTGCTGGCGATCAATGTGGAGCTAGTATCTATGTAGAGTACGGTATAGCAGAACAGCCTGTTATCTGGACCGATAACCAAAGTTACTGCCTAGGTGATACTATAAACCTATACGTGAATGGTGCTGTTGGGCCTTACTCCTGGAGCAATGCCACACAAGGAATGCAAACCCAAATCATTGCCCAAACACCAGGTACACTCAACGTTGCTGTTACGGCTACTGCAAGCCAATCTTTTTGTCCAGCTACTGCCAGTGTAAGTCTTAACGTGTATGCCCCTACAGCTACCATAACGAGCAATAGTCCTTGTATTGGCCAAACACTGCAGTTGAGTGGCTCGGTAGCTTCTTACACTTATCAATGGCTTGGACCAAACGGTTGGACAGCCACGGGGCAAAACCCTACACGGGCTAATTTCAACAATACCATGGCAGGGCAATACCTAGTAACCATCACAGATGGCCTTGGCTGCTCCAATTTTTATAGCCTGTTGGTGAATCCAGCGCCAAGCTTAACCATAACGGGCGGCCCTGAATTCTGTGCTGGGCAAACCTTGCTGCTCACGGCCTCGGGGGCTAGTAATTACCGCTGGACCACACCGTCTGGTACTCAGGTTAACTCTGCCAACCTCATCCGCTTTAACTTTAATTCCGCCATGGCTGGATTGTACACGGTAACGGCCACGAGTGGCCTTTGCAGCCTTTCTGCCAGTATCAATATCATCTTGTCTAGCCCTACCATCCTGCTGGCCTCAAATAGTCCGGTATGTGAGGGTGCGGCGCTAGAGCTTTCGGCTAATGGAATGAATAGCTTTAACTGGTCGGGGCCCGCGGGCTTTTCAGTCAACAATCAAGCCACGGTGCAGCGCGATCCGGCGCGGTTAAGCCATGCGGGCACCTATAGCGTAACGGGCACTAACGCCAATGGTTGTACCTCTACCGCACAACTCAGTGTTCAAGTCGTGGCGCAACCTGATATCGTTTTGACGGCCTCGCCGGTAGCCATCTGCCCAGGACAAGGTCCTGTAAACATCCAGGCAGCCATCGTCAATACCGCTAACTTGAATACTTGTACCGTGATTCGGCCTTGTACCCCATCGGGCAACAGCGTTGCCTCTGGAAGCCCACAGCCAGGTGGACTTTTATTCCCCTTCCCCAGTCAGGCCAAGGCACGCATTCAAACTATTTACCTGGCTAGCCAACTTCAGGCACAGGGCTTACAGGCGGGTGGTATTACCCGATGCCAGTTGTTTTTGACCAGTAAAAACTCAACAGCGGGCTTTACAGGTTTTAGCATCAAAATGGCTTGCACAAACTTAAATAGTTTTACGGCAGGTCAAGCTTTCGTACCTAATTTGAACCTTGTTTTCCAAGGCGATGTAAATACCGTGCTTGGCTTCAATACCTTCGATTTAATTGAAGGTTTCTACTGGGATGGTGTTTCGAATATCATCGTGGAATATTGCTACGATAGGGCCAGCGCTAACCTCGGCGATTTATGCCGATTTACCAGCCAGGCTTCATCGGTCACGATTACCCACTTGACTAATACATCGGGTACCCCTGGTTGCGATTTTACCAACGCCATAAATATCTCGGTCAATCAACCTATACTCTATTTCCAACAGTGTGCCCCCTTCCTGTGGGATAATGGCCAGGCTGCGAGTAGTATAAGTGTAAGCCCTAGTGCTACAACACAGTATCAGGTAACGGCTACCAACGGCTATTGTAGCGATACCGCCAGCATTTCCATCACCGTTCATCCTTTGCCCAATATCATGGCATCAAATTCGAGCCCAACTTGCTACGGGAGCTCTACCCAGTTACAGGCAAGCGGGGCTGCAAGCTACGCTTGGATTGGCCCTAACGCTTACAGCAACACAGGCCCGTACCCTGATGTAGATGATTTAGATAATACGAAGGCTGGAACTTACTGGGTTACAGGCACAAGCCCCAATGGATGTACGGCAACTGCTAGCACCGATGTGGTCGTCAGGTCTTGTACTGAAATTTGTGGCAACGGTATCGACGACGACGATGATGGTTTGCCCGACGAGCTTGATCCTGATTGTCCCTGTAGGCCATAGCCCCTCCACCGTTTACTCAGCCAACGGCTCGTTTGGCTCAATTTTTTAGCAGAAATTCAGTTGTACTTTGTAACTTTGATTCGTAAGACTATTTTGGGCGTGCCCCCGCTACGCGGGGTCGCTGTGTTCCAGGCTCGCTGTTCGCTCGGTGCGCGTTGCGCACCCGTGCCTAAGGCACGGCCTTCCACCCAGCTCACGCAAAAAATCGAACTAGAATTACATAAATCGGTAACGATTTTATACTTTCACACATCAATGGAGAACATTTACCTTTATTTAAAGTATAAATGTTTACATGTTCGCCCTTAGTCTTCGACTAATATAGTATCAAGGCCCCTCTGTTTATCCCCCCAAACATATAGGCCTTGTTGTGTTTTTACTGATAACCCACATATATCAAATGATGTACATTAAGCCTCTACACTTAATGCTGCTGCTGCTGTTTTGTATACAATTACAAGCACAGCAAACTCTAGTACCCATGCCTGCCGATTTTCCTCGGTATGAGCAGTTCAGTGCCGACGCAACAGGCGAGGAACAATTAAAAGCGGCTCAATTAGCCTGGTTTAAAGCCCATCCCGAGTTTTTGGCGGCACACCCTGAAATCAGGTTTGAAGGCGTAGATGAAATCTTGGCAAAATACCAAAAGCAAGAAAATGCACCATTGATAGCCGCTCGCCGAAAAGAAGACGAGGAACTTAAAAATAAGTTGCCAGAGCCAAGTCCAATATCTACTTACTCCAGCAACTTTCACAAGCCCGTCCCAATATCGGCAGCTGAACTTGCAGAAAAATACCGCATCAATGCCGTGGAAGATTCCGTACAATTACAAGCATCTAAAATGATATTGGCCATGCCTAATGATGCTTTTGATACCAATGCAGAAGGCATGCAGATATTTCAAGGGGGGCAAACACAGTCCATGCCCGCGGGCTTTCCACAGTATACAAACACTGGCAACCCCGAGGCCGACCAGCAAGCCTATATGACAGCCAAACAAACATGGATGTATGAACACCCAGAGCAATATCAAGCCATGCAGCAAAATACAGCTCCGGTGAAACAAACCATAATCAGAAAGGCAGAATACGAGCAAATGTCCGAGGATAAAAAGCGAGCGATTAACAGTCGGCGAGATTTATACAAAATAGTTGATTAACCTAAGAGCCACACTACATCCTACTGGATACGACTATGAAATACGCTACTCTACCACAATATAGTTCGAGACAGGTCAACAATCGCAGCAGCGATGCGAAGCAGTGCAAGCCCGCGCTCGCGGGCGCAGCAGACAGTGGCGCAGCCGCTGGCCGAGCGATAGCGAACCCCGAAGGGCTCCGCAAAGGAGAGAAGCGACTGCGCGAACTGCGCAGCGTAGCGCCGACAGCCCCGAAGGGTTGGCGGGCTGCCCAAATCATTTTATTGATCATGAGCATGTTGGGCTCCTTCAGTCTACAAGCTCAATGCCCCAATGACAATACATTGTATACTAGTGTTTTTTTGCCAAGCTGCCCTGGAACTGGCTCTTTGGCTTGTGTATATGGTGGAGAGTATGTCACATTGAACGTTGTGGCTGGGAATAGATATGTAATTTCAACTTGTGGTGATACTGATTTTGATACCCAACTTAGCTTATATAGTGCAGCTGGAACATTGCTGGCCTTTAACGATGATGCTTGTGGCTTGCAATCGTCTATCACTTACGATGCTCTTATAACGCAGACTATAAGGATTTTGGTGGACCAGATGCCTTGTACGGCCAACTCGGTGTGTATGACGGTTAACGTGAGCTGCACAGCCATTCCTGCACCCATGAACGATACTATTTGTGGAGCTATCCCCTTGGTGTTGAACTCGGTTCCTTCACCGCAGATGTTCAGTGCATTTAGTGCTACTTTCAGCTCCACCACAACACCATTGCCGAGCTGTAGTTTTATTAACCAGCCAGATGTGTGGCATACCGTAAATATGCCCGGCAACGGCAACCTCACCTTGAATTTTCAATCGGGTAACACAGCAGGTGTGGCTGTTTACACAACAAGTGGTGATTGCGATGGCACCTTAACCCAGATATCTTGTGCCACGGGATCGAACTTTGCCACAACAATTACTCAGGCCATGGCCGCTGCGGGAAGTAGGTTGTATATTCGGGTTTGGTTTACGCTTATACCCAATAGCATGTATACGATTAGTGCTGTGGGAACGCCTCCGCCGGTGAACGATGACCCATGTAACGCTTTATTTTTGAATCCTTTAAGTAGCTGCGTGTTCCAGCAATTTACCAACGTTGGAGCAACGGCTTCCAACATCAATGACCCAGGCTGTGCCAACTATGCCGGCGGAGATGTTTGGTTTTACACCACAATGCCCATTAGTGGGAACCTAGTGGTAGACATGAACATCGGCGGACTGACCGATATGGGCATGGCCTTGTATTATTCCAGTAATGCAACCTGTAACAGCTTGGCTTTAATTGCTTGCGACGATGATAGTAGCCCCAACGGGAATATGCCTATGATTACAGTGCCCGCAGGGTCGATACCCCCTGGGGTCAGGGTTTATATCAGGGTTTGGGAATTTGCTAATAATGCCTTTGGTACTTTTAATATTTGTGCTACAGGAAGCACCGTGCTAAATGATAATCCCTGTAATGATATCCCGATAACCTGGGATAATACCTGTAATTATACTTACTTTTCAAATGTTGGGGCAACTGCTACTTCAACGTTCACAGGATTGCCTGCACCAGGCTGTGGGTCATACCTTGGCGGTGATGTTTGGGCCACCATCACGATGCCTCCGGTGGGCGATTTGGTGATTACAAGTATTGCTGGTACGGTTACCGACCTTGATATGGCCCTCTATACCTCAGCAACTTCCTGTTTTCCGGCAGCTGTTTTCACTTTAATAGCCTGTGATGATTTTGCTGGTCCAGGTTTAATGCCACAGATTACAGTGCCTCATGGAACAGTAGCTCCGGGTGCTACCATATATATTAGAATGTTTGAATACGGGAACAATACTTTTGGGAACTGGGGTATATGCGCCACGGCCATCTCTTGCGACGGCAATAACCCAGGTAGCGATATTTGTGCCACAGCTACTCAAATTTGTGACCCAACGGAAGAATACTGCACTCGGACAGGAGCCCCTTATACGGCTAACTCGATTGGTACAACAGCACCTTGTGGCTCAATAGATGCTAACCAATACTATGTGTTTGTAGCGGGAGAAACGACCGTAACATTTGAATTAACGGTGGCTAACTGTGTAAGCGGGAATGGTATTCAGCTCTCGCTGTTTACCACCAATGCCTGTACCGATGGCACCTATGCATATGCCACGGGTTTAGCTGGCTCAAGCTGCTTCAACCAAATATTGCCTGGTACCAGCACCCGAACGTTTAATAATCTCACGGTGGGCCAACGGTATTATTTGATGATAGACCCATTTGCAGGAGATCCATGTGCGGTGAACATGCGTAATTTTACCGGTATCATTGGCAGCCCACGCATAAGCCCCAATCCCATACGTGTTTGTAGTGGTGAAGAGGTTACCCTAAGCGTAACAGGCGGTATGGGGCCCTACCTATGGGGTAATGGGCATACTGGATCGTCAATAACCGTAACCCCAACACTTTCAAACACGAATTACAGCGTAACTGCTAACGGTGGAATCGGTGGGGTGTGCCCCAATACAACATTTGCATCGGTTTATGCGAACATCAATGCTGTAGGGCTATCGGCTAACGAGCCATGTTTAGGACAAGCCTTAATTTTAAATGCGAGTGTACCAGGTTTTACCTACCAATGGGCTGGCCCTGGTGGTTGGATAGCAACTGGACAAACGCCTACAAGACCTAATTTTAGTACAGCAATGGCCGGCTCATACTTATGTACATCGACAGATGCATATGGCTGTACAACAGCGCATAGTATTTTTGTAAATCCAGCCACTGATAATCGAATCATAGGTCCCACGGGCAGGGTTTGTCCACCAAGTGTAGCCAGGATTTCGGTTCCACAAAACAACGATGCTTTTTACATTTGGTCAGGTCCAAACGGAGCTCTTGGTGTAGCTAACTTTATCTCGGTAACGTCAACCCCTGCCAATGCAGGTACGTATACCGTTACTATAACCGATAACTCTACGGGCTGTACCGCAACTGCCTCTTACAATTTACAGCTCAATACCAACGCACCACAAGCCGAGATTTGCGGGAATGGCATTGATGATGATTGCGATGGCTTAATAGATTGTTTAGATGGAGATTGTCGAGGGCTTTGTACGGATCAATTCTTTTGCGACAATACCATGTATACCGTTGAAGCTGGTGTGCTTCGCGCTTTATTGACAGATCCAGTTCAATTTAACGATTTAACCCAGCTTGATAATATTAGTATTACATCAGGCTCCTACAATGCCCTAGGATATAACCCTATTGATGGATACCTGTATTGTATTCGTTCAAATGGTTTGTCCCAGGATTTGATTAGGATTGATCAAAATTACAACGAAACAGTAGTCTATCATAATATTTCCTTTTCACCTTCGGCTTGCTTTAATTTTAGTGGAACTTTTTACTACGTGGCAAGCGGCCTTTATGCCTATAGTTTAGCAACTAATACCACTACGTTTTTATGTAATAATAGTACTTTGAATCAGGCTACTGATATGGCTATTAGCCCGTTGGATGGCTTACTCTATTTCTTTGTTAATCGAAGGTTATATAGATTTAATATCAATACCTGTAGCATCGTGACTACTTTCCCAGCAGTAAATCCTAGCCTTCCAGCAGGGAGTCCAACAACGGTGTTCATTAATGCTAGTAACGAGTTTTACATGACCTTGCAAGGTAGGTTATATCGAGTAGATATGACTACCGGTATTGCCTCACTTTTGGGCACAGGCCTTTCTATGGGTTCAGGAACCGACGGTGCCTCTTGTCCCTTCCGCGTTGAAATTGAAAAAACGGTTAGCCCTCTAGTCCTAAATCCTGGCCAAACTGCAACGTATACCTTTACCTTGTTTAACAGAACCAATAATGCACAATCTAATATTCAGTTTTCCGACGCCTTGACGAATGGTTTTACCTGGGCCTCAAACCTTCAAAATATATCGGCTGGTTTAGTCATTAACTCGCTTCCTACATTAGTTGGTACCAATACTGCAAACTTTACGATTCAAACCCTGCCCCCAGGTGAGTCTAGTTTTCAAATTGTTGTTCAAGCACCGTCAAGCTACCCAGCAACACAGCCGAACCCGTACTTAAACCAAGCCAGCCTTTCAGGCTTGCCTGCGTTTTTTGGCCTGATTGCCTCTGATTACCCTCCATCGGCTGCTATCGGCGATGCCACTCCACTGTTCGTTTGTAATTCAACGGTAACGTTATCACCTGACCCTGTAGAGTTCTGTCCCGACGGTACTTCTGCGGGGATGACCATCAGTACCACTACGCCTACAGGTATCGCAGTATCAAGCTATAACTGGACTACCCCTTACGGTACTGCAACCGGCTCAACTCCACCGGCGGTAACGCAAGCCGGCACCTACAGCGTAACCATAACCGATGCCAACGGTTGTACTGCTACCGATGCAGTAACCACAACGGCCCCAAGTGTACCTACCATTACAGGAGGCCACGGTTTTTGCTCGGGCAACACCTTGGCGCTCTCGGCAAGTGGTGGTGTTAGCTACCAATGGTCGGGCCCTGGTGGCATTACGGGAAACGCTGCAGGGCTCATCCGCTTTGGCTTCAACCCCAGCATGGTGGGCACCTATACCGTTACAGTTACATCCGCTGGGGGCTGTACACAAACTGCAGCTGTTAACGTTGTAGATGTGAGCTTTACGGCTGCTATAAACTCTAGCGCAACGTCACAAATTTGCCCCGGTACAACAGTAACGCTTAATGCTAGCCCTTTGACACCAACTGGCGTTTGTGGGACTGGGTCATATAATTGTACTACAACTGCAACGCCAACCGCAGCGGTGCCCGCATCTGGAGGGAGCTTCTTTAGCCCGTTTACATCCTCCGCCGAGAACCGTTCCCAATACATTTATAGAGCTTCTGAACTCATCGCAAACGGCTACAGCGCTGGTGTCATCAAAAGTATTGCCTTTAATAATTTAGGTGCTGGTGGTAATGTTTACCAAAATCTCAATGTCAGTTTGGGTTGTACTTCTATTGCTTCATTCACAACAACCGGAACTACTTTTCAAACAGGGCTAACTACTTACCTCAGTACTGCAAGTTACACAATAGTAGCAGGGCTAAATACCTTTAACCTAGGACAAGGCTTTTACTGGGATGGTGTGAGCAATATCGTCATTGAAGTATGCTACGATAATCCCGCTTCAGCGGGTGCCAATGTAGGGCTTGAAAACGGTGCCGGTGGTTTTATCGCAACTGCCAGCGCTAATAATACAGGCTCAGTTTCGGGGGGCTGCGCCTTAACACCAACCTTTTCTTCTGGTGGCAGACCTCGTTTGTATATCGCGATGTGTGGCTTTGGCTACACCTGGAGCACAGGGGCAACAACGGCTAGTATTACGGTTAACCCAACGACTACAACAACATATAGGGTAACGGTTACTAACGGCTCTTGTAGTCAAGTAGCCAACATAAATCTGGATGTAAGTACGCTAGATGTTAGTCTGTCTGGCCCCACGTCTTTTTGCGAAGGCTCAAGCCCTATAACCATTAACGCCAGTACAACAGGTATGAGCGCTATTCCATGTGCTACTGTGCTAGGCACTTGTACACCCAGCGGTGTTAATGTCCCATCAGGCACTGCAATTTTAGGCGGTTATTCTCTGCCTTTTGGTGCTAATGTAAACGATATGAAAAGCCAAATGTTATACCTTGCATCTGAGCTTACAGCCCAAGGCTTAACGGCCGGGTATATTACCCGTATTGCGCTTAATGTAACGTCTAAATCATCCAGTCAGCCTTTTACTAACTTTACAATCAAAATGGCTTGCACACCTACTACCAGTTTTACCACAGGCCAGGCTTTTATAACGAGCTTAACTCAGGTTTATAGTGCAAATTACTCAACTGTATTAGGTTTGAATACAATTGATTTACAACAAAATTTCTACTGGGATGGCACCTCTAATTTAGTTATTGAATTTTGCCACGGAAGTACAGCAAATAACGGGAACGACTTTGTCTCCTATAATTCGTTAGGGTACAACGCAACTCATTTTGCTAGTACTACTAATGCGGCGTTAGATGCCTGTACTTTTACAAATTCCACGGGTCAAGCTACCCTTAGGGCTCATTTGCTTTTCCAACTTTGTAGTGTCAATACATGGTCTAATGGGGCCACAGGATCTTCAATTTCAGTAACACCTACCAGTACAACCACATACACAGTTACTGCAACCGATGGAATTTGTACCGTTACCGATAACCATACGGTTACGTTTAATCCTGCCCCTCCTGTATCGCTCTCATACAATAATCCTGTTTGTGAGGGTTCGGATTTGCAGCTAAATGCTTCTGGAGCAAGTACTTATAGTTGGACTGGCCCTGCCGCTTTTTCATCAAGTCTAGCAAGCCCTTCTAGAAATAATGCATCTTTAGCATTTGCTGGTACCTATAACGTCACTGCCACAGGAGCCAATGCCTGTACGGCTAGTGCGTCACTGCCAGTTGTCATTAATACCTTGCCCGTAGTCACAGCCGCAAATAACAGCCCAGCCTGCCGAGGAAATTCAGTGCAGTTTCAGGCTGGGGGCGCTTTAACCTACACTTGGACGGGCCCTGGTGCTTACTCCAATACTGGCCCATATCCCGATCTTGATAACGTCACTTCTGCTCAGGCCGGTACTTATTCGGTCACGGGTATCGACGTGAACGGCTGTCCTGCCACCGCTACCACCACGGTTACTGTAAATACTTGCCCTGAAATCTGCAACAACGGCATCGACGACGATGACGATGGCTTATCTGATGACAATGACCCCGACTGCCCATGCAACAATTGATTTATGCTTATTTGGGCGCTTCCCCCTCCGGGGGCCGCTCCCTTCCGGGCTCGCTATTCGCTCGGTGCCTTCGGCACCACCGCCCTTTGGGCGGTGCCCTCCAGGCAGCTAGCGCTTTTTTGACAATCCTGAACCCTATCACCTGTTACCCATAAAATATGAAAACTACACTCCGATTTTTTTACTACCACTTGGGTGCAATAGCATTGCTGTTTTTAACCCAACAAGGTATAGCGCAATGTACGGTATCTATCTCAGGTACAACCAACTACTGCGCTGGTTCTACCATGCAGTTGTTTGCTACAGCTAGCAATGGTACGGCCCCTTACACTTATCTTTGGGCTGGGCCAAATGGCTTCCTGAGCTCCGATCAAAACCCCGATCGTTCAAATGTCACGGCAGCAATGTCTGGTGTTTATAGTGTAACCATTACCGACGCAGTGGGTTGTACCGCTGTTCGCACTATACCAGTAACGGTTCATGCAATTACGGCCAATGTTGTTGCATCTGGCCCCACAACATTCTGTAGTGGAGGCTCTGTCACGCTCGATGCATCATCATCAACTGGCGAAAATGCTTATTTATGGACTACTGGTGCTACTACAGCATCAATTACAGTTACTACTGCTGGTAGTTATGAGGTAACTGTATCCAATACAACACAAGGCTGTACAGCCTCTTTTTGCCAAACTATTAATGTAAATGCAGCACCAACTGTCACCATCACCGGCGATCTTGATTTCTGCGACGGTGGTAGCAGTGTGCTCACGGCATCTGGTGCCAGCAGCTATGCATGGTCAACGGGCTCAAACGTGGCGACGACCACCGTTTCGGCATCAGGAACTTACACGGTAACAGGTACAGATGCTAGCGGTTGTACCGGCACGGCCAGCGCCGTGGTAACGGAGTTCCCGGCGGCCTCGGTTTCAATTTCAGGTTCAGCAACTTTCTGCCCTGGAGGTTCAACAACCTTGACGGCCAGCGGCGCGCCAACATACGCCTGGTCGAACGGTGCGAACACCGCGGCCACGACGGTCAACTCGGCCAACACTTTCACGGTTACAGGTACCGACGCCAATGGTTGTACAGCACAAGCTAGCCAGGCAGTAACGCAAAGCAGCGCGTTGAGCATCAGCATCGCTGGCGACCTTGATTTCTGCGACGGTGGTAGCAGCGTGCTCACGGCATCTGGTGCCAGCACTTATGCTTGGTCAACAGGCTCAAACGTGGCGACGACCACCGTTTCGGCTTCTGGTACATATACTGTAACTGGAACAGACGCTAGCGGTTGTACCGGCACGGCCAGCGCCGTGGTAACGGAGTTCCCGGCGGCCTCGGTTTCAATTTCAGGTTCAGCAACTTTCTGCCCTGGAGGTTCAACAACCTTGACGGCCAGCGGCGCGCCAACATACGCCTGGTCGAACGGTGCGAACACCGCGGCCACGACGGTCAACTCGGCCAACACTTTCACGGTTACAGGTACCGACGCCAACGGTTGTACCGCACAAGCTAGCCAGGTAGTAACGCAAAGCAGCGCGCTGAGCATCAGCATCGCAGGTGACCTTGATTTCTGCGATGGAGGTAGCAGCGTGCTCACGGCATCTGGTGCCAGCAGCTATGCATGGTCAACAGGCTCAAACGTGGCAACTACTACTGTAACGGCATCTGGAACTTATACCGTAACAGGAACAGACGCTAGCGGTTGTACCGGCACGGCCAGCGCCGTGGTAACGGAGTTCCCGGCGGCCTCGGTTTCAATTTCAGGTTCAGCAACTTTCTGCCCTGGAGGTTCAACAACCTTGACGGCCAGCGGCGCGCCAACATACGCCTGGTCGAACGGTGCGAACACCGCGGCCACGACGGTCAACTCGGCCAACACTTTCACGGTTACAGGTACCGACGCCAATGGTTGTACAGCACAAGCTAGCCAGGCAGTAACGCAAAGTAGCGCGCTGAGCATCAGCATCGCAGGTGACCTTGATTTCTGCGACGGTGGTAGTAGCGTGCTCACGGCATCTGGTGCCAGCACTTATGCATGGTCAACAGGCTCAAACGTGGCAACTACTACTGTAACGGCATCTGGAACTTATACCGTAACAGGAACAGACGCTAGCGGTTGTACCGGCACGGCCAGCGCCGTGGTAACGGAGTTCCCGGCGGCCTCGGTTTCAATTTCAGGTTCAGCAACTTTCTGCCCTGGAGGTTCAACAACCTTGACGGCCAGCGGCGCGCCAACATACGCCTGGTCGAACGGTGCGAACACCGCGGCCACGACGGTCAACTCGGCCAACACTTTCACGGTTACAGGTACCGACGCCAACGGTTGTACAGCACAAGCTAGCCAGGCAGTAACGCAAAGTAGCGCGCTGAGCATCAGCATCGCAGGTGACCTTGATTTCTGCGACGGTGGTAGTAGCGTGCTCACGGCATCTGGTGCCAGCAGCTATGCATGGTCAACGGGCTCAAACGTGGCGACGACCACCGTTTCGGCATCAGGAACTTACACGGTAACAGGTACAGATGCTAGCGGTTGTACCGGCACGGCCAGCGCCGTGGTAACGGAGTTCCCGGCGGCCTCGGTTTCAATTTCAGGTTCAGCAACTTTCTGCCCTGGAGGTTCAACAACCTTGACGGCCAGCGGCGCGCCAACATACGCCTGGTCGAACGGTGCGAACACCGCGGCCACGACGGTCAACTCGGCCAACACTTTCACGGTTACAGGTACCGACGCCAACGGTTGTACAGCACAAGCTAGCCAGGCAGTAACGCAAAGTAGCGCGCTGAGCATCAGCATCGCAGGTGACCTTGATTTCTGCGACGGTGGTAGTAGCGTGCTCACGGCATCTGGTGCCAGCACTTATGCATGGTCAACAGGCTCAAACGTGGCAACTACTACTGTAACGGCATCTGGAACTTATACCGTAACAGGAACAGACGCTAGCGGTTGTACCGGCACGGCCAGCGCCGTGGTAACGGAGTTCCCGGCGGCCTCGGTTTCAATTTCAGGTTCAGCAACTTTCTGCCCTGGAGGTTCAACAACCTTGACGGCCAGCGGCGCGCCAACATACGCCTGGTCGAACGGTGCGAACACCGCGGCCACGACGGTCAACTCGGCCAACACTTTCACGGTTACAGGTACCGACGCCAA
>CAZDVQ010000010.1:0-50454 GCA_964508975.1 uncultured Saprospiraceae bacterium
TCACGTTAAACATTGCCGAAATTGCTACACAGCCGTTAGCATTTGACACCTCAACGGTGTAATCGCCATTTTGCGTCGGGGTATAATTCTGGCTCGTTGCGCCATTGATTATCGCGCCGTTGAAGTACCATTGGTAAGTATCAAATGTACTTGTAATCAACTCATTACCAACTAAAGTAACCGTTGGGTTAGGTAATGCATTTACAGTCAAGCTTAGTGTCACCACCGAGTCACAGCCATTGATATTACTCAATGTTGCCGTGTACACACCAGCTACACTTAGGTTTTGACCATCAAAACTAAAGGTCTCGCCATCACAAATACTGGCCGTTGGACTGCTTTGAACAGCTTGGTTAACCACCACAGTAACCTGCGTGCTGGCAGTACAGCCATTGGCATCGGTAGCGGTTAGGCTATAGTTAGTTAGAGTGCTTGGGCTAACTGTAATGCTGGCATTGGTTTGACCGTTATCCCACACAAATGTAGCGTTACCTGTAGCGGTCAAGGTAGTTGAACTGCCTTCACATAAGCTTAGGTTTCCACTGATACTTGGTGTAGGCAAGGCATTAACTACAACTGATTGTGAATTGCTGGCCGTACAACCGTTAGCATCAGTAGCAGTAACGGTATAAGTAGTATTGCTTGTTGGCGACACCGTTATGGCTGCTACATTACCGCCATTGCTCCAAGCGTAGTTTGTACCACCACTTGCCGTTAAAGTAGTAGTTTCTCCAGCACATAAGTTACTATTGCCAGCCACACTTACAGAGGGCAGCGCATTTACCGTTACACTGTAAGTGGCGGTAGCTGTACAAGCGTTGGCATCGGTAACGGTTACGCTGTAATTAGTATTACTTGTTGGTGATATATTTACGGTGGCGCTGTTGCCACCAGTTGACCATGCATAAGCATTGCCACCACTAGCTGTAAGGCTCGTTGAAGCACCTAAACATACAGTATTATTTCCGCTGATGGCAGCACTTGGGTTTGTATTCACGGTAACTGTACGGTTAGCTGTAGCGGTACAACCCGCAGCATTGGTCACAGTCACGGTGTAGGTACTTGTTGCAATTGGAGATACCGTGATAGTCGCAGTGTTTTGTGCTCCACTCCAAACATAACTGGTACCACCTGTGGCGCTTAAAGTAGTAGAAGTGCCTTCACAAATACTGTTGTTGCCCGTTATGCTTGCACTTGGGTTGGTATTCACGGTTACACTCTGGCTTGCTGTAGCCGTACAAGAGCCACCCAATGATACCGTTACGCTATAGCTTGTACTCGTACCTGGACTAACTGTAATGCTCGCGCTAGTTGATCCGTTCGACCAAGTGTAACTATTACCACCGTTAGCGCTTAAGGTCAATGATTCGCCTTGGCAAACTGCCGTATTACCCGTAATGCTAGCCACAGGTGTAGTATTCACCTGCACGCTTTGGTTAGCTGTAGCTGTACAACCGGCGGCATTCGTCACCGTTACAGTATAGCTCGTTGTGCTAGCTGGCGAAACCGTAATGGCAGCACTGGTAGCAGCGTTCGACCACAAGTAGCTTGTCCCACCTGAAGCAGTCAAGGTTGCATTTAAGCCTGTACAAATAGAGGTAGGGCCATTAATTGCGGCGGTCGGTATTGCATTCACCGTAACGGTACGGGTAGCTGTAGCCGTACAACCAGCAGCATTTGTAACAGTCACGGTATAGGTAGTCGTTGTACTAGGTGATACACTGATACTAGCACCTGTGGCACTGTTCGACCAAGCGTAGCTTGTACCGCCACTAGCCGTTAAACTAGTAGATGCACCATCACAAATAGTATTGGTACCACTTACGTTTGCACTAGGCGCAGCATTCACGGTTACGGTGCGGTTGGCTGTAGCGGTACAGCCGTTTCCATCGGTTACAGTAACGGTATAAGTTGTGGTGCTTGCCGGAGAAACGCTGATGCTAGCACCAGTGGCATTATTCGACCAGGCATAGCTAGTTCCACCACTTGCTGTTAGGCTAGTAGACGCTCCTGGACAAATTGTGTTTGTACCGCTTACACTTGCATTCGGTGCAGCGTTCACGGTTACAGTGCGTGTTGCGGTTGCTGTACAGGCGCTAGCGTTACTCACGGTTACAGTATAGGTAGTCGTACTGCCAGGGCTTACGCTGATACTAGCGCTCGTGGCACCGTTCGACCATGCATAAGCAGTGCCACCATTGGCGGTCAAACTTGTTGTTGCACCTACACAAATAGTATTTGTACCTGAAACCGAGGCCGTAGGCACCGCATTAACGGTAACAGCACGGTTGGCCGTAGCGGTACAGCCATTGGCGTTGGTAACGGTTACCGTGTATGTTGTATTATTCGCTGGTGAAACCGAAATGCTGGCACCTGTGGCACCGTTACTCCACAAATAAGTGTCTCCGCCGCTGGCGGTTAGGGTAGTTGAGGTACCTGCGCAAACGCTATTCGTACCGGCTACACTTGCACTTGGTGCTGAATTGACAGTAACCAACTGGCTCGCGACGGCCGTACAGCCTTGTGCATCGGTAGAGGTTACGGTAAAGGTCAAATTGCTCACGGGTAAAACAGAAATGCTAGGGGTAGTTGCTCCTGAGCTCCAGGCATAAGTTACACCACCAGATGCCGTCAGAACCGTTGGGGTTTGTGAAGCACAAACAGTAGGCGTGCCACTGATAACGGCCGTTGGAGTATTAACGGTTACGGTAGCACTAGCAGTAGCCGTACAACCCGCTGCATTGGTTCCCGTAACGCTGTATGTTGTTGTACTCGCAGGGTTTACCACGATAGCAGTACCGGCACCACCTGTACTCCAGCTATAGCTTGTAGCACCTGTACCAGTAATAGAGGTTGATCCTCCCGGACAAATATTCGGCAAAAATGGCGAAGCTGCTACTGTAGGAACTGCCCCGGCAGTTACTTGGTGGCTATCGGTACCAGTACAGCCGTTGGCGGCAGTTACGGTCACGTTGTAAGTTGTAGTGCTGCTCGGCGCAACACTAATACTAGATGTAGTAGCACCATTGCTCCACAGGTATGTACCTCCCGATGTGCTTAAGGTCACGTTGGCTGCACCACATGACAAAGTACCGCCGCTGATAGTCACGCTAGGTGCTGCATTGATGGTTACGGTTACTTGGTTACTATTTAAACTTGTACTGCAACCTGACACAACAACTCGGTAAGTACCTGATGCCGTTGGTGTATAGCTATTACTGGTAGCCCCTGAAATATTTGACCAAGTACCCGATAAAGACTGCCACTGATACGAGGCGTTTCCGGTAGCTGTTACACTTAATGCTGGAATACTAGCACCAGTACAGGCACTCACATTGCTTGGTTGACCGCTGATAGCTGGTGTTTGGCAAACACCATAACGCGCTACGAACAAGTCATTGTTACCCGCAGCGGTAAGCGTAATGGCCGATGGCCCTGAATTAAAAACCATTGAAGCCGAGTAAAACCCACCCAGTGCAAATTCATCGTTGCCAACCACCGCAATAGACCGACCAAACTCGTTGGTTAAAGAGGTTGAAGAACTACCTAGGGTTTGTACCCAAGTCCATGTATTGGTTGAGCTGATTTTGCATAAAATGATGTCTTGGTTGGTATTGGCAGGGGTAAATGTACCAAAGGTTGTAGAACCTGCCAAGTCGTTTAAATAGCCTGTTACATATATATTACCTAAGTTATCTTGATCCATGGCATAAAACTGGCAAATATTACCTGTTGCTTGGTTCGTGGTAGGGGTTAATGTACTTACAGTGGCTCCTGTACTCGGGTTTAACTGCAATACGGTAGCTTTACGGTCTTCCATGCCGCAAATAGCCAGGTTTCCATTGGCCAAAACCATAATATCGTAAGCGTATTTATGGTTATTGGTACTGCCTCCAACCATCCATAACCCCGTTGCTGTACCTGCTGAATTCCACTTGGCTACAAAGGTATTGTTGTATAAACTGGTATTGGTTACGCTTACGGTGTTGTTGAACAATAAACCAGCCGTGGTATACCCCACGGTGTAAATATTACCAGATGCATCGGTCGTTATGCCATATAGAACTTTGTTGTTTACTACAGTTGTTTGACTACCGCTATCAACCCGTTTGGCAAATTGGTACGTGCCTGCATTGTTTAGTTTTACAAAAAATCCTTCGAAGGTACTTGAGCTGACCAGTTGCATCAAAGTTGGACCATTGCTAGCACCAAACTTGATAGTACGGATATACCGACCTGATGCAAAAATATTGTTGCTGGCATCAATGTGTAAATCGAAGATCTCAGCCATACCGTTGCTGATGCCGGGTGAGTTTGAGTTGTAAATCTTATATACCCACTGTATACTACCTGTTGCAGCACTCAACTTCATGATGAAAGCATGCTGACCCTCGGTACTACCACCGAGGTCAAAGCTTTGGCCGTCCCAGGTAAATACGCCCTGGTAAACGCCCGCCACGATTACATCGCCGTTGTTGTCTACTTTCAAGGCGTATGCCCGCATGAATTGGTTGGCAGCCAACGTTGGGCTTTCCTTAGCCCATAGCCAGTTGCCGTTGGCATCTTGCTTGCCTACCCAGATGTTTTGTACAGCAGAGTTATAGTTAGTACTACCCAAGGTAAAAGGCCCTCCGGTGTAAACGCCGCAAGAATATGTGTTGCCGCTGGCATCAACATCCACGCCGTAGGTGCCGTCGGAGCCATTGCTCAAGGTGGCGCCGCCGCCGCTGGATGCCCAAAGCCATGATTGTGCATTTGTATGGGCAATCATGCCGGTAAAACACAGTGCAAAGGTTAAAATTTGAATAAGTTGTCGTCTCATGTCTTCTTAATTTAAGGTTGAATAGCTGATTAATGGGGGGATAAATGCCTTATCTGACACAAAGATGTAGCCTCCTTGGTACAGCCCGACGCCTACTTTTGTAAAACCCCTGTTCGGTTTTGTAAAGCATTTATTTTAGATTGATTTGGGCGTTGCGGCCTACGGCCGCCGCTCCTTTCCGCGCTCGCTAGACGCTCGGTGCTACGCACTGCCGCCTTCGGCGGCACGCTCCAAGCAGCTAACGCGAGGGCGGCCGCCGGCCGCCGGTTTTTTGTCTGAACCTTGATTTGTATGATTTATATGATTAATGTGAAAGGCAAGAATGTGTTGATTATTGATGTGATGTGCTATTTCACACACTCTGCTCTCTGCTCTCATAACTATCCATTGGCCTAGCGATGCGGAGGCGTGGCGCGTAGCGCCAGACCGTAGGGCCGAGCGATAGCGAGCGCCGTAGCGTAGCGCCGCCACGCAGTGGCGGAGGCCCCAAATCAATCAAAAAAACGGCCCGAATTACCGCTAATAAAGCCAGATATACCATTCACAAAACGCAAAACATAAGCGTGTTGAATTGCCCCATATTTGCATCGTAATCATAACGAGAGAGCCAACTATTAATCAAATTCAGCACATGAAAAACCTACTATTATGCATTCTTTTGACGCTGACGGGGCTACAGGTCCGGGCGCAAATCCAGTACGAGTGGAGCCAAAAACTTGGTGCCATTGGTACTACTAACGACTACATTTTTGCCTCCACAACCGATGCGAACGGCAACGTTTACATCGCCGGGCAAATCACGGGCACATCGACTAGCACCATCGCGATTCCTTATTCTGGTTTTACCAGCGCGCAAGATGGTTTCATCGCCAAGTTGGACGCACAGGGTAACGTGATTTGGGTAAAAACCATGCCTTCAACTAGCGCTGGCGTTGGCCGAATCGACATTACTGGTCTTGCCGTTGGCGCTACCGGGAACGTGTTTTTCTCGGGCAGGGTTGTGTCAGGTAACGTTGATATCGATCCAGGTCCTGCAGGTGTTCCAGCGTACAGCGGCTGGGGCGTGGTTGGTTGTTTAGACGCAAATGGTACCTTCCTCTGGGGTGGACCATTGCAACACATCCCTTACATCCCGAGTGTAAAGCTGAGGCCTAACGGCGACCCCGTGTTTGCCGCTAGTTTTTTCAACAACTCTGGTACTATTGACCTTGATTACTCAGCAGCCAATATTGGTTTATCGGTGTCAAATACCGGTGTACGTTACGGTCCTATCCTGTTGTTCTACTCTGCTGCTGGTGCTTATCAAAGCTACGCATGGCCTACAACTACTCAACCACCACTATTGACTCCAATCATCCAAGGTGGTCCATCTAACTTCAGCGAGGATGCCATCGTTTCAGACCTTGAAATTGATGCCAATGGTAACTATATAATCTTGGTAAACAGCCCTTGGTATCAAGGTGCAGGTATCCAAGGTCGCGATATGTTCGTGTTCAAATTCAACACCGCGGGAACATTGACCCAAACAGCGCGTATCGCTAGCACGCTTACCACGAGCTGGTCAGGTTCTACTTTAAGCCTCGATGCTAACGGCAACGTTTACGTGGTGGGCACTTTTGCCGGGCCAATTGACTTTGACCCAGGTGCGGCTAACGTAACGCAAAATAGTTGTTTGGTAAGTCGTAGCGCAGGTTATGTGCTTAAACTGAACAGCAGTTTTGCATACCAAGGTTTTGCTAAAATCCAATACGACCAATGTGGTACCATTACGGCCAACGACCAGGTAAATGCCTATGATATAGGTATTGTTGGTAGCAATGTATTCGTAACGGGTTCTTTCACAGGTGCTTGTGATTTCAATCCAGGTGCAGGTACTCAGTACCTCTCGGCCACAGGCTCAGATGCGTACCTGTTGAAACTTGATACTTCATTGGTTTATCAGGAAGTGTTTAAATTTGGTTCAAGCACGGGTACACTCACAACTGAGCTCGGAAGAACCTTATCTGTTACCCCGAACAACGAAATTTACGTATCAGGTGGTTACACCGCCGATATTACAGACGTGAATCCTGGCGCACCGGTCGTTCCTATAACCATCAACGGCCAGCAAGATGCGTTCTTTATCAAATTCTTCCAATGTACGCCGAGTATTAGCATAACCACGCAGCCACAAGGTACTACCATTTGTGCCGGTCAACCACTCAACTTGAGTGTAGTGGCTAGCGGTTCGGCCCTAACGTACCAATGGCGTAAAGGTGGCAACAACATTCCGGGAGCAACCAGCAGTACATTTAGTGTACCATCTGCTGCACCAACTGATGCCGGTGGATACGAAGTGGTCATCAGTAGCGTTTGTGCCCCAAGTGTAACCTCAAATGCCGTTGCTGTAACCGTTAGCTCGGCACCAGCAGCAGCCGTTACAGGTACTAATACCATTTGTACGGGCGGCAGTACAACCTTAACAGCTAGTGGTGGCGGAACGTACTTATGGTCGAATGCGTCTACCACAGCAGCCATTACCGTATCGCCAGCAGCTACTACAACATATACCGTAACCGTAAGCAATGGTAGCGGATGTACAGCTACTGCAACCCGCACCGTAACGGTTAACGCTGCCCCAACAGCAGCGGTAACGGGTACAAATACCATTTGTGCGGGCGCTTCAACAACCTTGACAGCCAGCGGCGGTGGAACTTACCTTTGGTCGAATGCTAGTACTACAGCGGCCATCACGGTATCTCCAGCCGCAACCACAACTTACACCGTAACGGTAACCAACAACGGCTGTACAGCTACTGCTTCACGTGCTGTAACAGTAAACACTGCTCCAGCAGCAGCGGTAGCAGGTACCAATACTATTTGTGCGGGCGCTTCAACTACCTTGACTGCTAGCGGCGCTGGTACTTACTTGTGGTCGAATGCTTCAACTACAGCAGCCATCACGGTATCTCCAGGAGCTACTACAACTTATACAGTAACCGTAACGAACGCCAACGGCTGTACAGCTACGGCTACTCGTACTGTTACCGTTAATGCTTTGCCAAGCGCAGCGGTAGCTGGTACCAATACCATCTGTAATGGAGCTTCAACAACTCTGACTGCCAGTGGAGGAGGTACTTATTTATGGTCGAATGCTTCAACTACAGCTGCCATTACCGTATCGCCAACGGCTACAACTACATACACCGTCACCGTGACTAACGCTAGCGGTTGTACTGCAACTGCCAACCGTGCGGTTACCGTTAATGCTAATCCAACAGCTGCCATTACTGGAACCAACACCATTTGCTCAGGCTTAAGTACTACATTGACTGCAAGCGGTGGAACCAGCTACTTGTGGAGCACAGGTGCTACTACAGCAGCGCTTCCAATATCGCCAGCCAGTACTACAACATATACCGTAACCGTAACTAACGCCAACGGCTGTACGGCCAGTGCAAGCCAAGCGGTAACTGTAAACAGCACACCATCGGCTAGTGTCAGCGGTACCAATACCATCTGTAATGGAGCTTCAACAACCTTGACAGCAACGGGCGGTGGTACTTATACCTGGTCAAATGCTGCTACTACAGCTGCTATTACTGTTTCGCCTAGTACAACAACGACTTACACCGTAACAGTTTCATTGGGCGGCGGTTGTACCGCTACGGCTACCCGTACCGTAACTGTAAACGCATTGCCAACCGCAGCCGTCACAGGTACCAACACAATCTGTTCTGGTGCGTCAACCACTTTGACAGCTAGCGGTGGTGGTACATACTCATGGTCAAATGCCTCTACTACTGCAGCCATTACCGTTTCGCCAACCAGTACTACAACTTATACCGTTACCGTAACTAATGCCAACGGCTGTACTGCCACTGCTAACAGCGCGGTAACTGTTAATGCGCTGCCATCAGCAGCTGTAACAGGTACTAATACTATTTGTAACGGAGCTTCTACCACTTTGACCGCTAGCGGCGGTGGTACTTACCTGTGGTCTAACGCCGCAACTACTGCTGCCATTACCGTTTCGCCAACCAGTACTACAACATTCACCGTTACCGTAACCAACGCCAACGGCTGTACCGCCACGGCTAACCGTGCGGTTACCGTTAATGCTTTGCCAACAGCAGCCGTTGCTGGTACTAATACTATCTGTGCTGGTGCATCAACAACATTGACGGCCAGTGGTGGTGGTACTTACGTATGGTCAAACGCCGCTACAACAGCTGCCATTACCGTATCGCCAACCACTACAACAACATACACTGTTACCGTAACCAATGCCAACGGCTGTACTGCTACAGCTAACCGTGCCGTAACCGTTAACGCTTTACCATCGGCTGCTATTAATGGTCCAACCACGCTTTGTGCAGGCTTAAGCGCTACCCTTACCGCTTCAGGTGGTGGTACTTACTTGTGGTCGAACGCTGCTACTACAGCAGCTATTACCGTTACACCAGCTAGTACAACTACGTACACTGTTACTGTAACCAACGCTAACGCTTGTACCGCTAGCGCTAGTCAAAGTGTAAGCGTAAACGCCAGCCCAACAGCTAGCATTACCGGAACCAATACCGTTTGTGCAGGTGCTTCAACAAGCTTAACCGCTAACGGTGGCAACACTTATACTTGGTCAAACGGTAGCACTACTGCCACCATCAGTGTTTCGCCAGCTACTACAACTACCTATACCGTGACGGTTTCATTGGGTGCTAACTGTACTGCAACCAGTTCTAGCACGGTAACGGTTAACAGCAACCCAAGTCCGGCAGTTACAGGTACCAATACCATTTGTACTGGTGCATCTACAACTTTAAGTGCAACAGGTGGCACTGGTTATACTTGGTCAAACGGTGCCACTACGGCTAGCATCACAGTTAGCCCAACTAGCACTACAACTTACACCGTGACGGCTAGCAACGCCAACGGCTGTACGGCTACGACTACTCGTACCGTAACCGTAAATGCTTTGCCTACGGCCAATATCACAGGTACCAGCAGTATTTGTACAGGTACAAGCACTAGTTTAACGGCTAGCGGTGGAACTTCATACCTTTGGTCGAATGCCGCTACTACAGCTACTATCAGCGTAAGTCCAACAAGCAATACAACTTACACCGTTACTGTAACTAACGCCAACGCTTGTACCGCAACGGCAAGCCAAGCGGTTCAAGTTAACGCACTACCAACAGTAAGCATCACCGGTAACAGCAATCTTTGTGCGGGTGAATCAACCAGTTTAACTGCCACGGGCGGCCTAAGCTACGCTTGGTCAAATGGCGCAACAAACGCCAGTATCACCTTGAGCCCAAGCAGCACGAGCAGCTTTAGCGTAACCGCTACCGATGCCAACGGTTGTACCGCCAGCAATAGCCAAAACATCGTGGTGAATGCCTTGCCAACCCCTGCAATCACAGGCAACAACAGTATTTGCCAAGGTACTTCAAGCGTACTCTCTGTAAGCGGAAACGCTACTTTTGTATGGAATAATGGCCAGACCAACAGTAGTATCACCGTTAGCCCAACCGTTCAAACCAGCTATAGCGTTACAGCTACTAATGCAGCTGGTTGTACTGCAACTGCGAGCAGCAGTGTGAACGTTAACGACAACCCAGTGCCTAGCATCTCGGGCAACAATACCATCTGTGCAGGTGCTTCTAGTACTTTAACCGTAAACTTGGGCCAATCATTTGCTTGGTCAAACGGTGGTACCAACGCCAGCATTACTGTTTCGCCTACGAGCAACGAAGCCTACACTGTTACCGTAACCGATGCCAATACTTGTCAAGGCACGGCTTCGTTTAACCTGACTGTCAATGCTTTACCAGTGGCACAAGCCCTAGCCGCAGATGAAAGTCCATGTTCATACAGCGATAACGGCACGGTTGACCTTAGCCTTACCGGTAATGCTCCATTCAGCTACCTCTGGGCAGATGGTTCAACCGATGAGGATCTAAGCGGCTTGATTGCTGGTACCTACAACTGCACCATCACCGATGCCAACGGTTGTATTACAACTGCTACTGCCACGGTTAACGAACCGCTTCCTTTCGACGGTACCGTGAGTGCATCAGCCAATACTATTTGCCGCGGCGATGTGCTGACCTTAACCGCTACCGGTGGCGCTACCTATGCTTGGAGCAATGGTCAAACCAATGCAAGTTTCCAAGATGCACCAACGCAAACCACCACTTACAGCGTGGTGATCAGCAGCGCGGCTGGCTGTACCGACAATGATCAGGTTACCGTAAGCGTTAACGATTTGCCTAACCCAGTGATTACTTTGCTTGGCAACGAGTTGGATCCGGGAACTTTTGCCTCATACCAATGGTACTTCGAGGGCCAAATCATCGGTGGTGCTACAGGACCTACCTACACGCCTGGTCAAAACGGTAACTACACCGTAATGGTAACTAACGCCAACGGCTGTGACTCTACCTCGGCTCCGTTTAACGTGACTTTCATCGGTATCGAGTGGACTGAGCAGGCTGCATGGAGCATGTACCCGAACCCAACACACAGCATGGTGTATGTAAAAGATGCTCCAATGGGTGCTATGGTTCGCGTGTATAACGCTACAGGTCAATTGATTACACAAGTTGCGGTAAACACCACAGTTTGCAGCCTCGACTTGAGAGAATTACCTGCTGGTGTGTACAGCATCCAGGTGGCCGACACGCACAAACTACTCATTAAAGACTAATTAGGTTGTTGACCCATAATTTTAAAGCCCTGCTAGACTCGTCTGGCAGGGCTTTTTTTGTTCTTGATTTGGGCGTTGCGGCCTACGGCCGCCGAGCTATTTGCAGGAGCAAATAGTTCGCTAGCTACAAATGTGCATTTAGCACATTTGTTTTTGCTAGGCAAAAACGCTACGCTCATGTTGCGCGGTTCGCGCAGTCGCTACGCTCCTTTGCGGAGCCCTTCGGGGTTCGCTGACGCTCGGCCCCGTTCGCGCAGTCGCGATGCTCCTTTGCGGAGCCCTTCGGGCAACGGGTCTGGCCCTGCGGGCCACCGCTTCACATCGCTAACGCAACGACGGCGTTTTATAATGGTTATGATAAATGGTTAATTATTAATGGTTTGGATTGCTGTTTGAGCCTTTGCCTTGCGCTGTGGACAGGGTGCATCACCCTGGCACGCACTAGCGTGTGTGCCACCCCGCTCCACAGGCACATGCTACGTATGTTGTGTAGCGGGGGCTTACATGCCTAGCACTGCATTGCCTGGCCCCGTAGGGGACATATCTTCGTAGCCCCGGGTAAGCGAAGCGCAGCCCGGGGTTTAGGGCAACAACAGAAAACCCGTGGCGGCAAGCCGTTTGGACCGGTACGATACAGCAATCGCCACGGAACGGTAGCCGTACTGTAATAGAGATAAGATTTGAGATGTAAGCGGTAAGCTATTTTTTTTATCTTACAACTCACATCTTACAACTCAAATCTTTCTCACTACCAACGGACGCGCAGCGTATGTTCAGTGGAGGGGGTCGGCGGGTTGCACGAAGTGCTCCGCAAAGGAGCGAAGCGACTGCGCGAACCGCCGGGGGGAGGCGCAAAAGACCTTAATTTTAATATAAATTTGCAAAAAAAACTCGTGCCCCTTGCGCGGCGAGGCAATGTAGAGCCCCGTTTTTAACGCTTACCCCCGCGCCTGGGCTTGAGTGGACGCTGCGTTAATTACCCCGGGTTGCGCTGCGCTTAACCCGCGGCTACCATCATGGGCTGCCCTTTGGGCAGCGGCTAAAAATGTGTCCTAATCGTAGCCATGCAAAAGGGGGTAAGTAGAGGGCAATATTTTACATGGTGCTTGTTTTAGGGCTTTGGCGTTTCAGCAGATTTTGATAACTTTGTCAGGGTGCTTTTGTTTTTTGTCAAAACGCAAAATAAACCAACAGATTTTTACCTGGTTGAACTGCGGGGCTGAGAGCCGTGCGATATTGCCCATCACCGATGATAAATCTATTATCCCCCAAAAAAATTAATCGAGATGAACATGATACGCCCCTCTAAATGGTTGTTGTTGCTGCATTTGATAGCGCTTACTATTATAGGTATTAATGCGCAAAACGCTCCTAACCAAAAATCTTTCAATATAGTTACTTACAGGATTAATCCCTTGACACTAAGATTTATTAGTTTAAACTGTGATGATATTGCCGAACATCCAGAAGTTGCCTTGGATACCATATCAAGTGATACACTAACCGAAAAGCTGGTAGAGATAATAGAAAGTATGAAAAGAAACGGTCGATCATTTAATGGGACTGTCGATACAAGGATTAAAATAAGAGTCAGCAACGATGCTCAAAAAGATATTTATGAGCTGTGCTGGAATTGGGCTACAGTCTCTATAAACGGGGAGGTATTTACACGGAATATAAATATCGACCTTTTTCTATACAAACAGGGATGGATACCTTTTGTGGTAATGCCGTTTGATTCGTCAGATGGTGACTTACCCTACCATTAGCGTAACCTCTTCGAATTCGAGATACTTTAATGGTCACCGTATGTTGTCTAAACTGAGATTAGGATAATTAATATAAAATGCAATCATAGTATTAGTCATCACCAAAATCATATAAATCACAAAAATCATAATTCAGACAAAATCGTAGGGGCGCACCTATGTGTGCGCCCGCGGTTTAGCCACACCAGAACACTACTCGGCCTAGCAGCCTGGAGGGCAGCCGCCTTTGCGGCTGGTGCGTAGCACCGAGGCGAATAGCCGAGCCCGGAAGGGTGCGCCCCGAGCGTATGCGAGGGGAGGCCCCAAAATGATTAAATGATTATTGGAATAAATGAGCAAATGACCCGTACAAAACAACGGGGCTGCGTTACCCGCCGGCTATCAAAAAGCTGCTAAATTCCTCCAGACATATTAACTTTGCAACATAATGCCAATGCCATGCTCAAAACTATCCTGAAGCCTTACCCCGATACCCAGATTGCCCTGTGGGATGTGCAGGAGGATGAAGCCTGGTTTGCGCAACGCATGGCTCTACCCGCCGCCGAACAACTGGTTTTGCAACAAACTTTTGCCGAGAAACGCCACGAGTGGCTGGCCTCCCGATACTGCCTCGGGCAGCTGAGCCCCGAACAATCTGTCGATTATTTCAAGGATAACCTGGGCAAGCCCCATCGTGCGGCAGCGCCGTTCCACATATCGTTTAGCCATACCAACCGCATGGCCGCCGCTGCAATCTCCGACCGCCACCTGGGCATTGATATCCAGCTGAAAGTGCCCAAATTGGTGCGTATTGCCCATAAATTTGTTGGTCCGCACGAGGCTAGCTGGTGTTACCCCGAGCACGAGGCCTATGATTGGCAGGTGCAGCTCATCTGGTCGGCCAAGGAAGCGGTGTACAAAGCTTACGGCCTGAAAGAGCTACCCTTTATCGAGGGCATAAAATTAGATGCCCCGAAGGCTGGTTTTATGACTGCTTCCGTGAATAAGTTTAACTTTGCAGCCCGTTACGAGCTGGGTTACCTTGACCTGGGCGAATGGATGTTTGTTTGGGCCGTTCAAACCGAGCGGCTGATTTAATTTTGATACTGTACCATGACCTGTTTAACGATAGAGAACCTGAGCAAATCGTTCGGTGAACGCACCCTTTTTAAAGATGTAACGCTGTACTTGGCCGAAGGGCAAAAAGTAGCCTTGATTGCCCGCAACGGCACCGGGAAAACCTCGCTGCTCAACATTATTTCTGGCAAGGAAGGCGCCGACGGTGGCAAGGTTTGGATTCATAAAGATATTAGGCACGCGTTCTTGGAGCAAGAACCAAGCCTCGACCCCAAGGTGAGCGTTTTTGATACCGTGTACAACGCTGAAGGCCCTGTAATGCAGGCCGTGGCTGCCTACGAACGCTGCTTGCGCAACCATTCCGACGAAACGGCCATGCAAAAAGCTATCTCGGATATGGACCGCCTGCAAGCCTGGGATTATGACGTGAAGGTGAAAACTATCCTGTCGAAATTGCAAGTCGACGACCTGGAACTGCCCGTGGGTGTGCTATCTGGTGGCCAGAAAAAACGCGTTGCCCTAGCCCGCACCCTTATTGACGAACCCGAATTACTGATTCTCGATGAGCCTACTAACCACCTCGACCTCGATATGATTGAGTGGCTGGAAGAATTCCTCAAAACCTCGTCTATCACCCTCTTGCTGGTGAGTCACGATAGGTACTTCCTCGAATCAGTTTGCGATACGATTATTGAGCTCGACCAAGAAACCTTGTTCAAATACACCGGCAACTACGCCGATTACCTCATTGCCAAGGCCGAGCGCCAGGAAAACCTAATCGCCCAAACCGATAAGGCCAAAAACTTGTTCCGCAAGGAGCTCGATTGGATGCGCCGCCAACCCAAAGCCCGTGGTACCAAGGCTAAATCGAGGATTGATGCCTTCTTCGAGGTGGAGGAAAAAGCCAAACGCAAACTCGACGACGATGAACTTATCATTGATATTCAACCGAATAGACTCGGCGGCAAGATTGTAGAACTTCACAACGTATCAAAAGCCTACGGGGATAAAATTCTATTGGACAAGTTTGATTACAAGTTCATGGCTGGCGATCGCGTGGGCGTAATCGGGCGCAACGGCGTGGGCAAAAGTACCTTGCTGAACTTGATCAACGAGCTGGAAACACCCGACACCGGCAAAGTGGTGGTTGGCGATACCGTGGTGCTGGGTTATTACAACCAGAGCGGCATGAACTTCAAGGAAGAAGCCAAGGTGATTGACGTAATCCGCGACATTGCCGAGTTTATTCCCATGCGCGGCGGCAAAAAATTAACCGCTTCGCAATTGCTGGAGCAGTTCATGTTTGAGCCCAAGGCGCAGCAAAACTTTGTGTACAAGCTTTCGGGTGGCGAAAAACGCCGCTTGCACTTGCTCACCATACTCATCAAGAACCCCAACTTCTTGATTCTCGATGAGCCTACCAACGACCTAGATTTATTGACCCTTCAAGTGTTGGAGCAATTCCTGCAACGCTTTGAAGGCGTGCTGCTCATCGTGTCGCACGATAGGCACTTTATGGATAAACTGGTAGAGCATACCTTCGTATTTGAAGGCAATGGTAAGGTAACGGATTTCCCTGGCAACTACTCGGCCTGGCGAGCCATGCGCGACAAGACGATATCTGACGAGCGCAAACAAGCCAGTGCTAATGCCAAGTTGGAGCAAGCCAAACCTGTAGTGTTGGAAGGCGATAAACTCAATTACGACGAGCGCAAAGAACTGGGCAAACTGGAAAAAGAATTAGCCAAGTTGCAGGAACAAAAAGAAGCGCTCTCGGCCCAATACTTGAAAGATAACTTGCAAGCTACTGACTTTGAACGTATTAATAAAGACCTGCAAGCTTTACAAGATAAAATTGAAGAGAAGGAAATGCGCTGGCTTGAATTAGCCGAACGAGCATAAAGCTTTAAGATAATCAATAAGTTTAATGCTTAATCTGCTGCCATGAGCCAATCAAACCTGGGTGCACAAAAACTGGTATTCGGCACGGCCTTGGTCTTGTTCATCATCAAGACGGTGGCCTGGTACATGACAGGTTCAGTCGCCATATTCACCGATGCCATGGAGAGCACCGTCAACGTGGTGGCGGGTGCCTTGGGCCTGTACAGTATATACCTTTCGGCGCAGCCGCGCGATGCCAATCACCCCTACGGTCACGGCAAGGTCGAGTTTGTGTCGGCAGCCATTGAAGGTACCATGATTGCCATCGCGGGCGTGTTGATTATCATTGAATCGGCCAAAGGGATTATTCACCCGGTGGCGGTTGAGCAGCTAGACAGCGGAATTATCTTGATAGCCATCTCGGCCTTGGTCAACTTTTTAGTTGGGCAATATGCTGTAAATCAAGGTCGTAAGAACAAATCACTCGCCTTGGTGGCCAGTGGTAAACACCTCCAGGCCGATACGATTACCACCATAGGTATTTTGCTGGGCCTGACCATCATGTATTTCTCGAAACTGGCTTGGATTGATAGTGCCACGGCCTTAATTTTTGCAGCTTTTATCCTCTACACGGGTATTAAAATCATCCGCGAGGCCCTGGCAGGCATCATGGATGAGGCCGACAATGCCTTGGTGCAGGAAATTGTAGCCTATTTGAATGCGCATCGGCGGGAGAACTGGGTCGACGTGCATAACCTGCGCATCATCAAGTATGGCGGCTTCTTGCACTTGGATTGCCACCTCACCGTGCCTTGGTATTTCAATGTACACCAGGCGCACGAGGAAGTGGAGCAGCTTGAAGCCTTGATTAGGGCCAAATATGAGCTCAACGCTGAGCTTTTTGTCCACACCGATGGCTGTATGCCGTATTCATGCAGCATTTGCACCAAGTCGGATTGTAGCTACCGCAATAATCCCTTGACCCAAAAAGTGGAGTGGACCCTTGCAAATGTATCCTCCAACCAAAAACATGGCAAGCCAGAGGGTCTCTAAATGCTTTGTTGATGTAAACTGATCTGTATTTTGCTATAGTTTTCAGTAATCAGCACATTAGCACATTAAAAAATTAGCACATTAATTTGGGCGCCCCGCCGCTGCGCGTCGGCGGTCCCTTCCAGGGTTCGCTGTTCGCTCCGTGCGCGTTGCGCACCCGCGCCTGTGGCGCGGCCTTCCAGGCACCTGGCGCTTTATGCGCTCTACTGAACTTCTACCTAACTGTATTTGTTGTTCCATCACTTTTAGACATTCGCTTGAACCAAACGGTGCGCATCTAAATCAATAAACACATGGAAAACCGTCGATCATTCTTACTAAAAATGGGCATACTAACCACGCTTCCACTCACATTTGGGTTGAATACCCTTTATTCTGAAACACGTCACCTGAAAAATGGCAAACGCATGCCCGTGATGTTTATTGGGCACGGTAGTCCCATGAACATCGTCAACGATAATGCCTTTACCAAGGCCCTCCATAAGATAGGCCAAACCCACGGAAAGCCTACGGCAATACTTTGTATATCAGCGCATTGGCTTACCCGGGGCACGGTGGTGTCTGTCAACCCAAAACCTAAAACCATCTACGACTTTGGCGGATTCCCGGAGGCGCTGTACCAGCAAAAATACGAGCCAAATGGGCACCCTGAGCTGGCCCGCGAAGTGGTAAAAGCTGTACAGTCAATCCAAGTGCATGAAGACCACGACATGGGCCTCGACCACGGCGCATGGGCAATTCTACACCACATGTACCCCGAGCAAGATGTCCCCGTTTTCCAAATGTCTATCGATTACAACAAGCCCGCACAATATCACTTTGATTTGGCTGCCGAGTTACGTGCCCTTCGCGAAAAAGGTGTCATGATAATCGGTAGTGGCAACATTGTACACAACCTACACCGCGTGGATTTTTCCAGCGAGAATGCTCCCATCATGGATTGGGCCCAAACCTTCGACGAGACCGTTAAGCGCAAAATTGATACCCGCGACTTCAATGCGCTCATCAACTACCAAGGGCTCGGTAAGGAGGCTATGATGTCAATCCCTACCAACGATCATTACCTGCCCATGATTTACACCCTCGGCTTATTGCATGATAATGAGTCAGTTGAATATACCTTTGAAGGCTTCCAACATGGGAGTATCAGCATGCGCTGTTTTCAAAATGCATAGGTATTTATAAAAACAACAAGCCTGCTTCGCGTAGCTGTGTACAGCTGTAAGAAGCCAGCCAGTCCTCGAACAAGCCGATTTCGGCTTGTTCGAAATGGGCTTGCAGTTGTTTAAAGTTGAAAGCTTCTGTATGTTTAGGGCTTAGCAGTGGTAGAACACTGTAAAACCATTCGCCATATTCTGCAATAGTGTCAATACGAAGTACTTGTGATTGGGTTTGAATCACAAAACGAGCCATTGGAATTTTATCTCGGCCATATTTTTCTTCGAAAAACTCCAACTCCACGGGGCCACCGATCCAAATCACACGGCCATTGGGTTTAGGCTTGCTATCCTCTGGTTCGGCTAGGCATTTTTCAATATGCTTGGGTGGTACTTTGGTGCGGGGTGTTTTAAAATCAAACCATTCTTGTAGCGGAATATCAAAGCCAACGCCGTGCATGTAGTTGAATAAAGATATGCGCAAACCCTCGGCAAACAGCTCGTGCTCGCAACCTTCTGGGTCATCATGGAATAAGTCGTTATCGGCAAAACCGCCAAAGTCGGGACCAATTTTCTGTACTTTATACGCTTCTGGGTTCATACCTACGGGGCTATGCGCCGTCATGGCAAACTGGTGCCAAAAGCCTGATTGTAAAGCGTTTGTTTCAAATAATTGCCGTACCATTTCCAAAGAGTCAATGGTTTCTTGGGCTGTTTGGGTTGGGAATCCATACATTAGGTAAGCATGTACCATAATGCCCGACTGCGTAAAAGCATTGGCCACACGGGCTACCTGCGCCACGGTTACGCCTTTTTCCATGAGTTCTAGCAGTCGGTCAGAAGCTACTTCAAGGCCGCCAGAAACAGCAATACAACCTGATGCTTTGAGCAATCGGCACAACTCGGGGCTAAAGCTTTTCTCAAACCGGATGTTGGTCCACCACACCACTGTAATGTTGCGACGAATGATTTCAATCGCTAGGTCACGCATGAGCGCGGGTGGAGCGGCTTCATCCACGAAATGAAAGCCGTGTTGGCCCGTTTGGGCTATGATTTGCTCAATACGGTCGCAGAGAATATCTGCCGAAATAGGTTCGTAGCGTTGAATATAATCCAGGCTTACGTCGCAGAATGAGCATTTACCCCAGTAGCAGCCGTGGGCTAGGGTCAATTTATTCCAGCGGCCGTCACTCCAGAGGCGGTGCATCGGGTTCACGACGTCTATAACCGAGAGGTAATCATGTAGGTATAAATCACTGTAATCGGGTGTACCCGTTTCACGTTGCGGAATATCTTTTTCCAATGCGGCATTCCAGTAACATACTACACCATTTTGCTTGCTGAATACACGTTTAAGCTGGTTTACAGGCCTTTTACCATCCAGGTGTTCGAGTAATAGTTGCAGTGGGGCTTCGCCATCGTCAAGGCTCACAAAGTCGATATAGTCAAACAGGCGTTCATCTTTCAGACTGCGCAGCTCGGTATTCACGTAGCCGCCGCCAATCACCACCTTCATATGCGGATGGTATTTTTTTACATATTGGCCACATTTTAGCGCACCGAATAAATTTCCAGGGAAGGGAATGCTGATACACAAAACATCCGCTTGAGAGGCTTGGATATGCGTTTCCAGGATATCAATCAGGCCTTGGCTCAATAAGGTTTCAGGTATTTGCAGGGCAGCTTCCAGTTCGTCAAAGTGTGTTGCCGTGCGGCCTAGGCGCTCGGCGTAGCGGGTAAAACCAAAATGCTCGTCAATGTTTTCCTTGATCAAATCACCGATATCTTCCAGATACAAGGTGGCCAAGTGCCGGGCTTTATCGTGTGTGCCCATGGAGCCAAATGCCCATTCAAGGTCTTCCAGTTGGGCAAAACGTCCCGCTTCAGGTAGGTATTTCCGGCTGCAAATGGCGTGTGCCAGGGTTGGATTTTTGTTTTGCAGGAAGGCAATTACAGGCTCAATGGTCTGTAAATAAGCATCTTGCAATTGGTGCATCCGGTACACATTTTCAGATACAGCAGTCTCGTCGCGTTCTAGTTGTGCAAAAAGTTGGTTTAAGCCGGCACGGGTAAATATTTTAAGGATAAGCTCTATGCCCAGGTCGGCTTGCCGTGACTCAATACCCAACCTGTTCAAATAGCCCTTGAGATACGCTGTAGCAGGGTAGGGCGTGTTCAATTGGGTAAACGGTGGTGTAACTAATAGTAAGCGCACTGTAAATTTATTGGGTTCTCTGGGTACGAGGCTAAGTCAAGATTATATACTCAAAACAAGCTTGAGTTTTTCAGGGCTTATGTTAAGTATTCCAATGATAGCTGTTTCAGATAACCCTTGTGCTATCAAAGCTTGGATAGCTGATTTTAGTAGTTTATCAGCTTCTTCTTTCTGGCGGTTTGCTTCTTCTTTCTGGCGGTTTGCTTCTTCTTTCTGGCGAATAATCTCTTCCTTTTCAACCGTTACTTTATCCACTTCATCAGATACTTTTTCGAGGCATTTACGGGTATATTCGAGTTCTTTTTCTTGAAATAAGAGCAGGTTATCTAAGTCTTGCTCAAGTTCAAGTTTCCTTTTATAATCCAAATCCTTAAGAGGTTTTTGCAAATGTTTAACCATATCTAAAAATTCTTTTGGTATAGCTGAATCGTCTTTGTTCATTATATACTTGTGCTCCTGATCTGCAAAGTCTTGATCAAAGATACTCAATAATTTCTCAATGTCGGTAAGCCTTTTCTTGGGCAGACGCTTAAGCTGTATAATGAAGCAACTGTGCATCAAGGAATCAACAAAATCACTTTGGAAAGTCATTGTTTTTCCTGTCGACAAATTTACTGCTTTTTGACCAATTTTCACGGCTAAGGCTTTAATTTCTGGCAAACTAAAGCCTAAAATATAAACCACGAAAATGGGTAATGGTTGAACCATTGACGTATTATCATGCTCTGATCGTTCGATGACTTGCATGTAGCTAGAACCAATATATTTGCGAAAGCGCTGTATGTCTCCTGTTTTTTTAGACTTTTGAAGTTCAATAAGCACTTGTTCTCTGCGCCCATCCTCATGTTGAATGGTTGCCTTAAAATCTAAGTGAAAAACCTCGAAATTCAAAATTTTCGATTCCACAACGGTTTCCTGTTGTTCTAGTTGTAAGGACACCACCGCTTTTCCTATAATTGTAGAGAGTACTTTGATGGCCAACTTGTTGTTGAGCATCAAGTATTTAAAAGCATGGTCGTATAATGGATTGGCGTATTGCATGGCGCAAAAGTAAGTTGTACCATAGTTGTAAAAATGATAAAGTACTCGCTATTCTTTAGCATTGTCTTAGGCTATTCTAAGTATTATATAGCTGATTTACATTGTATTAGCTTTGCTTTTAAGGGCTTTGACTTGAAGTTGAACCATAAACCTGATATGATTAAATCTACCAACTTAAATCAAAATATAAGTTTAAGCACAATTTTTCCAACAGTTTTGTATTTGTGAACGTTAAATGGGAATTCACGCTTACATCTTATAACTCATAACGTACATTTATGAAGCAGCCAAACACTTTACTATTGGCCCAATACCGTCGATTTAAGCAACTGGGCAGCTGGTTGAAAAAAGGCAGGTTGAGCCGTTTTAGCTTGAAAAAGCGTATGAATTTGGAACGCCAACTCGGCGATTTGTTTAAAAAATTACAAAGCTATGTACCTGGCCCACAGTTAGTCAAAGCGGCAGGGATTTCACTCGCGTTGATGAGCGGCATAGCTCTAAACGCACAAACAACTTTCGGCCCTGGACAAACGAACCCGATGGGCTTAGTCAACCAAGGTGGTTTTGCCTTTATCAATACCGCTGACATTGACGGTGATGGCGACCAGGACATGGTCGTGTCATCTGATTACAACAACGGTATGATTTATTATGAGAACACAGGATCTGCTACTGCTCCTCAGTTCGATACTGTTGAAGTTGCGATTCAGGGCCTTGGTCCTATCACCACTTATGCCACCAGGCCTTCTTTCGTTGATTTGGACTATGATGGTGACCTTGATTTGTTGGGTTATCAATATGACTCATATGGTAACTCGGGCTTCTTCTTCCAAGAAAATACGGGTACTGCTGCTAGTCCAACTTTTGCCGCTGCCACCATGTCGCCTTTTGGTTTAAGTGGTACAGCAACTGCCTACATTAATACTGTTTTTGCCGACATGGATGCCGACGGGGATCAAGATATGTTTACCTTTGAGGTATATCCAAGTCAAAGCATTAAGTATTACGAGAACACTGGTACTATATCAGCGCCGCTGTTTGCCAGCCCTATTACCACACCTTTCCAGATTCAAGTGCCAACACAACCAGGCTTGATGACCGTTGGCGATGTTGATCGCGATGGCGATATCGATATGTTTATCAATGGGTTTGGCGGTAATTTCCAATATTCAGAAAATACAGGTACGCCTCAGTTGCCATCATTTGATGCCACGATAAACAATCCATTTGGCTTAACTGCACTAGGTGGAGGTTACTTTGCCTTCCCTTGGATGACCGATATCGATGCAGATGGCGACTTGGACATGTTTGCCATCAACGATACCGGTGATTTCATTTTCTTTGAAAATGAAGATGCTACCGTGGGCACCACGGCTACACAAGCACAAGACCTGAGCTTCCAGTTAAGTCCCAACCCTGCATTTGATCTGGTTCAATTGAACATTAATGCTCCGGTTGATGCTTCTGATGTTTTAATCCAAGTAATAGCGCTAAACGGTCAAGTATTGCAACAGGGCCTTACGAATTTAGCCCCTGGACAGCAAGTTGTACAAGTATCAGTTAGCGATTTACCCGCAGGGCTTTATGCTATCCGCATCGAGCATAAAGGCAAACAGTTCAGTCAAAAATTTGTGAAGGCTAACTAATTTTGTCTATCTTTACACCTATGAAGGGCATCTTTCAGCTGAAAGATGCCCTTTTTTGTCGTATTAAATACTCGCTTATGCTTTTGCGGCCCATTGCGTGTATCTTTCCTATTTCTATGATAAACTTACCTATCCCATTATTATAATCTTAAAATTATTTTCATGAAGCAGCCTTACTCATTTTTATGGGCTCAGTACCGTCGATTCAAACAGCTTGGAAGCTGGATGAAAAAGGGAAAATTGAGTCGCTTTGGCTTGAAAAGACGCCAAAATTTAGAGCGCCAACTTGGCGAGCTTTTCAAAAAGCTACAAGCTTACGTTCCCGCTCCACAATTGGTCAAAGCGGCCGGAGTCTCTCTGGCTTTAATGGCAGGTATCAACGCTAATGCACAAACAACTTTTGCACCTTCCGTCAACAACCCTTTTGGTTTGCCAAACATCGAAGACGTAGGCTTTATCAGCACCGCTGATATCGATGACGATGGCGACCTGGATATGCTGGTATCTTCATACTACAACACTGATGTGATTTACTACCGGAATGTAGGTAGCGCTACAGCACCTCAGTTTGATACCACCGAGATTGCTATGCCCGGCTTAACTGCCATGACAAACTATGCCTTTGGGCCATCATTTGTTGACCTAGATAACGACGGTGACCTAGATGTAATGGGTTATCAATTCCTTTCTTATAGCACATCCGGTTTTATATACCAACAGAATAACGGAACTGCCTCTGCACCAAGCTTCGGTTCTTTGACCACATTGCCTTTCGGGTTAGTGGACACAACTGCGGGATACATCAATACAGGATTTGCCGACATGGATGCCGATGGTGACTTGGATATGTTTTCCCGCCAAGCTTATCCTAACCAAGAGATGAAATATTATCAGAATACAGGTTCTGTTAGTTCACCTCAATTTGCTGCCCCAGTTGTCGCTCCATTCCAGATACAAACAACTACAACTTCGGGTGTGATGTCTATCGGAGATTTGGACCGCGATGGCGATTTCGATATTATGATTGGTGGTATAGGTGGCGACTTTGAGTTTCATGAAAATACCGGTACGGCTCAACTAGCTTCGTTTGATGCACCCGTTACCAATCCATTTGGGCTTGTTGGACAAACAGGTACTTATTTCGCCTTCCCATGGCTTACAGATATTGATGGGGATGGCGACTTGGACATGTTTGCCAACAACGATTCCGGTACATTCGTTTTCTTCGAAAACCAAGATGCTACCGTAGGTACCACAACTTTGGAAGCGAATGATTTGAGCTTCCAGTTGAGTCCCAACCCAGCACACAATATTGTTCAGTTGAACATCAATGCGCCAGTAGAGGCGTCTGATGTTTTAATCCAAGTTGTTGGCGTAAATGGTCAAGTCGTAAAACATTCGTTTACTAACATTTCTACTGGAAAACAAGTTGTGCAAGTATCTGTCAGCGAATTACCCGCAGGACTTTATGCTATCCGTATGACGTTCAACGGCACTCAACTTAGCCAAAAATTTGTGAAGGCTAACTAAGTCTAAACAGCTTCAATACCTAAAAAGGGCACCTTCCGTTAGGAAGATGCCCTTTTTTTATGCTATAAACCGAATTGTTTGGGTTGTTTTATTGGGGCGCCCCGGCGCTGTGCGCCGTCGCTACGCTACGCAGCTCGCTGTCGCTCGGCCCGCTGCGCGGTCTGGCCCTGCGGGCCACTGCTTCGCATCGCTGGCGCATACACGGCTAAACGCCGTGTGAGGTTTTGGGGATATTAGGATTAGGGGATGTGCAGATGTGAGGGTTTATGGGGCTATACCAGCACGCACCTACGATGACACTCCTGCTGGTAACCTGCCATGCATGGCAATCCCTCGCGCGAGGTGGCCGGAGGGCGCGGCGCCAGCCGCGGTGCGCAGCACGGAGCAAAGCGAACCCCGTAGGACACCGACCCCGCTCAGCGGGGACGCGCCCCAATAAATCACTTTTCAACCGACCAAAACGTGGCGCCTGGGATGCTGAGCGCCTGTAAATGCTCGTCTTTTTCGGTAGTCAGGATGTTGGGCCGGATACGATCGGGGATGATTTGTACGTCGTAAATTTCCTCAACAGAACTGACATAGCTGATTTGCCCAACGATGGCGTTACTTGGCATATGCAAGATGATGATGCCCGCTTGGTCGGCCTCGTGGCTGAACTTTAACTGCCCAAAACTGGATGAGCTCTTGCGCAATTTCGACATGCCGATGAAGGCGTAATCGCCGTGGAATGCCAGGCCGCGTACAAAACTAGGAAACTGTTTCACGAGGCTTACCGTGCCGCTTTGTGCGTCAAATTTGCTGAGTTGGCCCGCCGCCGATTGTAAGAAATACAGCTGGTTTTGGTAATATCTTGGCGAATGTGGCATGGCCAAAGCACTGGCCACCACCTGCTGTTGCTGCATGTCGATGAGGATGCCACCACCCGTTATATTGCCACGCCAGCCTTGCGCTTGGTCGCTTTGACCGAGTGCGGTCATGTACTTGGCCTCGCCGTTTAAAATGGCCATGCCGTTGAGGTGGCAACGATCTTCCGCCGCTAATTTACTGATGAAACTAGGCCACCAAACAGGCTCAAAACTGTAGGAATCGCTGAGTTTGACCACGCAGGAAAACAAGGTGTTTACCGCGATGAGCTCGTTTTGCGCATTCCAGCCAATGTCGTGCAAGTCGACCATACCCGTGTGCCACGACACCCTAGGCAAATACATGCTATCGTAGGTATCAGGCTGTTTGGGGTAGGTTTTAGCCAGTTCTGGGTCGTCAGCAAAGATGGTCACCTTGCTTTGATCAGCAATGGCCAAACGGTTCCCGTCCACGGCAATACCCATGGGGCTTTTGAAATTACGGGGCAACTGAACCAGCGATTGACGGTCTTTTGGACTGATAAACACCACTTTACCCGCTTGGTAGGTACTTATCGCAATACTGCATTGCAAGGCATGCAGCAGCTCTGGAATCTGTGGGCTATACTGGCACGTAAAGGGCGGTGCAATGTTTGACATGGTGTTGGATTACAAATTTTCAAGCACGAAATCAGTCATCTTGGTGAACAAGTGAACCCTTTTTACGCCGTAGCCAATACCGTGGTTGCTATTGGGGTAGAAATAAGTATCGAACTGTTTGTTCTTCATAATCAACGCGTTAGCCATTTCAGCCGTGTTTTGGAAATGCACATTATCATCGGTCATACCGTGGATAAGTAGATACTTTCCTTTGAGGCGGTCGGCAAAATTCACGGGTGAGTTATCCTCATAGCCAGATGGATTTTCTTTGGGCGTGCGCATGAAACGCTCGGTGTAAATGGTGTCGTACCATTTCCAGTTGGTAACTGGAGCCACGGCGATGGCCATTTTAAAGATTTCGGCACCTTTGAACAAGCACAATGACGACATGTAGCCACCGTAACTCCAGCCAAAAATACCGATCCGTTTAGCATCTACGAATGACTTGCCAGCGAGGTATTTAGCGGCTTCAATCTGGTCAATCGTTTCGTATTTGCCGAGTTGTAAGTACGTTGACTTCTTGAATTCTTGTCCACGTGCGCCTGTACCACGGTTATCGACCGATACCACGATATAGCCTTTCTGGGCTAAGAGTTGAAACCACATGCGCATGAAACTATCCCAGTTGTTTTCAACGGTTTGGCTGCCAGGGCCGCCATACACGTACATAAACACAGGGTATTTTTTCTTGGGGTCAAAGTTGCTTGGTTTAATCATCCAGCCGTTCAGTTCAACATTGTCGGATGTTTTAAAGTCGAAGAACTCCGGCACATTCAGTTGGTATTCGGCAAATTTCTTGCTCAATGCGCTGTTGTCTTCCAACACACGCGTTTCTTTACCATCGCGGTTCATCACTTTGTAGCTGGGCGGAACGGCTACTGACGAGTGGTTGAGTACGAAATAATCGTAAGTTTTGCTGAACTCTGCGCTGTTTTCGCCACGTTCTTTGCTCAAGCATTTTTTCTTCTTGCCATCGAGGTTTACTACATACACTTCGCGCTCTGTTGGGTGCTTTTCGGCTGCTTGATAGTACACCAACTTGTTGGCTTCATCAACGCCATAAAACTTGGTCACATCCCATTTGCCACTGGTTATTTGTTGGATAAGTTTACCACTTAAATCGTACATGTAGATGTGGTTATAGCCATCCAACTCGCTGGTCCAGATAAAATGTTGGCCATCTTCCAAGAAGGTTAAATGGTCGTGGATGTCAATGTAGTATTTGTTGGTCTCGTTGAGCATTACCCTGGTTTTGCCAGAGCTAGCATCGGCCAGGAGGAGGTCTAGGTTATTCTGGTGGCGGTTCAAACGTGTGATGCACAACTGGCTTGGATTTTTGGTCCATTGCATCCTCGGGATATATTGCTCGGGGTCATTACCCAGGTCAACTGATGTCTTTTGTTTGTTACCCAATTCATAGATAAACACTTGAACGCTAGAGTTTTGCTCGCCTGCCTTAGGGTATTTAAACACGTATGGGGTAGGGTAGAGCTCGTTATTGAAGTACTCCATCGCGAACTGGGGCACTTTGCTTTCGTCAAAACGCATGTAGGCAATGCGTTTGCCATCTGGCGACCATTGGAATGCGGTGGTGAAAGAGAATTCTTCCTCGTACACCCAGTCCGTTGAACCATTGATGATTTCGTTCGCTTTACCGTCCGTGGTTACTTGAATTTCAGCGCCAGTTTCCAGATCGGCGTAAAAGATATTGTTGTCACGACAAAAAGCAACTTTAGTACCATTGGGGCTAAATGCAGGGTATTGTTGTTTGCCACGGGTTGAAAGCGCCCTAAGCTCGCCGCTTTTGCGGTCGTAAACATAAAAATTAGCCTTGGTAGAGTGGCGGTAAAGCTGCTCGCTCTCGGTTTCGAACAAGATTTTTTGTTCGTCATCGCTCAGGCTATAGCCCTCGTATTTTTGCATGCCTTCAACCTTCGCAGCATCTAGCATTACTGCTTTTTGCTGGCCATCTACAATACTGTAGATATTCAAGTTCTGGCCATCTTGCTGCACATAGCTACTGCCGTCTTTCAAAAAGTTAAAACCGCTAACCGATTTAGGGTAAAAGGCATATTTCTGCCAAACATCTTCAACAGTAATGGTCTTTTGGGCAAAACTGGCGCTAATTTGAAATAGGAATGCGCCGAGTAATAAGGCAAAATGCTTCTTCATGTTTTTTAGTTTTTGAATCTGGCTGCAAGATGCAGTTTTAGCCGCTAACCTGCAAATTTTAATAGACGGAATCCTTTATTTTCTAGATGTAAACGGTAAGATGTGAGTTGTAAGATTTGAGATGTAAGTTGTGAGTTGTAAGATATTTTAGTTTACCGCTCACCACTTACCACTTACCGCTTACAACCTAAATCTATAAAAGCACAATCGTGAACTTACGCTCCAGCGGTGCGGTTTCAGCCAATAGCATGTCAAACATTTGCGGGCCTAAACGGGCGTAAAAGCTACCAAAGTTTTCGACACGTTCTTGTAAGCCATCGCCAGGGAATAGCTTACTTTTTAGCGCACTGATTTGCTGAATCGCTGTATCGTGCTTTTGCTTTTCAGCACGCATCAAGCGGCTTTCCAGTTGCTCAATTGCTTTAACCTGCTTGATTTGCTCGGCTTCAATAGCAGCTACCAATGTGCTGTCAATCAAGGCGGTACGTGTACTGATAGATTGGTAAATAGCTTTAATTTGCGCTTTTTCGCGGTTTAAGTCCAAAGCAGTACTACTTTGTTTGGCAATATATTTCCGCACGATATTGTCCTGGGTATCAAATAAATCAGACCACTGGAGCCCCAGTTTATCTAATTTTTTCTGGCTATTACTATCAACCAGCAGGTACGAGCTCCGGCGAATAATAATCGGGTAGTATAGTTTGTAGTGCTCAAACAGCGATTTCCGTTCAAGCCAGTATGACACCTCGCCGCCACCACCCACAAAAGCGATATCGGGCAACAATATACTCTGGTACAGTGGCCTCAAAATCACGTTCGGGCTCATGCGTTCGGGGTTGCTTTGCATCTCCTGCCACAAACTTTCAAAGCTTCGAAGCGCCCCCGAGGTACCAATCCTAAATTGGCCTTGCTCGGGTATGATGCGCTCGCGCGAGCCTTCGCCCAAGTAAAAAAAATTTACTTCCCGTGGTGCTGCCTGCGTTTTAAAACCTTGACTTTTAAGCTTTTCTATCGTTTCATTGACCAACTTAAAGGCGCTTTGGCTTTGCAAGTCATCTACAAATACCGACATGAGTTGGCGTTTAAAAGCAGCACGCATAGGGTCAATAATCACCAAGCCAAAACGGCCCAGCAAGTGATGCAGCAAGCGTTTAAAGAAATCGCCATAATTGCTACTGGCCTTAAAAATCGTATCAATTTGAGCTTTAAGCGCATCAGCGTGGGGTCCAGCGCCGAGCAAGTCATTGTATCTTTCCAGCACTTCAGGTAAACCTTGCATATCAAACAAGGCAACCGGCCCGCCAGCTGCATGCTCCCATGCGATATTTTGCCCAAACAGCTGGGTCGATTTCAGCTCGTCAAAATCATGATCTTCACCACCAAACCAATACACCGGCACAAACTTGTAATTCTCGTATTTGGCGTTGAGTTGATTGGCTAATTGAATGACATCCAGGCATTTATACACAATGTACATGGGTCCGCCAAGTAAGTTTGGCTGATGCGCACAGGTAATCGTAAAGGTATCTTCAGAGGCCAGTTTTTGGATGTTGCTTTTACTGGCTTCAGCATCCGGGAATTGCTCGTACTGGGCCATAAGCTCCGACACCAAAACGGTACGGTTCACGGGGTACAAACTGCGGTAAGCAATGCTCCGGGCTAAGTTTTCAGCACTTGGAAACAGGTTTATAAAGGGTTTCAAGGCTTCAGGTTGCTCGGCGTACAACTTGTCGTTGGCCGCAAGTTGAGGCACATCCTGGTAATTCAATTGAGCAAGCGCCACGGTTGGTTGGGGTTGATGATGATTAAGGTTTCTTGGGCGGTCCGGCTCGCGTTGCTCGCCTAACATACGCTTAGGCAGGCTTCTTGGGAAAGTCGTAGTACAGCACTTTAGCCTTGGCAGGACTAAGCTCCGACCAGTTTTTAATATCGAGCTCAATACGAACAAGTCCACAGGTGACTAAGTTCAAAATAGGAGTTTCGGCAAATAGGTTAACCAAGGCCGTAAACTCTGGATTATGGCCAACCAGCATGATGGATTGCCATTTTTTATCCGCCTTTTGTACAATTTGGAGCAAAGTATTGATACTACTATCGTATATCGCCTTGTTTTCAAGCATATTTTCAGTCGGGAAGCCAATGCCAGCAGCAAAAAGCATGGCTGTGTCTTTTGCCCTGCGTGCACTACTGTGTATAATCATGTCGAGCTGTTCGCCGCGTTGCTTAAAGCGCTCGGCCATCATGGGCGCGTTGTTGAGCCCACGTTCGTTCAGCGGCCGATCATGGTCCTTTACCCCTGGGAAATCCCAGCTCGATTTTGCGTGGCGCAGTATGTAAAGTGTTTTCATATAAGAGCTTATTTACCCATTAAAGCTAGCACGATGTTCATGCCCATGATAGCCATCAACAACAAAGCCGCAGGTTTAAGCCAATACTTGTTTTCGAGTATCCAGGCTTGCATAGATTGACTTTGTGGATTGTCCTTGACCTTTACATGTCCAGCACTCAATAAGTACAGGTAAAAGCCTGCCACAAAAAACAACAACTCAAAGATAAACCCTAGGTATTGCATGATAATTTAGTTTATACAAAAGTACGTTTTATCTAGGCTTAGACAAATTCCCAATGAGCTATTTTTGGTTTAAGCCCTTTTCCCAATATTAAATTTTGCACAAAAGTAAACTTCAATGTAAATTTAACGTTAACTTTGTGAAGTTTCAATGTAAATTTATTGTAAACTGTGTAAAATTGATGTAAATGCGTTGGATAAAATTAGTACTCTTTTTGTGCGTGTCTTGGCTGGCCACCGCCCAAGAAACCACCGTAAACAACTGGAATACAGCTGTTTGGTCAGATATATTTGCCCTTGAATCTAATGTTGACCAAGCGCAGGTACAACAGTTTAAGACTAAACTGATTGCTGCCATCAATCAATTTGAGCAAGGTTCAGCACAGCCAGGCAAACAGCTTAAAATGGTTAAAAAGCTATTTAATCATTTACAGTACAAATATTTGTACCAGTATGATGGCTATGCCCGCATGTCAGATATTTTCTTGACAGGTAAATTTAATTGCGTTACAGCCTCCTTAATGTATGCTTTCGCCTTAGATCATCTTGGCGTTCGTTACGACATCAAAATTTTGCCCACGCATGTTTACCTTGTTGCTTATCCCGATGGCAAAGCCGTACGTTTAGAAACCACCGACCCGCAAGGCGGATTCTTCGCTGCCGATGATAAATTTAAAGCGCGTTACGAAGTGTTTTTGCAAGAACAAGGCTTGAAAGCTTCTGAAAACGGTAGTCTTTTCGACTCGTATTATTTCAACGACGAACAGGTAACGATTGAACAACTATCCGGCGCTTTATACTACAACTTCGGTATCGAAGCCCTCGAAAACGAAGCGCTACGGGATGCCTTGGCCTACTTCCAGGCCGCTCAATCGAGGTATGACAACAAGCAGGTAGATTTTTTAATTGGCTACTGCCTCGAAAGTCTTGTACATCAGTTGGACTGGGCACAACTAACCGACTGGGATTTGCTCATCAACTTGGTGAATGATTATCCCCGCCCATCAAACCTGAGTAGCGCCGAACACTTCTTCCAAACGGCGGCAGAGCATTATATGATCCGCCAAGGTGATGCCCGCTTCTTTGAGGAGGTTTACGCCAAGCTCAGCACCGAACTCCGCAATCAAAACTTTCAAAATAGCTGTAGGGCACAATACCATCATGCCAAAGCCCAAGCTTACTATTACAGCTACAGCTACCAGCTGGCAATCAACGAGAGTGCCAAGGCATTATCTATCGAGACTGAAAATTTAAAGTACAAGCATTTACTATCAGAATCTGTTGCGGCTCAATTGAGCACCATCACCGATTACGAAGAGGGCTTGGCTAACACAGAACAATACTTGAACGCATACCCTTTTGTAGAACAAAACCCTTATATATCAGCATACAAGGTTACTTGCATGTTGGGTATAGCTTCTAATAAATTCCAAGAAAATGATTTCAGCTCCGGCGAATCTTTGGTGAGCGGTTTCGAGTCAAAGTTCAACGATAATTTTAAAGGACAAATACCGCAAGAGGTTATAGCATCTACCTACGCTGAAGCTGCGGTTTTCCATATCCGCCAAAATCAATTCGAAGAGGCCCGGTTATGGCTCAAACGCGGTATGCAATACGCTCCAAGCAGCAATACTTTACGCCGAAAATTAGCTTCGTTGGATAACTGAACCGAACTTGTGATAATGTAAAGGTGTTGAGTCCCCGTCATTTCATCCTCTAACCCTTATCGTTATCTTATGAAAAATAAAATCCTCTTAGTGTTAAGCGGCCTGTTTGGGCTCATGTTTATCAACTCTGGCCTGAACAAATTTTTCAACTACATGCCGATGCCTGAAGACATGCCCGAGAGCATGTTGAAATTGAACGAGGCCTTCATGACCATTGGCTGGTTAATGCCATTGGTTGGTTTTGTTGAAGTTGTGGGTGGTATCTTGTTTATCATCCCTAAGACAAGGGCATTAGGTGCCATAGTTATCTTCCCGATTATGGTAGGTATCCTATTGGTTCACTTGATTAACGTTCCGGCTACATTACCTATAGCACTTATCTTGTTGGCAATTAACCTTTGGGTTATCTACGAGAACAAAGACAAGTACATGCCAATGATTGGCTAGTGTCATTAGCCTCTTTATTATTTTCATTTGGGCGCCCCGGCGCGATGCGCCGTCGGCGTGCTCCGCGCGCGCTAGACGCTTGGCCCTTCGGGCTGGCCGCTGGTGCGGCCACGCTACGCATGCCTGGCGCATGATGCCGGAAATTAAAAAGCCCATGCTTCGTATGAAGCATGGGCTTTTGTATTCAGGTGCAATGGTTTAGATTACACCCTTGGCAGCAAGGTAGCGTTCAGCATCCAATGCGGCCATACAGCCAGTACCAGCGGCTGTAACAGCTTGGCGGTAAACATGGTCCTGTGCATCACCGGCGGCAAATACACCCTCGATATTGGTATAGGTTGTTCCTGGTTTCGTTTTGATATAGCCGTTTTCATCCATGTCAATCCAGCCTTTGAAGGGATCTGTGTTGGGTTGGTGGCCAATGGCAATGAACAAGCCTGTTGCGTTGATCACGGTTTTTTCACCAGTCTTGTTGTTCATGATGCGAACGGCCTTAGCTACATCATCGCCCAAAACTTCATCCACTTGTGAGTTCCAGTGAATTTCAATTTTTGAATTTTTGAATACACGCTCTTGCATGATTTTAGACGCGCGTAGCTCATCACGACGTACCACGAGGTGTACTTTTGGACAAAGGTTAGACAAGTAGTTGGCTTCTTCGCAAGCGGTATCACCACCGCCTACAACCATAACCTCTTGGCCACGGAAAAAGAATCCATCACAAACGGCACAAGCCGAAACCCCTTTGTTGAAGTAAGTTTGCTCAGAAGGCAAACCCAATAATTTTGCGGTTGCACCAGTAGAAATGATTACACTGTCAGCGTGGATTTCCTCGCCGCCATCGGTCCATACTTTGTGGATAGGACCAGTAAAGTCAACTTTTTCAATCATCACGCCGTAGCGGATGTCGGTACCGAAGCGTTCTGCTTGTTTTTGGAAATCGGCCATCATTTCAGGTCCCATGATGCCATCGGGGTAGCCGGGGAAGTTTTCCACGTCGGTGGTAATCATGAGTTGGCCACCAGGGTTAGCACCGGTGCATAGCACTGGTTTCATGTTGGCGCGTGCAGCGTAAATAGCGGCGGTGTATCCTGATGGGCCAGAGCCTATAATCAGGCAATGTACGTGTTCAGCCATGATATTTTTGGTATTTTAATTACTTTTTGAGCCCGCAAAGGTACGATTATTTCAAGTGAAATGTATGTGACTTTTTGTACATAAATCGCGCCAGGTGCTTGGAGGGCGCGGCTGCAAGCCGCGGTGCGCAGCACGGAGCGCAGCGAACCCCGTAAAGGACCGCCGCCGCAACGCGGCGGGGCGCCCAAAATATAAAAGGCCATCACCACGAGGGTAATGACCTTTTATCCTGTGCCCGGGACAAGAGTCGAACTTGCACGGGGCAACCCCCACCAGCTTCTGAGACTGGCGCGTCTACCAATTTCGCCACCTGGGCTAGGTTTTGAGGATGCAAAGGTAAAACTTTCTCCGCAATTTCAATACCTGTAATATTTTTTTCAGGCTATGTTGAGCGCGTATCCATCATTTTCTTGAGGTTGAGCGCGAAGAATCCAACCATCGTGAATGCTGGATTACTTGCGAACACATCTTCTGCAATGCTGATGTTGAACACCGTGCTGAAACTTGACCAGTTGAAATTCCAACCGAGCTCCATGTAAACATGACCCAATTCATCGGCCAAGTAAAGATTAGCATTAAAAATGCCCCTGCGTTTTACCGTTAGTTGAAGCGGCTGGTTTTGTGCATCTAAGGTTTCAATGGTCAATCTGCCCCAGAAATTGCGGTTAATCCGCGCCATGATTTGGCCAGATTGAGTCACATCGTATGACAGGCCCCAAAAGGACTGCTTCTCGATGCGCATGACCGCTTGGTTGACTACTGTAACATCGGCTTGGCTTTTGGCCCAACTCGTATAAACCAACTCGGCTAAAAACGCCTCGTTTTCATCGTACAGCTCGTATTTTTTCCAGCTTTGGGTTTTAACTTTAAACATACTCAAGGCTTATCTAACTAATTCAATGTATCCTTTTAAAATTTCTGGTAAGGCTATCAGGCCCTCCAATCGTCGTACCGTAACCGAGCAGGTGTAATAGTAAACCCCTTCGGCAAGGTCTTCGCCACTGCGTTGGTCGGTACCGTCCCAGTTCAACATCGGCTCGGTGGTGCTGAACACCAATTCGCCCCAGCGGTTATATACCGTAAACTGCACCGATTCAATGAAACGGTAGGGGAGGAAGGGGTGGAAAACGTCGTTGTCGCCATCTCCGTTCGGGGTAAACACGTTGGGCAAGGCCTGGAATAATGGGCAGTTATCCACGCAAATGGTATCTGATGGCGGACCTTCATTACCACCAGAGTTGATAATGGATGGATCTACATCAACGCTGTCAATGGCTGTAACGTAATAGCAGCCCGACAAGTTAAACGGCGATGGCTGGTGTTCTAGGTTATATGTTTCATTCCGCAGCACAAAGCCAACAGGGTTGAATGGTCCCGCAGCCGTGCTAGCGTAATATACCCTGAAACTAGCGGCATCCGAGGCACAGGCGTTGTTGTTTGTCCAGGAAACAAGGTTGAACAAGGCGTCCTGCGGGGTCACGATATCGGCTGAGGAACAGCCATCTACCGTAACGGAGGGTGGGCAAGGTGGCACGTTGTCGCGTGGAATGGCACAAACCTCTTGCGAATTGTTGATCAAAGGCTCGGGTACGCCAGGTGTGTTGTAATCGCCCAAACTCGTGATACGGTAACAGTACGATAGCCCATTGACCAAGCCAGTATCCGTAAAACTACGGATGGTACTGTTTCCAATCAAGTTAAACACGCTACTGCCAGGGTCTTTGCGGTAAATATCATAGCGATAGTTACCCCACGGTACATTTACTTCCCAACTCAAGTTATTCGCTTGATCGGTAGGATTCACGGTCAAGAAAATACTGGAGGCCGTTTGGGTTTCGCCGATAGAAACCGTGTTTTCTACCAAGAATTCAACCATGTAGTTGTAAGGTCCAGCCACGGTATTCAATCCAGTATCGGTAAAGCTGGTATCAATGGCTTGCCAGAAATTAGCCGCAACAGATTGGTTGATCAACGTTGAAGCACCGGTTAAACCGTTGGAGCGATACAATTTGTACACATATGGCCCAAGGTTTTGTAGGGTATCTAGATCATCGGCTATGGGTTTGGTCCAACGCACAAAGATGCTGCCGTTGGCGTTATCGGTAGCGGTCACGTCGGCATTAATCATGAGCGGTATATCGCGGGCGGTTTGTACGCAGAGCTCTTCTGAAGGAATGCTGGGTACCACATTATATTCAAAACCACCCGTGCTCAACGGACCTACATGCGCAAGAACCCGGTAAGCGTATATTGTACCCCGTTGAATGTTGTTGTCGACGTAACAGTACTGGCCCGAAGAACCGTCCGGGAAGATGTTCTCCAGTGTCAAACGAGTATAGCCCAGGCCGTCGAGCCCTGACTCGCAAGTGTCTACAGGGATATTATCGCAGCCTACTTTACGCCAGATAGAGAAGCCTCTAAAACGGTCGGAACCCTCGCAAGGGTAGGGGGCATCCCAGCAAATGGTGACCTGGCCGCTACTCACGGTGGCCGTCAAGTTTTCAGGAGGGGGCGCTAATACCCGAATGCGTATAATGTGGAATGAGGCCAAACCCGTGGTGTCAAGCGCATCGTCTTGTGCCTTGATAGCCACTTGGTAGAATTGCTGAATCGGGTGGTCGCAAGTGGTTTGCCAGCGGAAACGGCCAGAGGTTGGGTTGGCTGGAATGGGAGAGAATTGAACAAAAGTAGCTGGGCTGTTGGCTACGTTAAATGGGCCACCTGTAGCGCTCAGGTAAACTTTGTCGCCAGTGTCTGGATCGCTGGCACCAATGCTGATTTCTATAAATTCACCGGCCACTACGCAAAGCTCGTCTGGAGCTTGAATGACGGGAGGCCTGTTTTGCGAGTTTAAAATGATGATTTGCATATCGCGCACAATACCGCCCAAGTACACGCCGTTGCGGTACGATTTAACCAATACGGCAATATTATACTCGCCAGCCCGCTGCGGCGAAGTCCAAGTGATTAACCCTGTTTGGGTATCGAAGGTTAAATTGTTGTTGGGACCCGGAGAAATAGCCGATACCAATTGGTAATTGGGTACGGGTGTATTAAAGCCTTGTAGGGGCGTTATCATTTCGTAGGCTATCGAATCTCCATCGGGATCCCAGGCGTTGGGGGTATGTTGAAAAGGCTGGCCTATAAATCCAATGTCGATGGGGCGTTGCAGCAAAATAGGCGAGCTGTTCGGCCCTTGGAAGGTGGCATTTAAAAAAGTAACCTCCGTTTGTAGGTAAAACTGTACTTGATCCGACAGGCCGTTATTCACGTTCAGAATGCCATCGTTACGGTTAGGGTCGAACATGGACACCACATACACTGCTGGGCCAGGATAGGTATGCTCGGCGATGTACTGGTTTAGTTTTATATCGTTGGGTAGCGGTATTTCAACCGAGCGGGCAACCATGGTAGAAGAACCATCGCCCCATTGTATTTCAAGGCTATCGCGATCGGCCGCCACCGAGCTTGTCTTGGTGTAGGTGGTTACCGTCGCCCGGATCGTTGACGGCCCTATTTGTACATAGGTAATCTCACCCGCACGGTTGTGCGTGGCCATCAGCGACCAGACTGCGATGAAGTTTAAACAAAGAAGGAGTAATATCTTTTTCATGGTATGTTTCTTGAACGGAGCACTTAACTATTTTAAACGTCGATAAACGCTAAATAGTTGATATGGCTCGGAGCCTTAATTCCCGGCATTTTGCAATAAGGTCGTATAAAACTCAATCATCTTGTGGTAAGCGGCCACGCTGATCCGCTCGTCAATGCCGTGAAAGCGTTTTAAATCCTCCGGCGTCAACAACATCGGCGCAAATTTATACACGTCATCGGCGATGGCGGAAAAGTGTCGGCTATCGGTGGTGGCGGGCATTAATGATGGAGCGGTGATGACTTCCGGGAACACCTGTTTAATGCTGGTTTGGATTAATTCAAAGCCATAGCTGTTGGTTTTAGCCAAGGGCGGTGGGTCGAACACGTTGTTGCCGGGTTCAATGCTAAACTGACTTTTGGGGAAGTGTTTTTCGAGGTAGGCTTCCACATCCTTCACCGTTTCGCCTGGCCTGATGCGGAAGTTAACGGTCACTTTGGCCTCGGTAGGTAGCACGTTTTCGGCTACGCCGCCTTGAATCATGGTAAAGGCCGCTGTTGTTCGGATGAGGGCGTTAGAGGAACCTTTTTGGGCTAATTGCCTACGAATCAGCCCTTTGAGTAGCCATCGGTTGGCAAAGGCAAAGCGTTGAGCCAGGGCCATTTCAGGGCCAACGTAATCAAAAAGGGCTTTCACTGGCCCATCCATGCGTGCGGGCATGGGGTTTTGTTCGGCGCTGGCAATGCCTTTGGCCAGCATGCCGATAGCGGTTTTGTTGCCGGGCATAGAAGAGTGCCCGCCTTCGGCCTTGGCCGTAATGTGGTAGGTGGCGTAGCCTTTCTCGCCGATACCAATAAAGGCTACAGGCTTATCGATGCCGGGCATCATACCTTGGGTGATGGTCATGCCTTCGTCGAGCACGAAAGCAAAGCGCAGGCCTTGTTGTTTAAAGGCTTCGGCTACACCTTTAGCGCCCATTTTGCCGCCAGTTTCCTCGTCGTGCCCAAATACGAAATACAGGTCGCGTTCGGGTTGGTAATTATTTTGCAGCAGCAGCTCCACCGATTCCAGGATGGCAAACATGCTCGATTTATCGTCCAGGGTCCCGCGGCCCCAGATGTGCCCCTCGGCAATAGTGCCCGAGAATGGCGCTTTTGTCCATTTGTTCATGGTTTCCTCAGCTACAGGCACCACATCTTGGTGGGCCATGATGAGCACGGGTTTAAGCTCAGGATTTTTACCTTTCCAGCGGTAAATCAAGGTAAAACGGTTGGCGGTGGTGCGGATGAGTTTTAGCTTGATGGCAGGGTAACAACTGTCTACCAAGGCTTGAATGGCTTGGAACGAGGCCGTGTCGGGGCTAAACGGATTGGTTACGCTAGGTATTTGGATGGCGCTAGATAGGCGTTGTTCGGCGCTGTCTGGCAGAGGGTATTTTTTGGCGGGTGTACTGCTGGCTTCAATCTGTTTAGAGCTGAACATCAAGGTTTTAAAGCCCATGAAAGCTAGTAGCAGCACAAAAATGAAAAGTACAAGGCGGATAAAAAGTTTGCTCATAATCGCTTGGTTGATATCATAAAGGTAAACCAAATATAGTTAAGAGTTCATAGTTATGAGTTAATAGTTATGAGTTAATAGTTATGAGTTCATTGTTCATAGTTCATCGTTCATTGTTTTTTGGGCGTTGCGGCGCCAGTGGCGCCGCCGCTCCTTTCGCGCAGTCACTACGTTCCTTTGCGGAGCCCTTCGGGGTTCCGGGGTTCGCTGCGCTCCGTGCTACGCACCGCGGCTTTGCCGCGCCCTCCAAGCAGCTAACGCGACGGCTGCATCGCAGCCGTAAATTGTAGTGTTAAATAGGTTTTTTATCCAATCTATACCAATTGCAAAGCATGCCATCGTAGTAAAAAGTCTCGATGAATTGCATGCCAACCTTTTGCAGGATAGCATTGGATGCTTTATTGTCACAATTGGCTGAGGCATATAAGGTGTTGACCTTTAGTACGTTAAAGGCATAATCTCGAGATGCTATGGCGGATTCAGAAGCGATGCCTTGGCCCCAATATCGTTGAATGAGCCGGTAACCGAGGTCGTAAAAATTTTGCTGTCCGTTGACGGTATCGGTTACAAATTTCAAGCCTGTCCAGCCCATGAACTCGTTCGTCTTTTTGTCGATAATAGCCCAGCGCCCGATACCATGATCTTGGTATTGTTGTTGGATATAATTTATGGTATCCAATACTTGTGCTTTGGTCGTAGAGGGTTTATTCCACAGGTAGCGGTGCACCTCGGGGTCTGCATCGAGCTCGAACATGCCGTCGAGGTCAGTTGGCAGTATTTCGCGTATTAGGAGCCTTTCTGTTTCTATAAATATTTTCATGTTGAAGTTGCTTTTTTGATTTTGTAGTGGCTTTATGTTTGTTAAGAATTCCATTAATATGCAAAACTAAAAAACAGTCAGCACTAATCCAAAATGCGCGAGGTCAATGCCATTAAGCGTTAATTATTTTGTTTGTTTTTCAGCATTTTTCGGCCAAAGTAACCACCCCGTCTGCTGCGCTACACGCTTTGCGTTCCGCTTGCATCCACCCCTCCTTGAAAAGGAGGGGAGCTCATGCCTTGCTATAAATATTTGATTTACAGATATTTAAAAGAACAAGCCAAGTTCCCCTCCTTTTCAAGGAGGGGTGGATGCGCACAGGGTGTTTTACACCTTGTAGCGCAGACGGGGTGGTTATAAATTCGAGAAAAATTAACGCTTAATGGCATTGTGCGCGAGGTGGCCGGAGGGCGGCCCAAAGGGCCGGTGCGCAACGCGCACTAAGCGAACAGCGCACCCGTAGGTAAGAGAAGCGGTCCAGCTACGCTGGAATAAATGTGCTTAATGCACATTTATAGCGAACGCACCATTTGCTACTGCAAATGGCTCGACCCCGCGCAGCGGGGACGCGCCCCAAAAAATAAAACGATTTCCCCTGACAAACACTCGTAAACTAGACCTCGATATCAAGCAGACGGTCAATGCGCTTGACTCCATCGTGATTCAATTGCCGGATGGCTACAACTTAGAAAGCGCCCCTGCTGACATTAACTACAAGGACGATTTTATGAGCTACACCCGCACGGTGAAACAAGATGGCAGGAGTATTACGATATATAGGCATGTGTTTACCCAAGCACTTTTGATTAAACCCGAGCAATACACAGCGTTCAAGGCTCAAGTCAAAAAAATGGATGAATGGGAGGCCGCTAAGCTAGTGGTGGTGAAGAAACCGTGATGCAAAGGGCTGCTTCACCACAAGCATTATTCAATTGGCTGTCCATCAATTAAAATATCAGCAGGTGTAAAATCGGCCTCGTCTGGGAGTGCGGCGCTGAACTGTATGCTAACCTCAAAGGGCTGGAACACGGGCTCTCCTTTTTGGGCTAATCCTTGGGCGGCTAGTTTTTTGGCCAAAATGCTTTCAACCTGTACTTTTTCACCGTTCATTTTGGTCACCTCGCTGTTGCTAGGTACAAAAATAGAGGCTTTAAACTCCTCTTCCATTTTCACGCCCTTAAACGTTACTTCCTTAAGGATTGAAGGTGCATAAACAATAAAACGACCTTCTTCAATGCGGCCTTCTACGGTGTAACGACCAACTTTTACCAACTGGGAAAGTACTTGTTCAGAGCCATTTAACAATTTGACTTCCAACAGCACACGCATGGTGTTCTGGTCCCATTCTTCACCGTTCACGGGGAAGCCAAAGTCTAAAACAATGCTGTTGCAGTTAGCAGGGTCAAGGGTACGAACAAGCGTTTTTTGGTCTTGTGCTTGTAGTCCCAAACTAAACAAAACACTACATGTGATGAGGAAAAATTGGATTGCTTTCAAGGCGTAAATATATTGATGGGTTAAGGTTAATGTTTGCTTCGCCCCCGAAAGATAGAGCTTATTTTATGGTCACAGGAAAATAATGCTCAAATTATAATCTGACACGTCTCAAATCATCTTCTGGAACGACTCTGCCGCTGGGTTGCCACAACTTTGCATCGTCAATCGCTCGAAATCCACCAATCAACGATTTTGAGTTTTTCTTCATGTTTTAATTAATCTGATGATGCTATTTTTTAAAAAATTAACCGCCCCCATCCTGATGCCTTACTGGTGGCAAGATTTACTTTTTGCCATGCCTAGGGTGTTCTGTGGGTACTTGCTTACCGCCGATTTTGGCTCAGCCAAGTTTGGATTACCTTGGTCCCCAGCCGAAAATAACCTTGGCCTCTTCGAAGTAGCCTTTTGGTTCCCAAATGATGTAGCCGAATACGGCGGTATTTTCGCCATGTTCCCAGCTTTTTTTGCCTGGATGGGCGCATTCAGTGAAGCCATAGGAGGCATTTTCTGGATGCTGGGCCTCCAGGTCCGACTCTTCTCCTGGCTCATCCTGTGTACCATGCTGGTAGCCGTGTTCATGCAACAGTTCGATAATGGCCTTTGGAATATGCTGCCCGCTTTAGGCTTCATGTGGCTCAGTATTTTCTACCTGATCCTCGGTTCTGGCAGGTTTGGGCTAGATCATCTCATCAGCCAAAAATTAAAGTAAACATACAATCATTTTACGATGAAAAAACTAATCTTCTTCGCATTGCTGATGAGCTCAAGCCTCGGCTGTGTACAAAAAGCTTACGAGCAAACTGTCATCTTCACGCTTGACGTAAGCCAATTAGATAAACCCATCGAAACCGTTGGAATACGTGGCAACGGCGCCCCGCTCAGCTGGGATGCAGACTATCCGATGACGCCTATTTACCCCGATAGTTTATACACGGCATCATTTAAAGTTACCACTGGCTATAGGTCAGCTGAAGTGAAATTTGTGGTCAATGGCCAATTTGAACTAGAAGGCCAGCATAACCGCCGTGTTGTTTTCGACGAAAGTAATACAACTTATTATAACGCAATTTTTAACACACAACGATAATTATTATGAACAAGCTATTTTTAATCCTAGTTGTTTCAATCTTGTCCGTTACCAATACTGCTGCCCAGAAAGGCCCATTGCGGGGCTCCGGTAAGGTGGTTACAAGGACTTTTGATTACAAAGCTTTCGATAAGGTCTCCTTTGAAGACTTTAACGGTAAAATCGAGGTCGAAATCGGTAAACCCTTCGCCATCACCGTTGAGATTGATGATAACCTTGAGCCCATGTTGCGGGTTGAAAAAGAGGACGCTGAAAATGAACTCCGCATTTCGCTAGCCAACAACAAGGATGGCCGCTTGTACTTAGAAGATGTCAACATCAAAATTACCGTTTCAATGCCCGAGGCTTCGGTCATCAGCCATGCAGGAAACTCGGATGTGAAAATTCAAGGCATCGTGGGGCGCTACTTTAGGTTAGAGCATAGGGGCAACGGTAACATCTTACTCGAAGGCCAAATCGACGAGCTGGATGTCAACAAATCGGGCAATGGCAATGTAAATGCGAAGAAATTGTACTCGAAAGTGGCCAAGGTCAATAGCCAAGGTAATGGCGATGTGACGATTAACGCCTCGGTTTCACTCTACGCTAAAGGCGAAGGCAACGGTGATATTCTTCAAGTGGGCCAAGGAAGCCTTGATGCCTTGTCAAGTATCAAAGGAAACGGAACACTGCGCAAGATGTAGGCTTTTTGATAACTTTACGATTCATTTGCTGTTCTGTCGTGAATCAATAATCGTAAAAGGATGTCGATCTATCAAACGCCCCTGCATTTCGGCTATTTTTTTGGCTTGCTATTCGCTGTTTTGCTATGGGTTCGTAGCTACCAGGAAGAACAGCTCTCGGATATATTCCTAGGTTTCGTGCTGTTCTTCCTGGCTATGGAAATTCAGGATTACACCTTCGGTTTTTCGGGTATAAATGTGCTTTGGGAGGAGTTGAATGGCTTTCCCCGTTATTTTCACTTGGCTTTTGCGCCTACTATTTACTTTTACCTACAGGCACAAATAAACCGGAATTTCAAGTTTGAACGGAAGTACTTCGTACATTATATCCCTTATTTGATTTACGTGCTTTTCAATCTAGCCGTCTTTATCCAAGGTCCCGAAACGGTCAAACTGTTTCAGGGTTCATCTTGGGCCTATGGCTTAGGTTGGCTTGAAAACTTGGCCATTTGGCTCTCGTATGGCTATTACTTTTATCATTCACTCAAGATTTACAAAGCATATCGGCTCTGGGCCGAAACCCAATTCTCCGAGACACAAACCATCAGTTTTATCTGGCTCCGCAATTTTATTTACCTCATCATTGCCGGCGAAATATTCAAGTGGACCTGGGTTTTGATAGATGCACTTTTGGGTAATTTACCCTTTGAACAAGACTGGTGGTGGCAATTGCTGACCATAATTATTATCTGTTACGTGGGCATTAAGGGCTATGCACAACCGCAACCCCAACGGTTAACGTTTGAAGCTGATACCAAGGCCGAAGAGCTGGAGGAGGCATTGATCAAGCCAAGTGCCTCAACGGACTATGCCGAGTGGAAGCCCAAAATCGAAAAACTGTTTGTTGAGCAAAAAATATTCCTCGAACCAGAGCTTTCCTTGGCCGATTTGGCCCGGAGGCTCAAGACCAACACCTCGGTGCTTTCGGCAGCTATCAACCAAAACTTCCACAAGAATTTCAACGATTTTGTGAATGAGTTCAGGGTGGCTGAATTCAAACGCTTGGCCCAATTACCGGAGTACCAAAATCTAACGCTCCTAGCCATAGCTTTCGAGTGTGGATTTAACTCAAAAGCTACCTTTAACCGTGCAGTGAAAAAGGTAACGGGACTTTCGCCCAAATCCCTTTAACGGTTAGTCAATGCCCTGTGATGAATGCTTTTTTGGGCGTTGCGGCCTACGGCCGCCGCTCCTTTGCGCGCTCGCTGTCGCTCGGTGCTACGCACTGCCGCCTTTGGCGGCCCGCTCCAAGCAGCTAACGCGAAAAACGATCAACACTAGACTAAATCTAAAACTGTTTCATTAGGCTCAAGTATTCAATGTTTTTTCTGAGTTGGTACAATGGAAGGGTCGTCATTAATTCGACAACTTTTTCTTCGTCAACACCTTTGAAAATCAAGACGGCTCCATTTTTTGTTTGTCTTAAGAAAAAATGTTCTAAAATACCTTCAGCTTTCCATTGCGCAATGATAGCTTGCTCGTGCTTTACTATTTCTTGGAAATTAGCTGGCAGGTTATCTGTATCTATAGTTAAAATGACTTGTATTACATGCATGGTTTTAATATTATTGTCTAAGTTAAATGAGTTGGTTAATAATTATGATATACAATAGTCCTATTGTCGGGTTATATTTAAATGTAACAAGTTAAATAGTTCTAGCGTTAAATTTTCGATTGAATACAGTGCAAACCTACATCCAATACTTTACTTTTGCAAGTAGTTACTTACATGTATAGTAGTAACCTAATGATTGGTAAGGCATGTACAGGTTTTCCCGGCACATGAAGTCTGTTAGCTTTTAGTTTTAAATCTAATCGTATACGGCGCTAACCTATTGCCCCCATCTTCTTTGGCAAAATTCGAGATGATTAAGCCATAGGTCGTATTAGGTTTAAGGGCTTCAACTTCAAAGGAATAGCTTTTTTTGTCGCTAGACCAGCCTATATGTTTTTTGATCATTAAACGTTCTACGCCTGGGGTTTCATCAAAATCTACACTTCTACAACAACTGTTCATGGCCTCCGAAAACTCGATGGTTATTACATTGAGCTTGGGCGATACCTTTTGGCTACCATTTTTGAACTCCACAATACGTTTTACGGTAGGTCGCAGGGATTCGTACTTGATACCAATTTCCTCCACCGTCAAGGGCAGGAACTTCGAGGCGTCAACTAACTTTGCAAATGCAGCATCGTCGCTATAATCCAGTTCAATCAGGTCTTTTATTGCTTGTTGCTTATCTGTTGCGTTGAGGTAGTACCTTTCGCAAATTTCATAACCGATGTAGTAGCCTAAATCTTTGACTTTCAGTTCGTTTTCATTTTCACTCCAAAGCCAATTCCAAATATCGTCGTTCCGCAGTATTTCTATCATGTATCTATCCATAACCCTTTGAGGATTGGCTTTGCCAAATTTTACCGGTGGCGATAAAGGCTTTTCGGTAAGGAGTGTTGAAATAAATTCGGCAACACCTTCTGCCACACAAAGATGTATAATGGTTTTGTCTTCCCAGCTTGTTTGCTGTGTATGTATATATTCATGAATGGCTGTCAAGGCAATGTCATAAGGGGCATATTCTAATATGGTATTGCGAATTATTGCTGGTAGTTCTTCTAAAAACGAATTGGGTTGGGCTAGCAAGTATTCGGCGCCTAGCAATACTTTCGGGCCATCATAGGTACCTCCGCTTCTAAAAGCACCCACGGAAAAGTAAATATTGGCTGGTTTCAGGTCGGGATAAATCGCTTTCAGATTTGCAAGATACTGTTCAATTTGGGCTTCAGCCTGGGCCACAAGCGCCATGTTTCCCCTGATAGACTGCCAGTATTGAGGGTAGTTTATTATATTGTTGACAAACTCCTTGTCCGTATACCGCCTCACTGCCATGAAGCCCTTTAGCCCCTCGGTGCCTTGATCAATATACAACTCGTTAATCAGCTTAAGGCGTTCCACACTATCCGTCGATTGGCTAATTTGGTCAAATGCCAACCAAAAATTATCCAAATCGGTGGTAACGATTTGGCTTTTAAAACCCTGTCCTGTAAGTATTTGTACAAAGGATAGCAGGAATAAGGTCAGATAGGTAGTTTTAGGCATGGCTGTGGGAGTTGGTGTATTTCAGGAGGTCTTAAGTTTCATTTAACGGCTCAATTTAATACTAAATTGTCGGATGAATTGAGGGGATTTTGTTTTTGGGCGTTGCGGCCTACGGCCGCCGCTCCTTTGCGCGCTCGCTGTCGCTCGGTGCTACGCACTGCCGCCTTCGGCGGCCCGCTCCAAGCAGCTAACGCGACGGCTGCGAAGCAGCCGGATACGGTCATAACGGTGATTTCATGGATCTATAACCTTTAAATATCATTAATCTTTAATACATCTAACGGAAAAGCCGTCTTCTAAACTTTCCCATGCTAGCATAGCCTTGCCTTTATCTCTTAGGGTAAAACACTCCACTTCGGGCCAGTTTTTAGGCTTGCAACACGACCACCAAGCTGTCATTTGGGTTTGCCACCTGAAAGCATCATTGGGATTAATCATGGCAAATGTCCTAATGCCTGCTGGTACAGCGTTAAATCCAAATCGGTCTTCACCGTTTCGGCCTCCATGCCAGCCGCTCTTACTTTTTAAGTCTCTAGCTACTTCACCATGCCTACCGCCCAGAAACTCGTATAGCCTCCTCCATTCAAAAGCCGATGGGATATGCCAGCCAACCGGTGCAAGACCTCTTTTATCCCTAACGGCACTCCAATTATACAGTTTGCCATAAATGGCATTATTTATACTGTCGTTATTGTAATAGCACCATGCAGGCTGTTCCTTACGGTTTGCTTCTCCCCATTCTGACATAGTTTTGGCTTGAGCTATGGTATCGCCATTCCTAAAGGTAACCACATCCAAGTTTTTATCCATCCAGATCTGGGTTCCTATCTGCACTTCATCATAAGTTTTTCCAGGCGTTTTTTTGATCCAGGATGTCAATAATAAAGAACAGACAATAACGATAGCAATAAAAATAATTTGTTGGCCTCGTTTCATGCGTTAGATGATTTAAAATGACTCAATTGTTTCAAATGCATGTTGAGGTGTATCTTATAATCGCCTAGCAAAGATAAATAATGGCTTAAATATTCCAACATTAAACAGGTTTGCCCTTGCCTTTTGCACTCAAAAGCAGTTGGTTCTGCGTTAGCTGGCCGGAGGGCGGCCCAAAGGGCCGGTGCGCAACGCGCACTAAGCGTACAGCGCACCCGTAGGACAGCGGCGACGCGCATGCGGCGCAACGCCCAAAAATAAAACCATTACATAAACAGGAACCAGTAGCTGCGGGCAAATTAATGTCCTATCTTTGGGGGCTCAAACGTTCAAGTTCATATATCCGTACCCATGTCGAGCCAAGCGCTAAGTTATAGAGGCCACCTTCGCGAAACCATCAGCCTGTCGGTGCCCGTTATTATTGGCCAGTTGGGCACGGTGCTCATGGGCGTTATCGATAACGTGATGATTGGCGGCCTGGGTGCCGTGCAATTCTCGGCAGCCACCTTGTCCAACAGCCTGTTTTTCCTGTTTTCTATCATTCCCATCGGCGCTACCTACGCCATCACACCCCTGATTTCCGAATCGGTTGGGGCCGGGAAAGCCCAGCGGGCGGGAAAATACCTGAAGCAAAGCGTGTATTTCATGCTGCTTTTGTCGGGTCTCATCATGGCGGTGCTGTACGGCGTTATACTGTCGCTGCCTTATTTTGGCCAGCCGGAGATCGAGCTACCATATGCCACGAGCTACCTCATGCTCATTACCATTTCTACGCCTTTCATGATTTTAGCCCTCACGTACAAGCAGTTCTGCGATGGCCTCTCGAACACCATGCCGGGCATGGTTATTACCGTTGGCGGATTGTTTGCCAACATATTTCTCAACTGGGTGCTCATTTTTGGAAATTTAGGTTTCCCACGCCTCGAGCTGTTTGGTGCGGGCCTAGCTACCTTGTTGAGTCGGGTACTCATGTTCTTGGCCTCGGCCATATATGTGCATGGCTCAGCCCGCTACAAGACCTATTTACAAGGGGCAAACTGGAATTTTTTACCCTACATGCAGTTTAAACTTTTGAAACTCAGCATTCCCGTGGGCATGCAGTTTTTCTTCGAGGTAGCTGCTTTCGCAGGCGCTACCATTATGATTGGCTGGCTATCTGAAGGGGCCTCGGTGGCTAGGGCGGCCCATCAAGCGGCGCTCAGTTCGGCCTCTGTAACCTTCATGGTGGTAACGGGTTGGGCAGCGGGTTCGAGCATCCGCATCGGTAATTATTATGGAGCTAAAGATTATAGATCGCTGCGCATGGCGGGTATTACGGCCCTGGTGGCCGGTGTGGCTATTGAGCTGCTTTTTGCCTTGCTGTTTATTGTGTTTAACCGACAAATCCCTATGCTGTACACCACAGAGGCTGATGTGTTGAGCATTGCTGCCGTGCTGATGTTGTACGGGGCTGCTTTCCAGGTTTTTGATGGGGTGCAGGCTATTTCCGCAGCGCTTTTGCGGGGCATGCAAGATGTACGTGTCTCTATGATTGTCACTTTTGTAAGCTATTGGCTCATCAGTTTGCCCCTGAGTTACTACCTCTGTTTCAATATGGACTTAGGCGTGGTGGGCATTTGGATATCGTTCATCATTTCACTGGCTATCGTTTCAGTGTTCTTGACTTGGCGGTTTATGGTGATTAGTGCTAAGTTGGTAGTTGATAGTTGATAGTTATTTAGCGCCTGCGCAGTGGAGGGGGTCGGCCGGGTGGTACTCTGCCCTCTGCTCTAATTTGCGCCTCCCCCCGCCGCGTTGCGTCGACCCCCTCCACTGCGCAGGCGCTACGCGCCGCTGGTAGCGGGGGTTGGGCCGTGTGGAGCTCGGCCGGGTTCATCGTTCATCGTTAAATTGCGCCTCCCCCCGGCACTTCGTGCCGACCCCCTCCACTGCGCAGGCGCTACGCGCCGCTGGTAGCGGGGGTTGGGCCGTGTGGAGCTCGGCCGGGTTCATCGTTCATCGTTAAATTGCGCCTCCCCCCGGCACTTCGTGCCGACCCCCTCCACTGCGCAGGCGCTACGCGCCGCTGGTAGCGGGGGTTGGGCCGAGCTCCGCTCGGCCGGGTGGCAGGTATAATTATGGTAGCTATAAATCAGCTATTAACTGCGTTATTCGTTTGGTAGCTTTTGCGTAAGTATCGACTTCCTCGTTTTTTAATCGAATAACCTTATAGCCAAGTTTTTCAAGAAACTGATCTCGATCCCTATCATATTCCTTAGTCGTTTCGTGGATTTCGCCGTCCAGTTCAATCACCAAACGGATGGAAGTGCAAATAAAATCAACGATATATACTAGGTTCCTGCCGTCCTTACAGCCATGAACAATTGGATGTTGCCGCCTGAATTTTAATCCGCCTATATTTTTACCCCGTAGAATACTCCATACTATACCCTCTACGGTAGTTGGGGTTTTTCTTAGCTGCCTGCAATGGTCTAGTGTCTTAAATTGCTTCATATGGCAAAAATAATGACTAACTTCCAATGCAGTAGGTTATAATATATTCCTGAAAATCGTTATTTCGTGATAATGTACTTTACCTATAAAACTACCTCACCACCCGGCCGAGCTCTGCTCGGCCCAACCCCCGCTACCAGCGGCGCATAGCGCCTGCGCAGTGGAGGGGGTCGGCACGTAGTGCCGGGGGGAGGCGCAATTTATAGATGAGGGCAGAGAGCATAGTGCAGAGTATTTCGGCCGAGAGTAGCTCGGCCCAACCCCCGCTACCAGCGGCGCATAGCGCCTGCGCAGTGGAGGGGGT
>CAZDVQ010000010.1:50554-96853 GCA_964508975.1 uncultured Saprospiraceae bacterium
GCGCATAGCGCCTGCGCAGTGGAGGGGGTCGGCACGTAGTGCCGGGGGGAGGCGCTAAAAACGTTCATCGCTCTCCCGAACCACCCTTACCGTCCCATCGGCAAATTGAATCTCCAATTGGTCCTGGTCTTGGCTGTCGTGGACACTGCTGATGAGTTGCCCTTGTTTATACACCAACGCGTAACCTCGTTTTAATATAGCGGCTGGGTCCAGTATCTTGATACGCTCGGCCACAAATTCTAGTTTTTGCTGCTGCTGTTGGATGTACCGCTTGCTTTCCCGTTGTACTTGTTCTTCCAACACGATGAGCTTGCGGTTAGCTAGTTCAATATTGCGCTTACCCAGACTTACAATTTGGGCAAACAACTGTTCGGTATTCCCTTCTGCCTCCGCAATATGGTTAATTAGGAAAGCAGCCACCGCCGTTGGCGTTTTCAACGCGGTATGTGCCACCTCGTCGGCTAGGCTTCGGTCAATTTCATGACCAATACCCGTTATGACTGGGATGGGGCAGTTTGCAATACTTTTGCATAGTTCCAAATGATCAAAAGCAGCTAGGTCAAGCTTTGAACCACCGCCCCGTACCAGTACTATAGCATCAAAGTGTTGCTTGGCGTACTGTACTTGCTCTAAAGCTCGTATAATTTCGTTGGCAGCGCCATCGCCTTGAACTGCGGCGTTGAAAAACTTGGCTTTAAAGGTGTAACCGTAAGGATTGTCGCGGAGTTGTACCAGTAAGTCTTTCAAGCCTGCCGCCTTGGCCGATGATATAATAGCCAGTTGGCGGGGCACTAAAGCAAGGGGCTTGGTTTTATTCAAGTGTATCAAACCGCTTTTAACTAGAGCCTCGTAGTTTTGCATACGGATACGCTCTAGCTGACCCAGGCTAAAACTAGGGTCAACATCCTGAATCTCTGCCTTTAAGCCGTAGCGTTCGTGAAAGCTCAGCTGTATTTGCAGCATCACTTCTTGACCTTTTTGCAGGAGGGATTCCAGCAATTCGGCCCCAACTTTAGCCCTGATTTTCACGAAGGTCGACTGCCAGATGACCGCATCGAGTTGTGCGTTGATACTTTCCGATTGGTCTTTATCCACCAGGGTAATATAAGCCCCAACCTTTGAACGACCTACCTGGGCTATCTCGGCTTTTACCCAAATGGCTTTGGCGTAATTGGCCGCGATAACTTGCTTGATATGCCGACAAACGGTGGCTAAATCGTGTACTTCCCGCGATGCATCTGGCTGATCTGACATTGGCTACTTGTTTTCGGGCGTCAGGATGCCAGTTTTCTCGCCGAAATACTGGGCAAACTGCTGCATGTTGTTGGCCAACTCCGTGTTCTTGGTGGCTTTCAAATAGGTATCGGCCAGGCCACGCAGGGTGTGGAACATCATGCGGTCCATTTCCTGCACCTGGAAATCGTTGGTCCAGAGGTCAATTTTCAAGGTGTCGCGGTGTTCTTTATCGAACAAGGCCAGCAACATGGCTTTACATTCCTGTGGTTTTTGGGCCTCTGGGGCATCGTCGGCATCCCACCAGATTTCGGCAGGGGTTTGCGTTTGGTCGAGGCCTATTTTGATGCGAATTTGAGAGTAACGGCTGATAATAGGTGTATCTGACATGGTTATGTGTTTGCAGGTTTTGAATCGCGTTGTATAATGTGTTCGTGGTGCGCCACGTGATAAATGCAAAAGTAAATCATTTCGCGCAAGGTGATTTTGCCCAAAATCGGGTGGGGGAGCAACAGCGTGTCTAGCTCCTCAGCGCTGCAACGCGCTATTTTGTGGTTCAATTGTTCCACTTGTTGCGTCAACTTTTGGATCAGCTTTTCGCGTGCGCTAAACGCCACCGGTTTAGGAATATACGGTGCAGTGGCCTTCTGGCCGGCCGCAATCTTTTGGCTGTATTTGGTCACGATGTCGGCATAGCTTTTCGGACTGCGATTCATCTTGCCGAAAACCAAGCGCAGCAAGAATTTAGGCAGGCTAAAGGCCAAAATAACGGGTGCCAAGCTTTTGTTCATGTGCGCCAGTTGCATACCTGCCGACCATTTGTCGGGCTGGTGGTACACAAATGCAGACTCGTCCATTTGTTGAAGCAAGTGGATAAACTGCTGGTGCTGTTGGAGCATGGCCGATTGCAGTTGGGCCTGGTCCATCTGGGCGGGATAGTCGTGCATAAAAATCGTTTATTTCGACAATTGTTCCAAGGCGTACTCGTAAAAACCGCGATCGTCGGCAATGCGTTTTTGCCAGTTGATGTCCTTGATCACGATTTTGGTATCTAGGCTGCCGTTCCATTCAACCTTGAAGCCAACTGCTTGAAGTGCATCCACAACTACCTTGCTAACGGCTTGAGCATCAGCGGTTTCACCGCCAAAACTGCCAAAGCAGAGGTAAAGTTCATGATCTTCGATAGCACCGTCAATGTCTTGACTGTTGTAAAAACAGTAACCAATAGCCTTGATATTGCTACCCATCAGGATGTCGTAAATCTCCCAAGAATCTTGTAGGCCGTCGGCAATTTCAAAGCCAGCGTTGTGCAGCGCGATTACCTTGTGTTGGTGCATGGTGTCAAAAGCGGCAGCCAGTTTATCAAAATCGGTGCTGGCGGGCCAGGTTTGTTCGTTGGCAATGGCACCATCATAGGCCGCTTTCACGGCGTTCACCAGCCAATCGCCATCAAACTCTTCCTCGGCAAACATATCCTCGATGGTATCGAGCATTTCCTCCTCATCGTAAAAACCGGTGCGGGCGAGGAGTTCAATTTCTTCCTGCATTTCTTGTTGTAAAGCGTCCATGTAATTTGTTGACTACTGGGTTAAAAGAGGCTGCAAAGATAGGGTAAATAGTTAATAGTTATAAGGTAAGAGTTATGAGTTTGGGCTGTCCAAACCCCCGCTACAAACTGACGCATAGCGGCAGTGCAGTGGAGGGGGTCGACGCAACGCGGCGGGGGGAGGCGCACGAAAGGAGTGAGGAGTTGTTTTTTTCTTTTTGGGCGTTGCGCCGCTATGCGTCGCCGCTGTCTTTCGGGGTTCGCTGCGCTCCGTGCTACGCACCGCGGCATACGCCGCGCCCTTCAGCCAGCTAACGCGGAAAACGGCGGCAAAGCCACCGTTTTTAATGGTTAATGATAAAGGGTTAATGGTTAATGGTTTCTTGGCCTAGCAGCCTGGAGGGCAGCCGCAACGCGGCTGGTGCGTAGCACGGAGCACAGCGAACCACGAAGTGCTCCGTAAGGGAGCGAAGCGACCGAACGAACCCCGTAAGGGTGCGGCGGCGCAACGCGACGCAGGCCCCAAAAAAGAAAAATGATTGACTGAATAAATGAGCAAACGACTTAGGAGTTTTTGCGTTTCCGGTCCTTCACAATTTTTACCCTTTACCAATTTTCACCTTTTACCAATATTACCCATTTTCACCCTTCCCCCATTTTTTGCGAATACCTAATTTTTAGCGATTTTGACAACATATGAACCTTTTTGAGTACATTTGCCTTGTATTATTAAAATAGTATTCATGACAGTTTTTGATAAGCCATTAAGTAATTTACAAATTGAGTTGCTTCAACTCTATAGCCAAAATGTAGCCGATGCTGATTTACAGGCTATCAAGCGCTTGTTGGCAAAGTACTTTGCAGATCAAGCCTCTGACGAAATGGACAAGTTGTGGACCTCGCAAAATTGGTCTGAAAAAACGATGGACGAATGGCTAGAAGGGGATAAGAAACAAGATGATACGCATCATTAAATATGAGAGTTGTACTTGATACGAACAGTTTACTGGTTTCTATTGGGCGTATGTCGCAGTATAGACCTATATTCGATGCATTGATTAATGGTCAATATAAACTGTTGATTTCAAATGATATACTAAATGAATATCAAGAAATTATTGCACAAAAGACGAATTGGAATGTTTCCAGTAATGTGGCTGGTTTCCTACTGAGATCTCCAGATGTGGAAAAGATTGAAATATATTTTAAGTGGTCTATGATTACAAAAGATGCGGACGATAATAAATTTGTGGATTGTGCGCTTAATGGACAGGCTGATTACCTTGTAACAGATGACAAACATTTTAATGTATTAAACCAGATAGGATTCCCCCCTTTGAAAATTTTGAAAACTCAAGCTTTTCTAGATTTGATTAAGCAAAACTATTTCGAATAGTCTACGCCACAAACCCGTTTTGCTGCATCTACCTCTACACACCAACCTTTATTTACCATGAAAAAAATCTTGAGCCTACTTTTCTTATGCGTAGGCAGCCTGAATCTCTGGGCACAAATACCCGAAAAAGAAGTGACCACCAGTATCAAGGAAGTGAAACTTCACATGAACAACGCTCTGCTAACCCACGAGCGGAGCCTGCAATTACCCGCTGGTAAAACCCGACTGATTTTCACCGGTCTTTCACCTAAACTCATCGCCAGTAGCGTACGCCTGGAAGGAAACTCGGGCTTGCGCACCCTTTCCCTGACCTCGAACGTGAATTTCCTGAAAGAACAAGTAGATTCCGACGTGGTGAAACGCACCCGCGATACCCTAAGACTGGTACAGGAGCAAACTAGTGCTTACGCCGACGAGCTGGATGCCTACCGCATCGAGAAAGAAATGCTGAACCGCAACCAATCCATGGCGGGCACACAAACCGGCGTTACTGCTGCCGAGCTCACCCGCATGGCCGATTTGTTCCGCACCAGAATGCTCGAAATCAACAAGAAAATGTCGATCCTGAGCCGGGCCATCACCCAGGAACAGGAGAAGATGAACCGCCTAAACATGCAGCTCAACGCGCTGAATGCCCGCACACAACCCACCTCCGAGATTTACGCGCTGATTGATTTACCCAAGGCCACTACCGTTGAGCTCGACCTCAGTTACGTGGTGACAGATTGCGGCTGGTCGCCCGTGTACGATATTAAAACTAATGGGCTATCCGATAAAATTGACCTGCTGTACCGGGCTATGGCCTACAACAACACGGGCATCGACTGGGTGAACGTGAAACTCATGCTCTCTACTGCCGACCCTATGCAGTCGGCACGCCAACCCGTTATGCTGCCTTGGCGCTTGAGCGATGCCGCTATGGTACAAATCCAGCATAATCGCTACAATGAGTACCAGCAAATGGCCGCGCCTGCTATGCCTGGTGCAGGCTACCTAAACAATGATGTTAACCATGATTTGAATCCTTACATTGGGGGAGCTATCACGGGCGGTACTGGTGCCAACATCGTCATGGAAACCGTCGATGTACCCGAAATGTCAACCGACTTCCCTATCGAGGAGTTGTACACCATTCCAGCCGACCGCAAGCCTTACTCCATTGATATCAAGAGCTTTACGCTCGATGCATCCTTCCAGCATTATGCTGTGCCCAAAATGGAAAAAGATGTATTCTTGATGGCTAGCATCGTAGGCTGGGAACGCCTCGACCTGATTGCTGGTCCCGTTTACCTCTACAACGAAGGCCGCTACCAAGGCGAATCTTACCTGGATACCCGCAACCTAGAAGATACCCTTAAAATATCACTGGGTATCGACCAGAAAGTGGTGCTCACCCGTACCAAAAAAGACGAGTTGAACTCTAGGCAGGTGTTGGGTAACTACAAAAAAGCTAACCTGAGCTGGGATATCAACATCCGCAACAACCACACGCACCCAATTCAGATTATCATTTTTGACCAAATTCCACTCTCAGAAGACAAGGAAGTAACCGTTAGCCTCAATAACGATGGCGGCGCTACCCTCAACGCTGTGACTGGCGAGCTGAAATGGGACCTCAAACTCGGTGCCTCGGAGAAGAAAACGGTTAACTTTAGCTATCAAGTTAAATATCCTAAAAACAGGACTTTTGACCTGGGCGGCCAGAAACGGAAAATGGCTAATCCAAGATTTTATTAGGTTTTAGGGATTAGGTTTTAGGGATTAGAAATAATCACTACTATACAATAAATGTTGAATTACCTTGCTAGCCCCTAATACCTATCCCCTAATACCTAAAACCTCAATAAACAAAACAGGGCTTGCGAAGCAAGCCCTGTTTTGTTTATTTCCACTTGCTCTTAATCTCCGGCTTCTGCTTCGGCTTTTGACTAGGAGGTGGTGTTTTAGCGCCTCCTTTTGGCGGTGGCGGCGTATTTGATTTATGTTGCTGCTGTTGCGGTGGTGGCGTACCTTGTCTTTTGCCTAAAAGCTTGTCCACCAAATCCTTGCGATTAATTTTCAGCAAACGCTCTTTGATCCATTTCTGCATTTCCGGTTTATACCAGAAGAAAAAGCGGTTTTGGTTTTGCTTTTCCTCGGGTGTTTTCGGGGTTTTGATGGGCTGCAAGGTGTAGGGGTGCACGCCAGTGTAATAAATCACTTCCGACACCGTCATGGGCGTGGGCGTAAAGTCTTGCACTTGCTCCAACTGGAAACCCATGTCCTTGGTTTCAGCAGCCAAGTTGGCCATATCTTCTTCCTCGCAACCGGGGTGCGACGAGATGAAATAAGGAATAAGCGGTTGTTTGAGGTTATACTTGGCCGAGATTTTATCGTATTTCTCCTTGAACAGCTTGAAATACTTGAACGATGGCTTCCGCATCACCTTCAGGGTATTGTCGGAGGTGTGTTCAGGGGCTACTTTCAAACGACCACACACGTGGCGGGTCACGAGTTGCTCGATGTACTCGTCGTGGTTGCCATCCTGGTTGTTCTTGTTGAAATCATCTACCAGCAGGTCATAGCGCACGCCTGAGCCTACAAAAGCCTTTTTAACCTTTGGGTTTGCGTCCACGGCCTTGTAAATTTCGGTCAGGGCCTTGTGCGAGGTATCCAGGTTATTACAGATAACCGGGTGGATACAGCTTGGGCTAGAGCAACGGGCACAAATCGACTCGTCTTTACCTTTCATGCGGTACATGTTGGCCGACGGGCCGCCCAAGTCCGAGATATAACCCTTGAACTCGGGGTGGTTCACCACTTCCTCCACCTCTTTCAAGATAGATTCTGGCGAGCGCGACGCGATAAACTTGCCCTGGTGTGCCGAGATAGTACAGAAAGAGCAGCCACCAAAGCAACCACGGTGCATGTTAATCGAGAACTTAATCATCTCGTAGGCGGGAATAGCGCCACGGTTTTTATACTTGGGGTGGGGTAGGCGGGTGTAAGGCAGGTCAAACGACTTGTCCATTTCCTTTTCTGTCATGGTCACGTACGGCGGGTTGATGACCAGAGTCTTTTTGCCTACACCTTGTGTGATACGGCGGGCCTGCCACTTGTTCGACTCCACCTCAACAATCTTGAAGTTAGCCGCGTATTTAATTTTATCTTGCAAGCAAACCTCGTGGCTAGATAAGGCCACATCTTCCCAGTTGTTGTAGCTGGGCAATGGTTTATCGTTATCGTGCAGGTACGCAATTTGGTTAATGTTGCGGAGCTTCTCGATGGGCACGCCTTTTTTAACGAGGCGCAGCAGGTCGCGAAGCGGTTGTTCGCCCATGCCGTATACCAGCACATCGGCGCCAGAATCCACGAGGATAGAGGGCATGAGGCGGTCTTGCCAGTAATCGTAGTGGGTTACGCGGCGCAGCGATGCCTCGATACCACCCAGCACCACGGGCACATCGGGGTAAATTTCCTTGAGGATTTTGGTGTATACAGAGGTCGCGTAATCGGGTCTAAAGCCAGCTTGCCCACCGGGCGTGTACGAGTCGGTAGAGCGCAGGCGTTTATTGGCGGTATAGTGGTTCACCATCGAGTCCATGCAGCCCGAGGTAACACCGAAAAAGTATTTAGGGCGACCAAATTTCTTGAAATCACGCCAATCGTCGCGCCAGTTCGGTTGGGCGATGATGGCTACTTTAAAGCCTTCGCTTTCGATAATTCGGCCGATGACGGCGGTACCAAAAGCGGGGTGATCCACGTATGCATCGCCCGAGACGATGATTACATCCAGCTCGTCCCAGCCACGGTTTTCAACTTCTTTGGCCGTAATCGGCATCCAGTCGGTTATCGGTCGTTCTTGATTCATGGTGCGAAGATAAACAGTAAGTGTAATAAAATAGAACAGCGCAGCTTTTATTTAGTTTAATTCTAGTTAGGGGTTTGTGTTTTACATTGCGGCAATGCATCGTTTGTTCATTTCATCATTTACTCAATTATTCTATTGGGCGTGCCCCTCACCATCTTCGGTGGATTCGGGTCGCTACGTTGCGCGGCTCGCTGACCGCTCGGCCCTGCGCCCTTTGGGCTTGGTCTGGCCCTGCGGGCCACCGCTGCACATCGCTCACGCGCAATGCCATTAAGCGTTAATTATTTTGTTTGTTTTTCAGCATTTTTCGGCCAAAGTAACCACCCCGTCTGCTGCGCTACACGCTTTGCGTTCCGCTTGCATCCACCCCTCCTTGAAAAGGAGGGGAGCTCATGCCTTGCTATAAATATTTGATTTACAGATATTTAAAAGAACAAGCCAAGTTCCCCTCCTTTTCAAGGAGGGGTGGATGCGCACAGGGTGTTTTACACCTTGTAGCGCAGACGGGGTGGTTATAAATTCGAGAAAAATTAACGCTTAATGGCACATCGCTCACGCGAGTAGTGTGCTGGTGGGGCAGTGTTTTAGCTTGGCTAGTACTTTGAAATATAATTTAACCATAAAATGAGGGAGGGTTTGGTTTTTTGGGTGACAATTAACTTAGTAAAAAAGAGAATTAGAAAAATGAATATTGTAAATTTGCACGATTGGATAATTTGAATTAGCCTGTGTTTAAAATGTTACGCGAAATTTATCCCTTAAAGTATCAGGGCACTTACAATGAATTTATTCTTTGATTTAAAACTTGCGGATGGTTTTAGAAATAACTCTCAAATAGCTAGAATTCTAACTGAAAATTGGGTTCTAAATAATTCTTATTGTCCAAGTTGCGGAAACACGTCACTTAATGACTTTGAAAATAATAGGCCGGTTGCTGATTTCTACTGCAAAAAATGTTCAGAAGAATTTGAGTTAAAAAGTAAAAGCGGAAAGCTAACCAATACCATTCCTGATGGAGCATATTCTACAATGATTGAAAGAATAAGCTCGGAAAACAATCCTAACTTTTTCTTCCTTTCCTACACTAAGGACTGGAGCGTAGATAACTTTTTGATTATTCCAAAGCAATTTTTCACAGAAGGAATTATCATTAAACGACCACCATTGGCATCAAGTGCAAAAAGGGCTGGTTGGGTAGGTTGTAATATTGATATTGCCAATATAGCTGAATCAGGGAAGGTTTTTTTAGTTAAAAACTCCAAAATTGTCGAGCCTGAAGCCGTTACTAAATCTTTCAACAAAACGATATTTCTAAGGCAAAAATCAAGTGATGCGAAAGGATGGATATTGGATATTATGAAGTGTGTTGATGAAATTAAGCCAGATGTATTCAATCTTGATGAATTATATAAATTTGAACCAAATTTAAAACTGAAATATCCAAATAATAACTTTATTAGAGATAAAATCAGACAACAACTTCAAGTACTTCGTGATAAGGGATTCGTTGAGTTTGTTGGTCGCGGTCAATACAAAAAGTTAAAAAATGAAAACATTTAAAATTGAAATACAAGAGCTACTGGCTAGGGTAGTCGATGTAGAGGCTATTGATTTAGATGATGCTATATCAAAGCTTAATGACCAATATGAAAACGAAGAAATAGTACTTGACTATGATGATTTTGTTGCGGTCGATTTTATTGAGATTAACGCTCAATCTCAAAAAGATGAAATCAATATACTAGCTAAAGATGTTTTGGAATATATTTTTAGCACCGAACACGGCTGGGTTGAAAAAATGGAAAACGCTGAGAGTCTCATTTCTGAAAAACTGGCTAGAGTTAAATCTTTAATGAGTCTATAGATTGAATGAGTTGTGTTGATTTTGGGATTGCCGTTTAGTTCTACTGGTTCCGAATGCATAAAATAAAATCAAAGTTCCCCACCTTCATCCCCCCCCCCCCAACCCACATGACACAAGAACCCATACTGCACTTTGAAACTAGGGCCGAATGGAGGGCTTGGCTAGAGCATAATTTTGATACACAGCAGGCTGCCTGGCTGGTATATGCTAAAAAAGCATCGGGTAAACACCGCATTGCATACAATGATGCCGTGGAAGAAGCCCTTTGCTTCGGCTGGATAGATAGCACCGTCAAGTCCTTGGACGAGGAGCACACCATGCAGCGTTTTACCCCGAGAAACCCCAAAAGTTCTTTTTCACAACCCAATATAGAGCGACTCAAATGGTTATCCAACAATGGTTTAATTCATAGTTCCGTGCTTGATAAAGTTCAGGCAGTTATAGCCCAAAGCTTTGTCTTCCCGAAGGATATTCTAGATGCATTACAAAAAGATAAAGCTACCTGGGATAATTATGTAAAGTTCTCGGAGTCCTATAAACGCATTCGGGTGGCCTATATTGACAGCGCTAGAAAAAGGCCGGAGGAGTTTGCCAAGCGTCTCGCTAACTTTATAGAAAAAACACACGACAATAAATTGATTGCTGGCTTTGGCGGGATTGATAAGTACTATACTTAAGTGGCGCTATTTGTAGCTGCCCGTAGGGCAGGGTAAAGAGATGTGCCCTAATCATTTACTTGTGGGACTTTGGCGACTCCTGTGCGACATTACTGCGATAATAGCCAAATCCTAGGTACATCGCTTGTCCAGGTCCTTAATGTCGCACAAGTCCCACAATATGTAGCTGAATGGCGAGCAAAGCTGTTGTGCCACCGCAATGCTTCGCGTTAGCTGGCCGGAGGGCGCCGCGCAGCGGCGGTGCGCAGCACGGAGCGATTAGCGAACCCCGTAGGACAGCGGCGACGCCAGCGGCGGCGCAACGCCCAAAAAGAAAAAATGATGAAAGGAAAAAATGATTAAACGATGAAATGAGTAAAGAGCAAACGATGGTTTTGGAAATTTTGCTTACCTTCGATTTTGAGTATTGCCATGTAGTACATGGTTTATCACGGGTCTAATTAATTAATGGCCGAAAAGTTAACACTTTCATGAAACAACACCCACGTCACATATTCATAGTACTCGTCCTGCCTTGTTTTTTGATGCATTGCAGTAACCCGCCCGATAAACTATCGGAAACCAATGATATAGCCCTTGCTGCTCAAGACAGCCCCAGCGTAGTTGTTTCGCCCGATTCTGCCGATCCTATTCATGCGAAAGCGATTGACCAAGCAGTTGCTAAAAAGCCTGAAAAAAAGACTTTCCGCGTCAAATCATTTGAAACGAGCTATACCTGGGAAGGCAAGCAGTACCGCATGAAAGTGGACGAAAATGTGCTGGGCCTGGTTAAAAACCATACGGATGTACTCAGCGTGTCGGACGAGGTGTTTTACCGGATGTTCCCCGACGGGCATTTTGGGGCCGAGATGTGCTACTACACGGCTATGCCTGCTGGGCAACATCGTAAATACCAGCAATTAGCCCGCAGTATCGGTTTCGATGATATTGCGTACCGCTGTTTTGTGGAGCATAATGGCACAACATCCGGCCAACTCTTGATGCCAAGCCTCACTGTGCGCTTCAACGATAGATTGCAGGATGAAGTGGATCAAATCCTGCAAAACGACAAGATTGCTTCCGTCATATATGTTGAGGTGCTCAACACCTACACGGTTTTCCCGAAAAGTATTGCCGCCGCAGATATTGTGAAACTGCACAACTGGCTCTCCTCGTTTGAGCGAACGGATGTAAGTTATAATTTTGGCTCTTGTGATAATAATGATGTGCCGTATGATTAAATTTAGGGGGCGCCCCGGTGTGCTTTGCACACCGTCGCTATGCTCCGGGGCTCGCTATTCGCTCGGCCCGCGTTGCGGTCTGGCCTTCGGCCACCCCTTCGCAGCGCTGGCGCAACAGCTAATACCAATATTGCCTAGAATTGGTGATTTTACCCACTTTCAGCCCTTTACCCATTTTTACCTGCTTAGGAAAATGGTGATTTTACCCTTTTTCGCCCATTTTCAGCCCTTTACCCATTTTTACCTGTTTAGGAAAATAGCTGAAAGCTATTTTCCTAAACTTTACCTACTTTCGCGGCGGATTAAAACTTGAAAAGCCATGCCACAAATTTCACGACGCGGCAGCGAAATGCCCGCTTCCCCTATCCGTAAACTTGTTCCTTTTGCCGAGGCCGCCAAAGCCCGCGGTGTTAAAATTTATCACCTCAATATTGGCCAACCCGATATTAAAACGCCACCAGCTGCCCTGGAGGCCGTGCGCAACGCTAAAATTGAAGTGTTGGAATATAGCCACTCGGCTGGTTTTGAATCCTACCGCCGTAAACTCACCGGCTATTACAAAAGCATCGGCGTTAACGTTGACCACACCGAAATCATGATTACCACCGGTGGCTCTGAAGCCCTGTTGTTTGGCATGATGAGCTGCTTAAATGCTGGCGATGAAGTAATTGTACCCGAACCTTTTTACGCCAATTACAACGGTTTTGCCCGTGCTGGCGATATCGTGGTTAAACCCATCACCGCTCGCATCGAAGATGGTTTTGCCTTGCCGCCCATGTCGGATTTTGAAGCCTGTATTACCCCTAAAACCAAGGCTATCCTCATTTGTAACCCAGGTAATCCAACGGGTTGTTTGTACTCGCGCGAGGAATTGGAGCAATTGAAAGACATCGTATTACGCCATGACCTTTTCTTGTTTGCCGACGAGGTGTATCGTGAGTTTTGCTATGATGGACAAAGCTTTACCTCTATCATGCAGTTGGAAGGCTTGGAGCAAAATGCCATTATAGTTGATTCTATTTCAAAACGTTACAGCGCTTGTGGCGCTCGTATTGGTGCTTTGGTGACACATAATAAAGATGTGTACAATGCCGCGATGAAATTTGCACAAGCGCGTTTAAGTCCGCCAACCCTGGAGCAAATCCTCGGTGAAGCAACCTTGGATACGCCCAATTCATACATCGAAGAGGTAATTGAAGAGTATAGCTCACGCCGCGACATCATGGTGGAAGGGCTCCGTAGTATCCCGGGTGTGGTTTGCCCTAACCCAGGTGGTGCCTTTTACGCGATGGTTAAACTCCCCATCGACGACTCAGACAAATTCTGCCAATGGATGCTCGAATCCTTTAACCACAACGGCGAAACCGTAATGATGGCCCCAGGCACAGGATTCTATGCCACACCAGGCCTCGGTAAACAAGAAGTTCGCATCGCGTACGTCTTGAAAAAAGAAGACCTGAAAGCCGCCATTACTGTGTTGGCCGAAGGTTTGAAAGCATATCAATCGGTTATGGCTGCTGCATCGGCATAAAATTCAAACTATGCTTCTGGTAAAAAACATTGGTACACTTTTTTTCCACCAGGCTGGCTCTGGGCGTTTGCGCAAAGGAGCCGATATGCGCGTGGTGGAAACTATCCATAATGCTTGGCTGGCTGCCGAAAATGGCCGCATCGTGGGCGGTGGAGGCATGGATAATTGTCCAGCCAACGCCGACGAAATCATTGACGCTGAAGGTGGCTTCGTATTGCCAACTTGGTGCGATTCGCACACGCACATTGTTTTCGCGGCGAGCCGCGAAAACGAATTCGTAGATCGTATCAACGGCTTAAGCTATGAAGAAATAGCAGAGCGAGGTGGTGGTATCTTGAATTCGGCCGCACGCCTACAGCAAACCAGCCAAGACGATTTGTTCCAATCAGCCCTAGCACGCCTGCACGAAATCCGCGCTATGGGCACCGGTGCTGTCGAAATCAAAAGCGGCTATGGCCTCAGTCTCGATGCCGAGCTCAAAATGCTGCGGGTCATCAAGTCGTTGAAACAACATACCGATTTGGACATCAAGGCCACTTTCCTAGGTGCACACGCCATTCCGACGAGCTATAAACCCCGCCGGGAGGAATATATCAAACTGATTGTGGATGAAATGCTTCCCCAAGTAGCTGCCGAGCAACTAGCCGACTACTGTGATGTATTCTGCGACCGGGGCTTCTTTACCGTGGAAGAAACCGATACCATCCTGACGGCAGCAGCGGCGCTCGGCCTAAAAGCCAAGATACACGCTAACGAACTCGACTACTCGGGTGGTGTACAAATTGGGACCAAGCATCAAGCCATCTCCGTTGATCACCTCGAATGTGTAGGCGATGCAGAGATTGAAGCCCTCAAAGCGTCGAATACTATTCCAACCTTGTTGCCATCAACAGCCTTTTTCCTAGGTATTCCTTATGCCCCTGCGCGTAAAATTATTGATGCTGGTTTGCCCGTATCTTTAGCGACTGACTATAACCCTGGTTCATCGCCATCGGGTAAAATGGCTTTTATCCTCTCGTTGGCTTGCATCCAAATGAAAATGTTGCCAGAAGAGGCTCTTGTAGCCGCCACCGTCAATGCTGCGCACGCTATGGAATTGCAAGAAAGCCACGGCAGTTTGGAAGTGGGTAAAAAAGCTAGTTTCATCATTACTAAGCCTGTATCAAGCTTGGCATGGTTGCCATACGCCTTTGGCAGCGATTGGATAAAACAGGTCGTTATACAGTAGTGCACCAAGGTTGCACAAGCTTTAGCAGTATAAAATATTGCCCAATGCAATAATAATTGAATACAATCCGTTATTTTTGCGTTTCTTGAATCCGCTTTAGAAAATAGGAATAAAACCAGCTTATGCGCTTTTATCTACGTGTAGTTTTAGTTTGTAGTCTGATAATCACTGGCTTAAAGCCAATGCAGGCTCAGTGTCCATTTACCGTTGCCATCCAGTCTAGCAATGACATTACCTGTAATGGTGGTTCCGACGGTAACGTAAACATTGGGATTACAGGTGGTGTAGCGCCTTTTATTTACAGTTGGAACAGTGGTTTCTACATCACGCAGGACTTGACCAACGTACCTGCGGGTACTTATAACCTTGTGGTAACCGATGCTGCGGGCTGTGTGGTTAACTTCTCTACCACTTTGAATGAGCCTACCGCATTGACGGTAACATCGACAACCGTAAACCCAACTTGTAACTCGGCTAATGGAGCGCCTAATGGCCAAATCTCATTGACGCCTTCCGGTGGTACACTCAACCCTGGGGCTCAATATATTGTTCAATGGACACCAAACGTAGGTGCTCAGGTCGGCTTAAACGTATTTAACCTAGCCGGTGGACCAGCGCCTTTTGGTTTTGCTTATGGTTTTACTGTGACAGATAGCCGTGGTTGCGCTACAACAGGCCAACAGGCTTTGATTCAGCCCAATGCAATCTCTGGTGTCATGAGCGCAATTGTACCACAGCAGTGCTTCGGTCAGGCCGATGGTCAGGCTACGGTTACTGCCTCTGGTTCAAATGGTGGCCCATTTGATTTTACTTGGAGCAGCGCAGATGCTACATTCAATAGTCTTACTTCTACAGCAACCCAACTAGCAGGTGGTTCTAACTCGGTGACGATTACCGAGGTGGGTACAGGTTGCCAGTCGGTTAGTTTGGTTAATATCCCTGTGGCAACAGCAGTGGTGGCTACTCCCGTTATTACAAACGAAACTTGCCCTGGTGCCAACAACGGTATTATCAGCGTTACACCTGCAGGCGGTACAGCTCCTTACGATATTCAATTTTTTGACGCACTGGGCACTAGCTTGGGCGTTTTTGCAGGACAAGCCACTGCATCTGTAAATAGCTTGACACCAGGCAACTATATTGTATCAGTAGCTGATGCCAATGGATGTAACCCAGTTATTCATCCAATTAGCGTGGCCGTAGCTGCGGCTGATACGTTCAATATTGACAGCACCTTTATCCAGCATGTGAACTGTACCGGTGATAATACAGGATCTATCACTATTGTATCAACGTCTTCAGTGCCCAACAACATACAAACACCTGCTGTGTACCAATGGAGCAATGGCTTGTTCGGTCCAACTATTTCAAACTTGGCAGCTGGTTTTTATGACGTAACGATTACAACTTCACCTTCTGGCTGTACGGCTACGGCTAGTTTCCAAGTAAACGAACCAGTTTTTGCCCTTCGCCGTCCATTCTGTTTAGCCGATACCGTAACTTGTTTCGGCGATAGCGATGGTTCTGTAACCGTTGATACTTCCTTAAGTTACGACGGTACGCCTTGGGTGGACGGTTATGAATTTGCTATTGATAATCAACCCTTCGGTACCGCAAATGTGTTTAATGGCTTGCAAAGCAACTACTATACAATCTTCATCAAAGACTCACTCGGTTGTGTAGATAGTACAGAGGTTTTTGTAAGCTCGCCTGAACCCATTTTAATTCAAACACGCCCGGCTTATATCGAGTTGGCTCTAGGTGATACGGCACATGCCGAGGTATTGCTACAGTTTACGCCTACCTATCCACCGCTCAGTATCCAGTGGACACCCTTGGTTGCTATCGACTGCGATACTTGCACCAATGTAATCTTAGACCCGGTAACGGACCAAGTGTACACGGTTACTGTAACGGATTCGCTCGGTTGTCAAGCCAGCGATGAGGTAGTAGTTAAAGTATTACCTTACCGCAAAGTATTTATCCCAACAGCCTTCTCGCCGAACGGTGATGATAAAAACGAGCGCTTTTTAGTGTACGGTGGCGTTGGTGTCACACGCGTATTGGAATTTAAGGTTTTCGACCGTTTCGGTAGCATGGTTTTTGCCAATGACGATTTCTTGCCAAGCGATTTCAATGCTGGTTGGGATGGAAAAGTAAAAGGCACCCTGATGAATCCTGGCGTGTATGTTTACTTTGCTCGTGTTCTCTTTGACGATGGCCGTGAATTGTTCTACAAAGGTGACGTTACTTTAATCAGATAATCATTTTTAGTATCTATAGTACAAAAGCCCAACAGCGAAGCTGTTGGGCTTTTGTCGTTTAATAAATAGTTAAATTCGTAACTCAAGTCCCATCCGTTCCAGATTCAAGGATATTTTCCTTACTTTTGCAGCTCGAACAAAGCAAATTCTATCACAATTCTACTTTATGAAAAGACTATTACCTGTTTTGCTACTGACTTGTTGGAGCATTACATCCATGATGGCGCAAGTCGTTTTGACCACGCCTGGAACACCCCAAACGATCAACTTCGCTGGTTTTACGGCTACTGGTTTTACAACTAGCCCAGCGGCAGGACAACTCAGTTCAAACACTTGGTCTATTAAAGGCTTTACGGATGGTACTTTACCACTTGGTGGTTCTGCTACTACAGGCGATTTGGCCCGTGGTGTGCTTGCAGCCCCTGGTACAACTTCAGGCGGATTATATGCCATCAACAACGCTGGTACCGACGTGATGTGGTTCCAACCTACTGGTGCCGACTTCTCTCCAGGCGAGCTTATCATGGCTGTACAAAACAACTCTGGTGCACCGATGCAAGCGCTTGACTTGAGCTATGATATTTTTGTTTTCAATGACCAAGGCCGCGCCAACTCATTTAACCTAGGTTTTGCAGTTGATACTGCTGGACCATTCTCGAATGTAGCTAGTTTTGATTACCTGACTCCTGAAGTTGCCGATGCTGCTCCAAGTGTTCAAATAGTAAACAAATCAGGCCAAATCTCTGGTTTCAACGTGCCTAACGGCGGTTTCTTGTATATCCGCTGGGAGAGTAACGACGTGACAGGTGCTGGCTCACGCGATGAATTTGGTATCAGCAACATCTCTGTTGCTATTTCATCTGCTACGCCTAACCCATTCTTCAACTTGGCACAGTCTACCCTCACGGTAAACGAATCTGCGGGTACAGTTGACGTTACCGTTAGCATTACAACTGCGGCTAACTGCTCGGTTAACCTCGTGTTGAACCCAGCATCTACAGCTACATCTGCCGACTTTACCTTCACTAGCCCTACGACCCTTACGTTCACTGCTGCAGGTGCAACCACCCAAACGGTTTCAATCCCAGTTTTGAATAATACTGTAACGGAAGTCGCCGAAACTATTATCCTTGATCTTCAAGCTACAACAGGTGGTTGTACTATTGGTTCTGTTGGTAGCACAACCATAACTATCTTGGATGACGATGTTCAAGCAGTAACTGGTTTGGTTATTACTGAAATCATGTACAACGACCCATCCGGTGGTACTGCTGGTGATTCACTAGAGTATCTAGAATTGTACAACAATTCTGGTGCAACCCTAGATTTGACAGGTGTAACCTTCAGCCTTGGTATTACACATACCTTTGCTGCTGGTACTAGCTTGGCGGCTGATGATTATCTGATACTGGCCCGTAATGCAGCTGCGATGCAAAATGTGTTTGGTGCTGGTCTTAACTTGGTACAATGGAATGGTGGTCAGTTGACCAACACCGGCGAACCAATCGTTATTCGCGATGCATTGAACAACATCGTTGACTCCGTGTCTTACTTGCCTACCGCTCCATGGCCAACTTCTCCTAACGGCTTGGGTACTTCGTTAATCTTGTGTAACCCTAACGCTGATAATAGCATCGGTTCAAACTGGTCGGCTGCTACCACCGCTGTTGGAGTTCAGGTTAACTTGATCGACTTGTTCGCTAATCCTGGTGATACCGACGCAGCTTGCGTTCCTCCGGGCGCCTTAAGCCTTGGCTTTGATGGTACAACTATTTCTGTTGATGAAAATGTTGGTACCGTTAACGTAAGCGTGCTGATCAACAACCCTGACCCTGTAAATGCAACTACAGTTCAGGTAGTACTTGCTGCTGCATCTACAGCTACTAGCGGTACTGACTTTACCTTTACTAGCCCAGCAACCTTGACCTTTGCTGCTGGCGATACAACTCCACAAGTTGTAACTGTTACTATCGTAGACGATATTGATTTTGAAACAGCCGAAACGATTGTGTTGAACTTGCTTAACGCAACCAATGGTGCTTTAATCACCAACGATTCGGTATACACCATCACCATCAACGGTAATGATGCAACAGCTGTAACTGATATCGTGATTACTGAAATCATGTTCAACGACCCATTCTCTGTGGATAGTCTCGAGTTCATCGAGTTGTACAACGCCGGTAACGGCCCTGCTAACCTCTTGGGCTGTACCATGTTGGGTGTAACTTATACTTTCCCAGCCGTTACTTTAAACGCTGGCGAGTATTTGACCATCGCATTCAACGCAAGCGCATTTAGCAGCGTATTTGGTACTACGCCTTTGCAATGGACCACCGGTGCATTGAGCAACAACGGCGAAGCCGTAGCCTTGTACGATGCCCTCGGTAACTTGGTTGACTCTGTGTTCTACGACGACGTAGCTCCATGGCCGCTTGCTGCTGACGGTGCAGGTTATTCAATGGTTTTGGTTGATCCAAACACCGACAATTCCGATGGCGCTAACTGGTGTGCTTCTGCTACTTTTGCAGGTACTATTTCATTGGGCGACACCATTTACGCCAACCCAGGTGGTGCCGATTCTTGCTCAACCGTAGCTGTTACCGAATTGGTTTTGGATGCCCTTCAAATTTTCCCTAACCCAGCTAACGAGCAAGTGTTTATCCAACACCAAGGCATCCAAACGTTGAAAGTTGAGTTGTTTGATATCACTGGTCGCCCAGTATATCAAGCCATTAGCAATAGCAACAACATGACCATCCAGACCAACCAATTGGCTGCTGGCATGTACCTCATTCGCCTTAGCGATGCGCAAAGTGGCCAAGCGCTACTCCGCAAGCTGATTGTCGAATAGCATTAGCTGTATTCTGCAAAGCCCCCAAGTCTACTTTGATTTGGGGGCTTTTTTATTGGGGCGTTCCGGCGCTTTGCGCCGTCGCTGTCCTTCGGGGTTCGCGGTGCTCCGTGCTACGCACCAGCCGCTGGCGCGGCTGCCCTACGGCCAGTTAACGCTAGAAACTGCGGCATAGCCGCAGTTTCTAATGGTTAATTGTAAATGGTTAATTATAAATGATTTATATTGAAATTTGCCCTAAATATACCGCTCCGCTAGGAGCTTTACTTTTGGGCTTCCGCTCACAACTCACACCTCACATCTTACAACTCATTTATCAAATCTGGCCTAGCAGCATGGAGGGCAGCCGCGTAGCGGCTGGTGCGCAGCACGGAGCAAAGCGAACCCCGGAATGGTGCGCCGACGCGGAGCGGCGGAGGCCCCCAATAAATCAAAATATTAAATATCATATTTCATTGCTCATGACACACCAATGCGCCATAGTTTCGCATCTTCATACTATGAAAACTGCCAAAACACTGCTCCTCCTCTGCTTCCTTAGCCTTGGCCTAAACGGCCTCCATGCCCAAAATGGCTATACACAAAGCTTTGACCCCATCTGGGTTAAAACCTTTGCCGCCTATGGTTTTAGCTGGGCCTACGATATGGTGCTAGATGCCGACAGCAACATCTATCTAACCGGCTATTACCAATCTTCCATGTTTATTGACACGGGCAGCGTGAAATCTCCAAGATTGGAAATCAAGGGCGGTTCTGGCGACTCATATTTCTTGATGAAATTCGACAAAACAGGCCGTTTTCAATGGATACAGCGCAGCTTGTCAAAGGCTCGCCCCTGCAAGGTTAAACTCGACTACCAGGGCAATATCCTTGTTGTTGGGACCAGCTATGCCAACGATATGCGCTTAACTAGTGGTTCTGCTGATACTATAATAATGGGCAAAAAGAGTTATCGCCAAGCTATTTTTGTCGCCAAATATTCCCCCAAGGGCGATGTAATCCAGACCAAAGTCTTGCTAGGTGACCGCCCTCAAACCGCCCACGACTTCGATTTCGATAGCCTGGGGAACGTTTATATCGGTGGGATGTACGAGTTCAGGAACAAGAATGACCGTGCGCTGGTGCAAAACAGCTACCTCATCATCAAGTTGAACCCTGCTTACGAGGTTACTTGGCAAGCCCAAGGCGATACCACGGGGCGTTCGCACATTTTTGCAATTGATTATGATCCTCAATTTGGCATGGTGATAGGCGGCAGCTACGAGGGCTGGATGCGCTTCGGCTCAGACAGTGTTTGCACACCTAATAATGAACAACAACGCTTTATCGCCAAGTTCGATACCGATTTGAAGTACCGTTGGAAAGTGGATCGCACGGGCAGGCCCTCGCAAGGCTCCTGCTCGAACATAAAATTTGATAACCGCGGCAACATCATCGCGGTATATGGTTCCTCTTATGGCATTATGAACCTCAGTAAATTTACACCTGATGGCGAGTATTACTGGTCGATGGACAGCAAAGGCCCATACTCTGCTTACCCGGAAAAAATGATTATCGACGAGAAGGGCAACATATACATTAGCGGCAACTCCTATGGCAGCACCTTCAACACGGCCTACGGAGCATTGGGCGTGGCTGAAAGGGCTGGTTATGCGCCTTTTATGGTTAAATATCGCCCAGATGGCAAGCTGCTATGGCTCAAAACCATTGGCGGCGATGGCACGCGATACTGCAAGTCGATGCACATTCAAGGCAACAGAATATATGGTTTTGGCTGGACCAACAGTCCGCTACAATTTCAAACCCTCACCGTGCCGGTTATATCGGGCTACACCTTTTGGTTTGGCGCTTTCGACCTCGACGAGTTTAACCGTTATGAAATCCCGGTGATCGATTAATTTTTTATGCTTTTTTGGGCGCGTCGGCCTGCGGCCGTCGGTCCCCACCGGGCTCCCTAGACGGTCGGTGCTTCGCACCCGCGCCTGCGGCGCGGCCCTTTGGGCACCTCGCGCGATGGGGTGGGGGGATTTGCGGTATCTTTATCGGCGTATTTTTTAGTAAGCTAGGTTAACAATTTATCGCCTGATTGATAATCATATCTTTCATTAAGCTCCTTGTGGCCGAGTTTATTGTCAACGATAAACTGAAGCTTAATGTGCCTTGGATTGCTTTTATTGAATATTCCATTTGTCTTTAAGTTGTTAAGACGATTTTCAAGCATATTGTGAGAACAACAATCTCCGCAAGTATCACAGATTATTAAGCCATGAGGACATGTTTTAGAGATTCGACTATCAACTACATTTAGACACCTTATGTTAAGACAATGATTAAGATATATAGAATGGTTGTATTCTGTACAATTTAAGTTTGTACAGTGGAATGTGGTTACTTTATAAAATGCAAATTCTGATGTTTTGGCATCCCTCAATATTTTATTACAAGAATTACATTTTAATTTATCTAGTAGCCTATTAACCCTATTTACAAGCCCAACAAATCTATAGTACTTATCATAATCATATTGAATATTTAGTATTCTAATGAAATCCCTTAAAGAAAATTCTGTCCACTCTAAATGATTGTGGTCGGATTGGCACGGCGAATAACATTTTGAGTTGCAACACCAGTTAAAAGGAATATTCAAAGAGCTATCTTTCTGAGAATTTGATGCATCGCAAAAAATAATACCTACGGGTATTTCGTATTTTTTTTCGAGAAAATCATTATTGATTTTGACCCATTCGAAAGGATAAACTTCTCCATCTATAGTAATGCTTTTAGAGGTTTTATCAATTTCATGAGAGCAATCTCCTATAATGATTGAATCGTCTTTAACTGAATATAGATTATTTTCTAGCTTTATAAACCATTTTTTCAAAGTCTCTCCTTTGGTTATCCATGTTCTACCTGTACATAACTGGAATAAATCCTTAATCTTAACTAAGTTAAGTTCATTTTCATTTATATGCCGACAAATGATTTCTGTAAGGTCATTTTCACCAATGTAATTGTTTTCAGACTTAAGCGAGTCTAGCACTCTAATACATATCTTTACATCAATATTAACTGTATCTATTAAAAGTAACGATTTTAATTTATCGAATTGGGCTTGTGTTGGTATGGCTTTATTCTTGTCAAAGAATGAAAAAATTTTCTTAAATAATTTAGGCTGTTTGTCAGAAGGGATATGATAAAATATTTCAATAGGCTCATTGATGTTTATGGATTTAATGTAGTTGTCAAGCCACATTTCAACTCTAGTGATACTATTTACATTTTCAGAAATGTAAATACAAATGTCATCGAAATTTTTAGAATCCAATCGGATATTATAGATATATTTAAGGATAGTATCTAGTTCGATTATTGATGAATTAATATGCTTGGGAATAAAGGCTTTGCATAAAGGTAACAGTTCATGTATCTCAACTTTATACAATAAATGCTTGAACAAGTCTATAACTTTTTTGTTGTCGAAATCGCTTGTTGTCTCAATTATTCCATTTATTAAACTTCTTTTTTGGGTTAAATCAAAGTCATAATCAAAATCAAGTGGTTTGTATGGGGTTCTTGAAAAGAAATATTTAATATTAGCAACGAGCTCATTTGATATATATAGTTCCTGAAGGCTCTCAGAGTTTATTACAAAAGAATTAAAATCTGAAGCAGTATAGGGTATGCTTTCATACTTGTTGTAAATTTCATCTGTACAATAATTTCTATCCTTTGCAAAATTTAACCAAAATACAGATTGATATACATTGGATAGATTATGAAAATAATAATCGATAGAATTAATAGGAGATTCTATCGCTAGATAAGTTAAAAGTCCAAAGCTACTGAGGCCATTAATCTCTTCTATTTTATTTAGGCTTTTTATAAAGTAATCTAATTGAAACTGGTAAGAAGTCTGTAAAAAATCGGAATAGGATAAATTACTACTGTATTCATGTAAAATTTCAATTCCAATGTTGAAATATTTCGATTCTTTCCATAATATGAATTTGGAATGGTCTGTTATGCTATTATTAATTCCTTCAATTAATCTTTCATAATCAATATACCTATCTCGACTTTTTATAAAATCAATATTTTGCTTAAAGGAATTTATAGCTTCAGGTGTCAATGGGTTTGATATATCGTCATTTAATAGCCTTAAAATCTTATCATTCAATTGGACTATTAAACTTCTCGGGAATTCAATTAAAGCGATATGGTCTAATATTTTAATAATATCATCTATCTCATGTTTATTAAATTGTTCTAAGCTTATTATTTTTTTATTTGCAACGTTTATTCCAAGTTGATGGCCATTAGGCTGATTAAATAATCTCTTGAAGTCTAAAATTTCTATTTTTGATGAATTTTCTAAAAACATTTCTTGGGGAAAAGCATAAAAGGAATCATCTTCATTGATTTTATCTGCTGAATTATCTAAATGTAATTCGGTTCTATGCTCTTTTTTTTGCCAAACTAAAAACAATGTTGAATTATTAGTTTTTTTGATGTAATATGAAAATAGTATTTTAATCAAAAACGAATTAACATCAACCGGGAATTCTATGAAACGTTTTAATTGGTCCAGAAGATCTTGAGGTGGGTTATTTTTGTACTGGGGATGTAATGCTTCAAATTCAAAAAGAAGATGATCATTCAAGGTAATCGGTAAACTATGTATTTGTTTTCGAGTAAAATTAAAGTATCGTATTGTTGCGAGTTCGCTCAGGAATGGGGCTTGTTCTTCGTAATATTTTGTAAAATATTCAATTAGCTGAGTAGATTTAATAGACCTTAATAAGCTGTTTAGCGCATCGTCAATCAAATTACATGTTTTATGTTCGTTGCTTCTATAAAGCTGGCCCCATTTATTTTTTTTCTCAATGACTACACCCAAACTAATTATGGGGTTTCGTTCGATATGTGTAAGTATTACCTTAAAGTCTTCAAAGGATTCAGGATATGAAATCTTAAGAGCATTCAGACCTCGACTATTTATTTCGATTTCGAATATGAGCACACTTCCAATGCGTAAGTTCTTTGGTGAGAATAAAAAATTATTCTTGTGTACGAATACATCTCCTATATTGGGAGATTCTAGTTTCCCAAATCCTTTGGTAATATCAAACCATTTTAATAATCCTACATGAGTCATTGATAATTAGTTAAATATGTTATCAATATATTTGTGTATACAACTGCAAGATGTCGAATTCAAGCCAAAAACTTTACAAACAAATCATTCTCTCCGATTTGATATTACTCGGCAAGAATTATTTGTTTTTGTTTTTGGAATTCATCTTCTGTTAAAATGCCTTGTTCCTTTAGTTTCGCAAGCCTTTCTAGTTTTTCGAGGATTACATCACTATTGCTTGAAGGCACTTTAGCTTTAGGCTGTTCCAAAACGTTTTCTTTAGCTGTAGATATCCTTGCTCTAATCCAATCACCAAAGCTTCTTGCTTTTGACTTTTCAACATTATCTATTACAGCCTTGTTCCCAGATGTAAAGATAGTGATGCTACCTAAAAGTAATCCCGTTTCGTATTGAATAGAACTAATTTTGTCATAAGGAAAATCCTCCACTTTCAACCCGAAAAACATTCCTTTGTCAACAAATACTAGTCTTTTATTTGTTGCAATTAAAATTCCTAGCCCATTATTATAAGAGCCTTGAACAATATTTTCTACACGCTCATCGTGCCAAATTACATTAGGGAGTTCTTTGATTTCACGACGGCCTAAAAAACTATCAAGACCGCCAATGCCTTTGATTTGGGATTTAATTTCGTCTAATGATGGCATAATTAATATGTTTATAGGTTTAATTCACAAATATACATCATGTTTTTAAATTTTGAAAATTTTTCTAATAGTTGAATAATCAACCATCTTCCCGCTGGGTAGGAGCAAAGAGCCGTCTTTATTATGCAGCTCCTAACGGAGCTGGGCAATGTTGTGCCCGTTCAAAGTTCATCGTTCATATTTCATAGTTATGAACGCCGTTATAGCGTTAGCTGCCTGGCGGGCGGGCCGAAGGCCCGGTGCGCAGCACCAAGCGAAGCGCAGCCCAGAAGGGAGCGGCGACGCATCGCGGCGCAACGCCCAAATAATTTTGCTAAAAGCGATTTTTGCTAAGAGCTATTTTTGTTTTTGCTCTTTTGAAAAAGGCAAACGGTCTATTTCTTTGTCAAAAATTTAACTGGAGATTTTATCCAAACAACGAAGTAATATATCGCAAGTTTGGTTGATCTCGGCCTCGCTGATGATGAGCGGCGGCGCGATGCGGATAGAACGGTTGTTGAACAGGAACCAGTCGATGATGAGGCCCTCGGCCAGGGCCAGCTGGATGAGTTGTAGCACGGCATCGAAACCGCCCTCTATTTCCACGGCAAACCACAGGCCCGCATGGTGGATGGATATAATTTTAGGATGCACCAAGCGCGATAAAAATAACTGCTCCTTGGCGGGAATAGATGCAATAAGTACTTTATTGTCAAGGAGTTCGGTGAGTGTAGCCAAAGCTGCCGCACAACTTACCGGGTGACCACCAAAAGTGGTAATATGGCCTAAAACGGGGTCGTGGCTCAGGCTGTGCATCACTTTTTGGCTCGCGATGAAGGCTCCAATGGGCATACCACCGCCAAATCCTTTAGCCAACAACAATATATCGGGTACCACGCCATACTGTTCAAAGGCGTAAAGGCTGCCAGTACGACCAAAACCCGCCTGGATTTCGTCGAAAATGAGCAAGGCACCTACAGCATCACAGCGCTCGCGGAGCTGTTTTAGATAGTTTTGCTCGGGTTTGTGTATACCCACTTCGGCCCTTACCGTTTCAACGATTACACAGGCCGTTTGTGTAGTAATTTGCTGTAAATCAGGTATATGGTTAAATTGTATATGCCTAACTTGGGGTAATAAGGGTCGGAACGCCGCCGTGAAATAGCTATCGCTCATCAGGCTTAGGGCGCCATGTGTACTGCCGTGGTAGGAAAGCTGCATCGACACGATTTCAGCCCGGCCGGTGTAGCGCTTGGCCAATTTGAGGGCTCCTTCGCAAGCCTCGGCACCCGAGTTGGTGAAATACACATTATCGAGGGAATCGGGTAGGGTAGCGGCTAGCTTTTCCGCCAGTTGTACCTGTGGGCTCAGGATAAACTCGCCATACACCATGGTATGCATGTACTTGGCGGCTTGTTGCTGCACCGCTTCAACCACCTTGGGGTGGCAGTGGCCCAAGCTACTCACACCGATACCGGCGATGAGATCCATGTAAGCTTTACCTTGCACATCGTAGAGGTACATGCCCTCGGCGTGGTCGATTTCGAGGCTCATGGGGATATCGCTGGTTTGGGCGATATGTTTCAGGAATAACTGGCGCTGATTCATGTTGGAACGCTAGAGGATGGCTTTTACTTTAAAACCCTTGGCTTTGAGCAAGCTGATAACGCCTTTTTGGCCGGGCAGGTGGGCCGCTCCAACCGCAGCGAAGAGCGATTGTTTTACGGCCGTTTCGGCAATGCCTTGGGCCATGACTTTATTGCGACTATACAGGTAGATATCCCGTTTTTTACCCAGCTGCTTTTTGGTGGACTTGAGGATACTCTGCAAGTCGCCTTGTTCATACCAGTGCGCTAGTTTATCCATTTTTTTACGCATGCTATCGTAATTGTCGAGGCCATCGAGCAATTGTTTGACATGCGACTTCATGGAGGTGGACTCGATGATATCAATCTGGCTGTCGAAGGATTCCAGTCCGATAACGGGTATGGCTTGTTGTTTGGCGGCTTCGAACAGCGTTTCATCGAGGGAGTGATTCTCGTCCTCGGTCAAAGCCAAAGAGCCTACGATATTAATCAGGTGGAAGGGGTGAATGCGGTCGAGTGCCTCTGGAGCCATGTGTAGCACCTTAACGGCAAGGCGTTTAAGTTTTTTGGCCCCAGATTTTCCGGCTAACTCGAACAAACCGGGCTGATCGGCAGGAATAAACTGGTTGCGGCCCAGTTTTTCGGGGTCGATTTCATCGAAGTTAAATTCCAGGGCCAGCGCCGAGCATTGTTGCAGGAGCGACAAGGCTTGTGCACTGCGTTTGAAGGCACGTTTATCGCGCACGTGCATGGTACCGTAGAGGTAGGACTGGATGGTTTTATCGGGGGATAGGACAGACCATAGCACGGTTTGTCCTTTAGTATTAGCGGGCATGTTGAGGTTATTTGGCTACCACAGGTTTTGCGGCAGGTAAACTTTGTAGGTAATGCGTTCAACCGCCGATTGGCTACCCACCAAGATGTTGGGGCGGTCCTTGTTGAACTGTAGGTTTAAAATATTGCCGCGTTGCGTTGGGATTAGTTTATACCTTGGGCTGCGGCTCAACACCAACATAATGTTCGGGCTGATATTTTCCACCTCGATATTAATCTCGATAAGTAGTTTAGTACCAGGTGTTTTGCGGTAAATGACCGGGCCATCAAGCATCAGTTCTAGGCTATCGATACCTTCAACGGCAAAAGCTTGATTCATTTTCTGATACACTACTTGCGCTTGAACAGCAGAACAAATGCTGCATATCAATATGACTAAGGTGAGGGTTATCTGACGCATCTAGTGGAATTGAATAATCGGATTTTCACAAAAATATGAAAATACAACGTTGTGCACGCCAAAAGTCGTGAAAAAAACATCTATACAGGCGAAGAAAAAAAATAGTTGCATAAGTGATACATTGTTTCACATGGAAAAGCGTAATATTGCGCCGAATTATAATTCAAATTAAAACCAACGCAAATTATGAGAATTGCGATTAACGTAGCCTTAATCATTGTCATCGGAGCAGTATTGTATTTGCTTTACGATAGCATCAAAGAACCGGTTATCTTCAAAAACGTGAAGGAAGCCAGGGAAGATCAAATCCGTTTGCACTTCGATGATTTGGGTAAAGCCATGGAAGCTTACCGTGCCATCAAAGGCGATTGGGCCACTTCTTTCGACGAGCTTGAAAAAGTTTTGAAAACGGATTCTTTCGTAATTGAAAAAACCATCGGTGACCCCGATAACCCTAACGCTCAAGTTATCAAGCAAAAAGTAGTTATCCCAGCGATTGACTCTATCAATAACAGCTTGACCCACGTAAAACTGGATGATTTGCGTTATGTACCCTTTACCGATAAAAAGAAGCAGTTTGACTTCAAAATCGACAGTATCATGCAACAAGGTGTGATGTTGAAGTTTTATGAAATCTCTGTTCGCGTTGGTGAGTACATGGGCGAATTGTACGACGACAAAGATTTCTCTATCTACGACAAGAACTACGACCCGGATAAACTCCGTATCAAAACGTCTCGCCGTTAAAAACCTGGCTTTTGCAAGCTATACTCCAAAGTTATTTCGACGAGGGTTTTCAACAAAACCTTTGCTATGCGTACAACCTATCTTTGCTTATCGGCTCGGATAGGTTGTACTACTTAATAGAAGACGATACCAACCATATCGTTGGTTTGCGCGGGTATAGTATTCCGGATGATTCTGCTTCATCCGTATCTAAAGTGTTTGCTAGCGATATCGTGCTGCGGCAGTCTTTCCGAACCGTGAAAGTTGCCATGGTAAATCCCTTGGTTTCATTGGTCCCTGGCATGCTGTTCGACCGCACCGCAGAGTACAAGTTGTATATTTCAAACTTGGTTCAAGAGCCGGAAGGCATGGCTGTTTGGAAAGATGAGTTACCCGAAATGGATATCCATCTCGTGTATTATTATCCTTTGTCCTTATGGGACACGATCCTCAAGTTTTTCCCGGAAGCCAAGTTAAACCACCTTTACAGCGCGTTGATCCGCAACTGGTCGGCTAGGGCAGCCCGTTTTGATAAACCTACCGTGATGCTCAATATCTTGGGCAGGAGCATACAACTGGCTGTTTTTGACCGTAAGGATTTACTCTACATCAACATGTTCAGCTACCAAGATGCCAAAGGACTGTTGTACTATGTACTGTTGGTTTTCCAACAGTTAAAGCTGAACCCCGAACGCACCCCGCTTTATATAGGCGGTGAGATTACAGAAGATTCTACCATTTTCAGGGAGCTGTATAAATACATCCGCCAGGTAATGTTTTTCGGTAAATCGAATGAATACCAGGCCCTCAAAGGTATGCAAGATACAGCACCTCACTTTTTCATTGACTTACAAGCGATTAAATTATGCGAATAATCGGGGGCAAATTCAAAGGCCGTCGTTTCGACCCGCCTGCCGATAAATGGCCGACCCGCCCTACCACCGATGTATCGAAGGAGGCCTTGTTCAATATCTTAGAGAATACCTTTGACTTTGACCGCCTCAAAGTACTCGATCTTTTCTGTGGTACAGGCAGCCATACCTATGAGTTCGCATCTCGGGGTTGTACCGACATTACTTGCGTGGATAAACACCCGCCCTGTATCAGCTTTGTCAAGAAAATGATCAAGGAACTCGACATCGAACCTTATGTCAACGTGGTACAAGCTGATGTATTCCAGTTCATCAAGATGAACCGTATCCAATATAAATACATCTTTGCTGGTCCACCTTACCCATTGACCACCATGGATACCATTCCAGGCCTCGTGGTTGAATATAATTTGCTCATGCCCGGCGGTTGGTTTATCATGGAGCACAACCCTCAACATAATTACGAAGATCACCCCTGGTATATCGATGCCCGTAAGTATGGGCAAACGATTTTCTCTATTTTTGAAAGACCAGAATAGAGATATAAGGGCAGAGTGCAGAGAGCAGAGTAAAAATTATAGACCCAACAACTCAGCTCTCAGCTCTCATCATAACTCTACTCTGCTCTCAGCACTCTGCACTTTGCGCTCAAATTTCTAGTTCTGTGGCGCGTTCCAGGAATTGATGCATTTTATCCATCTGGTGCCGGCTCAGTTTTTGGCCTTGGTAGGAGACCCAATACAAACTGAAGAATATAGCGCAGAGCACGGGGACCAACCATAGAATGGCACCCGATTGCCCAATCGTCATAAAGGAAACTCCAATGATACTCACGATGAAAATCGCAATAGCGATGGCTGCGTAAACCAGCAGAAATAGAAACCAAACACCAGGCCTAGGGCCGTAGTAACCGCCAAAATGGCTGCCATTTTCAGCATCTTCGATCTTTAGGGTTAATACAGGTGTCCAGAATTCCTGTTCGCGTTGGGGTAAATAAATACTGCCAAAGCCATGTTGTATATAGCCTTCACAAGCAGCCCCTTCCGCTGCCAAGGCAGCACGAATGCGGGCTGAAAGTTCCTCCACGCTTAGCTCGGTTTCTATTTGAAACCTTGGCCTAACTTTAAGAGTGGGTAGCTGTACATCGATGTGTTCTGACATGTCTCGATTTTATACTTGTAATGCGTGCGGTAAAAGTATAAAATTTTACATGTCATGTATATATTGAAGTTAAATTTGGAAAAATTATAGATAAGCCTTATGATTCCTTGCTGTCGGCAAAGTATCGTTTTAGGCCATCTCGCCAATGTGGGATATCAATGCTGTAGCTTTCCTTTATTTTAGCCTTGTTCATCAAGCTGAAATGTGGGCGTTTGGCCGGGGTAGGGTATTCCCTCGTCTCAATAGGTACTACTTGGCAGCTATCAATGCCCTGCATTTCAAAAATGGCTAGCGCAAAATCGTACCAGCTGGTTACGCCTTCGTTGCTGTAATTAAATACACCACCAAACGCATCATCGGGGTATTCTTGGTGGTAATACACCACCATGAGCAAAAGCTCGGCTAGGTCGCGGGCATAGGTAGGCGTACCAACTTGGTCGAAAATTACCGTGAGCCTTGGGCGCGATTGTGCCAACTTGAGCATGGTTTTCACAAAGTTGTTCCCAAAGGTAGAGTACACCCAGGAGGTCCGAATAACCATACTTTGGCCCGGGTTATGGCTCAATGCTTTTTCCTCGCCCAGCATTTTCGACTTCGCGTATACGCCCTTGGGGCTCAGCGGGTCGTTTTCTAGGTAAGGTGTGTTTTGCTGCTCGTTGTGGTACACATAATCGCTGGAAATATGGATGAGCTTGACCTGGCGCGCCTTGCAAGCATTTGCCAGGTTGGCCACGGCATGGTCGTTCACGGCGTAGCAAAGCTCAATTTCATCCTCGGCTTTATCAACCGCGGTATAGGCAGCGGCATTGATGCAAACGTCAAAAGTATGTTGCGCAAAGTAAGCATGAACGGCCTCCGCTTGGCAAATATCCAATTCACTTCTATCCGTAAAGGTGAATTGCCATTGCGGGTATCGGCGGTGCAAATGAAAAAGTTCACTGCCAACTTGGCCTTTAGCACCAGTAACTAAAATGTGCATTTGGGTGTATTTTGGGGTACAATAATGTTTATTTTTTTGGGCGCGTCCCGCCGCTGCGCTGCGGGTCGGTCCGTTTCAGGGTTCGCTTTGCTCCGTGCGCTACGCGCACCCACGCCTTCGGCGCGGCCTTCCACGCACCTCGCGCTTTTGAACGATGAACAATGAACGATGAACAATGAACGATGAACGATGAACAATGAACGATTTTCATCTCACATCTCACAACTTTCATCTCACATCTCACATCTAAACCAGCGCCCAAAAACAAAAAAAACTATCCTACAAAATGATTGTGAGATTCAAATTGATGCTCTGTATTCAAGATCACCGCCGGGTTACCCACCGATACCGTCAGGCAAATGTGTGCCGGCACGATGGCTATTTGTCCGCCCACCTGGAACGCTTGCGCATGTTCCAGGGGCAAATGCACTAGTCCATGCTCTTGCGACAAGCTGTACAAATATGCACCCTCTATCATGTGTTGGATGTAACCATGAGTGTCGAGCCAAGCTACTTGGCCGTACACGGTTTGCCCGTTAAGGGTGATGGCATCTTTTGAAAAATGCACCGCACCACCGTAAATAACGAGTTTTTGGGCCTCAATGTCTTTTGAAACGATAGGGCAAAGCATGTATGCAGCAAACTGTTGCGGCATCGCCACGCTGATTTGCGCTTGCATCAAGTCTTGGTAAACGAATACCCCGGGGCGCATTTCGTCGATACCTTCAAAGTTTTCGGCGGCCATGCAGCCCGGTGTATCGCCACAGGAAAGTAAGAGCGGAATTTGCAAACTTTGGCTCAACTGCTGTTTTAGCTCGAGTGCTGTTACACGTGTGAACTCAAACACAGATTGAATATCAACGATGTTGCGGCAATGGTACGACTGGCCACCGTGATACAATAGTCCTTTGACTTGTAAGTCTGGGTTTTCCTGTATTACCTTAGCTGCTTGGAGCAATTGGCTCAACTGCTCCGGTCTGAACCCACTGCGTTTGTTGCCGAGGTCAAGTTTTAGCCAAACCTTAAGCTGGGGCCCTTGGTATTGAGCCAGTAAATCAGCAGCCTCCATATCGGCGATAAGTACCCCGATGCTATGCTGGGCAGCTAGCTTTTTAACTACATCTAACTGCCTGAAATTGAGCGGAAAAGCAATGGTGATATCGTTCCAGCCCGCTTGGGCAAAGTACTGCGCCATAAACACAGATGAAACCGTGATAGCTTGCACGCCATGCGGCTTGAACCATGTGGCTACTTTTGCCGACTGGTGCGTTTTGAAATGCGGTCTAAACTGCACTTGATGTTGCAAGGCTTTATTGGCCATGGCTTGTATGTTAGCCTGGCAAACCGACTCAATGGTGACCAGCGTTGGGCTTTCGACTTGGAGCATCTAGCTGAGTTGTTCAACAGCGGCTTTGATGCGGCGCACCGCCTCGATCAAGTCCTCGTCAGATGCAGCGTATGACAGGCGGAAGCAATCAGGTGCCCCGAAGGAATCACCAGAAACGGTAGAAACTTTGGCCTCGTTGAGGAGGAACATGCAGAAGTCGTCGCCGTTTTTAATGGCTTGGCCTTGGTACGATTTTCCAAAGTATGCCGAGATATTCGGGAACACGTAAAACGCACCTTCAGGATGGTTGAGGATGAAACCATCAATTTCAGATAATAAACCGATGACCAAATCGCGACGACGCTTGAATGCCTCGGCCATTTGACGGGTAGGCGTCATGTCGGATTTTAAAGCCGTGATAGCGGCTATCTGGCTGAAAGAAGAAGCGCCAGAGGTAAACTGACCTTGAATTTTAGCACAAGCGGCAGCCAACCAATCGGGGCCGCCCATGTAACCTAAGCGCCAGCCAGTCATGGCAAAACCTTTGGCAAAGCCATTCACGGTAACGGTTTGTTCCCGCACCGATTCAATAGAGCCAATGCTAAAGTGCGAATTGGTGAAGTTGATATACTCGTAAATCTCGTCAGAGATAATCATGATTTCGGGGTAGCGGGCCATGACGGTAGCCAGGGCACGTAATTCAGCTTCTGAATAAACAGAGCCCGTTGGGTTACAAGGCGAGGAGAAAAGCAAGAATTTGGTCTTCTCTGTGATCGCCATCTCGAGTTGATGTGGGCTGATTTTAAAGTCGTGCTCGATGCCAGCATGTACTTCGATAGGTATGCCACCTGCCATACGGATGATTTCAGCGTATGACACCCAGTAAGGGGAAAGGATGATCGCTTCGTCGCCATCGTCGAGGAGGCAAAGAGCGAGGTTGGCTATGGTTTGTTTAGCACCACAAGACACTACGATTTGATTTGGCTTGAAGCTAAGTCCATTGTCCCGCTCAAATTTTTCGCAAATGGCTTGGCGAAGTTCCAAAAATCCAGGTACCGGGCTATATTTGGTATAACCAGCATCGAGGGCAGCTTTAGCGGCCTCTTTGATGTGGACAGGCGTGTCGAAGTCGGGTTCGCCAAGGCTCAAGTTAATCACTTTATGCCCTTTGGCTGCTAGTTCACGGCCTAGTTGAGCCATCTTGATGGTGGCAGATTCTTCCATGGCCATTACCCTTTGAGAAAGGCGGTTCTTGTTGCTCGACATGCGACTTGATTTAAGCGTGATTGGTTTGTAAATGGGGGTAAAACCTATACTTACCCTCTGTGTCGCAAAGGTAAGCATAAGTTTAAAAATCTTGACACCAGAGAGCATACTTACACAAAAAAAGCCACCCCGCTGAGGAGTGGCTTTAAAGTTAAGTCATACTAGGGCTTAGAGTGCGCCCATATTTTTCTTGTCGGAGCCAGCTTTGCGTGCTGGAGACTTTTTACTGATGCTAAAGTCGCCTTCGTCAGCGTTGGTGAATTCAGGATTTTTCTTGAAGAGGTTATCGCCAACATTGTCAGCACCTTCAGGTACGCGCTTGTCGCCGATGAGGCAATGAGAAAAACTTGGCTCTGAATCGCCGTTTACGTAAAAGTTCTCGCCGTTACCGTAGATGATAGAGTTCGTTACATCTGGGCTTGATTCTGTGTTGGTTTCCAGGCCGTACTCATTAGCGGCAAGTGTAACGTGGTTTAAAGTAGGGTTAGAGCCTTGTTTGCAGTTAACGCCAGACCAGCTATTGCTGACCACACAGTATTCCATGGTGCCTTTGCTGTCGATAAAGGTAACGGCACCTGTGGCGTTATCATCGATAGAAACATAACGGATATAATGTGTATTAGAGATTTGACAATACTTCAACAGGTTTTCTTCCTTGCTGAATTCAAAGACGATACCGCCCCAACGAGCGCCTTCTTCTGCCTCGGGGTCAAGCATGAACTTGACCATTTTTTTCTTGCTGCCTTGGGCAACCAATTTACCGTTCACACGCAGGAAGCCACGGTCGAAATCGAGGTTGTACTCGCCATCTTCCCAGATATAGTCCTCGGCGTATCCGCCTTTGAAATGAACTTCCACGCCAGCTTGAATCGTTAGGGTTTTGCCTTCAGGGACAATGGCTTCGCCTTCAACGATGTATGGAGAGCCCTTGGTAGTCCAGGTGCCAGAAACTTCTGCGCCAGCTTCAATGACAGTTTTGGCAAATGATGTGTTGTTGAAGCTCAATCCGAGCAAAAACAGTGCTGCTAATTTGTTCATGGGTAGTAAGATTTTGATTGATACAAAGATACGGTATTTTGAGCCAAAAGGACTACGGTAAAGCACGTATTTTTGCTAATAAGCCACAATTATTTACCTTGGAAAACGGCTTTCCTTTTCTCCATGAAGGCCATGACGCCTTCCATGAAATCGCTGGTTTGGAAGTTTAAACCTTGATGCATAGCTTCTCGTAAGAGCGTTTGGGCCAAGTCGCCTTGTGATGCGGCCAAAAGGTTCAACTTGGTATGACCAATAGCTACACCGGGGCCATTTGCCAGCGTTTGGGCCATCAAGCCTACTTGTTCGTTTAAGTTTTCGGCAGAAGGGAGGGCTTTATTCACCAAGCCCAGTTGCTCCATTTCTGGTGCTGACAGCATTTGAGCCAAGCTCATCATTTCAAAACTGCGTTGCCAGCCGAGCTTATCGAGCAGGAATTTGCTGATGCCGCCATCGCCCGAAAGGCCGATTTTGGTGAATATAGGACTGAAACGGGCGTTTTCCTCGGCATAAATCATATCGCAGGCCAAGGCGATGCTCATGCCAAGACCAACGCAAACACCTTCAACTTTCGCGATAAAGGGTTTGGGTGTTGACCTGATTTTCAAAATACTTGGATTGACGAGTGTTTGCAGGTAAGTGCTCACATCTTGGAAGCGAGGGTCGGCATTCATGCCATCCAGGCTAGCTCCAGAGCAGAAGTTACCCCCTTCGCCCGTCAGGACGATGACTTTACAGTCGGGATCCGCCGTTGCTTGGTCGAGGGCTAGCCCAAAAGCTTCGAGCAGGGCAGGGGTTAATGGATTTTTTTGGCGCGGGATATTGAAGCTAATGGTGCAGACGTGCTTGTCTTGCTGGATGATAAGCGGCATATTTTGGAGTTAGGAGTTAGGAGTTAGGAATGAGGAGTTAGGAGTTAGTAAAACCAAGCAGTTAGCAGTTTCAGGGGAGCGGTATGTTCATAGATGAGGTACCATGCTACTACAGTTGGCTGTCTCATCTACAAAGATAACCCTTTCCTTTAGAACAAAACAAACTTTGTTGAGCTATTGCACCCGCCATGGGTCTATCATTATAAAGTTACGAATAGGACATGTTTTTTGCCCACCTGCTCTACAGACAAGAAAATAGATGTGTCCTAATGGTATGACACAAGCGTAGCGTCGTGACAGGGGGGAGAACAGCAAGGATAAGGGTCTGCCGAATGCATCGCTCATCGTTCCTCGCTCATCGTTCATCGTTACCCAAGGCTGCTTTGCGGCCTTGGCCTGCGGTAGCGATGTGGAGCGGTGGCGCAACGCGCCAGACCCGTAGGGGCCGAGCGAATAGCGAGCCGCACAACGTAGCGACCCGAGGCCGAAGGCCGAGGGGACCGCCCCAAAAATCAATCCCAATAACAGCAGCCATTAACTTGCAGGCTCAGCCGCACATGAAGTTTACATTAAATGAAATGCATGCAGGCAAATTCTAAAAAAGCGTAGTACCTTTGCAGGCGAAATTTGAAACAACCAATACATGTTCAAGCAACTCGCCATTTTAATGTTTGTGTTTATGCCCTTTTGGGTGCTAGCGCAAACAGGTACTATCAACGGTACCTTGATTGACCAGCAAACTGGTCTACCAGTAGTTAATGCGAAAGTGAGTATCGACCAGCTTTCGCTTAGTACTCAAACCGAAACCGACGGTACTTACTCCTTGGCTGAGGTTCCTTTTGGTACTTACACCTTGACCATCGCTGATGGTGTACACGCCATGGAGACCATAACTTTGGTGTTGGAAACCGCTAGTTATAATGTAGGTTCGACGAGCTTGCGCTTGATTAATGCTACCGGGCAATTAAACGGCGAGGAGTTGATTCCCGTAATGTCGTTGAATGAACTTGAAAACGATAACTCGAGTGTTATTCAGAACGTTTCGGGTATATTATCGGCATCAAACGATGTATTTATCCAGGCAGCGTCATTTTCTTTCTCACCATTGCGCTTTAAAATCAGGGGCTATGATTCAGAAAACTCTATGGTTTTCATGAATGGCGTACCGATGAACGACCTTGAAAGTGGTTTTGTACAATGGGGTGCTTGGGGTGGTTTGAACGATGTAACCCGCAGCCGCGAGAGCAATATCGGTTTAATGCCTACCCAGTTTACCTTTGGCGGCCCAGGCGGCGCGATCGATGTAAACTCGAGGGCTTCGGACCAGCGTCGACAATTGCGTGCAAGCTACGCCATGTCGAACCGTTCTTACCGCAACCGTGCGATGTTGACCTATTCGTCAGGTTGGCTACCAGGTGGTTGGGCTTTTTCGGCATCAGCCTCACACCGTTGGGCTGAAGAAGGTTTTATGCCAGGTACTAATTACAATGCATGGTCATTTTACCTTTCTGCCGAGAAAAAAATTGGAAAGAATCATTCTATCGCACTTACAGCCTTTAACGCGCCGACGATTCGAGGTCGATCGACATCGATCACCAAAGAACAGGCCGATATTGCAGGAAGCAACTTTTACAATCCTGATTGGGGTTACCAAGCCGGAGAGAAACGCAATGCAAGCCAATCATTTTTCCACCAGCCCATTTTTATCCTCAACCACGACTGGACGATCAACGAACAAACCAGTTTAAACTCTGCTTTTTCATACCAATTTGGCCGCAACGGTGTTTCTGGTTTGAGTTGGTATCAAGCGCAGAATCCCCTGCCCAACTATTACCGCAGGTGGCCAAGCTACGCTGAAGATGAAAGCGCAGCGCAAGGAGCCTTGGTTGAAGAACAATTGCGTGCCGATGAATCTCTCCGCCAAATTGACTGGGACGGGTTCTTCGACACCAACCGCAACTCGCCAGAAACTATTCAAAATGCCAATGGAATCGTTGGTAATACCTTCACGGGCAACCGTGCGCACTACTTCTTAGAAGACCGTCGCAACGACATGAAGCGTTTCAACGCCAATGTTAACCTTCAGCATAACGTGAATGATCACCTTACCGTGAACAGTGGTTTGATTTATCAATACCAACACACCCACTACTTCAAGGTAATGGAAGATTTGCTGGGCGCTGATTTCCACTTGGATATCGACAACTTTGCCGACCTTGACTCAGCAGCCACGAATCCATCCTTCCAGTTTGCCGACCTTAACCAGCCTAACCGTATCGTACGTGAAGGCGATGTGTTTGGCTATGATTACGCCGGCATTATCCATCAGACTTCGCTTTGGGGACAAATGGATTTCAAATTTAAACATTTTGATTTCTTCTTGAGTGCTGATGTGAAAAACACCGTTTACTGGAGAAAAGGTAACTACCAAACTGGTCAATTCCCTGATAACTCTTTGGGTGAATCGCCACGTCATAACTTCATCGCGCCTTCGGTTAAAGGTGGTATCACCTATAAAATTAATGGAAGGAATTACCTCTTTGCCAATGGAGCAGTGATTACACGTGCGCCATATTTCCGCAACGCCTTCATCTCGCCACGTACCCGCTACCAAGTAGTTGACGAGCTCCCGTTGGAAAATATCTACTCGGTTGAAGGTGGTTACCTCTTGCGTGCACCTAATGTGAAAGCACGTGTTGTTGGTTACTATACCCGCATGAACAACCAGATTTTCAACCGTACACTTTTCTTGGACGATGCCTTTTACAACCCCGCTACCCAGCAAACGGCTAGCGACTTCGGTAACTTGATCTTATCAAACCTCGACAAACAATATGCTGGTTTGGAATTGGCGCTTGAGTTCAAGTTGACGAACACCATCCGCATGTCGGCTGTTGCAGCACTTGGCCAGTATATTTATGCTAACCGTCCAGACTTGACAATTGCTTCTGACAACAACCGTTTCCCAGCAAGGACCATGACGGCTTACTTGAAAAACTACCACTTGGCCGAAGGCCCTGAACAAGCCTTTACCGTGGCATTCAAATACAACTCGCCAGATTTCTGGTTCTTTAACTTAAACGTGAACTATTTCCGCAACAACTGGATGGATGTATATCCTTATCGCAGGACGATCGAGGCTGTTTCTACCCTTGCACCGGGCACCGACCCCGATGTTCAAGAACAAGCCATCGAACCAGGATCTGAGCTTTGGAATCAAATCCTCGACCAGGAGAAGTTGCCAGCGGCATTAACTGTTGACGTATTTGGCGGTAAATCTTGGAAGTTCAATAAAACATTCTTGTACCTCACCGTTGGTGTAAGCAACTTGTTCAACAACACGAATATCATCACCGGCGGCTTTGAGCAATTCCGCTTCGACAACCAAGACAAAAACGTGAGTAAATTCCCGAACCGCTATTTCTACGGTCTTGGTACCAATTTCTTCGTACAGCTTGCTGTCAAAATCTAATCACTTCATCCCTCGACATTCATTCTTCGAAATTCAATATTTATGAAAAACCGGATTATCACCTCTTGGATCCTTCTTTCGCTGTTCAGTTTGGTGCTTTCTTCTTGTAAAAAAGAGTTTGACGAACCACCTATCGGCGAATTACCCAACATCCAGCGTACCATGACCATTGCTCAATTGAAAGCAATGCATACCTTTGGTGCACCTGATCAAGAAATTTTGACCGACGAGATCATCGAAGGTGTAGTAATTGCCGACGACCGCTCTGGTAACTTCTACAAACAGTTGGTGTTCCAAGATGAAACCGCTGGTATGATTATCCGCTTGGATGCCAACAGCTTGTTCAACGATTTCCCGATTGGCCGTAAAATCTATGTAAAACTCAAAGGTTTGTTCTTGGGTGATTACAACGGTGTGTATCAAATCAATGGTCCTTCTGAGCAAGCACTTGCTGAGGCATTGATCCCGAAACACGTTATTGGTGGTCAACGTGGTTTGACCGTGACGCCTCGCATGCGCACCATCAGTACTTTGAGTGTTGACGATATCAATACTTTAATTCAATTGGATAGTGTTGAGTTCAACTCGGCAGATGCTGGTCAGCCTTACGCCGATGCCATCAACCTGTTCTCTGCTAACCGTACCATTAAAGACTGTTCAAACAGCACTATCGTTATCCGTACCAGTGGTTACGCTAACTTTGCTGGCCAAAATACCCCAACTAACCGTGGTAACTTGACTGCGGTTATGAGCACATACAGCACGGGTTCAACTATTACCCCAGCCAACTACCAGTTGTATATCCGCGATGTGTTGGACGTAGCGTTCAGCGGTCCTCGTTGCGACGGCTCTACTGGCGGCGGCGGCGGTGGTGGTTCTACCATGACCATTGCCGATGTTCGCGCATTGTTCACAGGTGCTGCTACCAACGCACCTTCTGGTCGTAAAATCAACGGTATCGTTATTTCGGAGATTGCAGGTGCTAACTTCCAAACCAAGAACTTGGTTATCCAAGATGCAACCGGTGGTATCGTGGTGCGTTTTGATGCTGACCACACTTTCACCAAGGGCGATGAATTGGATGTAACGATTTCAGGTGTTGAAGTATCTGAGTTTAACGGTTTGATGCAGTTAAACAACTGTCCACTCGGTAACGCGGTTAAAATTAGCAACGGCAACGTGGTTAGCCCCCGTTCGGCTACCATCAGCCAAATTAATTCGAATTTGAATGCTTGGGAATCAACCTTGGTTGAAATTGTAGGCGCTTGTTGGTCAGGTGGTTCTACTTATTCTGGTACACGTACGTTGACCGATGCATCAGGTAACATCCCTGTGTTCACACGTACCTCGGCTACTTTTGCCGGTGCAACTATCCCAACTACACAAACCACGGTTACGGCTATTATTGGCGATTTCAACGGTGCCCAACTTAACCTCCGCAACGCATCCGATGTAGTTTCTACTGGCGGAACTTGTGGCGGCGGCGGCACTGGTGGTAACCCCGTGTTGGTTTCTATCCAAGATGTTCGCGATTTGTTCAGCGGCACAACCCTGAACATCTCACAAGATTACAAAATTCGCGGTGTTGTTACTTCTGACCTCGGTCCTGGTAACATCACGGCACGCAATATTACCTTGCAAGATGCTACAGCTGGTATCGTGGTTCGTTTTACAGCCAACAATACCATTGCCCTAGGTCAAGAAGTCGAAATCGTTGTAACGGGCCGCGAACTATCAGAATTCAACGGTTTGCTTCAAGTAAACAACGTGCCTAATGCCGATGCAACGACTATCGGTGTCGGTACTCCAGTGGTACCGCGCGTAACTACCATTGCCGATTTGCTGGCTAACGCCGAGGATTGGGAATCTACCGTCGTTCGTATCGAGGATGTAACTTTGTCAGGTGGTGCTACTTATAGCGGTACCTTGACCTTGACTGATGCTACAGGCAATATGGACTTGTTCACGCGTTCTGCGTCTACATTTGCAGCTAGCCCAATTCCAGCGGGTCAATTTACATCTATCACTGGCGTTGTTTCTCAATTTACAACTTATCAACTGAATATCAGGAATTTAGCTGATATTGAGCCTTAGGATAAACTAACCTTTTGCAAAAGCCATCATCTTCACGGGTGATGGCTTTTTTATTTTTGGGGCCTCCCCTCGCTATCGCTCGGGGCGCTACGCTACGGGGCTCGCTATTCGCTCGGCCCTGCGCCCTTCGGGCTTGGTCTGGCCCTGCGGGCCACCCCTCCGCATCGCTAGGCCGAAGATGTTAACTGTTTAAAACATGTTTAACTCATTTTTTTTATCTCGGTTTGAGTAGCTCCTGTAGATTTAATTTTAATTTAATGCAACTACTTGGCATGTATTTTTTATCTATAGTTTATCCTACTCCTCAATCAAAGCATTATGACCCCCATTTATTACATTAATGTGTTATTTATTTATGAATTTAATATTTTTGGGTATCTTCCTATGGCCACTTATATGAGTAACGAAACTCCTATTTGTACCAAGCCCACTAATTATTCCACCTAGCCATCCCCACAAGCGCAGTCACTGCTATTGGCTAACTTTCTTGGAATATTAAAAACAAAGAAATTTATGAAAATTAATACACAAGCAAAATTTATACGCCTTTTAGGTTTATTGATAATGTTATTTGTATCTTCTTGCTTGGCGGCTCAGTGTGCCAACCAAGGTACTCTACCATCGCAGGATTCTGATTGCGATGGTGTCATCAATTCAACAGACCTCGACGATGATAACGACGGTATACTTGATGTAGTTGAGTGTTTTATCACATGTAATGACCCTTTTGTAAACGGGGGCTTTGAAAATACTATTCCTATTTTGCCAATAGGTGGTCAAACAATTACAGCAGCTTCAAATGTTCCAGGTTGGCAAACCACGGAAAACGTTAATGGTTTTCCAGAAATAGAAATTTGGAGTACAGGGTTTGGTGGAGTTCCAGCGGCAGAAGGTAACCAATTTGCCGAATTAAATGCATATACGAACGGTACGTTGTACCAAACCTTCTGTTTAAATGGGGCTTCGGGTGTAGTTAACTGGTCCTTACAACATAGGGGAAGAGGTGGTGTAGACGTTGCAGCGGTTAAATTTGGTCCTACCTTAGCGTCAACGCTTGCCTCGGCTCCAGCTGCAACACTCACGACAGGCAATACCGCCTGGCAAACATATTCAGGCACCTATACCATCCCACCAGGGCAAACCACTTTAATTATCGCCTTCCAGGCAATTTCAACAGGGTCTGGTTCTCTTTCTGTAGGGAACTTCTTAGACAATATTCAAATTCAGATAGTTCAAGGCTGTCCAGACACTGATACGGACGGTGTTATTAATGCATTCGACTTGGATTCAGATAACGATGGCTGTTCTGACGCTGATGAATATTACAATTCAGGCATAGCCGACGGTAACGATAATCCAGTCTTTGGCATTGGTACGCCTACGGTTAATGCAACGGGTAGAATAACAACAGCTTCGTATGTGGGTACGTACACTAATGCGGTTGTAAATACCGTATTTACAGCCTGTATTGAAATATGCAACAACAATATAGATGATGATGGTGACGGTATTGTAGATTTAGCCGATCCTGATTGTAGGCCCCTTTGTAGTGGAACATCCGGTAACTTGCTAACCAACCCTGATTTTGAAGATCCTGTTGTACCTGTAGGTAATAACTTTTTCTCATGGCCTGTTTTTGGCTGGGTTGGAGTTGGAAACGCACCTAATATCGTTCGTCCTTCCTCTACCTTTAATGGTGGTGGGCCAGATTTCGCTCAAAGCGGGGGCCAATACCTCGATATCGTAGGAGGAAGTGCTACCTTCTGGCAAGACTTTTCTTTCACTTGTAATACCAGGATTTTCTTCTCTGGTTACTTCTCTGTACGAGGCAATACCCCTTCTACAGGCCGAATTGATATTTACAGGTTAGATGCAGGAGGCCCAGTTCTCGTCGCTAGTTCCAATCAACTCAACATGCCCGGAACTATGAATGTTTGGTACTTAACTAGTGGCACTGCGGTTATCACGCCAGGTAACTACAGGTTTTTCGTTGATATGGGCAATTTTAGTAATTTTGATAACGCTTGTTTCTCTTACGACGAAATCAATGTAACACCAGGTACTTATGGCCCAATATGCAACAATTCATCCAGCATCACGCTTACAGGTACACCAACAAATTCCAACGGAGTTTGGACAGGAACAGGAGTTACTGATAACGGAAATGGTACAGCCACTTTTAATCCTACAGGATTGTCAGGAAACATAGTTGTTACATATGCCAATTTCGATAATTCAGGTGTGGGCTGTCAAGAATCTACTACGATAGTAGTAAATACTCCCCCTACACCAGCAATAACGGGCACGAACACGACCTGCGCAGGGACTTCAAGCACATTTACAGCCTCAGGCGGTGGAACTTATGCTTGGTCTACCGGAGCCAATACAGCGGCTATCACGGTAAGCACCGCCGGGACCTACACGGTAACGGTGACGAACGCAGCAGGTTGTACAGCCACGGCCAGTCGAACCTTGACAGTTAACGCCCTGCCTACACCGTCTATTACTGGAACAAATACCATCTGTGCTGGAACTTCTAGCACGTTCACGGCCGCAGGCGGCGGAACTTACGCCTGGTCAACCGGAGCCAATACAGCAGCCATTACCGTAAGCACTGCCGGGACCTACACGGTAACGGTGACGAACGCAGCAGGTTGTACTGCCACGGCGAGCCGCACCTTGACAGTAAACGCGCTACCAACACCAACGATAACTGGAACGAACACAATTTGCGTTGGACAAACGTCTACCTTTACGGCCACGGGCGGCGGAACTTATGCCTGGTCAACGGGAGCAAACACAGCGGCCATCACGGTTAGTACCGCCGGTACCTACACGGTAACGGTTACAAACGCCTCGGGTTGTACGGCCACGGCGACACGCACCTTGACAGTCAATGCCCTGCCAACACCGTCTATTACTGGCACGAACACGATTTGTGCTGGCGAGACAAGCACGTTTACAGCAACTGGTGGCGGAACTTATACCTGGAGCACAGGCGCCAACACAGCGGCCATCACGGTAAGCACGGCCGGTACCTACACGGTGACGGTTACAAACGCCTCGGGCTGTACCGCCACGGCGACTCGCACCTTGACGGTAAACGCGTTGCCAACACCATCCATAGCTGGCACGAACACGATTTGTGCTGGCGAGACGAGCACGTTCACGGCCACTGGTGGCGGCACTTATGCCTGGAGCACAGGCGCCAACACAGCGGCCATCACGGTAAACACGGCCGGCACCTACACGGTTACGGTTACAAATGCCTCGGGCTGTACCGCCACAGCGACACGTACCTTGACAGTCAATGCGCTGCCAACACCGTCTATTACTGGAACAAATACGATCTGTGCTGGCGAGACGAGCACGTTCACGGCGACAGGCGGTGGCACATATGCCTGGAGCACAGGCGCCAACACAGCGTCCATCACGGTAAACACGGCTGGCACCTACACGGTGACGGTTACAAACGCCTCGGGCTGTACGGCCACGGCGACTCGCACCTTGACGGTAAACTCGTTGCCAACACCATCCATAGCTGGCACGAACACAATTTGTGCTGGCGAGACGAGCACGTTCACGGCCGCAGGCGGCGGAACTTACGCCTGGTCAACCGGAGCCAATACAGCAGCCATTACCGTAAGCACTGCCGGGACCTACACGGTAACGGTGACGAACGCAGCAGGTTGTACTGCCACGGCGAGCCGCACCTTGACAGTAAACGCGCTACCAACACCAACGATAACTGGAACGAACACGATTTGTGCTGGCGAGACGAGCACGTTCACGGCCACTGGTGGTGGAACTTATGCTTGGTCTACCGGCGCCAACACAGCGGCCATCACGGTAAGCACGGCCGGCACCTACACGGTTACAGTGACAAACGCGTCGGGTTGTACCGCCACGGCGACTCGCACCTTGACAGTCAACGCGCTACCAACACCGTCTATTACTGGAACAAATACAATTTGTGCTGGCGAGACGAGCACGTTCACGGCGACAGGTGGCGGCACTTACGCCTGGTCTACCGGAGCAAACACAGCGGCCATCACGGTAAACACGGTCGGTACCTACACGGTGACGGTTACAAACGCCTCGGGCTGTACGGCCACGGCCAGTCGTACCTTGACAGTCAATGCGCTGCCAACACCGTCTATTACTGGAACAAATACGATCTGTGCTGGCGAGACGAGCACGTTCACGGCGACAGGTGGCGGCACTTACGCCT
>CAZDVQ010000011.1:0-95177 GCA_964508975.1 uncultured Saprospiraceae bacterium
TATCGAGAAGTTATAGGAAAGGCACTCGCGAGTTTTTGGGATTTAGGTTTTATGGACTGGTTTTCAGGCTCGGGCGTCACAGCCTTGATTTTTTGGTTCTTTTGTATCAAGACAAAAGAACGAAGAAAAAAATTCCACAGGTTTACGTGCTTGAACAACTTAACGAACGGCTACCGTTCCGTGGCGATTCCTGTAACGTACATACTCAAACGGCTTGCCGCCACGGGTTTTCTGTTGTCGCCCTAAACCCCGGGTTGCGCTTCGCTGACCCGGGGCTACCAAAAGGGACTGCCCTACGGGCAGCAGCAAAAAATGTGTCCTAATCGTAGCCTTGAAAAGGAGGGGAGCTCATGCCTTGCTATAAATATTTGATTTACAGATATTTAAAAGAACAAGCCAAGTTCCCCTCCTTTTCAAGGAGGGGTGGATGCGCACAGGGTGTTTTACACCTTGTAGCGCAGACGGGGTGGTTATAAATTCGAGAAAAATTAACGCTTAATGGCATTGAGCTAACGCGGGAACCATAAACAACAAGAGCCAAGCTTGGAAAGCTTGGCTCTTGTTGTTCTTTACAGTTCGGGTTGATTATTTCAGCTTGATGGTATTCTCGATAGTACCAGTTTGGCTTTTTTCTTCGTCGAACATGAAGTATTTGGTGGTAACGGTTTTGCCTTTTACTTCAGCTTCTTTGTTTGAGGCATTCTTAACCGTGCGGTCGAAAGAATAACGGATGGTGTAACCTGCCTCAGCGAACATGGCCATGGCTGATTTGGTTTCCTCGTCCATTTCTTCGCCTTCGGTGAAAGCGTTGAGCATCATGTCGCGAACATTGTTGGCATCGATGCGTTGGAGCGATTTTTTGTCACCTTTGTAGAATACTTTGTCGGTTGCTTCTTCCTCTTCTTCGCCTTTGAAAACTTCGCTAAGGCCTTTGTTCAAAGATTCGAGGTTGTTGAAGTCGAAAGAAAGACCGAAGTAGTAATTTTCTTCGTCGTTGATTTGTTTCACGTTTGAAAGACCCTTGATGTCTTGGATACGCTCTACATCGTCGGCAAAGTCTTGTCCCATGTCAGAAGGTTCTGATTCTTCTTCGCCCATAGAGGCCATAAGTTCTTTCATTTGGCTCAAGTCCATGTAGAACTTGAATGAACCCGAACCATTTTTCTTATAGTGGATTTCTTCGATAATTTCGAAACAGCTGCTCAATGATATAGCCATCAAAAGCAGTACAGGCATAACGCGTGCAAAAAATTTCATGATTGATAAATTATGGGAGTGATTAATGTGAGGATAAAGGTAAGGGGAATTGCGCAATCGGCAGCTACGTTTTTTACCGTAATGTGTGGTGTGGTTCGGGCTTCTCTTGAGATAAGTTGATTTTTATATACTTGATTTTACATTTTCATGTGGAAACTAATATCATCGCACACTCCTATCCCCTATCTAAAACCGGCGGCAAAGCCGCCGTTCGCGTTAGCTGGCCGTAGTGCAGCCGCGTAGCGGCTGGTGCGTAGCACGGAGCGATTAGCGAACCACGGAGGACAGCGGCGGCCGCAGGCCGCAACGCCCAAATCTAAAAACCGTATCGCAAGGAGGCTGCTCCGCTCAGTGCGGTTGAGCGATACCCCAGGATGGGCATGTAATCGATGGATATGTTGATAGGCCAGGGCCTGAACGTGTATTCAATGCCGGCTACGGCCATGACGCCAGCGCCAAAGCGGCTCGGCGACTGGTCGAAAAACCAGCCGGAGGTGAGCCCGCCACCCACGTACCAATCGAAACCGGAGTCAAAACCGATGTCGAAGTGGTACTCGTACAAAGCCGAAAGTGTGACGCCACGGCCCAAGCGTAAACCTACAATGCCCTCGATGGCTTGCCGTTTGGCAAACACCTGCTTGTAGGAAAGACCAGCCGTTGAGCCGGCCCGAGCGCCGATGACCCGTTCGTAATATTGCGCTTCAACAAGATTGGGCAGCAAAAGGCCTGCGGTAATCAATAGATTGATTACCAGTATTTTAAATATACGCCGTGTAGTCATAAGGATACTGGGCCAAGCGTTAAGAAATAGCTTTTATTGTGTGCTGTTGGCGATTTGCTGGTACTCATTCATCTTGGCTTGGTTGCCCATTTTGCTGGCTGCTTCAAGGCTTAAACTCAAGATTCGAAGCAATGGAGCCTTGCCGTTCACTGGGTCGTTTTGGTAATCTTTACGGTATTGGACAATAGCCTTGTCGAAATTCTCGATGGCCAGGCCGTATTGCCCAGAGATGTTGTAAGCGATACCTAGGTTTTCCCATACACCCATGTTGTTTGGGTTTAATTGGAGCGACTTGGTGAATGCCTCGATAGCTTTCTGGTGATTGTTGGTCATGCCGTAAGCGATGCCCAATAAACGCCAAGTTTCGGAGTCTTTATTGTTGTAGCCGATAGATTTTTCCAAGGCTTTTACTGCGGCGAGGTTATCTTGTTTCTTTTCGCCGTAATACCTTCCCATGTCGCGCCATACCACACCCATGTTTTGGGCGAGGTCCTGATGCTCTGGGCGCCAGATGTCGACCTGGTTGTACGCGGCGATGGCGGCCTCGTATTGCTCGGAGAAATAATAACCGTTACCCAATAATAACCATGCATTTGCATAGCCAGGGTGAATGCGCAAGGCTTCTTTAAGGTTGCCGAGGGCTTGTTTCACCACTTCCATCCGGGCCGCTTTGATTTGTGCAAAGCGCTCGTTGCGTTTGGCAAAATCTTGAATCAACATGGCCTCAGTATTGGCTTTTTGCTCATCGGCAGCGGCTTTGTCGAGCAAAGAACCACCAACGGCGTTGTGTAGCTTAGCACTGTTTTTCGACACGGCGATGTCGGTGGTAAACAAGGTATAATCATCAAACCAGTCCTTGTTGCGGTCGTAGGTTTTGTATGAGTACAACAAGGCAATAACGCCAACGATGGCAAGCGGCATGCGGAAATTGGCAAAACTCAAGTTGTCGCCCTTGCCGGCCAACTTGCTCAAGGCCCAGGCCACAACGAGGCAAAAGCCGATTGAAGGCATGAACATGAAACGCTCGCTCATGTTGGTACCGATGGCAAAAACCACGTTCGACACGATGGAGAAAGTGGCGTAGTAGTACAATATGCCAAAACTCCAGAGGCGTTTTTTCAGCAAGCCGAACAAGCCCAAAATGATAAAACCGAGGTTAATCAAGAAGGAGATTAAGGCGTAAGGGTCAGACATGTCTATCACATTCACCTCGCGGGGATAGTAATCGTTGGTGAGTGGATGGGGTAGCGCCAACAATTGAAGGTATTTACCCCAGGTTTGCATGATCATGGCGGTTTTCTCGCTGCTCGTCACATCGATGTAAGAGTTGACCGGGTTGGTGATAATCCTTACATCTGCACCTGCGGCATTGGGGTCGGTACTGGCCACCAGCGGCGCGAACTGTACCCCTGAATGTAGTTTCAGGAAGGGGTTGTTCATCAACTCGTAGGTTTTACCCGAGAGGCTGCCTTGCTCGCCCAAAACCGAGTGGCGGATGCCAAAGAAAATCAAAAACGAGAGCAATAAAGGCGTGGTCTTGATGGCGATTTCCTTCATATCGGCCTTCGTGAAGAAGTAGAAAGCCATGGGAATAACGGCTAGATAGGTCACGGCACTTTCCTTAGACAGTAAGCCTAGGAAATATACAAAGGCTGCTGCTCCAATGTACAACCACTGCTTTTGTGGTCGGTAATGGGTCCTGATAATCCAGAAGGCGGCCAAGAGTGCGCCCAGCAAGGTTATAATTTCGTCGCGGCCTTTAATGTTGGCCACGGCCTCGGTGTGCAGCGGGTGTGTGGCAAAGAGCAGGGTAGCGGCAAACACGATAAAGTTCTCGCGCAGCAAGGCAGCATCTTTGTGCGGGTTGAGCAACAGGAGCAAGAAGTGGTACAGCACCCAGCAAAGTAGGGCATACAACAACACGTTAATGGCGTGGCTAATCACGTGCACGTTGGTGATCTTTGGGTCGAGCTCGCGTAGCGGTACATTGGCGATGCCTTCTTCTTGTAGCACCGGGTCGTTGGGCTCGAGGACGGGTTTACCGTCTGGGCCTTTTTTCACAGGGGCGAAAAACTCGGTTTCAACGGCGAACATGGCCACGGTCAGCGGGCGGTAACGACCACCCGATACGAGGCTTTTCTTGTTGCGGAAGAAGCCGTAGAAGGTATCGTAGGCAAAGATGCCCGGCAAACCAGCTAAGCCACGTTGGGTAAACATGTTGCGCTGGATGACAATACTATCGTCGACCGAGTAATCATTGCTGATAGAGTTGGCGTAAATCAAGCCAGACAAGAGGGCTATGCCTATGCCTAGCCACCTGAATTTCGACAAGAAATTACCAGCCACGGCCGCTGCCGTGCTTTTTTCAGCGGGCTGTACCTGGGGTGCAGCTTGGTTCGATGGTTTGTTGTACTTCTGTTTCGCCACGGGTATTATTATTTAGAGTATGTTTGGATTTTGGATTTCGAGGGAAAAACGAGCTATTTTTGGATGAGCTTGCTTTAAAAAATGGGCGCATAGTGGGGCTACGTAACTATTTTTTTAAGCAAAAATCATCCGAAAAGAGCTGTTTTTCGCCGGAAGCTAAAGTCCAAACATACTTTTACTCGCCCCAAAGTTATAGGATTTGTGGCAAGTATTCAAACTTGCTGCGTCGAAAGTCTAGTAACGGCCCAAGAACATGGATTGCCAAGTATTGTGTGCCGCTCTTTTTAGTTGGTATTCGGCTTCTTTTTGCTGCAAGAGATTATCGAACAATACAATGCGTTGCATGCCAATACTATCCTGTTGGTGCATGGCCGAGTAACTGGGGCGGTATTGTTCAAGCAGCGGGTAAACATGGTCGGAAGTCATGTTGATCATGTAAGGCATGTCTACCCTTTCTATCCGGCTGGCTTGAAAGTTAAAGTGCACGATGTGCTTGCTCCAGTCAGGTACGCTACAAATACTCAACACGATGAATAAAGCCATGCCGTTAAATTTGAGCAACTTGAAGGGCGTCCAGTTTTGGCGGAGCTTGAGCACCATGCTGGCTAATCCAACCAGGGTCAGCAGCACGAAAATCATCACGCCAATACGCTTGATGGTAAGCCCGTAATAGTTGATGTAATGGTAATTCCGCGCCACTACCGAAAGCACAATGACCATGTTTTGTAGCATCCATGCTTGCGCCAGTAGCTTGAGGGCCTTGGCCTTGGGGTGAAAGTTAAGGTTGGAGCGGAAAAAGTACAACAACACGGCAATGGCCAGTAAAATAGATGCGATGAGGCTGTTGGTGCCTGCGTGCACAAAACGGCTGAGTTGTGCGCTAGAAGGCACGCCCGTCTCAAACCATATCTTGGTGATATCGGTGATGTTGACGAAAAGGAGTAACGCGTTGAGCAGTATCAGGGAGATGAACGCCAGGCGATATTCCATGTTCAAGGCGTTGAAGGCATTGTTGCCTTTCGATTGTCGGATGCGCTTGAGTAAGTCGCGTTTGGCCAGTTCAATGCCTAGCAACTCGCCGTAGTTGTGGTAAATGAAAGCCGCCGAAAGCCCCAGAGCTCCCAAGGTCATGAAGAATGGCCAGGTGAAATTTATACGGGAGAATGCCTCGACAATATAGTTCAAGAAACGCCCGATGTGGTTCATCATATAGGTTAAGCAGCGCTCTACATACTCGTTGGCGGTCGCGTATAGCATCAAGAACACGAATACCAACACGATGCTCAACAGGTAGGGTAGCCAGCGTTGTGCCCGCCATTGGCCCAGCTTAGGCATAATGGGTTTGCCTTGCTTGAGGTCTTGCCCAAGCCTTGGCGCTAGCAAAGCTAGGTCGAGCAGATAGGAGGCTAGGGCAAACAACACAAAGCCCAGTTGTGGTTGCCGAATAAACCCTACCGCCGTGAGTAGCGCGGGTATCCATATGATGCGTGGGAATAAGCCACCATGCCAAGCGATGGCAAAAGCTGTAATCAAGGCTACTGCCGAGCTGATGATGGGGCCCGGGGCTTGCAGTGCAGCGGGTTTGAGCATAAAGCTAAAAACTAATACCAAAGCGGTAAAAATCAAGGTGTTGAGGCCCCATAGTTGTTGCCAAAACAAGATGTGGTAGGCTACTAGGCCCAAGATGGTAAAAATGCTGGGTAATTGAAGTTTGCTATCCATGATGATGGGTTGTTTTATGGTACAAGGATTATTTTTCTAAATTTTTTAAGGCAGGGCGATGAATTCGCAATACTCGTTTTGGCCTTGGCCCGAGCATACGTTGAGGCTGCGGCCTTCAATGGAAACCCGTGGATCTTCCGCTTTTTCAAGGTAGCTTTCCATGGAGCCAACACAATGGCAGCTTATGCCTCTTTTTTCATATACCTTGATGTTTGACCACATGAACTGGTCATGGTACACTTGGTATTCAATACCTGTTTTCGGGTCGGTTATGGAGCGGATGTATTGGCTTCGTTCTACGCCCAGGCCAACAATAACTAGGCTGTTGAGCCCCACGCCGCCCCAGATAATACCGTATGGAACGAGCAACGCCATGAACATGGGGAAGGTCCCATCGTACCAGCCTTTTATATGTAGGCTCAAGTGGTAGGCCGCTGGAAAAATGACCAAGTAGCTCATGAAAATGAGGCCCCGAACCACATAGTCGTAGGGCATGCACAACTGTGAATCCAGCGCGATGAGCGCAATTTGCAGCAATGGGGCTAAGAGTAGCACCAAGAAGTTGTGAAAGGGTTTATTTTTCATATTAAAAGTACTTTTAAATTCAAAGTGGATGGGTATAAAAAAAGCCCAATAGGGGCGTCCATTCTAGGTCATTGGCCAGAATTACGATTCGTCTTGTATTTGTTTCAGCAGTGCTTCGAGTGCCGAGATGTGTTCTTCAAAAGCCTTGCGGCCAGCCACCGATGCCCGGTAAGAGGTTTGCGGTTTTTTACCGGCAAATTGCTTGCGCACCTCGATGTAATTTTCGCGTTCGAGGGCGGTCAGGTGGGTGGCCAGGTTGCCGTCGGTGAGGTCGAGGCGCTCGCGGAAGGTGGTGAAATCGACCCAGTCTTCGACCATGAGCACCGACATGAGGCCCAGCCGCACGCGGTGGTCAAATGCCTTGTTGAGTTGTGTGATTAATGGCTTCATGCTTAAGCGTGTTTGCGGTACATGACAAATCCATACACAATGTGCAACACACCAAAACCTAAGGCCCAAAGCAACACGCTGTATCCCGGCATGGCCACCCCGATGAGGCCCAGCACAATCTCGGCAATGCCCAGCGAGCGGATGTCGTTAAAGGTATATTTACTGCCGTTTACACAAGCTAAGCCATAAAAAATCAGCATGGCAGGGCCCACCAAGCCGTAGTAGCCACGGTACAAAACCAGCAAGCAAAATACGCCGCCTGTAGCCAAGGGTATTAGTATGTTGATGGCCAATCGCTTCGAGGTGCTGGTCCAGATAGACTGCCCCTGTGCCTTGGCCTTGCGCCAAGTAAACCAGGTGCCCAGGGTCAATGCAAGACAAAATACAATACCGGCATCTAGCAAGAAAAAGGTAAAAGGCATAATGCCCAGCGGGTGCTCCAGCCATTGCCCATCAACGTAGTAGGGCGAGTATTCAAGGCTCCAGCCGCCCAGGTAGGCATACATGGCCAGTGCGCCCAGCAAGGCAATTACACCGGCAGCCACACCTGATAGGCCACTCAACGAAATAAACCTTGATGATTGTTCCATCATGGCCCTGATCTGGGCTAAAGCTTCAAAATGTTCGCGATGTTGGTCCTGCATAAAAGTACTTTGAATTGCAAAGTTATGTATTTTTCATATAAACGCTGAAAAAATTAAAAATATTTTTTGGGGCCTCCCCTCGCGTTGCTCGGGGCGCTACGTTGCGCGGCTCGCTGTCGCTCGGCCCCTGCGGGTCTGGCGCGTTGCGCCACCGCTTCACATCGCTAGGCCAGTTATTAGTTATGAGTGCTGAGGGCTGAGCCATTAAGCGTTAATTATTTTGTTTGTTTTTCAGCATTTTCCGGAATTTGTAACCACCCCGTCTGCTGCGCTGCACGCTTTGCGTTCCGCTCGCATCCACCCCTCCTTGAAAAGGAGGGGAGCTCATGCCTTGCTATAAATATTTGATTTACAGTTATTTAAAAGAATAAGCCAGTTCCCCTCCTTTTCAAGGAGGGGTGGATGCGCACAGGGTGTTTTACACCCTGTAGCGCAGACGGGGTGGTTATAAAACCCTGAAAAATTAACGCTTAATGGCATTGGGCTGAGCGCAGCTTGAGTTGGACAGGTAATAGATATTCATCATAAAACCCTTCCTGGCGGCCATGGCCGTCGTTTCTACCTTAGCAATGTGCCTCGGTGACACTATCCTGAGCCGCCCTAGATGTAGAGACGAGGCAAGCCTCGTCTCCCGCCGCCATTAATGGCGGCGTTGCGTTAGCTGCTTGGAGCGGGCCGCCGCAGGCGGCAGTGCGCAGCACCGAGGCGAGTAGCCGAGCGCGGAAAGGAGCGGCGACGCGCCTGTAGGGGCGTATGCAATACGCCCCGCGTAGCGGCGCAACGCCCCCAAAAAACATAATAAGTATTTGTCCATAATTAATTGCTGTTTATCCAATCTAGTAGCGCTTGTTCTGTCAAGTCATAAAACCCTGGGCATCGGTGTGGGCAATGCCGCCCGGGGGTATATAAGGCTTGCCCGGTAGAGGGACTTCAAATAGGGGAATTACCTCAACGACTTCAATACCACACAAACTTAAAAGCGCTTTTCACATAGCCAAAACCTAGTTTCACGCAAAATTATTTAGACCTATTGGGGCTCGGCCTAGCTTTACAGCATAATCTCAATAACCTAAATTTTTAAACATGAAACAAGTTTTAGTTACTTTGTTGACGCTGCTTACAACTATTGGTGTAGTAAGTGCCCAAGACAATGGACTTAGATTGGATGGTATAAATGACCATGTCATCACCAATGTAGTCCCCAATCTAGCCAATGGTTATGGCAACTGGACCATCGAGCTGTGGGTAAATAGTCCCGCAGGCCCTGGTTTAGGCACGCCTAATAGTGGTCCTGCATACTCTGATGTGGCAGCCATTACATGGAATCACCCTACCAATATTGCTTCTGCAATGGCTAAAGGGGCTAATGGCAATTACTATTATGCCTCTTTTGGTGAATTGAGTGCCAATACATGGTATCACCTAGCTGCCGTATGTGATGGTGGAACAATCAAGGCCTATAAAAATGGCGGTTTGATTAGCTCCACTACTATAGTTGGCGGGTCATTAGGCGCTAATACCGCGCCTATTATTTTGGGTAAACACCCTGTTAATAATACGACTACAACATCGTTCTTTAATGGAACTATTGATGAAGTGCGTATTTGGAGCACGGCTCGTACATGCTCTGAACTTAATGCCAATCTCAATAGAGAATTAGTAGGTAACGAGGTTGGCTTGAAAGCTTATTTCAGGTGTAATCAAGGTATTGCAGGTGGCAATAATGCTACCATTACAACCCTTACAGATGGCTCTACTGCTGCTAGCAATGCCTCTATTCAAGGTTCAACCCTTAATACAGCTACTTCGAACTTTATAACGAGCTTCACTAAGTCAGGCTATGTACAAAGCTGTAACGAAAATGCTTTGGACTTTACAAACCTCAATGGTTTTGGCTATACAGCCGTTAATACGCCTATTGTCACCAGTAGCACTACTTTCGCCAACTGGACATTTGAATGTTGGGTAAGAGGTAGTTTTGCGCCCACCAGTGGTTTTTTTAGTGGCCCTATGTACGGTGCAAATATGGGTATTATTTGGGACCATAATACCGCCTCTAATCGTGGTGCTGCACATGTACAAGGCGCGAATGGCAATTATTATGTCGCTTCATTTGGGCCATTGTCTGGCGCTACTTGGTATCACTTGGCTGCTACTTATGATGGGTCGGTATTGCGAGCCTATAAAGATGGTGTACTTATTACCTCCACTACTGTTCCAGGCGGTGGTATGACCAACTCTACCACTACTTTACCTTTGTGCAAACATCCAACTTTAGCTGGTGGCAATTACCTCTATGCTAAACTGGATGATGTACGTGTATGGACGGTAGCTAAATCTTGTGCTGAAATCAATGATAATAAGAATAAAGAATTGGCTGGTAATGAGACTGGCTTATTGGCTTACTATAAGTTTAATCAAGGCCATGCCGATGGTGATAATACGAGTATTAGTACTATCGTTAATGCTGCTTCTACGGGCGCTACTTACGATGCATCCTTATTAGGCAACTGGAGAAGAACAGGGCTGCAATCTAACTTTGTAGGAAAAGCCCCATTCAATTCCCCTGGTAATAGCGCTTGTTTGGGCACTTGTACAAACTTTGTAAGCTCTGTGGTGGCTACTGGTGTATCTACAACTTGTGGGCTTAGCAATGGTTCAGCTTCGGTACCTACTGGCTTGGGCACTTACTTATGGAGCAATGGTGCAACTACTGCTTCAATCAGCAATCTTGCACCTAATAGATATAGCGTTACGGTAACTGGTACTAATGGCTGTACTGCAACTTCTAGTGCATTGGTGGCTTATAGCGGCCCTGCAATTACCAATACGGTTACTACTGCAGCGCCTACTTGTGGCTTGAACAATGGTACTGCAAGCGTTAGTTTAGCAGGTACTTATTTATGGAGTAATGGTGCAACTTCCCAAACGGCTACCGGTTTATCGCAAGGGACTTATACCGTTACGATCACTACGGCTTCGGGCTGTACCGTTACCGCTTCGGCTACAGTGCCATCAGGTGGTGTATTCTCAACCGCTAATACAGCTACCGCTACTACCTGCGGTCTTAATAATGGTTCCTTGACAAGTATCGCATCAGGAACAGCTACCTATTTATGGAGCAACGGGGCTACAACATCAACTATCACAGGATTGGCAGCAGGTAACTATACCGTTACAGCTACTTCTAGTGCAGGCTGTACCACTACTGCTACTTCTACTATCGCATCAAGCACAGGTATTACAACTACTAATACGGCTACGGCAACAACTTGTGGTTTGAACAATGGTTCGGTTACAACTAGTGCTAATACTGGTACATACTCATGGTCTAACGGTGGTACAACTAAAACGCTTACGAATATAGCAGCAGGTACTTATACCGTTACAGTTACCTCTAATGGTTGTACGGCTACTGCTACGGCTGTCGTTGCAGCTAGTACTGCACTTGCAACTACCAATACAGCTACGGCAACAACTTGTGGTCAGAGCAATGGTTCGGTTACTACTAGTGCTACGGGTACTTACTTATGGTCTAACGGTGCAACTACTCAATCGCTTACAAATGTAGCATCAGGTAACTATACCGTAACCGTTACCTCTAACGGTTGTACTGCTACAGCTACGGCTAACGTTGCAGCTAGCACTGGTATTACAACTACCAATACGGCTACCTCAACAACTTGTGGTTTGAATAATGGTTCAGTAACCACTAGTGCTACTACTGGTACATACTTATGGTCAAATGGTGCGACTACCCGAACGCTTACAGGTTTGGCAGCGGGTACTTATACCGTTACAGTAACCTTTAATGGCTGTACAGCTACAGCATCAGCTAACGTTGGCGCAAGTAACTTATTTGGTACTACCAATACGGCTACCCCTACGACTTGTGGCTTGAACAATGGTTCTGTATTTACATCGGCTAGTGGTACTTACTTATGGAATAATGGTGCAACTACCTCTACTATCGCTAACTTAGCAGCAGGTACCTATACCGTTACAGTAACTAATCCTACTACGGGTTGTACGGCTACTGCTACCGCTTCGGTAGCTGTAAGTACTGGTCTTACAACTACCAATACAGCTACTAATGCGTCTTGCAGTCTTAATAATGGCGCTATCACCACTAGTGCAACAGGTACTTACGCTTGGAGCAATGGCGCAACTACCCAAACTATCACAGGCTTAGCGGCAGGTAGCTACACTGTTACTGTTACCGCTAATGGTTGTACTGCTACGGCTACATCAACTATCACTACTTCTGCGGCATTGACTACCACTAATACCACTACCGCGACTTCTTGCGGTTTGACTAATGGTTCGGTATCAACTAGCGCAGCAGGTACATACTTATGGTCTAATGGTGCAACTACTCAAACTATTACAGGCTTAGCGGCAGGTAACTACACTGTAACCGTTACTTCGGGCGCTTGTTCTGCTACGGCTACTGCTACAGTTGCAGCTTCTAACGCAGTAACTACGACCAATACGGCTACTTCTACTTCTTGCGGTTTGTCTAATGGCTCGGTTACAACTAGTGCAACTGGTACTTATGTATGGTCAAATGGCGCAACTACTCAAACCCTTACAGGATTAGCAGCGGGTACTTATACCGTTACCGTTACTGCTGGTGGTTGTACTGCTACGGCATCGGCTAACGTTGGCGCAAGTAACTTGTTTGGTACAACTACTACCCCAACCCCTACCACTTGTGGCTTGAACAATGGTTCAGTCTTGACATCTGCTAGCGGCACTTACTTATGGAGCAATGGTGCAACTACCTCTTCTATCGCTAACTTAGCAGCAGGTAATTACACCGTTACAGTAACTAACCCAACTACGGGTTGTACGGCTACTGCTACCGCTACTGTGGCATCTTCTTCTGCTGTTACTACTAGCAATACTGCTACGGCAACTACTTGCGGCCTGTCTAACGGTTCGGTTACAACTACTGCAACAGGTACTTACGCTTGGAGCAATGGTGCAACTACACAAACCATAACTGCTGTGGCTGCTGGTGATTATACTGTTACTGTAACTTCTGGCGGCTGTACGGCTACGGCTACGGCTAACGTAGCAGCTTCTACTGGTGTAAGCACGAGCAATACAGCAACAGCTACAAGCTGTGGTTTAGATAACGGTTCGGTTGCAACTACAGCAACAGGTACTTACGTATGGTCAAATGGTGCTACCACACAAACTATCAACAACTTAGCTGCTGGTGATTACACCGTAACAGTAACGGCTAATGGTTGTTCTGCTACGGCGACTTCTAACGTTGCAGCATCTAGCGTATTGACATCAAGTGCTTCTGCTACGGATGACGCATGCGGTAGTAATACCGGTACGGCTACTGTTACGGCTAGTGCAAGTGCTACTTACTTATGGTCAAATGGTGCCACTACACAAACTATCACAGGTTTAGCTGCTGGTGTTTATGACGTAACGGCTACCGATGCCAATGGTTGTACTGCTATCGCCTCTGCTACGGTTGCAGCTGTGAATAACTTAGTTGTCAGTAATACAGCTATACCTACTACTTGTGGTAATGACAATGGTGAAGTGGCTACCTCGGCAGGTACATCTTACCTTTGGAGCAATGGTGCAACAACTCAAACCATCTCAGGTTTAGCAGCAGGTGTTTATTCGGTTACGGTAACTTCTGGTACATGTACCGCTACGGCAAGTTCTACGGTGGCAGCTAGTACGGCGGCTACTACGCCAATCGTAAGCAACACAGATAATACACTAAGTACAGCAACTGGTTCGGCTACTTACCAATGGTATTTCAATGGCAACGTAATTGCTGGCGCAACTACTAATACATACGTCGCTACACAAAATGGTAGCTATACTGTTGAAATTACGGACGCTAATGGTTGTTTTGCAGAATCAGTAGCGGCAAACGTAACGAGTGTAGGTATTCCAAGTATTGCCGATTTACGAATTGAATTATTCCCTAATCCTACTAATGGCATATTGTTCATTCAAGCTGCTAATGTAGAAAGCGCAGAATTATTCTCATTGGAAGGTCGTCTATTATTGAGCCAACAGGCTACCAATAATTTAGATTTGACAACTTTGCCTTCTGGTATGTATATCATCCGTGTCCGTACTGCACAAGGTACTGGCGTAAGCAGGGTGATTAAAAACTAGGTATATTATGAGAGCCGCTTCTGTATAGAAGCGGCTCTTTTTTAGTTTTGGGTCAATTCAGTTGATATATTTTCCACCAGTACAGGATTCCTGCGTTAGCTGCTTGGAGCGGGCCGCCGCAGGCGGCAGTGCGCAGCACCGAGGCGAACAGCCGAGCGCGGAAAGGAGCGGCGACGCGCATGTAGGGGCGTATCGCATACGCCCCGCGTAGCGGCGCAACGCCCAAAAAAAAACATAAAAAATATGCTATCCCCGCAGTTGTTTTTTATCTAGCTTTCCGATGGCCGTATAGGGTAGCTGGGTCCTCAGCTCGATTTGTTTGGGCATTTGGTAACGGGCCACCTTGCCTTGCAACCAATCTAGCAGCGCTTGTTCTGTCAATGCCTCAAAGCCTGGCTTAGGCTGTACAAAAGCCCTGAGGCGTTGCCCAAAAATAGGGTCGGCAATTCCGATAACCGCCACGGCATCGAGCCCCGGGTGCTGCAACAAAACCAGTTCTAGCTCAATGGGATACACATTCTCGCCACCGGATACAATCATGTCATCTACACGGCCCTGTAGGTAATACAAACCCTGGGCATCGGTGTAGGCAATATCGCCCGTGGGTACATAAGCCTTGCCCGATAAAGATACCGCCCAGCGGTTGGCGATGCACAAATGCCCCATGTTGGAGCTATGGCCCAGCGGCTCCATTTTTACCCGCACGCCAGTAATGGGTCGGCCAATGGTATTGGGGTTCGTGGCCAAATCCTGTGGCATGGCCATGATGGAAAAACCTGCCTCGGTGGTGCCGTACAAATTATGTAAAATTGGCCCGAGTTGCTGTATACTAGCCTCTACCAAACTTGGGTTTAACGCCGCACCACCCGATATGATGCATCGGGCCGAGCGTAATGCCTCGGGCTTGATAGCCAACATTTTGTGCAGCATTAAAGGCACGAGTGCCAACACTTCAACTTGCTCGGCCTGTATGAGTTGACAGGCTTTTTCGGCCTCGAATTTTGGACTCAAATACACCCGGGCCCCCAACATGAACGAAATAAACAAGGCCGAAAGGCCGTAGCCGTGATAAATAGGTGTGGGGATAAAGACTTTACTGTATTGGTTTAAGTTGAGCTTGTGGAGCAGGTCGAGAAAGGGGTTCAAGAACTGTGCGATGGATGGTTTTCGGGCTGCCGATTTAAAGTCGCCGGTAGTGCCACCCGTGAGCACCACCACGTGATTCCCGTAACAGCGGGACAGTTTATTAAGAGGCAAAGCGGCTTGCATACCCAAACGGAGCGCTTCAATACAGTGTGCTTTGGCTACTACATTAGCTTGTTCAAGCGTACTTGCTAGGTTTTGATCGTGTATAATATGTTTGAGTTGGCGTTGCTGGCAGAGTTTAGCGAGTTGCTCGGCGCTCATTTCGGCATTGAGCAAGTATACATGGGCGCCTAGCCTTGCACTAGCGAATAAGGCCAACACTGCACCCGTGTGGCTTCGGCACCAAATACCTAGGTTCTGGTGTTTTTGGATGCCTAAGCCTTGTAGATAGGCGGCCATTTGAAGCGATTCCTGTTCGAGTTGTGCATAGGTGTAGGCCTGATGGTCGTCGCTTAGGGCAAGCCGTTGCGGGAACATTTTTGCGGCATAAGCCAGCAAGGTCATCAAGTTAAACCCATGCTGTGCCTGCGCTTGCACAAAAGCAGCGATACCCTTTGGCCGGAGCAGACCGATGTGGTAAAGTTTAAAATATCTAAGCATGGCGATTATCAGGTCGACGAAGGCCATAAACCAGTTCAATGGTCCAAGGCCGGATAGAAATAGGCATAGTATTATTGTTTTTTGTTGGTTTGGCGGGTCATGGCAAATTCGCCTAGCCTGCGGAAAAGCACCGAGGCCAGTTGTCCAAAAATCAACCACCAGGGGCGGTATATACGCCTACGGTTCGTCATGGTCTTGGCCAACAGGCAGGCAACGTGTTCAACATGCATGGCGGGCATATTTTTATAGGCGGCGGTAGGTTCAATCATACGCGTTCGAACCAGGGGTAAGTAAATATGGCTGCAAGCCACACCATTAGCTTCCAACTCGGGGCTCGCCGATCGTAGCCACTGGTCGAAAGCCGTTTTAGAAGCTTGATAAGCTGCCCAGTAGGGTGCTGGTGTCAATAGTACATTCACCGCTGAAACGTTGATGATATGCCCTTTGCTCCGCTGTAATGTGGGTATAAGGCCCAGTAAAAGTTGTACGGGAGCCAAGTAATTCAAGTTCATGGTCCGGGTAAAGTCGTGGTAACGATCCAAGGACTGCATTAAGGGGCGCCGGATAGATTTACCAGCGTTGTTCACCACTACATGGATGTTGGGGTGATGGTTTTGCAGTTGGGCCAAGAGCTTTTCTACAGCCGTAGTTTGGCTCAAATCACAGGGATAAACCTGTATGTGAGCAGGAGCGTTGGCCAATTCAAGTTTTAACTGCTCTAGCTTTTCAGCGGTCCGAGCTACGAGAATTAATTCTACTTGGACATGAGCAAGTTCCCGAACCAGTGCCTCGCCAATGCCGTAACTAGCACCCGTGATTAGGATTGTTTGGCCTTTGAGCTGTTGTAACTGCTTGGGATTCGGCTTACAATACCCGAATAAGAGCAACTCGACAAAACTATATGAAAAAGGTAAACGCATACAACAGGCTTTAGCGCGAATTGGGGACTTCGTCCAAGGCGAAAATACCGCTATTTCGTTCGGATATCAAATGCTACCCGAGTACTTATAAAAAAAAACAGGAGTCCAATTACTTGAACTCCTGTTTAATGCATGGAGGCATGCTTATTTTTTGCGAACCATATCGCCGATGATATTAACCGCTTCGTTCACGTAAGGGTCTTCACCGAGCGATTCGAACCATTCTTTAGTTCGTTTTTTAATGGATTCGTCTACTTCAAGGGCTGCATCGGCCTTGGTATAGTCGATGTCGACATTTGGCGTTTTGACTTTGATGTCTTCAAACTGTTTCGATTGAGTTTCAAGGTCTTTTTCCCAAGCTTCATAAGCTGTGATGCTCAGCGGGTATTGCGTTTCGTCGCGTTTCGACTTCATCCAAAGCGCTTGGGCTTCGATTCGTTGGAAAACGGGGTCGGCTTTAACGCGCGTTTGGCTTTTGAGCTTGATGGCATCCAAGTTGCCGATGTTGTTGATTTTTTTGTAGCTAGCCGGTGAAATTTCGGTCCATTCCATCGGGTAGTCTTCCTCGCGCTCGCCTACCTCGATGTAACGGTAAGGATCTGGTAATTCGATATCGGGGCGAACACCTTCCAGTTGAGTAGAACCACCATTGATGCGGTAAAACTTCTGGATGGTCATTTTAACCGCACCTAGCGGTTTGATGTCATTGTATCCGGTCACCGCTTGGTCAAGGTCGAAAAAGCGTTGAACAGTTCCTTTGCCGAATGAAGTAGAACCAACGATAACCGCACGGCCATAATCTTGTAAAGCCGCCGCCATGATTTCAGAGGCTGATGCCGAGTAGCCGTTGATCAAGATAACCAAGGGCCCATCGTATAAAACTTTAGGGTCTTTATCGCTCATCACGTAGGGGCGAGTTTCGCGGCTTTTAACCTGAACCACTGGGCCTTCATCGAAGAAATAGCCGCTCATATCCACCACGTCGGTAAGAGAGCCACCACCATTGAAGCGGAGGTCGATAATGATTCCGTCAACGTTTTCGGCATTGAGCTTCTCGATTTCTTTTTTCATGTCTACAGAACAACGGCGACCGTTGCGGTCGTCAAAGTCGGCGTAGAACTTAGGCAAATGGATAAAACCAATTTTGCGCTTGGTGTTTTTATCGGTCAGCACGGCTGATTTAGCAAAACTTTCTTCCATCACCACTACATCGCGGACAATCGAGATGATTTTTTCGGTTCCGTCAGGTTTTTTAACGGTCAAGCGAACGGTTGTACCCTTAGCGCCGCGGATTTTTTTCACCACGTCGTCTAGTTTCATATCAACCACGTCAACGGGCTCTGCATCGCCTTGGGCCACGGCCAAGATAAGGTCGTTTTCTTTGAGTTCGCCTTGTTTGGCAGATGGAGAACCCGGTACAATGCTAATTACTTTCGTGTAACCGTTCTCTTCGCGTAGGCTGGCACCAATACCTTCCAGTTTACCCGACATACCGATATCAAAGTTCTCTTTGTCTTCCGGTGCAAAGTAATTGGTGTGTGGGTCATATGAACTAGTGATACAGTTGAGGTACACTTCAAGGCGATCTTCGCGGTCGAACTTGGTCATGCGTTTGTACCAGTCGCGTTGAATTTCCAAAACTTTAGTGCGGGCTTCAACCTCGAGTTGAGCATCCGTTTTTAGCTCGGTTTTTTCGCCTTTTTCAGCACTTTCTTTCTGACGCTCTTTCAAGGTCATTAAGCGGTCAAGTACGCTGTACTTGAGGAATAAGCGCCAGCGTTCGCGTAGTTCTTTTGAATCGGCGGCAAAGTTCATCTTCTCGGGGTCGCTTTCAAACTGTTCCTTGGTATTAAAGTCAAAGGGTTTGGCTAAAATATCCTCGAAATAAGTTTCAATTTCAACCATGCGCTTGTCGAACAACTCGAGCGAAAGGTTGAAGAATTTATAATCGCCTTCCAGTACTTGGTCGTCAATTTTAGTCTTGAAGGCTTGTAGTTTTTTGATATCCTCATTGGTGTAGATGCGTTTGTTGTAGTCCATTCTGTCTACATACAAATCGTACACACGCGTCGAGAAATTATCGTCTACTTGCCCTGGGGCAAAGTGTAACTGCCCAAGACCATCCAAAATCAATTGCATCAATAATTTTTCTTTGCTCGCCGGGTCACCCTTGGGGCCCGCTGCCATGAAAAATGCTGCGGCAGCCACGGCTACCAGCGCGATATATTTCAAGTTCATATAAATAAAATTTAATAATTTCATAAGCTAATGCGGCATCACCATGCCGACACATCAATAAGTTCTCAAAGTAACGTAAAAGGCACTTAAAAGTATGCCATAAATAGACGAACGCCTAATAATTATCTCCTAACGTTGCAAAATGGCGAAAGTTTGATTAAATCTGCTCCGTTATGATACGGACGACCTCGTAAAAACCATCCGATTTCAACACGTACAAAATATTTTTACCGTCACGGGTTGATTTTACCACATCGCGGTCCTTCAAAATCCTTAAATGATGCGATGCAATAGCCTGCTCGATGTTTAAGGCTTCGTGTATCTCGGTTACGGACAATTGCTTTTGTTCATGCAACAACATAATCATAGCCATGCGAATCGGGTGAGCGATTGCACGTAATACCTCGGTTCCATTTTCTAACGCTACGATATTTGTAATGGGATTCATATGCGGGGGGCAACGGCTTTGTTCCGTTTAGATATGTAAATATATGGATAATTCTTTAAATAAACGTGTATCCTGTCTGATTTGTTTGCTTTTGATCAATATTATGCCCTTTTGGCCAAGTAATAGTTCTCTTTTTGACGCATCAACTGCTCGTCGGCCTCGGTTTTATCCTTGTAGCCCAACATGTGCAGTACGCCGTGTACCAGCACCCGGTGTAGTTCTTGTTCGGCACTCACGTTAAAATCCCGAGCATTATCCTCGGTGCGTTCCACGCTGATAAATATGTCCCCGTGCACCACACCTTCGGTATATTGGAAGGTAATCACGTCGGTCAGGGTGTCATGGTCAAGGTACTCTACGTTTAAGTCGTACAGGTAATCATCATCGCAAAAGATAAAAGATAAGGTATCTACAGCGCCTGACTCCTCGCGAATAACGTCGCAAAGCCAAGCGAGGGTCTTGTCCTCATTGGCCAAGGGGTTTTCTACCCCCTCGGTGTAAAAATTTATATCAAATGCTTCCACGGTGTTGCGTCCTTTGGGGTTAACGTAAAATGACTGATGCATTGTTGTTCATCTCGCTACACTCGCGCAAGGTTTGGAAGGCATCAATGCGCATCACCAAGATGGGTGTATAGCGGGTGTACTTAGGCATATCTACCTCTACCTTAACGGCAATCTGTGTGTTGGGCTCAACTTTGCCATCGTTGGGCAAATCTACTAGAAAACCGCCACCGGTCATGATATCGCCTTTGTTCAGGCTACGGTCGCCAGATAAAAATCCACGCCAGGCCACATTATCTTGATAACCTTTTTCAGCGCCATATAAATTAGCTGCGACCTCACCCACATTGCTGATGTACAGGGTTACGGTTGCTTTTTTACGTTTGAATTTATTGATGACAACGCTGTCGATGCGCAAATCCGGGCAACCTTCACCTTCATCGTAATACACAGCGGTCCAGTTGTCTTGCGTTTCGTACACTTCGGGTTTGGCGGGTTTTTCCTTTTTGACTTTCTCCTTCTTGACTTTTGTATTTTTCGACTTGACCACCGTGGTATCAGTCAACGGTTGGCCGTTGTCAACTATTTCTTCTAAGTTCACTTCGGGTTTAGCAGGCTTCTCTTTCTTGATTTTTTCCTTCTTGGCTTTTTTAGTTTTCGACTTGACCACCGTGGTATCAGTCAGCGGTTGGCTGTTGTCAGCTAATTCATCCAAGACGGGCAAATTAGGTTCTTTATCCAGTTTAGGGGCGGTTTCGGCTTTTGCGGTCTTGGCTTTCTTTTCTTTTTTGGCTTTCTTCGCCTTTTTTGCAGGTTTGTCAACCAAGGCCATGGCTGTATCGGCGGGAGGTAGAGTATCTACCACAAAGTTCATGGCTTCAATGGGCAAGCCTACGTACATCGTGTCGGTTACGGCTTTACTGGCTTCAACCTTGTCCAATTTGCCTTTTTTGTTGTTTTCAAGTACAACAGGCTTGGCATTGCTCAGCATATTTTGCGGGAAGTTCGCTTCCAGCTGTGCTCGGCTGATTGAAATGGTATTATTGTTTTCGTCGCATTCGCTGATGCCCATGGTCAAAATCTTCACGATGATGTAGTTGGGCTGCTCGGCGCTTTGTTCAAACTTGGTATCAATTTTTAATATTCCGATATTGCCGGGCGATACCATGCTGATGGTGCTCAAATCCTTGATGCCTTTGTTGGCAATCATCACGGCTTTATCGTTTAATTCAGGCTCAGGCGAGCTATACAGCTGGAACGCCAGCTTGATGCTCTTGCCATTTTGTAGGTCGAGCACTGCCGAACCATTATTTTTAACCTGCAATATCAGGCTCAGCTTATTTTTTGAAATATCGAGTACCTTGAAGGTGTCGATGGTCAAATCGGGGCAGGTAAATGCAACTTCGGTCTGTGCATTCGAATATACAGCGCTAAATAAAAGCGCAAAGAGAGAGAGTAGTAAACGGGTCATCTGATGGAGGGGAGATAAATGAATCCGCGAATATCGCTACAAATCATGACTTTTTGGGTCAAAAATTTCAATGGGCCTGTTGATGCTCTCTTGTAGGGATATAAAGGTCTCGGTACGCTGTATGCCATTGATTTTCTGTATCTTATCGTGTAAAACCTCACGCAGGTGGTCGGTGTCTCTACAAACAATCTTCGCAAAAACGTTGTACAAACCCGTGGTATAATTGGCTTCCACTATCTCGGGGATGTTATCCAAGTCGCGGGCCACTTGGTCATATAGCGAGCTTTTATCGAGGTAAATGCCCAAAAAAGCACTGATGTCGTAGCCTAGTTTGGCGTAATCAACCACCAAGTTGGCACCTTTTACAATACCGAGTTGCTCTAGTTTTTTCATGCGTACGTGCACGGTACCGCCCGATACGTGTATCTGCTTCGCGATGTCGGTGTAAGGCGTTTTGGCATCCTGCATCAAAATAGATAGGATTTGCAAATCGATTTGATCAAGGTCAATTTCCCTTCTCATAGGCGTATTTTTATGAATTCGTCAACAATGATATGGCTTTTTTGGGAAATTTCAAAATTTTAGCGCTTTTCTCTGCTTATTGAAGGTATTTCAGCAAAGCCAAGCTTTTTGCGCCAGGCATGCGAAGGGCAGCGCCGTAGGCGCTGGTGCGCAGCACGGAGCATAGCGAACCACGAAGTGCTCCGTAAGGGAGCGAAGCGACCGCACGAACCCCGGAGCACGCCGACGGCGCATCGCGCCGGGGCGCCCAAACAAACATCTTTCGCTTCGCATACGTTATGTAATTGGGCCAAGCTACTTGGGCGCTAAAACTTGGCTTTTCGAGAGCCATATTTACCAAAAAAAGCTACTTTTACGTTGTTTTGTTTTGGGCGCATCCCCGCGTGCTGCGCACCCGGGGTCGCAGTCCTCCAGGCTCGCCTACGGCTCGGTACGCCGCCGCTTCGCGTCAGGCGCACCCGCTGTCCTGCGGCCAGCGGCCTTCCGGGTTGCTTGCGCGGTTATCCGAACAGCCTAGCACATCCATACCTGCTTTTATTATTTAGCACATTGAAACGAAAATGAAATTACAGCTATATCGCCTTGGCCTGACGGTGTGTTTGGCGCTACTCCAACTCAGCGGCTGGGCTCAAATTAATACAGAGTTCGGGAAAAACCGTGTGCAGTTCCACGAGTTCAGCTGGTTTCAATACGAGACCAAGCACTTTATAACCTATTACGACCGCAAGGATCAGAACTTGGCCAAATTCGCGTTCCAAGTGGCCGAGGGCGAATATGAAAACCTCCAAAACCTGATGGAATACCGCCTTGGCGGGAAAATTGCCCTGGTTTTGTACACGGATATTACCGACCTAAAACAAAGCAACATCGGTAAGGAAGATATTTTTTACAACACCGGCGGCGTGACCAAAATAGTTGAAAATAAGGTTTTTATACATTTTAATGGCGACCATAACGACTTCCGCCGCCAGATTCGCGAGGGTATAGCCAAGGTACTGCTCTCGCACATGGTTTTCGGCGATAACCTCCAGGAAATCTTGCAAAACAACATGCTGCTGAGCCTGCCTGTGTGGTTTACCGAGGGTATTGTATCGTATGTAGCGCAAGACTGGACCGTGGCCGAGGACCTCCGATTGAGGGATAAAATCCTATCGGGCGATTACACCGATTTTCAACGGCTAGCCGATGAAGACCCCAAGTTGGCAGGCCATTCCTTCTGGTTTTTCGTGTCGCAGCTCTACGATAAATCAACTGTTTCAAACTTGCTGTACTTGACCCGCATCAACCGCAGCATCGAGAGTGGCTTCCTGTATGTAACCGGTACGCCCTTCAACGTGGTGGCCGAGGGCTGGCACGATTTCTACCGCGAACGCTACGAACAAGATGTGCAAGGGCTGATTTTTCCCGACCTTAAATCGGAGCAAGTGTTTATCCCGGCCATTAAAAAACGCCCAAGGGTAACGAAAGTAGCCCTCAGCCCGGATGGCAAAACCTTGGCCTATGTGACCAACGACATCGGGAAAACCCGCGTATACCTGAAGCTAGCCGATGAGGCCCAACCCAAGCTGATATTTAAATCTGGTACCCGAAATAACCTGCAAGCTACCGATTACGGCTACCCGCTCATCGCCTGGTCGGCAACGGGTAAAAACTTGGCCATCTACTACGAGAAACAGGACGATATCAAGCTGATTACCTACAACCTCAAAGATGAAACCAAGACCTACACCCCTGTAGAAGGTGTTGAACGGGTGCTCTCGGTAGATTATATCAACGATAAAGATATGGTCATCACGGCTATATTAGGCGGGTATTCCAACCTGTTTACCTTCTCGGCCAACCGTGGTCTAAAACCCATCAGCAAAGATTTTTGGGATTATCGCGATGCCAGTTACGCCTACTTCAACGGCAAAAAAGGCATTGTTTTTTCCTCTAATCGCCCCAATATCAACTTTGTACAGGAAAGTCTCGATACCATTTTGCCCTTGGGCAATTACGACTTGTTCTGGTACGACCTAGACAATCCAACAGCCGAGTTGTACAACATTACCAACACACCCAACGCCAACGAATTTCAAGTAAAAAGCCTTGATAGTACGCACCTCGTTTGGATAAGCGATGCTGCTGGACACCATACTTTACACACGGGTATGGTTGACACTGTTTTTGCCTACTACAACCGGGTATATAAATTCAAGGATGGCTCAGAAGTTGTCATGCACGCCGATTCAGTGCTTGAAATAGAGCCCAACAGCCTAGATACCAGTTTTACCCTGCCGGTTTATCTCCCCAAAACCCGCAGTTGGGCTAGCCAAACTTTTGCCCGGGGCATCAATGATTTTAGCTTAGCCAACAATGGCATGGCCAGCTACTTATTCCAGAAGGATAACCGCTACGTGGTGTATACTGATAAATTGGACTGGAGCAAGCAGATTACGGAAAAAAACACCGTGTTCCGCCAACGCAGAAGCGCTAAAGTCACGGAAAAAGCCAATAAACCACCCAAGGTTGAGGTCGTTGCCCCCGTTGAGCCCATTGTACCCGAACCTGATAATGTGCGTGGCGACACCACTGCGCTGGACTCCCTGTTGAACGAGTTGGAAAGCTACTTGTTCCAAAGCCGTTTTGACGATATCGAAATACCACGCCCACTGCAAGATCCTGCGCCCGAGCCAGTAAAACAAGCCGAGCCCGCCGCCCAAATGTTGGTGAACGAGCAAGGCTCGGTACTGCTACAAGCGCCAAACGCGGCCAATAATACGCCTACCAAGCCCAATGTGCCTAAATTTGTAAGCACCAAGGTGGTGCCATACAAGGTCCGTTTCCGCATCAACGACCTGGTAACGCAGATGGACAATAGCATTATGTTTGGCGGCTTGCTACCCAACTTTGCAGGTAGTCAGGGCTATCAATACCCGCCTATGGGCTTCTTGGTGAAAACCAGCATCGAGGATGTATTTGAAGACCATACCTTGGAAGGCGGCATGCGTATCCCCTTCTCGTTCAATGGTATGGAGTACTTTTTAACCTACAACAACCGCAAACGTAGGCTCGATCAGACCTATTCGGTGTATCGCCGTGGGGTGAGCAATGCCTACAATATCGAAGGTGTTGGGGTTCCGGCCGATTATGCGTTCCGGGCTAAAACTATTACGCACCTGGTACAGGCACAGTATAAATGGCCCTTTGATATTTACCGTAGTGTTCGCGCCACCGTGACAGCGCGCGACGATAAATTTGTACCATTGGCTACCGACCCAATCTCGCTGGCCATAAACACCTACTCGGAGCAACGTATTGGTTTACGTTTGGAGTATGTTTTCGACAATGCCATTACCATCAACACCAATATATTAAACGGCACTCGGTACAAATTCACCGCTGAATTTTACAATAGGTTTCAGGCCAACCTGGCCAATAACCGCTTGAATATCGACCCATCTGTTGGGCTTATGGGCGTGTTGGGCGTAGATGCCCGCCATTACATACCGTTGTTCAAGCACAGCGTGTTGGCTATGCGTGCCGCTGGCTCAAGTTCCTTCGGTTCTGATAAGTTCTTGTACTTCCTGGGCGGTGTTGAAAACTGGCTGCTACCCAAGTACAACAACGAGATACCCGTGCCTGACGACCAGAGCTTTAGCTACCAAGTGCTGGCCACCAACCTGCGTGGCTTTGCCAACAACATCCGCAACGGTAACAGCTACGCTTTGGCCAATATTGAAGCCAGGGTGCCACTGTTTAACTATTTTAGCAAGCGACCATTGCGCTCCAACTTCTTGCGTACCTTCCAATTGGTAGCCTTTATGGATGCGGGTACAGCCTGGCAGGGATTAAATCCCTTTAGTAGTGATAATCCATTGAATACCAAGGTTATAACGAATGCTGAGCGTCCGCAGGATTATGCGCCAGTAACGGTTACGGTGCAGTATTTCCGAAACCCATTGGTGATGGGTGCTGGTTTGGGTGCTCGGGCCATGTTGTTTGGTTACTTTATCAAGTTAGACTACGCTTGGGGCATTGAAACAGGCCGGGTTCAAAAACCAATTTTCTACTTCTCCATCGGGCAGGATTTCTAGGTAGTAGTATGTAGAATTATTGGGGCGTTGCGCTGCCGAAGACATCCCCTCGAGGAAACAACATGAACTACCATAAGATATTGCGGGTGTAAAGTTCAAAGTTATTATCAGCAGAGATTATAGTCATATTTTCAACAAAGCCTTGAGCAATAATAATCCGGTCAAAGGGATCTTTGTGGTGGAAAGGCAGTTGTGCTACTATATTGGTATGCTCAAACGTAATGGGCAATATTTCTATGCCGTTTGCCAATGCCATTTGATTGACTTCTTCAAACGGAACAGCTATTTCTAATTTCGAAATACTGACCTTTATGGCCATTTCCCAAAGACTTGCAACGCTTAAAAAACATACAGTATGTTCTGATTCAATCGTATTTAGTGCTTTTGGGCTCAAATTTTCACTACCTTCAAGCAGCCATATGAACGTATGCGTGTCAAGGAGTACCTTCATGGCATGTAGTCATTAAAATGATCTAAAGGCTCATCAAAATTGGGAGACATTATAAAAGTCCCTTTTGCACTTCCAAATTTGGGCTTTCGTTTTTCAGCATGCTGCTCATGAGCATTTTTGTCCTTGTTGAGTAAGTATTCAACAAAGAGCATAAGTTCAGCTAAACGTTCTTCTTGTAGCTGGTTGATTTTTGAGTAAAGATTGTTTACCGTCATAACTTTAGCATTATTATGCAAATATAAATCAAACAAATCGCATTTTAAATTTAAACACACATTTGACTAATATCGTTGCACTTTAATCGTTAGGAACTTTTTCTGCTATAGTGCCCTTCTGCTTGTGCCAATTAAGCAAACCAGCGCAAAAAACGGCCTAGCGATGCGAAGGGCGGCCGTAGGCCGTACCGCAGGGGCGTATGCCCCAAGGTATGAGCGAACAGCGAACCCGGAGCATGAACGCAGCGGTTTTGCGAAGCAAAAACAAATGTACTCAATGTACATTTGTAGCAAGTGAACCATTTGCTCCTGCAAATGGCTCTACGCCCCGAGCGCATGCGAGGGGAGGCCCAAAAATATTAAAATTACAAAAGCCAGCTAACGCTTAAAGCACCGTATAATCGCCTACGTTGTAAATTTTGCTACCCTCGGAAATAACCACCTTGCTGCCCACCATCGAGTCTTTCATGATGACGTTTTCAATGGTGCTGCCATCTTGTACCAAGCTGTTGGAAACCACAGCGTTGCGCACCTGCGTGTTCAAGCCAAGGCTTACGTAGGGGCCAACCACGGCATTTTCGACCTGCACACCAGGAGCCAAGAAGCAAGGCTGGATGATGGTAGAGTTCAAGATTTTAACGCTCGGGTCTATATTCGCCTGAGGGCCGTTAAAGTCTAGTACACGTTGGTTCGCAAACACCACAGCATCTTTGTTGCCGCAATCAAGCCATTCGCTGATTTGGCCAGGGGCAAATTTAGTGCCTTTCAGTCGCATATTTTCGAGCGCATCGGTGAGTTGGAACTCGCCTTTTTGCTGGATATCATTGTCGAGGAGATATTGCAACTCTGATTTCAAATATTCCCCATCCTTGAAGTAATAAATACCCACGATGGCCAGGTCGCTGACAAAAGTTTTGGGTTTTTCTACAAAATCGGTAATCATGCCCTGGGCATCTAGTTTTACCACGCCGTAGGCAGAGGGGTCGGGGACTTGTTGTACCCAAATCACACCATCTTGCTCGGTATCTAGGCGAAAGCCAGAGCGGAATAAGGTATCGGCAAAGGCCACTACACAGGGGCCATGCAGCACTTCTTTTGCGCACATGATGGCATGGGCGGTGCCCAACTGTTCCAACTGGTAACAGATACGGCCTTTAGCACCGAGTTTCTCGGCCAAGGCCAGCAAGGCATCTTCGGTTTCTTTGCCAAAATCACCAATGATGAAAGCAATTTCATCAAATGGGTGTTCGATAGAAGCCACGAGGTCTTCGACCAGGCGTTGAACAATAGGTTTTCCGGCAACAGATACCAAGGGCTTAGGTACCGTTAGGGTATGTGGCCTGAGTCGAGTGCCTCGCCCGGCCATTGGGATAATCAAGTTCATATGTGTGTTTGTTGGGGTTAAAAATAGCTACAATTCGGAAATTGCAGCTACTTCCGACTACAAATATACTGCTATGGGCCTATTAAAGTCACACATTTAAAAGGTTTTGGCTAACTTTGTGAAAAATATAGCATGTCGTTTTTCCCAGAGCTCTTGAACGCTCGCACATCGGGCCGCAAATTGTTCGTGATGTTACTCGATCCCGACAGGATTCCCTTCAGGGACTTGGCTGCCTTCTTCAAAACACCTGGCATAGAGGCCGTTGATCTCGTGCTGATTGGTAGTAGTATATTGATAAATAAAGACTTAGATGCCTATATCGGCCGTGTAAAACAGCTATGCAGCTCGCCAGTTTGGTTATTTCCTGGTAATACTTTACAGTTGAGCAACGAGGCCGATGGCCTGCTCTTGTTGTCTTTAATTTCGGGCAGAAACCCCGATTTGCTCATCGGCCGTCATGTAGAGTCGGCTCCATTTATCAAGCAAAGCGCATTGGAAGTTGTCTCAACCGGATATATGCTCATCGACGGTGGTAAGGCTACCTCGGCATCTTACATGAGTAATACCACGCCTATTCCTGCCGATAAACCTGATATTGCCATGTGTACTGCTATGGCCGGGGAACTTTTAGGCTTGAAATTGATTTATCTAGATGCTGGAAGCGGCGCACTACAAGCCGTACCCGCCGAAACCATCCGAATGGTGCGTCAATCGGTTACCATACCACTTTTTGTAGGTGGTGGTATCCGGACCCCTGAACAAGCTGCCTTGGCTTTACGCTCAGGCGCCGACGCGGTGGTGATAGGCAATGCACTAGAAAAGGACCCTGGCTTGCTGCGCGAGCTTGCAGCTGCGGTTCACGCAACAAACATTAATACAGTTATATCTTGAAAGGAATTATAGTTAAATCTACTGGAAGTTGGTACAACGTGGCCGATGAGTCAGGCAAAATTATCCCTTGCCGTATCAAGGGAAAGTTTCGCCTGATTGATCAAAGGCTTACGAACCCTATTGCCGTGGGCGATGAAGTCCATTACGAGTTTGAAAAAGGTGACGAGACTGGTGTAATCCATAAAATTGAAACCCGCCGCAACTACGTTATCCGTAGTTCACCCCGCAAGAAACACACCTTGCACCTCTTGGCCTGCAACGTGGATCAAGTGTTTGTCATCACCACGGTGACGCAGCCTACCCTGAAACCGGGCTTTTTAGACCGTTACCTCCTAACCACCGAGGCACACGATATACCTACATTTCTGATTTTCAACAAGTCGGATTTATATAGCCCCGACGATGTGGAAACCTTTGAAGTGATGCGCTACATTTATCAACCCCTAGGCTACCATTGTTTTATGGTCTCGGCCGAAACGGGTGAAGGCGTTGAAGAGATTAAAGCCTTGCTTCAAGGCAAAACCACGCTTATCAGCGGGCACTCAGGGGTGGGTAAGTCAACTTTAGCCAATGCCTTAGAGGCCGGACTCGACCTACGCACGGGCGACCTTTCAGGCCATTCAGGCAAAGGCCAACATACCACTACTTTTGCAGAGTTGTTTGACCTGGGCAATGGCACCAAGATTATCGACACACCGGGTATCAAGGAGTTGGGCTTTATTAACCTTGAGCCACAAGATGTAGCCCATAACTTCAAAGAGTTGTTCGAGTACTCCAAAAATTGCAGATTCAACAACTGCATGCATATCAATGAGCCCAACTGCGCGGTGCTCAAGGCCGTGGAAGAACATAAAATTAGTTTTATCCGCTACCAAAGCTATGTCTCTGTCATCGAAGAAGTACAGTCCCAAAACTATTGGGAACGCAAAACGGACTGGTAATCTTACGTATCTTTGGCCCATGTTACAGATTGCGCTACCCATTTTTGATGATTACGAACTGCTTGATAGCGGTAATTTTGAAAAACTAGAACGCTTTGGCGACCATATCCTGGCTCGTCCAGAGCCTCAGGCTATTTGGCAAAAATCACTCCCCGAGTCCAGTTGGAAACAATTGGCCCATGCTCATTTTAGCCGTGCGCAAACCGTGTCGAACCGCGAGGAGGCTGGCCAGTGGACCATCAAGCCCGACGTGGCCGAGCAGTGGTTCATGAACTACCAGTATAAAGGCATGAAGCTCAAGTTCAGGTTGGGCATGACCTCTTTTAAACACGTGGGTATCTTCCCCGAGCAAGCCAATAACTGGGCCTTTATATATGATACCCTCAACAGCTTGGGCCAGCCTGATGCCAAAGTACTCAATTTGTTTGCTTACACGGGCGGTGCATCACTTGCAGCCAAAGCGGCTGGTGCTGATATCATCCACGTGGATGCTGTGAAGCAAGTCATCAGTTGGTCAAAACAGAATATGGAGTTGAGTGGCCTCAAGGACATCCGTTGGGTGGTAGAAGACGCCATGAAATTTGTGAAAAAAGAGGTAAAACGCGAGCGTTTATACGAAGGCATCATCCTCGATCCGCCCGCATATGGGCGCGGGCCTGATGGCGAGAAATGGGTGCTCGAGAAAAACCTCGACGAGATGATGGCCGCATGTAGCCTACTCCTCAAGCCCAAAGGCGCTTTTCTGATATTAAATTTGTATTCAATGGGCTTGTCGGCCCTGGTCATTGAAACCTTGGTGCGGAAACATTTTCCAGATTTAGCAACATATGAACTAGGCGAGCTGGCCGTGCAAGATAAACAAGGCTTTAAGTTGCCATTGGGTACATATCTGCGGTTCCAACGTTAATCGGCCCAGCCGTCGCCGGGTTGATCCTGGTATTTGCGGCGTGAGATTACCTTGCGTTCTTGGCGTTCTACAATGAGTTTGGCCAAAGATATATTGGCAGGCTCTGGATTACCCGGGGTAAGCACTGCCTGTACCTTGCGTTCATCTACGTCAATAAGGTACAAGGTGGTGAAAAGTTGCTCTAGTCGATGCTCAATCATGTCGGCCAATACGTCGGCCATGACCTCAATTAAGGCTTCATGCGTATCAACCTGCTCGGGTATATTCAACTCGAACTCCTTGTTGATGAGCGCACGGGTTTCGACAATGATTGGAAGCTCTGTCATAGTTTTAAGTTGTGTTCTTTGTCGAAAATCAAAAATCCAGCCAAAGAAAATGAACAATTATGACAAAAAGGCAGGCTACTTTTAAATATACCGACAATTTGTCACTTAAATTTATAAGTAACTGACAATCAGTCAGCTAAAATGGCATTGGTACAAGGCTTGCAATAAGCTCAACGTTCACAAATTGTAAAAATTAAAATTACCAATACCATGACTTACGTAACTTTCAAACCAAGTGTTAAACGTTCTGCCACTTTAGCCGATCAATTGTTTAACCGTACTTTTTCTGAGCTCTTTGGCCATGACCAGTTCCAAACAGCCCCCGCAGTTAATATTGTAGAAACCGCAAATGGTTTTGAACTATTGGTAGCTGCCCCGGGTTTAAGTAAGGAAGACTTTGACCTGTCGCTCGAGAAAAAAGTGCTCACCATCAGTGCGCAAAAAGAGCAAGTTGAGCTACCCGAAGGTAGTACTTTACGCCGCAAGGAGTTCGACTACAGCCAGTTCAAACGTTCGTTCACGCTTTCAGACGATATTGAAACGCAAGAAATCACCGCAGGCTACAACAATGGCGTACTTTCTGTGTTTCTTCCTAAGAAAGCTGAAGTAGCCAACGCACTGAAAAAGATTAGCATTGCTTAATCATACAATTTCGCCGGCCCCGCTGGCGGATTAAGGTTTTTAGGGTTATTAAATTTGTGCCCGAAGCCGTAATGGTTTCGGGCATTTTTTATTTACCCGGGTAGCGCCCTGAAATTTATATTTTTTTGGGCGCGTCGGCGCGTTGCGCCGTCGGTCCCCTCCGGGGTTCGCGATGCTCCGTGCTTCGCACCGCGGCTTGCAGCCGCGCCCTCCGGGCACCTCGCGCGGCTATACTTTCTGGTTTTCACCAAGTTTTAGTACCATGAAAGTACTATAAATGCAGGAGTTTTAAGCAAAGTAGCTGAAATTTATCTTCTTTCTTCAAATTATTAATATCTTGCAGCGCTGAAATCAATTTAGCTGCAAAAGCGGGAAAATAAAGTATTATGCTTACCCAGATTTACAAAAACATCTTATTCGTTGCCTTGCTTGGCAGCGCATCGGTTTCCATTGCCCAGAGTACTGAATACGCCTGGGGCATTGGTGCCCACCCGGGCATGTATAGCTTCTATGCTGTAGACCGTGGTTTTTTCAAAAGTAACGAGTACGAGCCAGGCATCGCCCTTTCCTTGTACCGATACCTTAACCGTTCATTCGACTTAGGTATCGACGTGGGCGCTGGCTATGTACGCCACCCTGAACTAGAGGCCGATTTCCTGAACGGCTTGCGCGATTTACACCGCGATGCCTTTTACAATGGTAACTTGGCCCTGCGTTATAAACTCGATAACGGTTATATCTTGCCGCAAGACTTTGTGGTTAGTCCTTTCTTGAAAGCAGGTATCGGCGGTAACTCGTACATGAACTTGAAAAACTGGAACCTGTTTGCCCCGGTTGGTGCTGGCTTGCAAATCCGTTTGCATAAATCAGCGGCCATCATTTTGCAAACAGCCTACAACTTTGGTATATCTTCACCCGATTATGTACAGCACAGCATTGGCTTAAACCTTAACCTGGGTAGCCGTATTCCGGGTTATGCTAAAGTTCCACCTGCACCCGACCGCGACTATGACGGTGTTCCTGACGACCGTGATGCCTGTCCTGATATCAACGGTGTAGCCTCAGCCGCTGGCTGCCCTGACGCCGATGGCGATGGCTTGGCCGATGCCGAAGATCGTTGTCCAGACGTGGCTGGTTATGCTAACTTGTTCGGCTGTATCGACTCCGACTACGACGGTGTGATTGACCCCGAGGACCCTTGCCCCAACCAATACGCAACCACCAGCACCGGTTGTCCTGAAGCCAAACCCGCCGACCGCGACAATGATGGCATCTCAGACATGATGGACGAATGTCCAGACGAAGCTGGTTTCTTCACCGCTAAAGGCTGCCCTGATGCCGACGGTGATGGTGTAACCGACGCCCAAGATAAATGCCCTGATCAATACGGCGAAGCCCAATACCAAGGCTGCCACATCCCATACGAAGAAATTTTGGCTCGCCGCATGGGCAAGGCCCGTGGTAAACGCGCCAACGAAGGTGATGGCAAGAACGTAAGTTTTGAGGACATCGACCCATCATTACCTGACGAGGAATACTGCGAACGCGTATCGATGAGTAACTTTGGCAACGCTTATTTCGAGTACAACAAGGCAAGGCCACAACAAACAGCTTATACCTCCTTGGCCAAAATGCTCGACGTGATGAAACGTTGTGTGAAATACAACTTTGAAGTGGAAGGCCACACCGATAGCGATGGCTCGGAAACATACAACCAGGCCTTGAGCCAAAATCGCGCCGATGCGGTACGCACTTACTTTGTAGAAAAAGGCATTGACCCACAGCGCATCAAATCGCGTGCTTTTGGCGAGAGCAAACCAGTGGCACCAAACACCACAAACGATGGCAAACAACAAAACCGCCGTGTAGAATTCAAGATGAACCGCGGTTTCTAAAATACTAATACGCACAACAAAAAGCCCGCTAACCAGTACTGGTTAGCGGGCTTTTTGTTGTAGGGTGGCATATGTCCAGCGATTACCCTGGACCATATGTAATAATAGTGGTTAATATTCTGTATTTCGGTTTGGGCCAATCTGTATAGCGGTGTAAGCTTTCGGGATAGTTTGTAATTTGTGGTATTTCTATGCCTATAGGGCTTTCGCAAGATTGATATAGACTACAGCACGTATTGAGCAGATTAGATGAAACACAAGAATTTGGAAGTGTATTACGATGACTGCGGAATGCTGCATGTTCGTTTTCCCCTACATTCGCAGGAATGCCAGGAGTGCAAATGAGGGTAAAATCGACAATCCAAACGGTATCGCACTTGATTGTATTCTGCATACATCTGACTGGACTAAATCTTGTGTAGGTGTCGGTACTATTAGCGCGTTGAGCACTGGCAAAGACATTAAGCCCAAGGCAAAATAAGCTTATAAATATAGTTTTCATAGTTGCAGTTGATATGCGTTTGAATAAGTTATTGAAACGATTGCTCAATTACAGATGCGTCATAATTAGCTTTTGGTGTATTGCTATTAGTATATTAAAATCAACTTTAAATAAATGCCCTTAACGAGTTATTGAAGTTTCTTTGTAAATTTTAAAAGTTGATTGCAGGGGAACTAGCATGAAAAAAAATATTTAAGCGAACTAGCAATCGCAATTTAAATGTGCAATCTATAACTAGGAATTAAATCATAGAATGTTACTAGATGATTTCTTATCTTTGTTCACGTACTTTAATAAGATAAATAATTAGGATACTCAAGATTTAGGAACTATGGTTAAACTTAAAGGATTTATTTCTTATGCTCATGCTGATCATGCATATTTCGAACTGATTAAAGATGGCCTTCGGAAACATGGTAAACACTCGAAATTAATCGATTCTGAACTTTGGACGGATGAAGAGATATTGGTTGGAACACTGTGGCATGAATCCATTCAAGAACAAATTAAAGGATGTGATTTTGCTGTTTTTTTAGTTAGTTCAAATTTTTTAGCTTCTGATTATATTGAAGCACATGAATTCAGCAGTTTTTTAAAGCGTCAAGACGACGAAGGGGTGTTGTTTTTTCCTCTATTAATAAATCCTTGTAATTTTTCATACTGGGAACAACTTGCAGCCAGACAATTTTTTTTACCAAAAGGAAAAGATTATGGAATGCCCGAACTCCGAGATTGTTTAACCTTTGGAGATTTAGTTCAGTATAATTTAAGGACAGGTGATGTATTGCCAAACACAAATCGAGAACGATATTTGAAGGAGGTTGTCGAGAAAATAGAAGGAGCTCTTCTTCATTATAAAAATAAGAAGGAATCACAAAAAGCTCTCCTTGGTTTACATAACTTCCGTGTCAGACATGTATCGGATATTCAGCCTATACACTTACTAGAAACAAGATCAAAAACTAGTCAAGGCTTTAATCCTTATTATCTTAATCGCCCTTATCTTGATGACCGATTAAGCACTAACTTTGATACTAAACGCCATACGATAATTACAGGTAAACCGCTCTCTGGGAAAACAAGAGCAATATTGGAACTCTGCGAAAATTTTAAACATAGAAATATATTATTATTATTTCCTGAGATTAAAAAATTTGACATTTCCATTATAAACATACCTAAATCAGACGCTGAACTAATAATTATTTTCGATGATTTTGAAAAATATCTTTACTTAGAGAATCTTGATGCAGCTCTTGAGAAGTTAATGATAAGGGATGATGTATGGGTAGTGGCGACATGCAGAAATGAATATCTCAGTGATGTAAGATTTGTTTTAGATGATGAATTTCATAATTTCGATTGTGTAGAAATCCACCAACTTGACGTGGAAGAGGATAATGCCCTTCGCTTGAGCATACCTAATAGACCTAACTCTAAATCAGATGGAACTCCTGGGGCATATTTTTTACCTGTAAATGCTATGAGAAGACACTTCGAATCTCTAGCTGAAGAGAGTTTGGAAAGAGAAATATTTCATGCAGCTAAATCTCTTAAAGTTTGGGGCAATGTGGAATATGACGCAAGTTTTAAAAAGAATAAAATCCAAGAATATTGTATTAAAAGATTGAAAGAATTTTATTTAAGTACACGAACAATTGCTCCTTTCGAATGGAAAAAATCATTCCAAAATTTAACAATAAAAGACTTAATTGTGGACATGGGCGATAGTATTGCAATAGAGGAAATTTATCTGGAAAAATTCGTCAACGAAAGTGTTGAAAATTTGTTAATTGAAGGAGTCCATTATTTTCCTTCTTATTCGAATTTTAATTATTTTTTTCTTAAATCAAATAATCGAAATTTAGAAACTATATTTCGATTTATAGATTTATTGAAAAATGAAGATGTTCCACTTGATGAAAATATTTTTAAAACCATCCTTTCTAAAGCTCCCGATTGGCCTTATGCTGCCAAGGTTTTAACAAGAATGAAAGATGAAGGGTTTGTTCTAAATTCTAAAATATACAACATAATTTTAACACAAAAAAACAATTTAACTTCGGCTGAAAAGATATATAAAGAGATGGAGGAAGAAGGGATATCTCCTGATATCAATACGTATAATATCTTGCTCTCTAGGTCTTCAAATTGGGATGACATTGAAGGTGTCTTAAATAGGATGAGGGAAGAGGATTTGGCCATTAGCGAAAAAACCTATTCTCTAATCCTCCGAGCATGCAATACGAAAGAGTGTCTAGATAAAGTTTTCGATAGAATGAAGCTAGAGGGTATTAAGTTTAGCCGTAAAACTTTTAAGAGTATATTAAGCAAGAGCAACAACTCCGATTATGTCGAAAGTGCACTTTTAAAAATGAAAGAAGCAGGACTTTTACCTTATAAAGGCTTGTATAAAATTTTATTAAAAAGAGCTCCTGATTGGAATTATGTAGAAAAAGTCTTACATAATATGCGAGGAGAAAATATAAAACTTGATTTAATCACTTATAAAATTTTATTGAAAAAAACTTCGAATTGGAATCAAATAGAGAATTTAATTAACGAAATCAGGGAGAGTGGTAGTTCTATGGATGAAAAGTTGTACCGCATTATTGCAGGTAAAACTACCACGTGGCCCCATGTAGAACTAGTATTAGAAAATATGAAATTAGATCAAATTGATCCTGACAGATTTATCTATTACTCGATTATTACAAAATCTAATAATATAAATATTGTTGCCACTTTGTTGAGGGAAATGGATGCCAAGGGGATTAAAGTACAAGAAGAAATATTTTTACATTTATTGAATCAAGCTAAAAACTGGGAATTTGCAAAAGGGATTATCCAAGTTATGGATGAATTTGAATTATATCTGAAAGAAGTAGATTTTAATAATCTTATAAACAAAGCTTCAAGTTTAGATATTGCAGAACAATATTTCTCTCTGATGCAGGAGAAAGGAATAATACCTGGAGAAATAACCTATAACTCTTTGATAAATAAAGCGCTTTTATGGGCCGATATGGAAGGTTATTTGAATAAAATGAAAAGTATTGGCTTGTATCCTAATGAGCCAACTTTTAATGCAATGATTCTTAAGGCTCCAGATTTAGACAAAGCTTTTTGGATAATTGGCGAAACTCAAAAACATGGCTATACTATTAGAATTCCAAATGTTCATCTAATTAAAGTTGCTGGTCTAGAACGTAATAGCCAGATTAATGAAGAATCTGAAAGGGAGTTTTTTGAAAAATATTTTGAAATTATTAAAATTCAAAATGATAATATTATTCGAATCTTTGCGGAAGCTTGTAGCGTACCTGGGCATAAAGAAAGATTAGTTGAATGCCTTAAAGAGAAAAACTGGTGGTATTGGAAAATTAAAGCCGATTTGGCAATTGCATATGATTCTGAAAAGTGTTTTAGTTTACTTGAGAAAGCTATCGCTGAAGTCCCTATTAGGTATATGGCTCATGTAAATGCAATATGGGTTCGAAATGTAGTATTTAATAATATTAGCGATTTATTTGATGAGGCTATCATTCGCTGTAAGTCATCTATAATGGATCAGCCTAAGGGCAAACTATCTTATACTGCAAAACTCATGATTTGGATTTACTTAAATAAGTCTATGGAGCCAGAGCCCGTCAGAAAAGTAAAAAATGAAATTATGGATCAACTGGAGATTTCAAATACTCAGATTAATAATTTTCTTGAGCAAGAGTTATGGAAATCCTTTCCCATTATTCCCCACTGGGTTAACCTAATACATATTATTTTTTGATTATAAAATTGAGGACTTGGCGTTTTGCCCCAAGCATATAGAACCTTATATGATGTTCTGCACCAAGCGTGAGCGATGCGTAGGGGTGGGCGCAGCCCAGACCGCGAAGCGGGCCGAGCGAATAGCGAGCCCCGTAGCGTAGCGACGGCGGCCTTGCCGCCGGCACGCCCAAACCATAATTAGCGCAGCGAAAAAAAAGTACAGATATATAAAGTAGTTTCAGAAAAAAGTGTATTTTTAGACGCTAAAACACGTTGGATCGAATAGCAATATAATTTGTAAAAGATACCAATAATTCAGAATTACATTCCGCAATTGAACATAAATGCAGAACCGATGTCTTGCCACGATACTACAAGTGACAAAATTTAACCTTGCATTAAGGTAGAGCATCGGAAAATTGATTGACCCATGACGGTAAATACAGCAGGATTACACGAAGCCCTTCACAAGCATTTTGGCTTCGATGCATTTAAAGGCAACCAAGAAGAGATTATTACCAGCGTGCTGGAAGGCAAAGACACTTTTGTGATTATGCCCACCGGCGGCGGTAAATCCATGTGTTACCAGCTGCCCGCCCTGATGATGGAAGGTACCGCGGTGATTATATCGCCCCTGATAGCCTTGATGAAAAACCAGGTGGATTCTATCCGCTCGTACGGCGAGGAAGACAACGTGGCGCACTTTCTGAACTCTTCGCTGAGCCGTGCCCAAATGCGCCAGGTGAAAAGTGATATCGTGGCTGGGCATACCAAGCTATTGTACATTGCCCCTGAAACCTTGACGAAAGAAGAGAACCTAGAATTTTTCTCGCAGGTAGATGTATCGTTTGTGGCCGTTGACGAAGCCCACTGTATTTCGGAATGGGGCCACGATTTCAGGCCGGAATACCGCCGGATACGGACCATGCTCGACGTGATAAACCGCGACATCCCCATTATTGCCCTCACGGCAACGGCAACGCCCAAGGTTCGCACCGACATTGTGAAGACCCTGCGCATGGAAGACGGGCACAATGAGTTCGTGTCGTCGTTTAACCGCGACAACTTGTTTTACGAGATCAGGCCGAAAGGCAAGAAAGAAGAGGTGATGAAAAACATCATCCAAACCGTGAAAGGCTTTACCAAAAAATCGGGTATTATATATGTACAAGCCCGTAAAACAGCCGAGGAAATAGCCAAACTCTTGTCGGTAAACGGTATAAAAGCATCGTGCTACCACGCGGGGCTTGACCCCAAGACAAGGAGCGATACACAAGACCAATTCTTGATGGAAGACGTGGAGGTTATCGTGGCTACCATCGCCTTCGGGATGGGTATCGATAAGCCAGATGTACGTTTTGTAATCCATTACGACATACCCAAGTCGATTGAAAATTACTACCAAGAAACAGGCCGTGCTGGCCGTGACGGCCTTGAAGGCCACTGTATAGCGTACTATTCGTACAACGACTTACAGAAACTCGAGAAATTTTTGCGCGATAAACCTGTGGCCGAACGCGAAATGGGCATGCAGTTGTTGAGCGAGATGTTGGGTTATGCCGAGACATCATCTTGCCGTAGGGTATACTTGTTGCACTACTTTGGCGAGCATTTCCAGGAAGCATCGTGCAGTAAGATGTGCGACAATTGTAAGCATCCGAAAGAAAAAGTGGATGTGACCAACGATATGCACTTGGCCTTGAAAGCCATACTGGAAATCAAGGAAAATTACTTGCTGAAAGTGGTGATAGACTTTATCATGGGCGTTGAAACCAAGCAAATGTTGGATTTCAAGTTTGACAAGCTATCCATGTTTGGCAAAGGCAAAGATAAAGACGAACTGTTCTGGAACTCGGTGATTCGCCAAGGCTTATTGAACGACCTGATTGTAAAAGATATTGAACTTTATGGCTTGCTGAAGTTAACCGACAAAGGCCGGGCCTTTGTGGAAAAACCAAGCAAGATGGAGATTGCCTTGAACCACAACTTTGTTCAAGAGCTCGACGATATTGAGGCCGATGCTGCCGCAGGCGGCCAGGCCGTGTTGGACGATGTGTTGTTTGGCATGTTGAAAGACGTGTGTAAACGTGTGGCTAAAAAGTTCAACGTGCCACCTTTCGTGGTGTTCCAAGAACCTTCGTTGATGGACATGGCCACGCAGTACCCCATCACGCTGGAGGACCTAGAGCGCTGCTCGGGTATCAGCAAGGGCAAGGCCGTGCGCTATGGTAAAGAGTTTGTGGAATTGATTGCACGTTATTGCGAGGAAAACGATATTGATCGACCAAGCGAAATCGTGATAAAGTCAATTGCCAATAAATCAAAAACCAAGGTGGAAATTATCAAGTCGGTAGACAAGAAAATCCCGCTGGAAGATATAGCCCGAACCTTAGACTTAAGCCGCGACGACTTGTTCGACGAGATGTACGCCATTGTAAGCTCGGGTACTAAACTCAACATTGATTACTACATCGAGGACAACGTAGATGAATACTCGCGCGATGAATGCTATGAGTATTTCCACACGGCCAGCACCGATGACGCCGACGTAGCTTTCCGCAAGCTCAAAGACGATGATGTGACTTTTGACGAAGTTCGTTTGATGCGCATCAAGTTTATGTCGGATAAAGGAAACTAAATTTTCTAGTTGATAGTTAGGAGTTGATAGTTCATAGTTAATTATAGCTCTTTACTATCAACCATCAACTACCAACTATAAACTCAAAGATGTCAGTAACCGGAATACCTGTCGTTGACCTTAGCCAATTTGTGCATGGCGACGAAAACCAACGCAAAGCATTTGTAGCCGAGCTCGGCAAAGCATTTCACGAAGTAGGATTCGTGGGCGTACTTAATCACGGTATCCCCGCCGATTTGGTGGCCTCGTTTTACGAACAATCGTACAGCTTTTTCAAGTTGGACACTGAAACCAAGTTGAAGTACGAGGTGAAGGGCCTAGCAGGGCAAAGAGGTTACACTTCTTTTGGCCGCGAACATGCTAAGCAATCTAATGTGGGCGACTTGAAAGAGTTTTACCAGATTGGCCAAGAAGTAGCTGCCGATGACCCAATCAAGCCAGAATACACCGATAATGTGCATGTAGACGAGATGCCAGGCTTTGTCAATACCGGTCTTGAGCTGTACCGCGCATTTGAAAAATCAGGTGGATATTTACTCCAGGCCATAGCTATTCACCTAGGCTTGGAGGAGCACTATTTTGAAACGCATACCGAAAAAGGCAACAGCATTTTGCGGGCTATCCACTATCCACCGATAACCGAGGAGCCAAAATCGGCCATTCGTGCAGAACAACACGAGGATATTAATTTAATTACCTTGTTGGTTGGTGCATCGGCAGAAGGCCTACAGGTATTGCGCAAGGATAACCAGTGGATTGATATCAAAGCCACCGGTGATGCCATCGTGGTTAACGTGGGCGATATGCTGCAACGCTTAACCAACAATTATTTATCATCTACCACGCACCGGGTGGTTAATCCGCCTCGCGAACGTTGGGGTACCCCACGTTTGTCGATACCGTTTTTCTTGCACCCCAAATCAGGCATGTCGCTAAATTGCCTGCAAAGTTGCATCACGCCTGAGCGCCCATTGGCATATGCCCCAACTACAGCAGGGGAGTACCTAGATGAGCGTTTGAGGGAAATAGGGTTGAAGTAGCGCTGGAAAAGATGGCGTTAAGCACCATGATGCTAAACCTTTACAATCTGAAGCGCTAAGCCCTGTCAGGCTCAGGTCATTTTATCCTTTGCTCCCCCATCATTTATGATTATTTGGGCGTTGCGTCGCGTTGCGCCGCCGCTGTCCTGCGCGCGCGCTGTGCGCTTGGCCCTTCGGGCTGGCCGCGTTGCGGCCACGCTCCGGCCAGCTAACGCAAGTAATTTGCACTGGCGAGGCCCCAAAAGCATATGAACTTAGCACAAAAAACTTCAATCTTGTCATAAAGTATAACCTAGGGTTATAGGTTGAACCCAAATGCTGCCTTATCTTTGTCAAGCCTACAATGGGCATTGTATTACTCCTAAAAGCCCACGTTGCTTGCCTAAAAGACAGCTATATGAAATTTACCATACTCACGCTATTGTGCTCGTTGCTGAGCTTGCCTTTGTTTAGTCAAACCTTTAGTGAAAACTTCAACGATGGCGATTTTACCCAAAACCCAACTTGGGCGGGTGATGCGGGCGCCTTTGCAGTAGTGGGGGGAGAACTCAGTCTGAACAGCCCCGGCTTAGCGGGTAACAGCTACCTCTCCACGGCAGTAGTAACGCTTGATTCCTGTAGTTGGGAATTTAGGCTCCGCATGCCACTAAGCACCACAGGTCCATCTACCTCTAATAGAGCTAGAGTATACCTAAACGCCAACAGCGCCAACCTGAATGGTACACTGAATGGCTATTTTATTCAAATTGGTGAAACAGGTACAACAGATGCCGTAGAACTACGGGTGCAAACGGGTACTACCAGCGCGAGTGTGCTACGCGGTACCGACGGAGCTGTAGCCAACAGCCCTGTTGATGTCCGTGTACGGGTTATACGCACCAGTGCGGGGGAATGGCGGTTATACTGCGATTATACCGGGGGTACAAATTTTAACCTAGAAGCATCAGCAAGCAACTTAAGCTTTAACGGTGGAGGCTTTTTCGGGCCGTCCTTTTTATATTCGAGTACCAATGGCGACAAAATGCTGTTGGATGATATCATCGTTTCACCAACTTATGTTGACCAAGTTCCCCCCGCCTTGGTTTCAGCCACGGCTATATCGGCCACTCAGGTAGATGTGTTGTTTAATGAACCATTGGACGCCGCAAGCGCACAGAGCATTAGTAATTACGATATTAATCAGGGCATCACGGTTAGCGCTGCGGTACTTGATGGGGCTAATGCTGCATTGGTTCACTTGACAACAAGCACTTTAGCCAATTTGACCACCTATAGCCTTGATGTGTCGGACATCGCTGACTTGGAAGGTAACGTACTTGCTAGCGCACAAACTAACTTTAGCTGGTTTGTGCCTGTAGCCGCAGGACCACTGGATATTCTCATCAACGAAATCATGGCCGACCCAACGCCGCTAGTCGGCTTGCCAGATGCTGAATATATCGAGTTGTTTAATGCATCGGCAAACCCTATCGACCTGTCGGGTTTCCAGCTTTTAGATAATACGGGCGCACAAACCCTGCCCCAACACTTGATGTTGCCAGGTTCGTATATCCTCATCTGCGATGATAGCCAAACAGGTAACTTTTTTGCCCAAGGTTACACCAACTTGATATTTCTGACATCTTTTCCTAGCCTAACCAACGCCGGTGAAAACTTAACCCTGCTCAATCCAGCAGGCGATACCATACACCGGGTAAGTTATACAGATGCTTGGTACCTTGACCCCGTGAAGCAACAAGGCGGCTGGTCGCTGGAGATGATTAACCCCTTTGAAGCTTGCAAGGGTAGCTCAAACTGGATGGCTTCGGTTAATCCAGCAGGTGGCACACCGGGTAGTGAAAACTCGGTAAACGACCAGGTGCCAGACATTACAGCACCTACCGTAAGTGCCGTTAGCCAACTTGACAGTAATAGTATTTTGGTTGAATTCGATGATGTGATTGAATTGTCGGGCTTGCTAAATTTGAACAATTATCAAATTAGCCCAGCTTTAAGCATTAGTGCTGTGCAACTGCTCCAGCAGTTTCCAACCAGTTCGGTATACTTGAACCTGAGCGGCAACATGCTCAATGGCACAAGCTACGTGGTAGTGGCCAGTAATCTAGCCGATTGTGTAGGTAATGCAATTGGCAGCAACAACAGCGGTAGTTTTGTGTATGTACAAACAGAGGATGCCCAACGCTACGATATCATCATCAATGAGTTTTACTGCGACAACAACCCGAGTCTTGGCCTACCTGCACAGGATTTTATAGAGTTGTATAACCGCAGTCAAACGGTTATAAATCTCCAAGACTTTGTGATTCAAGACAACTCGAGTAGCCAAGCAGTATTGCCCATCTATTTATTAGAGCCAGGAGCTTACGTGATTGTTTACGGTAATTTTGGTACCGCAGATTACAGTAGTTTTGGTCCAACCCTAAGGGTAGCAGGCTTTCCTGACTTGAACGTGAGCGCCGACGATATTAAGTTGTATGGCCCAGATGGAAATATTATTGATGCCATCTCATATACCGACAAATGGTATCAAAACACTGCTAAATCAGGTGGCGGGTGGACTATAGAAAGGATTAACCCCAACGATCCCTGTGCTGGATCTAGTAACTGGAAGGCATCCAATAACTTGCTGGGCGGTACGCCAGGTACCCAAAACTCCGTGTTGGATGGAACACCTGACCAGGCAGGGCCCTCACTCGTTCGAGTATATCCCGTCAGCGCCGATACCTTGAGGCTATACTTCACGGAAGCGCTCGACGAGGCTTCGGTGAACGATGTAAGCCACTACAGTTTTACCCAAGGCCTTTCAGTGACCGATGCTTTACTTGAAGCACCGTTTTATACCACGGTGTTGTTGCGCTTGAATAGGCCTATTGGCTATGATACTATTTTCACCTTGAGCTTAACCGACGGCCTTACGGATTGTATCGGCAATATGGTCAGCAACTTAAGCCGAACAGCAGCCTTTGCCCTGCCCTATGCCGCAGGTGCCGATGATGTCATTATCAATGAGGTATTATTCAACCCAGTAAGCTATGGCAGTGATTTTGTAGAATTGTACAATACATCGGGTAAAGTACTCGACTTGAACAGTATGATTCTAGCCAACACAGATGAGTTTGGTTTGGTTAGTAGTACAGTAAGCATTGGGGTTCAACGTTTATTTTTTCCTGGAGAATACTTGGTACTAAGCCCTGACATTGAACAGGTTAAGACCCAATATTTTACGCCAGCACCTGCCCAGTTTGAGTTACAGAGCTTGCCTTCCTATAATGATGATGCAGGTACAGTAGTTGTTTTTTCGGCTTCGGCAGGTGTAATAGACTCTTTCCCGTACTCGGAGGATATGCACAACCCTTTACTAGATGTTGAAGATGGCGTATCATTGGAGCGTATTGATATGCTTAGCCCTAGCACAGATGCCAACAACTGGCACTCGGCCGCTCAAGCGGTAGGCTTTGCAACACCAGGATACGAAAATTCAAATTTTATAGGATCTATCGTAGCAGGGGAAGGTTTGTTGACCATAGAGCCCGCCATTGTATCGCCAGATGGAGACGGTTATCAAGACTTTTTACTCATCCAGTATAACTTGCCCGAAACTGGCTACGTGGCCAACATCAGGATTTTTGATGCACAAGGCCGACCCATGCGCGACCTTGCACAGTCGGAATTGCTAGGCCTAGATGGATTCTGGCAGTGGGACGGTACCAACCAAGACGGTTCTAAAGTACCCATCGGTATCTATATCGTTTGGGCAGAATTTTTCACCGCCGACGGTGATGTGAAATACGCCAAAAAAGAATGTGTGGTTGCCACGAAATAAGCTGAGGGTTGCAATACTTTTTGCCAAAACTGCTGTATGACCGTATTTTTGTGCTTGCCAGTGCAAAAAGCCTGCGTTAGCTGGCCGGAGCGTGGCCGCATCGCGGCCAGCCCGAAGGGCCAAGCGCACAGCGCGCGCGCAGGACAGCGGCGACGCGGAGTAGGGGCGTATTGCATACGCCCAGCGAGCGGCGCAACGCCCCAATAAACAACATGAAACTAAGCTAATCCTGAACTTTACATAAGCAACAACATGAAAAAAAAGACGCTCGTACTAGGAGCTCACCCAGATGCAAGCAGGTATGCATTTATTGCTTCTGAACGATTGCAACGCCACGGACACGAAGTTGTACCCGTGGGTATTAGGCAAGGCAAATGCGCTGGCTTAGATATTATCCAAGGCAAACCAGCCCTGGAAAACATTGATACCATCACCTTGTACATCAACCCGGATATTCAAGTAGGGTACTATGATTATATTCTAGGATTAAAGCCCAAACGGATTATTTTTAACCCAGGTACAGAAAATAGCAGTCTAGTAAAACTGGCTAAAGCCGAGGGTATTGAAACGGACTATGCCTGCACCTTGGTTATGTTGGCTAGTGGTCAATATTAAGCGGCGCACTGTAATTATTCAAGTCGAAAGATTTTGGAACAGTATTTGGCCTGTAACTTTTATCCCGGTATTTACGTCTTGGATAAAAGCACTTACACATTTCATATAACCATTTAAATATACCCACCCATGAACGCTACACCAACTACCCGCAGCACTAGCCAGTTTTTCCAAGCGAAATACATGGCTTACGGCCTATTATTGTTTATCGCAGCCACTTTCACAGCGTGTACCGATGGTAATAATATTGATACGCGCGATGCCTTTGCAGGCCGATACAATGTGACGGAGTTGTGCGACTCCTCTGTTGATACCTTCGGATTTACCATGAATGTCCGCAAATTAGCCGGCGCTACCTTGGTTGAGCTCGACGAGTTTGATTTTTATGGTTACCCATACCAACCAGAAGCTATTATTTCTGGTGACAGGTTGGATATCGCTTCTCAAAAGTACACTGTGCGTACCAGCCCTGAACTTTCGTATGAATTTACTGGTACAGGTCGTTTGGTTGGCAATGTGTTGACCATCGATTACAACGTTTACCGTTGGGAACAACTGGTTACGGGCATGGATGTCCGCCTCATCGACAATTGTAGCATGACTTGTGTGAAAATCGTCAATTAATTAGGCATCACCAAAAAGCCCGCTGTGTATCTTCACACAGCGGGCTTTTTTACTTGGTGTCACCTGATGTGTGCCCAATCAGCTCACATCTCAACACTTACATCTTCTCGCTTCTATCTTCTAGCTCCTCTCTAGTATCCGGTGTTACCAAGCCGATAAAATCACTGAGTACTTTACCGAGCACACCGACGTACAAGTCGGCCAATAAACCTGCCGAACGTGTTGTCTCGATGGTTTGCTGCACCTCATTTTTAATTTTGGCAGGCGCTTGAACGTCTTCTTCAAGCTGTTTAAAATGGTTGATTATAGGATCTGCCATACGATATACCACATAAAGATGATTAAAACAGGAACAGCCATGTCTTCGCAAGCCTCGCGGACGCGCTGTTTAGCCCGGAGTATTTTCATTTTCACGGCGCTTTCCGACTTGTCCAGCACCTCGCAAATTTCTTTGATCGACATATCCTCTTTGTACTTCATCAACAGCACCTCGCGGTCGTCAAGGGGGATACGATCCATGCCTATCTTCAGGCGGTCGAGTTCAATCTCCATCAACTCGCGATCGGTTGGGTCGGTATCGGGCAGCGATACACCTACCGAGTCATCGCCGTAGTTTACAATGCTGCGCTTGTTCTTCCGGATAAAATCGATACAATAATTGTATGTGATGGCGTAAATCCAGGTCGAGAAACGCGAATCCTTGTTGAAGGAATCTAACCGCGTGAAAATCTTGGTAAAAATATCTTGTGCAGCATCTTCCGCCAGGCCGTTATCGCGAAGCATAGAGAGGCACTTGGCATAAACTTTATTCCCGTAACGGTCGTAAAGTTCGCCAAAGTACAAGGACGATTGGGTCTCTAAGTATAAGGAAACCAAATCGTTATCTGACATCTTTTTATGGTTTGTCGATACCACTGCTGCTTGTTTTGGATTACAAATATAAGGCAATGATTCAAAATAACCTATTTTAAATATTACCATGTCACAATAAATCAAAAAGAGTACCATCTTTTATAAATGGTTTTAGCGGCCTTGAATTGCGTTGCGCTTACTATCTTTGTGCTATCATAAATCAATACATCAAACACATGAGTCTTCTTGTTGTAGGTACGATGGCTTTCGATAGCATCGAAACCCCGCTGGGTAAAGCTGACCGTATCATCGGTGGTGCTGCCACTTATATTTGCTACGCTGCATCACAATTTGTAAAAGACATTCGCGCCGTATCGGTAGTGGGTGAAGATTTTCCCGCCGCAGAGCTGGAAGCCTTGAACAAGGTTGGTGTAAAAACCGATGGCGTTCAAGTAAAACACGGCGAAAAATCATTCTTCTGGGCAGGTCGTTACCACAACAACATGAACGCCCGCGATACCTTAGCTACCGAGTTGAACGTGTTGGCCGATTTTGACCCCGTTTTACCCGAGCATTACAGAAATGCCGAGTATATCATGTTGGGCAACCTTACGCCTGCCGTACAAGCCAAAGTACTTGACCAAATTACAGGCACACCTAAATTGGTGGTGCTGGATACCATGAATTTCTGGATGGACATCGCCCTCGACGAGTTGAAGCAAGTGCTCAAACGCATCGACGTGTTGACCATCAACGACGAGGAAGCCCGTCAGCTTTCAGGCGAGTACTCGCTCGTTAAAGCTGCTCGCGTTATCCGTCAAATGGGTCCTAAATACTTGGTTATCAAGAAAGGCGAGCACGGTGCGCTCTTGTTCCACGGCGATAATGTGTTCTTCGCCCCAGCCTTGCCCCTAGAAGAAGTTTTTGACCCAACAGGCGCTGGCGATAGTTTTGCCGGTGGTTTCATCGGTTACTTGGCACAAACTGGCGACCTATCTTTCGAGAACATGAAACGCGCCATCGTACACGGTTCGGCCATCGCGTCGTTCTGCGTGGAGCAGTTCGGTATCGAGAAAATCAAGCATGTACAAAAAGCAGAGCTCGACGAGCGTTTACGCGCCTTCGTCCGCCTCATGGACGCTGGCCTCGCCTAGCTTGCACACGCGCTATATCAATTCAAAAAGGGACAATCCTTACAGGACTTGTCCCTTTTTGGAATAAATCCGCCCAATTGAATAAATATGAAAGGTCAAAAAGTAAGCAAGCAACAAGTCAGCATAATTATTGTCCTTTTTTATGCCTTGATTCCTGTAATATCATGGGCACAAACCCCAATTTTACAGGACAATTTTGAAGGGAACGGTGGTATAACTACTTGGTATGGAGATGATTGCGGCATCAATACTAGTTTCAGTAATCCATATCCCACTGGCCTTAATACCTCTACAAAGGTTTTAAGATATGCAGATATTGGTGGCCAGTATGCCAACGTTGGTTTTAACGCTGGATTCAGCTTTAATTTAGCCACAAGCAGTGTGTTCTCCCTGAAAGTGTACGTGCCTTCAAGCGGAATTACAGGAAACCAACCCAACCAAATTTCCCTGAAACTTCAAAATGCTACCCTGCCTCAACCTTGGGTAACCCAATGCGAAATCATTAAGCCTATACTGCTGGATCAATGGCAAACCATAAGCTTTGATTTTGCGACCGATAATTTTATCAACCTAGATCCCAGCTCTTCGCACCCACTCAGCAGATGGGATTTCAGCCGTGTTTTACTTCAGCTGAATGGCGAAAATAATACATCGCATGTCGTGGCCTACATCGATGATTTTACGTACGATGGGGCCGTTTCGCCATTTAATCAACTCGTTTGGAACGACGAGTTTAACGTAAACGGGGCCGTAAACAGCCTGAACTGGTTTCATCAAACCCAGCTGCCCAACGGTGTGAGTTGGTACAATAACGAGCTCCAGCACTATACCAACAACATCGCTAATGCCTATTGCGACAATGGCCTGCTCAACATTGTAGCCAAAAAACAGGTATTTACCAGCCAAGGACAAACAAAGCAATATACCTCGGCCCGGTTAAACTCCAAATTCGCTTTCCAGTATGGCCGCGTCGAGGTTCGTGCAAAGTTACCCACGGGTGCGGGAACATGGCCCGCCGTGTGGATGCTTGGCAAAAACATCATAGAGCCAGGTGGCTATTGGACCGCAACGCATGGCACCGTGAATTGGCCCGCCTGTGGCGAAATCGACATCATGGAACACTGGGGAAGCAATCAAAACGTTATCTCCAGCGCGGTGCACCATCCCATAAACGGGAATTTAAGCGTCGGCGAGTATACCACTAACGCACAATATGACCCTGACGTATCCACCGAATTTCATACCTACGCGGTCGAGTGGAATGATCAAAGTATCATTTTTAGCGTGGATAGCATCAACCATTTATCCTACAACCCGCCCGTCAAAAACCAATATACCTGGCCCTTTGATGCCGAGCAGTACATCCTCTTAAATGTGGCCATCGAGCCTACCGTTTCTCCAAATTTTGTGCAATCAAGCATGGAAATTGATTACGTGCGGGTATATCAAGCAAGCATGACCAGTACGGCCAATGCCATCAATACACCTAAAGTCAAGCTGTTTCCCAACCCCGTTACCGAACAGTTGAGCATTACAGGCATACAAAGTGCGACCGCTACCGCTGAAATATACTCGCTACTAGGGCAAAAAATATATACCTGCTCCTTGACTGGGCCAGACACTATGCTTGATTTAACCAGCCTTGACAATGGCGTGTATCTGCTCGTCCTAATCACTGAAACAGGCAGGGAGACCTATAAAATCATGAAAGCCAAATAGCTGAAAAGCACCTTGGCCGAATGTATATGGTCCCTCCGCTTTGAGCTTCCAATAGCGACGGGTGTTTGACGATTTGTTTTATTCATTTTGGGCGCGTCGGCGCGTTGCGCCGTCGGTCCCTTCCGGGGTTCGCGTTGCTCCGTGCTGCGCACCGCGGCTTCCAGCCGCGCCCTACAGGCACCTCGCGCGATGCTCGGCAGTGCGAATTATTCCAAAAATTGCTCAAATCTTAATATATTATAAGCAAACCGAATCAAGTATAACCCAGCCGAATAGGTTGAATGGGCCAGTCGCCAGAACTTTGCGACATGGAAAAGAAACCTATTCCCCCCATACCTGAAACTGGTAACATCTATGACAAAATCATCAAGGAAAATGCCCTCGAGTTGTTCAAGGCATTTACTCCAGATGTTGCATGGATACGTATAAAACCTTTACCAGAAAAACTACAAAGTACCCTAGAGCGCGAGCTTGATATGTTGTACGAGGTGACACAAGCCGACGGTACACGCCTGTTGGTACATATGGAATTCCAGTCCAGCCCTGACCCTGAAATGCATTACAGGATGCTGCTTTATTTTAGCTTGATTAGCCAGAAATACAAACTACCCGTTTGGCAAATGGTTGTTTACATAGGCACTGGGCCGCACCGCATGATCGGGCAGTTTACGGGGCCCCGTTCAAGTTTCGAGTACGACATTATAGCGCTGAACGAACTTGACCCTGAGCGATTCCTCTCGTCCCAAGTACCCGAGGTAATTATATTTGCGGTGTTTGCCAAGTTCGGTAAGGAACAAACAGAACAAGTTTTGCGTTCTATCGTCATAAAGCTGCAACATTGTTGCCATGACCTCAACAAACTAAAAAAATACCACACGCAGTTGCTCAACTTGGCACGTTTGCGTAAATTTGACCATCTTTTAATCGAAAACTTCAACACCATGCCCATTTACATCGAACTTGAAGACGTTGAAACGGACTACCTATACAATAAAGGTATACAAAAAGGTAAACTCGAAGGTAAACTCGAAGGTAAACTTGAAGGTAAAGAAGAGGGCAAGGAAGAAGGAGCCCATCTTGCCCTGAAAATTATTGACCAACATAAAAAAGGGCTAGACATTCAAGCTATTGCTCTTGCTTTAGATGTAGCACCGTCAAAAGTAGAGGCCGTTATACAGGAAGCTAAAGATTTAGGTTTGATTTAAACGAATAATTTGGCTAACTTGAATCGCCTCTCATGTTTAAAGCAGAAGTAAAAAGTAAAATTGGAGAAGATATTTGCATCCTTATAAAGCTAGATAACCATTCTTGGAACTATCTGTGTGAATGTGGGGATGCTAGCGATTTGACTGTAAAAGATGTTCAGAACGCTAATGCAATTTTCATTAGCCATACCCATATTGATCATTTCGTAAATTTTGATGCAGTTATACGACATCAAATTGGTATTCAAAGAAAAATCGTGATTTGTGGTCCTAGAGGAATTGCTCAGCAGGTACAGTCAAAATTTAAAAGCTACACTTGGAATTTAATTGAAGAAGGTTCTGTTTTCTACGAAATCAGAGAAGTGCTATCCGAAAATGAAATTCAAATTTTTGAATTAGAACCTCCCGTTTGGACGTTAAAGGAAAAAGGTGTAATTCAGACTAATATCATCTTTGAAGAAAAAGACTTCATCGTTACAGCTACCATCCTTAATCATAAGATACCTACGTTAGCTTATAAATTTAAAGAATATGACTCAACTAGGATAGATATACAAAGTAGCGGGTTTAAAGGAGGCCAATGGGTTAAAGCATTAAAGGAAGCTTTTGAAGGACAGGATGGAAACAGGATTATTAGTATTGAAGATAAAACGTATAAAGCTGCTGAGCTTTTTCACTTGTTACAAATCCAAGAAGGTGATTCGGTAGGTATTATTATGGATCATGCAGCAAGCGAGGAAAATCATACTAAGATAAAGCAGCATTTTTTCCAATGCAGGAAAGTTTTCATTGAAAGCTTTTACAAGGATGAAGACAAAGAACAGGCAGCGCTAAACTATCATAGTTACGCTTCCATGTCTGGAAAAATTATGCGCGAGGCACAGGTAAAAGAACCTGTCCCTGTTCACTTTTCTAGAAAATATAAGGAAGAGGACATAAAACTACTCTTGGAGGAATTTGAAAAATCTATAAATTGCGAAGAGTAGCTACAGACTAAGTTAATCTAAAATTTCCAGTCATTCGGCCTAGCGATGTGGAGGGCGGCCGTAGGCCGTACCGCAGGGGCTTATGCCCCAAGGTATGAGCGACAGCGAACCCGCAACGTAGCGGCGGCGACCGCAGGGAGACGCAGGCCCCCCAAACCCAACCATCAAAGGTGTTTTAAAATGAGCTGGAGGCTCTCGTCGTATGCGCTAGGGCGTGGTGCCGGCGAGGCGATAACCCTGCCGTACTGGTCGATGAGCATGTAATGCGGGATGGCGCTGAAGCCTAGTTTGCCCGCACCTTCGCTGCCCCAACCCTGGAGTAAAAAGTACTGTTGCCCGCCCGGCTTGTGCTTGCCAAGGTGTTTTTTCCACTCCTCGGTGCTAGCATCCAGCGAGATGTAGAGGAATACCACGTTTTTGCCCTTGAGCACCTCTTGCAAACGTTGGGTATGGGGCATTTCTTTGAGGCAAGCGCCGCACCAGCTGGCCCAAAAATCGATATACACCAGCTGGCCTTTAAAACTGTTGATGGAGACGATATTGCCTTGCGCGTCGAGGATGTCCATGTGGGGTAGCAGTTGACCGGGTGCCGCCACGCTCATACGCTCGCGGCTTTGGCGCAGCAGGGTTTTCAGCGACTCGAACGGGCACTCGGCCATGAATTTGTCGTGCTGGGCCGTGATGATATCGGGGTCCCGGCGGATGTCAAAATAGTACTCGCTGGCCTCTAAAAAAAAGCGGGGCATGGGGCTGTTGAGCAGCTCGGGCATATAGTCTTTAAGCGCGCCCAGGGTGTAACTGTAATACTCGCTGGCATAGGCCAAGGGGTAGTCAAGTTGCAGCGACTCGAAATACACATCGTAGCTGATAGGTAGCGCCACGGCATCGTCCATGCCGTTGGCCAAGGCGTATTCCCAGCGGTAGCGCAGCAGGTGGTAGGCCATGCGGTAGCTCAAATCGTTGCGGGCAAAAGCCAGGAAATCAGCCTCCAACTTGGGATAATGCGTTTGCTGCAAGCGGTTAAAATTGATGCTCAACTCGTTGACCAATCGTTGAAAAGCCGTGGCATCGTAGCTGCCAATATGCTCGTTGATGCGCTGCTCGATACCTAGGGCCAGTACCGACCACTCGTGCCAGAACTGCTGTTTGGAAACACCGCTGGGCTGGAACTGGGCTTTGTTGCTGTTGGATTGAATGGTAAGCTGTACCTCATCGCCAGGGAACAGCAAAATATGGTATTCTTGGTAGCCGAGCTGTAAGCGGTAACGCTTTACCTGGTCGAGCTCAAAGCGGAACTTAAAGCTACCATCGGCCTCGATGGGCACGGTGTAAACATATGCCTCAAAGCTGATGTGATCGGCAATGTAGTGCAGAGAAAGATTACCCTCGGTACTAGATAAAACCTTGCCGCTCAGCTCGGTAGGCAGGGCGGCAAGTGGCCGGAGGCCAAGCAAAACTATGAGTAAAACGAAGCAGTGTTTAATCATTCAGGACAAAACTAAGCGTAGGTAAATATGCCTTCAGGCGTGTGGATGCTCACTTGAGCACCTGTACCTTCAACAACCCGGCCAACAAGTTGTGCATCGATGTTGAAGCTTTGCGCCAGGGCAATTACCGTGTCGGCTTGCTCGGGGTCGAGGTATAGTTCAAGGCGGTGGCCCATGTTGAACACCTGGTACATTTCCTTGAGGCCAGTGCCAGAGGCTTTCTGTATCAAGTCGAAAACGGGCGGGATAGCAAAAAGATTGTCCTTGATGATATGGCAATCCTGAATAAATTTCTGCACCTTGGTTTGGCCGCCGCCGCTGCAATGGATGATGCCGTGCGGTTTAACCTCGGTTTCGCGGAGCAACTTGCGCAAGAAAGGCAAATAAGTGCGGGTTGGCGAGAGGAGCAGCTGGCCCACGGTAAAGCGACCATGTGCCGTGTCCACGCTTTCGGTGAGGCGGTGCGGGCCACAGAATACCACGTCCTCGGGGGTGTTGGGGTCAAAGCTATCGGGGAAGTGCTGCGCATAGTATTTGCTCAGCACGTCGTGGCGGGCAGAGGTAAGGCCGTTGCTGCCGATACCGCTGTTGTAGCTATGCTCATAGCTGGCTTGGCCGTAAGAGGCGAGGCCTACTACTACCTGTCCTGGGCGGATGTTGTTCACCACCACGCTGTCGCGTTGCATGCGCGCGAAGGTGGTAAAGCCCACGTCGACGGTGCGGACGATATCGCCCACGTCGGCGGTTTCGCCGCCAGCCAGGTGAATGTTGACCTGGTGCTGGGCAAGGTCCTGGCAGAAATCGGCGGTCGCCTGTATCAACTCGGCGATAACCTCGCCAGGAATAAGGTTCTTGTTGCGGCCAATGGTCGACGATAGCACGATGTCATCCACACAGCCAATGCAGCCCATGTCGTCGATATTCATCACGATGGCATCTTGTACGATACCCCGCCAGATGCAGGCATCGTTGGTTTCTTTCCAGTACAACCAAGCCAGTGAGGTTTTGGTACCAGCGGTATCGGCGTGCATCACGTTGCAGTAGTCGGGCTGGCCGGCCACGATATCGGGCAATACCTTGCAAAAAGCATTGGGGAAAATACCTTTATCGAGGTGTTTAATGGCGGCATGCACTTCATCTTTGGTGGCCGAAACGCCACGGCGGTCGTATTTCATCTGGTCAGACATAGCTCGGATTTATAAGCCGCAAAGATAAGGCTTTTAAATACGTGAGTTAAAGATATTCGCTAGGTATTTTAAGCCTTACAAACGGTGTATCACGTTGGTTACCACGCCCCATACCTTAAAATCACTGTCCGGGCCAATTTCGATGGGTTTGTACATGGGGTTTTCGGCCATGAGCCAGCCTTGTTCATCCGATTCGCGTACCCAGCGTTTAACCGTGAACTCGCCATCGAGCACGGCAACCACCACGTCGTTGCTCCGGGCTTGGAGCGAGCGGTCAACCACCAGTATATCGCCCGGGTAAATGCCGGCACCAATCATGGAAGCCCCTTCCACCTTTACGAAAAACGTAGCGGCAGGGTGTTTGATCAGCAGTCGGTTGAGGTCGAGGCGCTCTTCCATATAGTCCTCGGCAGGCGAGGGGAAGCCTGCCGATATGCCTTCGTATATGGGTATCTTGTATTGATTATTGTTGCTGCTGGCAGCAGCGATGCTAAATGCGTTCATCTGTATGGTATTTGGGGGAATATACTTTGAGACGCAAATATAAAACAAATATTTTCAATATAAAACAAATTGTTTTATATTGAAAATAAAAAAAATCCCGCCAGGCCTAATGCGCCGGCGGGATTTTGTATAGTATGCTTAGTCAGCGACTAGCGGAAGCCAGCATCGAGCGATTTACCGCCGAAACCACCACCGTTGTTGCCACCATCGCCAGCAGGGCCTTGGTAAACAGCATCACCGAATGCCAAGATTGGGAAGAATACGAAGCCCAAGAGGATTAAGCCTACCGTAAAACCTTCTGTTTTACCAAACGACTTGCTCAGCAAGTTATAGGTCCAGATTAGAATAACGAAGTTAACGATTGGAACCAAGAGTAATAAAATCCACCACCATGGCTTACCTACAATTTTAAACAACACAAGAATGTTGTAGATAGGCACGATGGCTGCCCAACCTGGTTGACCCGCTTTTTCATATACCTTCCAAAGGCTTACTAAAAGGAGTACGATAATACCAATGTAAAGAATAAGACCTACAGCTTCCATAATAAAGTAGTTATAAAGGGTTAATAAATAAACATATAGCTTGGCTTTAAAAGCCATTTATTAAATAGACGCACAATGTTGCCAAGAAGTTGTTTCTGCTCGGCAACTTGCACTCAGGTTACAAATATAGGGAAAGGATTGGTATTTGGAAACTTCTTTTATTGCCCCAGCAAATCTTTTAATGCCAACTGCAAGCCAGGGAATTTGAAATGATAGTTAGCCTCCTGTAGTCTTGCCGGCACGATATACCTGCCGTACAGCACCAGGTCGGGGTCGGTTTTAAAGAACAGCGTGGCCCCGAGTCGAATCATCCAGGCAGGGCTTGGCAAACCGAACGGAATCCCCAGTTGTTTGCGGAGCAACTGCATGAAAACAGTGTTCGACACCGGCTCGGGTGCCGTGGCATTATAAACCCCTTGGTACTTGTCGTTGATGATGGCCTGGTAAATAATGTCGCACATATCGTCCTCGTGGAGCCAGCTAAAACCTTGCTGCCCCTGGCCTGCCCGGCCGCCTAGGCCCATCTTGGTAATACGCACCAGGGCTTCTAGTGCACCGCCATCTTTGCCAATCACAAAGCTGGTGCGCAGGCGTACCTCGCGGGTACCCGCGGGCAGGCCCTCCAAAAATGTACGTTCCCAGGCTTGACCAACAAAGGGCGCAAGGCCGTAGCCAAAACTAGCCGATTCAGTGCAGTGCTGGCTGGGCGGGTCGCCGTAAATATGTGCGGTCGACATTTGGATCCATATTTTCGGGGTATCCTGAACCAGCTTGAGCCCCTCGGCAATCGCCCGGGTAGCATCCACCCGCGAGCGCAGGATAAGGTCGCAATTATCAGGTGTTTTGATGCAGTCAACGGTTTTTCCGGCTAGGTTTACAATGGCATGGGCCCCTTCAAGGGCTTGGCACCAAGGCCCAGTGTTGTGGCCATCCCAAGCTATAAATTCAAATTGCCGCGAGGCTGGGGTAGCGTTGCGCGCAACGATAACGGGATGAAAACCTTTGTCGGCCAAGTATTTAGCCAGGCGGATGCCAATGAAGCCAGTTCCGCCAAAAATGATTACCTTTTGCATGGGTTGGGTTTTACTTCATCATCAACCATCTGTCGATAGCTATTTTAAGGTCGGTCTCAAATTGTTGAAACGCCGTTAACTGCCTTAGCACGCTGAAATCAGTGATGTTTTCTGAAACAAGATGAGTTGCTGCATTGGGGTTGAAACCCTTGGCCTTTCGGCCTTTGAGATTACTGGCATCAACGAGTAGTCGGTGTAAAGTATCTTTAGGGTCGGGCAGTTTTTCTATTTTTCGTATATTAGGCAAATTCAGCGGTCCCTTATAATTTCGATTTCCTGCGGCTTTTTTTACAGCCATTTCATCGATTAACAGCCAAGCTTCCATCATTTTAATGGGTACTACACAAACGACCTTTTCAGGGTAGATAATCTTACCCAATACTTCTTTTTTTCGTTTATCCAGTATGTCGGTATCAGTACTTTCAGCATCGCGGTGAAAGAATAGTATATCATATGGATAATACTTATTGGCGTGGTTGACTTGTTCTTGAATATTGCTTTTAGCAGGAGGGCTTTTCAGGAATCTAAAATCTGCGAACTTGCCTTCAGAAGGTATGTTGGGGTACAAATCATTCAAAAGCCATTTGATAATAGTCAAGAGGGCTTCATCCGAGCTGCCGTCGCCGATAAGCGTAAACTTGAGTACTTTTTGCATGGCTAGGTAGTAGGGAATAGTTCAAGTTGAAGTTGATTAACGTGCTCCCGGACCGTTTTTTTCCTGGGGGATTTTTGATAGTTTTGTAAAGGTTCGTTAGCCACAGTTAACCTTGTTCCCGTTTTAGTTATGGTTTCATTCGACAAGCTATCGGCTATCTCGTCAAAACCACCAAGGTAAAGTTGTATCTCTCCAAGATCGGTTGCCGCTAGCTTGGCTTGATCTACTTTCCATGTTTTGGCTAAGGCTGAAAATCCTGTATATTTTACTTTTTTACCCAATACTTCGTTAAACATCTCCCGCTCTGTAGCAAGGTATAAACTCTCCTCGGGCACAACTCCAACCACTAGTGGTGAATGTGAGTTAATAATGACTTGTCTCAACGGGTTGTATTCATCCACAGCGTAGTTAGTATCTGTTGCCATTTCTTTTAAAAGTTCAACCATTTGAGTTATCTTCTTCGGGTTAATCCCATTCTCGGGTTCTTCCAAGCAGATAAGCCTATTGCTTTCAGTATCTTCTTTGATAATGGCCAATCCTAAAAATCGGAGGGTTCCATCCGACAAAGACTGAGCGGGTAGGGTCAAGCCATCTTTAAATTTGATTTGTAGGGTCAATAAATCCCGCTTTTCATCTAAGTCTACCGAGAGTTCATCCACATCGTTGACCAATGTTTTCAACTGATTGGTTAATTGTTGGTAAACATCATCCTCCTTGCGTTGTATATGTAATCGATAGAGGGTTGCGGGTAAATTCTCCCCGTTAGATGCTACCTTGGCATTTTTAATTTCGCTGATAGCATTAGGTTGTCGTAAAGCGCTTGGTTCAAATTGTAACATCGTCCAGTTGCGCATTTCGTTCCGGGCCAAAAAAGCCGTTGGTGACTCGGCTTGCACACTCGCTAAAAGCGTCCGAGGCATACGTTCTGCATTGAACTCGGCTGTTCTGCCCTTGTTCCCCTCTTGGTGGAGTTTTATTTTTTTGCCGTTTGTCGAGATGGACGGAGTGGTTTTTTTCCCTTTGACAACAGAATTAAGCCACAATTTACTTTTCGTAAAGTACAGCTGCTTTTTTATATCCTTTAGCGGAATAGGTTTTAACTCTTCCTTGATGATTTCTATAGGCTCCTTATCTGTACCGCTTTCGTTTAATTGTAGCTCAAGGGTGTATCGTAAACTGGTTATACTTGAATGTGCTTCTTGGCCAAAATCATCCTCGGCTGTTTCCGGTACAAGCATGTCGACTTCGAACGACATCTTGGGGTAATAATGCTCGCCACTCTTGAAAAAAATATCCTTCACATTGGCGTGTTTATGATTTTCACTCCGAACTGACATTGCGGCCTGCACCAATGGTACTTGATCTGCCAGTTGAGCTAAGAACCCGAGTGCATCAAAAAAATTGGATTTGCCAATGGCATTGGCTCCTGCAATACAGGTAAAAGGGCCAAAATACAACTCGGTATCCAGCAAGCTTTTGAACCCATCTATTTTTATTCTAGTAATCATCCTTGATGTTTATCAATACAAGGCTCTAAAATACAACTAAGTTGGCATACGGCATGATGGAGTAGCTATTTTATCATTTTTAAAGCGCATCGTTACAGTTTATTTTGGGGCGTTGCGCCGCATGCGCGTCGCCGCTCCTTTCCGCGCTCGGCTGTTCGCGCAGTCGCGTTGCTCCTTTGCGGAGCACTTCGTGGTTCGCCTCGGTGCTACGCACTGCCGCCTGCGGCGGCCCGCTCCAAGCAGCTAACGCGAGAAACGGCTGCGTAGCAGCCGTTTTGTAATGGTTAATGATAAAGGGTTAATGGTTAATGATGTGTAGGGGCGCACCTACGTGTGCGCCCAAGGTTAGGCAAGCCAGAAATCTATTCGGCCTAGCGATGCGGAGGGCGGCCGTAGGCCGTACCACAGGGGCGCATGCCCCAAGGTATGAGCGAATAGCGAACCCGCAGCGTAGCGCCCCGAGCGAACGCGAGGGGAGGCCCCAAAAATAAAAAAGATAAAAAATCTATCGTCTTGAGCTGATTTGACAGCAGAAACCTATCTTTTGGGCTTCCGGTGGCGTTATAGTTTTGGGCATGTTTTGTAGCCCAGCGCGACTTAAAAAAACAAAATATTTGAACGTTCTACAAATTACACCTTATCTTTCGAGCTCAAAAAATTGGAAAATCATGAAATTGCACTTGACTTTTTTACTGCTTTGTTTGCTGTGGGGGCCTATTTGGGCGCAAGAAAACGCCCAGCGTGTGCCTGGCCAATACATCGTGATGTTGAAGCACGGCGCTGAAATTAACGACTTGACCAAGCAATACCGCTTGTTTAACGGACAAGAATCGGGTCTCCAGGTTGAACGGGTAGTATCGCCCCACATGAATATTTGGCTACTGCGTTTCGACGAAACCAAAATTGGCTTCGAACCGCTGAAAGCTGCATTGGCCGCTAACCCTTTGGTACAAATCGTGCAGCAAAACGGCTATATCAAAAACCGGAATGCACCCGATAATGCGCTTCAAATACCCAACGACCCACAATTTAACAGCCAGTGGCAATACATCAACACTGGCCAAAATGGTGGCCTAGTTGGTGCCGACATTGATGCTGACCTAGCTTGGGATATCACCACCGGTGGCCTAACAGCCCTGGGCGATACCATCGTGGTGGCCATCATCGACGACGGTATTGACCTAAACCACCAGGATTTTGGCAATAACCTCTGGGTGAACTACGCCGAAATACCGAACGACGGCATCGACAACGACGGCAACGGCTACGTAGATGATTACCGCGGCTGGAACGACGACAACAATAATGACGACATATCTGGCGGTGGTTTTGGCGGTGGTCACGGTACGCCAGTAGCGGGTATCGTGGGTGCTAAAGGCAACAATAACGTAGGCGTAGCCGGTGTAAACTGGAACGTTAAATTGATGATTATCGTGGGTGGTGGACAAACATCTGCGCAAGTTTATGGCTCCTATGCATACGCGCTGCAAGCCCGCCGCAGGTACAACCAAACCAACGGCCAAGAAGGAGCCTTTGTGGTAGCAACCAACTCATCTTGGGGTGTTGACTTTGGTCAGCCCGCCGACGAGCCACTTTGGTGTGCTTTATACGACTCGCTCGGGCTTGAAGGTGTATTGAGCGCTGGCGCTGGCCCAAATGGCAACATCAACGTTGATACCCAAGGCGATTTACCCACGGCTTGCCCAAGTGATTGGCTGGTATCTGTAACGAACATGAACCGCCAAGACGTTAAAGTAACCCAAGCGGGTTATGGTATCCAAACCATTGACCTTGGCGCTTTTGGCGAAGGTACCTTTACTACTGCCGACAACAACGGCTATGGTGGATTTGGCGGTACTTCGGGCGCAACACCACACGTGGCTGGTGCTATTGCCTTGTTGTACTCGGCACCTTGTCCTGGCTTTATTTCGTATGCCAAGTCCGATCCTGCACAAGCAGCCTTGTTGGCCAAGCAATACATTTTAGATGGAACTGACCCTAACGTGAGTATCCAGAACAACACGGTATCGGGTGGCCGATTGAATTTGCACGGAGCCTTGTTGCAGTTGGATGCCAACTGCCCGCAAGGCAGTTGTTTCCCGCCATATGGTATCCAAGTGACGGGCTTGAACCCTGCGGGTATCAGTTGGGCAGCGGTAGGCGTGCCTGCGTATTTCAATGTGCGCTACCGTCCGCTGGGCGATACGACTTGGGTAAACGATACTACCTCGGCGTTTAGTTATACCTTCCCGCAGCTAATGGTTTGCACACAGTACGAAGTACAACTTGAATCGTACTGCGATACTATTGGCAGTGGCTATAGCAATACCTTTATTTTCCGCACGGATGGTTGCTGCGAAGCCCCTGCACAGCAAACCGTAACGATACAAAATGATACCAGTGTTTTACTCAACTGGTCAATCGTGACGGCCGTTACGACGTACATCGTGGAGTATCGTTTAGACGGCAGCACTTCTAGTACAATCTTGAATGCGACCAACCCAGGTTTTGCCTTGAACGATTTATTGCCGTGCAGTGCCTACGAAGTACGGGTTTACGGTATTTGTCAAAATGGCGATACCACCAACATTGCAGATTGGGTTAGCTTCAATACTACAGGCTGTGGTGCTTGTGAAGACTTAACGTACTGCGCCGCCGATGGCGATAGTGTAGAAGATGAGTGGATTGCAAACGTGACGATTAACGGTGTGTCTAATCCAACTGGTGCTAATAATGGCTATCTGTTTACCAGTGGCTCGATGACTACTTTACGCCGTGGCGATGTGGTAAATATCAGCCTCAGCCCAGGTTATGCAGGTACATCTTATAGCGAAATTTTCCGCGTTTGGATTGATTACAACCAAGATGGTGACTTTGAAGACGCTGGCGAGTTGGTATACAGCCCTAACTCAACCCAAACCACCTTGAACGGAACATTCACAGTGCCAAGTACTGCGGTTTTAGGTTTGACTCGTTTGCGTGTTGCCATGCGTTGGCAAAATGCACCAAGTTCTTGTGGTACATTCAACTACGGCGAGGTAGAGGATTACTGTATCACGATAGATGAATTGTCGGGTACTAGGTTCAATACTACCAACTTATTTGACTTGCAGATATTGCCTAACCCTAACGATGGCAGGTTTAGCTTACAGCTTAATTCAAGCATAAGCAGCACTGCAACCCTAGGTATTTACAACCTTGCAGGACAACAAATCATGGCGCAGGCGATTGAGCTTACTGAAGGACCATCATCCTTGAACTTGAGCTTGACTGATTTGCCAGAAGGTGTGTACCAGGTACAAATCCTTACACCACAAGGTGTAGTTAACCGCAAGGTTATTATTGCCAGGAGATAGTCCTCCAAATAGCTGGGAAACGGCAGCACGGGTTTGCCGTTTCCCAGTTTATATCTACTTTTACACAAAGACTTTACACCATGCTAGGACCTACCGCATCTAATATTTTTGTAGTTGTTTATTTAATGGCCTCCTTGTTTTTGCGTTTTTATTTTGAACCCCAGCTGAAGGACCATTTTTTTGTATCCATTGGAATTGGGTTGTTTGCCTTATTGTTTTTATGGGCGCTCATCAAGTCGAATGTGATAAAGCCTACCTTATTTAGCAAGTAAGCATGATTAAACGTGCCATAGCGAATCAAAAGCTGATTGGGTTATTTCTGTTGGCTTCAGTACTGCTCAATTTCCCAATTATAGGAATATTTGGCCGGTCGGTATTGGTTATGGGCATACCGCTGTTGTATTTATATATTTTTCTGGTATGGCTGCTGCTGATAGTAGGGATAGCAGTGCTTGTAGAGCGGCAAAATTGAGCTTATCATAGCTGGCTCGTCTAAAATTAAAGCAACATTTTATGCGTAAGCACCCTGCCAACATTGCTGAAGCCTATACCATACACAAGGATTTTTACTTGGATAAGGCTTTGTTCGAGCAATCGAAATCACAAGTATTTACTCGTACTTGGCAGTATGCCTGCGATATAGAACTGTTGAAAGAGCAAGGTAGCATTGTTCCCGTGACCTTGCTAGAGGGTTTCTTGGACGAGCCCCTGCTGTTTACCCGTGATTCAGCCGGGCAAATACATGCCTTGTCAAATGTGTGCACCCATCGCGGTAACTTGATGGTGCAAACGCCAGGTTTGGCCAGGGCTATTAGTTGTGGTTATCATGGGCGCTGTTTTGCACTTGACGGTCGTATGACCCATATGCCGGGCTTTGAAGGGGTAGAAAATTTCCCTTCGGCCTCAGATCATTTACCTAGCTTTTCGTGGGTGCAATTTGGCCCCCTGCTGTTGGTTAACTTATCGGGCCAACAGGATGCTTCGGCTTTTCTGACACCGATTATCAGTCGACTTTCTTTTTTGCCCATGGATACCCTGCGTTTTTCAGCGGAGTACAGCAAGGATTATCCATTGGCGGCACATTGGGCATTGTATTGTGATAATTATTTAGAAGGCTTTCACATCCCCTTTGTTCACCCGGCCTTGAACGCGGCCATCGAGCCGGATGATTACCGGTATGAGCAATGGGATTGGGGTAATTTGCAGTTGGCCATAGCCAAGGCTGGTCAGCCTTGTTTTGAGATACCCGAAGGCCACGTTGACCACGGCTTGAGGGTGTATGCCTATTATTGCTGGCTGTTCCCCAATTTGATGCTCAATATTTATCCTTGGGGTTTATCGTTGAATGTAGTAAAACCAAGGGGGCTCGAGGATACCGTGGTGCATTATCGTACCTACTTTTTTGAAGGGTACAGCTTTGACCGCGAATTAAACCGTATTGAGCAAACCGAGGAAGAAGATCAAGCGGTAATATTATCGGTGCAGCGCGGTTTGAAGTCGCAGTATTACAGCCAGGGGCGCTACTCGGTGAAACATGAATCCGGTGTATTCCAGTTTCACCAGTTAATTATTCAGGCGATGGGCTCCGATCGGCTTTAGCTTTTTCTTTTGCGCTACGGTCTAGCAAGTCGCGTACTACCCAGCTAGCGGCAAAAGCACCAAAGCTGGCGGGTAGCCAAGACATGGTGCCGTAGGCCGATTTTTTAAAATTGGTGCCATCGGTGCGCATGAGCGAATTAGGATCAGGCCCTTCATGCGAATAAACAACCGTGAAACCTCCTTTCCAGCCCATTCGGCGGAGCCGCTTGCGGATATGCTGTGCAAATGGGCAGTTGATGGTTTTCCAAATATCGGTGATGTCAATTTTGGTAGGGTCTACACGGCCACCGGCACCCATGCTGCTGATGAGCGGGATACGATGCCGGAGGGCCGTTGTAATTAAACTGAGTTTAGGCGTCACGCTGTCGATGCAATCCACCACGTAGTCAAATTGTTGGCTACCAATCAGTTCTTCCATGCGTTCGGGGCTTAGGAACTCACATATTTCGTGTAGTTCCAAGTTGGGGTTAATGTCCCGCAGGCGTTGGCCCATCACCGATACTTTATCCATGCCAACGGTTGTTTGCAAGGCGGGTAGCTGTCGGTTACAATTAGAGATATCTACAATATCGCCATCGGCGATGGTCATTTTTCCAATGCCGGCACGGGCTATAAATTCGGCGGCAAAAGAGCCAACGCCGCCCATGCCCACAATAAGCACATGTTTAGCCTGGAGTATATCAATACCCTCGCGGCCAATTAATAATTCGGTTCTAGAAAGCCATTTAAAATCGTCGGACATATACAATAGGCGTTAATTCGGGCAAAGATAATGCAGCTGTTCTGATTTACAGCTTAAAGCACTGCACCTACCGAGGATGATTTTGATTTGGGGCCTCCGCCGCGTTGCGTCGGCGCTACGTTTCGCGGCTCGCTGACGCTCGGCCCCTGCGGGTCTGGCGCTACGCGCCACCGCTTCACATCGCTAGGCCGGTTTTAGTTATGAGAGCAGAGGGCTGAGAGCAGAGCAGCGTAGAAATGCACGGTATGTCGTATGTCTTTAGCGTTGTGAACAATATCAATTCATATAATTTTGTACAAGCTAAAAATACCGCGAAGCGGTAAAACATCTTAGCGATGGGTGAGGTCGTAGAGACGCAATATTTTGCGTCTGCTGAAGGCACGACCAGAACCCATCGAAAAGATACATGAAACGGAGCTCCTAAGCCTTGGGCGACCACAAGGGTCGCCCCTACACATCATTAACCATAAACCCTTTATCATTAACCATTACAATACGGCGGCTGCGCCGCCGTATTCGCGCCAGGCATGTGGAGCGCGCCGACCGTAGGGAGGCGGTGCCGCAGGCACCGAGCGTTTAGCGAGCGCGTAACACGCCGACGGCGCGTAGCGCCGGGGCGCCCCAAAAGAACAAATGGAAAAAGCATAATGGATAAAATGATTTGGCCTAAAAAAATAAAAAAATATAAGACCTTTTTATCTTCTATTAAAAAAAGTATTACCTTTGCATTACTAAAGAAGCAAAAATGTTCTCGAAAGCATGTGAATACGCCTTGCGCGCTTTGATTTTCATCGTGGCTAAAACCCAGGATGGAAGCCGTGTAGGTATTAAAGACATCGCCAAAGAGATCCACTCGCCAGAGCACTTCACTGCAAAGATTTTGCAGATTTTGAGCCGCAAAGGCATTGTTTCTTCCGTTAAAGGCCCAAACGGAGGCTTTTACATTGACCCAAATTCGCGTAAAATTAGTCTACTCGAAGTTGTTGAAGCCATTGATGGTACTCGTTTACTTACAGCTTGTGCCCTTGGCGTTAAAGAATGTAGCGATTTGAAACCTTGTCCGGTGCACGAACAATACTCCAGTATCCGTCGTGACCTCATCAAAATGCTTAAACACAACACCATCCAATCCCTAACCACGGATATTCTGGCTGGCGTTGCTTTCCTGAAAAACGATTAGCTTTTTTTTGAAATAATACAAGATAAAAAGGTCTTATATTCTTTATTGTTTTAGCTTAGCATCATCCATACCCACCCATGATACCCTTTGCTCAAAAAAGAACCGACTTAAAGCTGGCCTGCTTCCATTGTCAGGAACCAGCGGATGGTCAATTGCTGTTCGACGACAAGGTGTTTTGCTGCGAAGGCTGCAAAACAGTGTATCAAGTATTACAAGACAATGGGCTAGACAGTTATTACTCGCTAGCCGAAGGCCAAACCCTTGGCCGCCGCAACTCAGGTGCAGATTACAGCTACCTTGATGACCCGCAAATCGTTGACATGTTGCTCGACTACAAAGACGAGCAAATTGCCAAAATTACCTTCGCTTTGCCCGCCATCCACTGTTCAGCTTGTATTTGGCTACTCGAGAACCTCGGTAGGCTAAACGATGCGATTGCCATTGCCAAAGTAAACTTTATACGTCGCGAAATAGCCATCCAGTACCAACACGAACGCATCTCCTTGCGTGAAGTAGCCACCTTGCTCGACCGCATCGGTTACGCCCCCGACGTGAAACTAGGCACGCTCGACCGAGATAAAAAAGCACCCAACATCAACAAGGCCGATTGGTACCGATTAGGTGTTGCCGGTTTTTGCTTCGGTAATATCATGTTGATGAGTTTCCCGGAATACTTGGGGCTTGAAGGCGCTGCCTTTGATAGCTTCCGTCGCTTTTTCGGTTACTTCAACATTCTATTGTCCTTGCCTGTACTGCTTTACAGCTCTACTGGTTACTTCCAATCGGCTTGGGAAGGCATCAAACAACGCCATGCTAATATTGATATTCCGATTGCTATTGGTATAATCGTTTTATTTGGCAGAAGCGTCTACGAAATTCTAACGCAAACAGGTGCTGGCTACCTCGACTCTTTTGCTGGTTTAATTTTCTTCTTGCTTATCGGCAAGTGGTTTCAACGAAGAAGTTACAGCTCATTATCGTTTGAGCGTGATTATAAAGCATACTTTCCCCTGGCGGCCACCTTGCGCCACACCAACGGTTCAGAAAGCAGTGTACCTGTAAACCAGTTACACGCTGGAGACCAAATCATTGTCCGTCATAGCGAGTTAATTCCCGCCGACGGCATCCTCATGGCTGGTGAAGCCCGGATCGACTACAGTTTCGTGACGGGAGAATCCCAGCCGGTGGATAAAACTATCGGAAACAGACTCTATGCAGGTGGTCGCCAAGTGGGAAGTGCTATCGAAATTACCTTGACCCGGGATGTTGCGCAGAGTTATTTGACACAACTTTGGAACGATTCGGCTTTCAAGGAAACCTCCAAGCCTGCTGCCGAGACTATCGCCGATACGGTAGGCAGGCGTTTTACCTGGTTCGTACTGATTGTTGCTTTTGCAACGCTTTTGTACTGGATTCCGAGGGATATGCCAACGGCTATCAATGCATTTACAGCCGTGTTGATTGTTGCTTGCCCTTGTGCTATCGCACTCTCCATTCCATTTACACTAGGCAATTCCATGCGTGTACTGGGTCGCTGCGGCTTGTACGTGAAGGATGTGTTGGCTGTTGAAAACATGGCTCGCGTTAAACATATCGTGATGGACAAAACGGGTACCTTGACCTTGGCCAACAAGCAGAGTATCGTTTATAATGGTACAGCACTTGATTTGGAGCATCAGGGCTTGGTTAAAACCTTGGTGAAACAGTCGAACCACCCCGTTAGCCGCAGGATTTACCTCTCGCTCGACGGTGAAGATAATTTGAAAATTACAGGCTACCAAGAAATAGTAGGTAGCGGAGTACAAGCCAATGTAAACGGGCACGATGTACGTATCGGCTCGGCCAGTTTTACAGGTGGCGATAAAACCCAGAAGGGTACTTGGATTAGTATTGACGGGCAGCCATACGGCTACTATCACATAGAAAACGTGTTTAGGAATGGGTTATGGATGCTCCTCGGAAGATTGACCGGCAAGTTCAACTTGTCGGTCATCTCCGGGGACAACGACAACGAGCGCACCGTGCTCGAAAGTCATTTCCCCGCCAATGCAAGCTTACAATTTGACCAAAAACCACAGGACAAGCTAGACTACGTTAAAGCCCTGCAAGCCAGCGGCGAAACGGTATTGATGGTTGGCGATGGCCTCAACGATGCCGGTGCATTGCGCAGCAGTGAGGTAGGTATCGTGGTGACTGATGATACCAACAACTTTAACCCAGCCTGTGATGCTATCCTAGACGGTAGGATGTTTGACCAACTCGACCAATACTTGAATTTTTCCCGCAAGAGCGTACGCTTGATCTACGGTGCATTTGCTATTTCAGCCATGTACAACGTGGTAGGTTTGAGCTTTGCGGTGCAAGGTATGTTGACCCCAATTGTTGCTGCCATCCTGATGCCTTTGAGCTCGGTGAGCGTGGTAGCTTTCGGTATTGCATCAGGTAATATCTTGGCCTGGAGGATGGGCATGTTTAAACGTGCTGCCATTTTGGAAGAGCAGGTAAAGCCTCAGTCCCAAGATGCGAATCTGCTTGAATTTGAACTTGTAAAGTAGAATGAATCTGAATAATACTAGGCCGCTTTTATGTGATTCCCATCACAAAAATGGGCTTGGTAAAATCGGAATTTTGAAGCCTCATACATCTATAACCTAACCCATAATTATTACACCATGGAAGCAATGTTCATCCTCATCGGAATAGGCTTCTTCGTTGCACTTGGCTTTTTGCTGCTGTTCGTCTGGGCAGTCAAAAGTGGTCAGTACGACGACGAGCACACGCCGGCCATCCGGATTTTATTTGACGATGCACCCGTTAAACCTGCGGCCAAGCCAGAAAAATAGCTGCTAGAATACCTGAAATAAAAACTAAATTTAAACTCTACACCATTATGAATGCTGAAACAGGAACCTTGAAAGAGCAGTTCAGCTACGACAACCTGATCGTGAAGAAGTTCGCGTACGCCACTATTTTGTGGGCAATCGTGGGTTTCTTAGCAGGTTTGTGGGCGGCACTAGAACTCGTGTTCCCCGCGCTGAACTTCAACCTCCCATTTTTAACCTTTGGCCGTTTGCGCCCCTTGCACACGAATGCAGCTATTTTCGCCTTCGTGGGTAACGGTATTTTCATGGGTGTTTACTACTCGCTCCAACGCTTGATGAAAGCCCGGATGTTTAGCGACACCTTGAGTAACATCCACTTCTGGGCTTGGCAATTAATTATTGTCATGGCCGCGGTAAGCTTACCCTTGGGTTATACCTCCGGTAAAGAGTATGCCGAGTTGGAATGGCCAATCGACATTGCCATCACCTTGGTTTGGGTGGTATTTGGTATCAACATGATTGGTACCATCATCAAACGCCGTGAGAACCACTTGTATGTTGCTGTCTGGTTCTACATTGCCACCTGGGTAACCGTTGCCGTGCTGCACATTGTGAACAGTATGGAAATGCCGGTTACTTTCTTGAAAAGTTACTCGATGTATGCTGGCGTACAGGATGCCTTGGTACAGTGGTGGTACGGTCACAACGCGGTAGCGTTCTTCTTGACCACGCCTTACCTTGGTTTGATGTACTACTTCCTCCCGAAAGCAGCTAATCGCCCAGTTTACTCATACCGTCTTTCTATTATCCACTTCTGGGCCTTGATTTTCATCTATATCTGGGCTGGTCCTCACCACTTGTTGTATTCTTCTTTGCCTGACTGGGCACAGTCCCTAGGTACTGTATTCTCTATCATGTTGATTGCTCCATCTTGGGGTGGTATGTTGAACGGTTTGTTGACCCTCCGTGGTGCCTGGGACCGTGTTCGCCAAGATGCCGTTTTGAAATTCATGGTGGTTGCCGTTACCGCTTACGGTATGGCTACGTTTGAAGGCCCATTGCTTTCTATCAAATCGGTTAATGCTTTGAGCCACTTTACCGACTGGACCGTGGCGCACGTACACGTGGGGACCCTCGGCTGGAACGGTTTCTTGACCTTCGGTATCTTGTACTGGTTAATCCCTAAAATGTTCAATACCAAAATGTACTCCGAGAAATTGCTCAACTTCCACTTCTGGATTGGCACCTTGGGTATCTTGGTTTGGGTCATCCCGATGTACTGGGCTGGTTTTACACAAGGTTTAATGTGGAAACAATTTGATGCCGATGGCTTCTTGGTGTACAAAAACTTCTTGGACACCGTTACCCAGTTGATTCCTTTATACGCTGCCCGTGCAGTGGGTGGTTTGTTGTATATCATTGGTGCATTGGTGATGGTTTACAACATTATCAAAACCGTACAACAGGGTAAATTCGTTGCGAATGAACCGGCTGAAGCAGCGCCTCGTAACGTTAACCAAGGTGTGCACAAAGGCGAGCACTGGCACCGCTGGATTGAACGCCGCCCTATCCAACTTACTGTTTGGGCTGCCGTGGCTATCTTGATTGGTGGTTTGGTTGAGATTATCCCAACCTCTATGATTAAGTCCAATATCCCTACCATCGCCTCAGTTAAACCTTATACCCCGCTTGAACTCGAAGGCCGTGACTTGTATATCAAAGAAGGCTGTAATAGCTGTCACTCCCAAATGGTTCGCCCATTCCGTTCTGAAACAGAACGCTACGGCGAGTTCTCTAAAGGTGGTGAGTTTGTGTACGATCACCCGTTCCTCTGGGGTTCTATCCGCAAGGGTCCAGACTTGCACCGCCTCGGTGGCAAATATGATCACACTTGGCACTTTAACCACATGTACGATCCTAAATCCACTTCACCAGGATCTATCATGCCACGTTACCCTTGGTTGATGCGCAACGATTTGAATATCAGCAATACCCCAGCTAAAATCCGTGCTATGCAAGCACTCGGCGTTCCTTATGAAAAAGGTTACGACCAAGTAGCGGTGAACGATCTTAAAGCTCAAGCCCTCGACATTACCAAAAAGCTGAATGCTGCCGGTATCAACATCGAAGGACTCGAAAACAAAGAAATCATCGCCATGATCGCTTACATGCAACGCTTGGGTACCGACATCAAGAACGAACCGAAGCTTGACCCAACAACAGAATAACCCTAAAACTCCATAACCATGTTTAGAAATATTTTGTCATCAGCCGAAGGTGTCAACGTCTATGCACTTGTTGTGCTAGTATTGTTCTTCACCATTTTCATCCTGGTTTTCCTCCGGGCCGTTACGGCCAAAAAAGGCTTTATCGAGAAGATGTCAAACCTCCCGCTGGAAGATGACGATACCGTGAAAGGTACTCAAACTCATTAACCGACTTTAAAAGAACTCACACTCATGAAACGATATTTTTCAAAACGATTGATCCTCATGGCAGCGACCTCCCTTTCTGCCATGAGCCTCTGGGCAGCCGACGAAGCGCCGGCTCAAGCCGCCGAGGTCGCCGCTAGCGGTGGAACTTTCAGTGGTATGCTCGGATACGTATTTGCTGGTATAGTTGGTGCCGTGGTAGGCGCTTCTGTCTTCAGCTTGTTCAAAGTGTACCAATTCTTGTACAAAAAATCAGGAGCCGCCGATAACGCCGAAGCCCACGCCGCAGCCCTTAGCCCTACGTTCTTGATGGGCCTCTTCGGTCTCTTCGCTGCCTTCTTGGTTTTCATCATTTACGGTTCAACCAAAATTGTTGACCTGGCTTCTGAAAGCAAAAATCCACACCTTTTTGGCAACCTCTACATGTTCATGCTTTTAGGCCTGACCTTGCTCGTGGTTATCGCTGTTGGCGCTACTTTAATCAATGTGTACAGCAAAATGCCACATGTTGAAGGCGCTGAACAACCGCGCTCACTCTGGCAAGGCATGATGCAGCAACTTACCGATGCTACCCCAATCGCTAAAGAAGCCGATGTGATGATGGACCATGATTACGATGGTATCCGCGAGCTCGACAACAACCTTCCACCTTGGTGGCTCTGGGGTTTTTACCTCTGTGTGGCTTGGTCAATTGCATACATGATTTACTACCACGTGGGCACCGATTGGTCAACCAACAATGATTATTATGCCGAGATGGCTAAAGCTGAAAAAATTAAAGCGGCCAACATGGCGAAAGGCAATAACTCGGTTGATGAAAATACCGTGGTGATGCTTACCGATGCTACGGCAATTGCCAATGGTAAAGCTACTTACACCAGCCTCTGTACGGGTTGCCACGGCCCAGAAGGCCAAGGCTTGACTGGGAATGCAGCCCCTAACCTTACCGATGAGTACTGGATCTATGGTGGGGGTATCAAAAACGTGTTCAAATCGGTTAAATACGGTTACCCTGAAAAAGGTATGATTCCATGGAAAAGCCAGTTGAGCCCAGCCAAAATCCAAGAAGTCGCCAGCTACGTCTGGTCGCTACAAGGCACCAAACCTGCCAACGCCAAAGAGCCACAAGGCGAAATTTGGTCTGAGGCCGCCACCGCTGCTGCTCCTGATTCTACAGCTACCCTTAGCCCTGATTCAGCGGCTACCAAGTAACATACAGCTACAGTTTTAGTAATTATTAGTTTTCTTTTAGTTCATTTTATTTTTTTGGGCGCATGCCGCTAAAGCGGCACCGGGCTATCCGGGGCTCGCTATTCGCTCGGTGCTTTGCACCGCGGCCTTTGGCCGCGCCCCTCCTATCCCTTGCGCAGGCAAGGAGAGAGACTCTACACCAAACTCCTACCCCCGGCCCCGAAAGTGTGGTCGGGGGGCAGGAGTTACCGCCTCGGCACTTTTTACAACTCGACGCTAACCCACCCTTTAAGCACCCATTCCATAACCAACCCCTTAAAGCGTCAAAACAATCATGGAAGAAAAGTACAAAGACCTCCCCGTCGAGATTACCGACGAGAGTTTCCGCGATAGTATCGCCACCGTTGACCACTCCGGTAAACGCAAATGGATTTATCCCAAACAACCTAAAGGTAAATTCTACAATTACCGCACGATTGTAAGCTACCTGTTCTTGGCAGTTTTCTTCGTGGGGCCTTTCCTCCGCCTCAATGGCGAACCCTTCCTACTCCTGAATATCCTCGAGCGCAAATTTATATTGTTCGGGGTTGTTTTCATGCCCCAGGATAGCTTCATCCTTGGCTTGAGCATGCTGGCCGGTGTATTGGCCATCGCCCTTTTTACCGTTATCTTCGGACGCTTGTTCTGCGGTTGGATATGCCCCCAAACCGTCTTTATGGAAATGGTCTTCCGCAAGATTGAATACCTTATAGAAGGCGATTATAACCAACAGAAAAAACTTAACGCCCAAGCTTGGACGACTGAGAAAATTTGGAAAAAAAGCTTGAAAACAGCGCTTTTCTTCCTCATCGCGGTTCTGGTTACCAATACTTTCTTGTCGTATCTCATCAGTAGCGATCAAGTATACCAAATCATTACCGAGCCGATTAGCCAGCACGTGGCTGGTTTTGCCGCCATGATTGTGTTCTCCTTCGTATTCTACTTTGTGTTTGCCTGGATGCGCGAACAAGTTTGTATCGCCATTTGCCCTTATGGCCGTATGCAAAGTGTATTGCTCGATAAAGACTCGGTGGTTATTGCCTACGACTTCGTGCGTGGTGAACCCCGTGGTAAAATAAAAAAGACAAACCCACTCGACGATATCACTAACGCTGTGAAGCAAGGTGATTGCATCGACTGTAAATTATGTATCGCGGTTTGCCCCACAGGCATCGACATCCGCAACGGTACTCAACTGGAATGTGTAAACTGTACCGCCTGTATCGACGTGTGTGACGAGGTAATGGAAAAAGTAGACAAGCCTAAAGGCCTAATCCGTTACGCTTCTTACGAAAGTATCACCACCGGTAAGAAATTTGCCCTGACTACCCGTGCTAAGGCCTACATCGGCGTACTGGTACTCTTGGTCAGTTTCATTGGCTTCATGATGTTTACCCGTGGTCACATTGAAACAACCATCTTGCGTACACCTGGCTCCATGTTCCAGAAAGTGGATGAAAACCACTACACCAACATGTACAACTACAAAGTGGCCAACAAATCAACTGATACCCTGAGTGTGAACTTCCGAGTTTCATCTGCCGGTGCTACACTTCAAATTGTAGGAACTAGCCAAAACATCGTAGTTCCACCTCAACAAGTGGCACAAGGCTCGATGATTGTAACCATGGAGTCAAAAGCCATGGGCAACCAATCAACGCCAATCCGATTTGAAGTGCTTGAAAAAGGCAAAGTAGTAGAGAAGGTTAAAAGTAACTTCCTCGGGCCATTCAAGTAATAAAACTTATTTTCTGGGGGAGTAGCCAGTACCTTACTCGCCACTCCCCCTTTTTATACATACCGTCTTAACCCAACAGTATGTTTATGCAAACCCATCCATAACCTCAAACCCAATTACCTATGAACTGGGGTCTCAAAATTGCACTAGCCTACACCCTCTTTGCGGCGGGAGTAATATTCATGGCTATTAAGGCATCAAGTTACAAGTTGAACTTGGTGACTAAAGATTACTACAGCGAAGAACTCAACAACGCTGAAACACAATCCCGTAAACAGAATACCCTGAATTTGGGTAATCCTTTGAGCATTGTAGTTTCGGGCGATTCATTAAAACTTACATTCCCGCCGGAAGCTGTACCCACTAAAGGCACCATTCACCTGTACCGCCCTAGCGATAGCTCAATGGATAAAAAAATTGAGTTGACGCCTGGCCAAGCACAGGTTACTATATCAGTAGCCGAGTTGCAAACAGGCATGTGGCGTACCAAAATTACCTGGGACGACGACCAAGGTAAAGGCTATTTTACCGAGGATTCATTCATGCGCTAATCGCCATGAATTTCCAAGAGCTTTGGCCCGCATTTATGTTGGGTGTTTTGGGAAGTACCCACTGCGTGGGTATGTGTGGTGCTCTGGCACTCTCCTTACCTGGCTTAACACCCCAACAACCTATACTCTGGACTGCCCTAGGTTATAACCTGGGCCGAACCTTTACCTACAGTTTGCTTGGCCTATTAGGCGGCACCCTGGGCTTGGGTTTGGCATTATCGGGCTTCCAGCAAACGATTTCAATTATTTTTGGAGTACTCTTGGTGCTGATGGCCCTCGTGTCGTTCAGCATTGAGCATTATTTAGTGCGTTTCAACCTGTTTCAACGCCTGAACCAGGGCGTGAAAAACAGCTTGGGAAAAGCCCTGAAAAGCACCGGGAAAAGTGCCCCATTGATTACGGGTCTTGCCAATGGTTTACTGCCTTGTGGCCTAGTTTATACCGCCTTGGCAGGGTCATTGACCACCAGCAGCACATTGGCGGGCGTGGTCTATATGGCCTTGTTTGGCCTGGGTACCTTACCTTTGATGCTGTCGCTTACCTTTGCGGGTAATGGTCTCCGGCCTATGTTGCGCAACCAGTTGCGCCGCATCATGCCGGTGTTCATGTTCTTGCTGGGCTTGTTCATCATTTACCGTAGCCTTGGCTTGGGTTTGCCTTTCAGCCCGGTTATCGGGGCTGATGGGTTGTGCCACTAGGTTTAGCGATTTTGAGATTTAGCGATTTTGAGATTTAGCCGGCGAGCGGAGTCTTGGGAAACAGACAGTCAATGGTGCGGGTAGAAAATTACTTCAGCAATAAATTTTTTGTATTGAACGTGCGTATTGAAAAAAGAATTATATTTGTGAGTGAATATTCACTTACTATTTAAAACTGGACTATTATGCACGGTAAAAACAACATCTCGATTGGTTTCTTGACCATGGGATTATTCATGGCTTATGGGTTTCTGCTAATTTACCTAAGAGATTTTGCTCCTGACAAAGAAGCTTGGGTTAATTCTTACAGCATAGGGAAGCATTTTGAAAGCAGATTGGCACACGTACATGGTAATTTATTCGCATTATTGAACATTGTGATAGGCTACCTCTTGCTGCAGTTTAAAGACAAGCTTATCCATGTCAAGTACATTTCTTGGTTAGCGTTAAGTGGTTTACTGATGCCATTAGGTATTTTATCTGAAGTTTACTTTGGAATGCCACCTGTTTTGGTGTTGGTTGGAGCAATTACGATGACGGCTTCGGTAGTGTGGTTGGGCATATCATTTTTTAAAATTCAATAGTGCAAAAATTATGAGCACAGATATTTCATCAAGGCAATTAGAAATAATCCGAGCAGCTGGTCAAATACTGACCAACGCCGGAGTGAGTGGCTTGACCATTAAAAACCTAGCAAAAGCGATGGATTTCTCAGAAAGTGCCATTTATCGGCATTTTGCAAGCAAAGAAGACATTATCGTTGCCTTGTTGGAGTATCTGGCCAAAAGCCTAGAAGAGCGTTATCAAACACTAGCCGATGAGCCTTTAGATGTAAAAACTCGCTTTGAGAAGATGTTCAACCATCAGTTTTCATTTTTTAAAGATAATCCATATTTCGCCGTAGCAGTTTTTTCTGATGGGCTATTGGAGGAGAGCGCCAGAATCAATGCGTGTATTTCGCAAATCATGAAGGTAAAAGTTAAGTATCTCCGGCCGATTATTGAAGCTGGTCAGAAAGATTCAATATTTACCGATGCGATTAGTGTAGATACCTTGATGCACGTAGTGATGGGGGCTGTGCGTTTGCAAATGTTTAAATGGCGATTGGCAAATTTCGACTTTGATATAGTGGTGCAGGGGGCTCAGCTTATAGAGTCCTTGCTGCTTCTTCTGAAGAAAAACTCAATTTTTGAAATTAAAGCAACAAATTATGAAAACTAAAGCTAGTATATTATTCTTTGTGGTACTTCTTATTGCGGGCTGCTCGCACAGTAGCGGCCATGAACACCAAGACGATACCCGTGACCACGCAAGTGACACCCATAAGCACGATCAGGGCGATACTAAACTCGATGCGTCGCTTTCATTGAATAATGGGAGCCGCTGGAAAGTGAATGAAACCATGATGCCATTTGTAACTAAAATGGAAAAGGATATCTATGGGATAAATCCTGAATCGGTTAAGGATGCTAAATTGTTGGCAGAAACACTTCAGCAGCGAATTGATTCCCTAACCTCAAATTGTACGATGGATGGCCAGGCTCACGATGAATTGCACAAATGGCTACTACCCCACATTGAGCTGGTTAAGGCTCTCTCCGAGGCCAATAGTTTGGAAGCTTCGGCTAAAATCCGTGAAGATCTAAAACAATCAATGAAAACCTTTGAACAGTATTTCGAATGAACATTACAGACTTACACACGCTTGAAAAAGGCGTTTCGGCAGCCTCGCTCTTCAAAGGAGTTGTAGGGCAGGCTACGGCAATACAAATCTTAGAGGGGCAAACCCTCAAGGAACATTCAACTCAAACAGCCGCACTACTCATTTGTATTAGTGGGGAAGCTTTGTTTGAATACGAAAGTGGAGAAAAACATCATCTGAAGGCTGGAGATTATGTTCAAATTGAGCCACTGGTTAAACACTGGGTCGTTGCTTTGGAGGATACTCAACTTGTATTATTCAAATAGCTAGTCACTTGTGTACTGTGCTTGAATTAACGCCTGGCCCTTTTGGGTTTCCATTATAATAAATTACCTTTGTAAACTGATTTGGCTTATATCCAATTTCATGCGAGCTGTGGCTTCATTGGGGTGATGAAAGACAAAACCATCAGGCTAATGCTATAAACGCCAAAATGAAGCCACCTTCGCGTGAGGTGGGTGGAAGGCGACCGCGAAGCGGGCGGTGCGCAACGCGCACTAAGCGCCCAGCGCACCTGGAACACACCGACCCCGAAGCGTTGGGCGCAATTTTGCGCCTCAAAAGCGAGGGGGCACGCCCAAAAATTAGCCTTTTTGAGTTTTAGCGTTTTTGAAGTTTAGGTAGTCTAGCCCAACTAAAAAATCAAAAATTCCATTTAGAAATGACTTTAGCCAAGTAATAAACGATGCCATGAAAACCACGCATAGCCCCGAGCTGATTAAGAAATACAATGTTCCCGCACCGCGCTACACCAGTTACCCCACGGTACCATACTGGGAGAACAACCTGTCGATTAGCGCCTGGAAAGATTGTCTGAAACATAGTTTTGACGATTCGAAAGCCATCAGCATTTATGTGCACCTGCCATTTTGCGAGAGCTTGTGTACCTATTGCGCCTGTAATACCAGGATAACCAAGCGCCACTCGGTGGAGGAACCTTACCTCAAGGCAGTGCTGAAAGAATGGCAAATGTACCTGGACATACTGGGCGACCGACCCATTATCAAGGAAATTCACCTGGGTGGTGGAACCCCAACTTTTTTCTCGCCCGAGAACCTAGGCACTTTAGTAAGCGGTCTTTTAGCAGGTGGGCAAATTGGCGCAACACCCGAGTTTGCCTTTGAAGGCCACCCCGCCAACACCACTGCCGAGCATTTACAGACCCTGTACGCGCTTGGCTTCACACGAGTTAGCTTCGGTATCCAAGATTTTGATGAAAAAATTATGGACGTGATTAACCGTTACCAAAGTTTTGAGCAAGTAGCCTACGTGACCAATGAAGCTCGCCGGGTAGGTTACACCAGTATCAACTATGACCTAGTGTTTGGCCTGCCATTTCAAACCTTGGAAACCATTACAGATACCATCAGCCAAGTATTGACGTTGCGCCCTGAGCGCATTGCATTTTATAGCTACGCGCACGTGCCATGGGTAAAACCGGGCCAGCGCAAATTCTCGGAAGTAGACCTCCCGTCCGATGGCGAAAAACGCGCCTTGTATGAAGCTGGACGCAAACTTTTTGAATCGGCAGGTTATGTTGAGGTAGGCATGGACCACTTCGCCTTGCCCAACGACGAGCTATGTTTGGCCCAAGACAATGGTACGCTACACCGCAACTTCATGGGATACACCACCAGCACGGCCAAGACCATTATTGCACTGGGCGTTTCGGCCATCAGCGACGCTTGGTATGGTTTTGCGCAAAACGAAAAAGTGGTTGAAGCTTACCAGAAAACCATAGAGGAAGGCTTCCTGGCTGTAGAACGCGGCCACGTGCTAAGCGATGAAGACTTAATCCTGCGCCAGCATATTCTAAACCTGATGTGCCGTTTTGAAACCAGTTGGGACGACCCCAAGGTTGATATCGAAGCCCTACGGCTGGGTGTTGCAGCCCTCGACGAAATGGAAAAAGATGGTTTAGTTATACGCTCGGCCACAAAGCTGGAAGTAACGCCTGCCGGGCGCGCGTTTGTGCGCAATGTGTGTATGGCACTCGATGCAAGGTTGCGTGCCAAAAAGCCCGATAGCCGCATTTTTAGTGCTGCAGTGTGATACTCATCCACACTTTAGGGACTTTTATCGCTTTGTTCTAGTGTTTTGAGCTAGATGCCATATTTTTACATCAAGCTAAAAAGAATGTAATGGCCCTAGCACGAAAAGATTTGTTGAAGTACCTCGTCCCCGGTATAGTATTCATGGTGTTGCCCACCTTGATGATGCCAGGGCATGGATGGTCCTTGAGTGAAATTGTGGCCACCCCCAATGTACGTTTATCGTTGGTGTTGAACGTTTACATGTTGGGTGTTTTTTACTGGAACTATTCCAGTTGGTTACCTAGGTTTTACTTTGAGCAAAAGTATTGGACGTACATTGCTTATTTATTAGCGGCATTTTCGGTAATTATACTGCTGATTGTTCTTTTTGACCAGCCACCACATTTGAGTCATGGGCCACGTGTAGGCCCAAGTGGTATAGTCATGCGGCATCCACGGCCATTTTTGCCTTTATTCCCGGTATTGGTTAACTTCTTGCTTTTTTCGACGGGAATCTTGGTAGGGCTGTTCTTAAAATCGAAGACCTTGTTGGAAACGGCAAGGCAAGAAAAATTGAATGCCGAGTTGTCGTACCTGAAATCGCAGATTAACCCACATTTTTTGTTCAATACATTGAACGTGATATATGCGCAGGCCTTACAGGAAGAGGCCGAGCAAACGGCGAGCAGCATGTTGAAACTATCGGGTATGATGCGCTACGTGGTGACCGAGGCATCAAACGATTATGTGTCCCTTGAGCGGGAGATTGCATACATTAACGATTACATCCAGCTACAGCGGTATAGGCTTGCCCCAAATGTACGCTTGGAGTACATTGCTCCCAGCCAAGTCCCCGCATTACAGATAGCACCAATTATCCTCGTGCCCTTCATCGAGAATGCATTCAAATATGGTGTAAACCCGGAAGAAAATTCGGACATTTACATATCCATCAGCGTAGAGGGTTCGGTGTTGAAGCTGGTAGTTAGGAATAACGTGGTCAGTGTGCGGCACTTTGAGGAGCATTATTCCAACCAAGGTATTTCCAACACTCGTAATCGCCTATCCTTGCTATACCCTGGCTTGCACGAGCTTAACATTAAGCAAAGCGAGCAGCAGTTTATTGTTGAATTGACCATTAACCTTGGAGACAAATGATCCATGCCATTGCTATAGATGATGAGCCATTGCCCTTGCAAATACTTGAACAGTTTTGCCGTAAATCGGATGTGCTACAGCTCGACAAAACATTTACGCAGACAAGCGAGGCCATGCGCTACTTTAAAAATTACCCGGTAGATTTATTGTTCTTGGATATTCAGATGCCAGTGGTATCGGGCATTGATTTTTATAAATCGCTTGGGCAAAACACCATGGTTATATTTACAACCGCCCACAGTCAATATGCCGTACAAGGTTTTGAATTGAGCGCCATTGACTATTTGCTAAAGCCTTATTCGTTTGAGCGCTTTACGCAAGCTGTCCAGAAGGCCAAGGTTTATTACGATTACCTTAAGGCCGACGAGCAACAGGCGCAGCATATATTTTTCAGGGTTGACTATAGCCTGGTACAAGTAGCCTTAAAAGATATACAGTATATCGAGTCGTTTGGCGATTACCTCAAAGTACACCTAGAGGGTAAGCAAAAAGCCTTGACCATGCGGATGACGATGAAGGAAATGGCTGAAAAACTACCGGCACAGCGTTTTTTTAGGGTACATCGCTCGTATATTATTCCACTGGATCGCATTCAGAAAATCAGGCACAAGGTGGTGATGGTTGCAGATGTGGACATACCAATAGGCGCCGCATTTGAAGAAGAGTTTTTGCTGAAAATCAAGTGATTAGCCTATAACTTTAGCCTGTATTTGGTTTTTTGGAAATTGCGCACTACCTTTGCATTTCTACCTCCTCTCTACTCCCCAAGTACAAAACACTATGAAGCGCTTAAACTGGTTAAACCCGGGTATAGCTATACTCTTTATCATATTATTGTTTAGCTCTGCCTGTAAGGTTAAAAGAAACACTGGATTATCTGGTGTTCGAGTGATAAAATCTGAGACCAAAGCTGAAGAACCCAAGCCTGAGGCGCTGGATGCCGAATCGGCGTTGCGTTACAGTGCGGTTGACTATGCCAAACAATATATTGGCTCCCGTTACAAATATGCTGGACGTGACCCAAGTGGTTTTGATTGTTCTGGCTTCACGAGTTATGTGTTGAAACAGCAGAACGTGAGCGTGTCTCCTGCCTCTAGGACACAGGCTACCGAGGGCCGTGAAGTTCCCTTGAGCCAAGTTAAGCCAGGCGATCTAGTGTTTTTTAGCCGTAGCGGTAAAGGCGGTAGCGTTACCCACGTGGCCATGGTCATAGACAATAAACCTGACGGTATTTATGTCATCCACAGTACAAGTTCTAGGGGTGTAATGATTGATAATATCAGCACATCAGCGTACTGGAAACCTAAAACATTGTTTGCCCGGGACGTCATCAGCAAATAGTGCTGGGATTTTTTGGGCGGTCCCCTCGGCCTTCGGCCTTGGGGCGCTACGTTTCGCGGCTCGCTGTTCGCTCGGCCCCTGCGGGGCTGGCGCGTTGCGCCACCGCTTCACATCGCTACCGCGTGTTAGTTGGTAGTTGGTTGTTGATAGTTGGTAGTATCTCGGAGCTCTGAAATACCGTGTTCTAGTAACATGTTGATCTGCTAGGAGCGGTGTGGTAAATGACATTTAATCCATTGATAATTAACCATTAATCATTAAAAAAAAACGGTGGCTTTGCCGCCGTTGCTAGCGTTAGCTGCCTGTAGGGCCGCGCTGTAGGCGCGGGTGCGAAGCACGGAGCGAAGCGAACCACGAAGTGCTCCGTAAGGGCGCAACGCGACCGCACGAACCCCTGCGGGAGCGGCGACGCTCCCGCAGGGGCGTATTGTATACGCCCCCGCAAAGCGGCGCAACGCCCAAAAATCCAAAATCAAATTTGCTGGTTTAAGCCTAGTATAACTTGGTTTTTACCCCTGTGGAACCCTTATGCTAGCAGTACCCACATCGTGTTTCCGTTAACGAATATTTAAGGAATTTAGGCATTATTATTGAAAAGCCTTAAGAAAAATGTAAGCATGAGCAAAATATTACTTGTAGAAGACGACCAGAATTTCGGCGACGTACTCTGTTCGTACTTGGAATTGAATGGATACGATGTTACCTTGGCCAACGATGGCCAAAAGGGCCTAGATAGCTATCTTGCAAATGATTACGACCTTTGCATCCTGGATGTGATGATGCCCAAGATGGATGGTTTTACCTTGGGCAAGGAAATCAAGAAGCACAATAAAGAAATGCCCCTGATTTTCCTGACGGCCAAAACCATGAAAGAAGATATCATCGAGGGTTTCAAGCTTGGGGCCGATGATTATATCTCGAAGCCGTTCAACTCGGAAGAGCTTTTGTACCGCATTCAAGCTATTTTGAAGCGTAGCACTAAGGTTAGTGAGCCTTCAAAGACAGAATTTACGAGCTTCCAGCTAGGCGATTATACCTTCAATTACCCGCTACGCACCTTGGTGAGAGGAGAGGAACAGGAAAAAATGTCGCCCAAAGAAGCAGAACTGCTCAAGCTATTCTGTACGCATATCAACAAGGTATTACCCCGTACTACTGCCCTGGTCGAAATATGGAACGAGGACAACTACTTTACGGCCCGTAGTATGGATGTGTTCGTGACCAAACTACGCAAGTACCTTAAGGATGATCCACGGGTTGAAATCGTGAATATCCACGGGAATGGTTTCCAGCTGAAGGTTGAAGCTTAAACTTACATTTACTCCGCTTCGTACATTTGCTTACCTTTGCAGTATCAAATGGCGTAAGCCTGTATTTTAAATTAAGTTATCATGGCTATTAGTTTTCGTAAACCACTACTTATTGTAAGTGCCGTCATTATCGGTCTACTTGCATTGTTTCTCGCTTTTGCCCACATGGCGAATTACTCTGACGGCTACCGTGCGGGTACCATCGTAAAAATGAGCCACAAAGGTTGGCTGTTCAAAACCTACGAAGGACAATTGCAAACGGGTTCAGTACAATCAGGGGCAGCAACGGTGTGGGAGTTTTCGGTAGCACCTAGCAACAAGGAAGTCTTGGCCCAAATTGAAACGGCTGTAGACAAAGGCCACCGCGTGAAACTATACTACGCTGAAAAAATTGTCCGCTTGCCTTGGCGTGGAGACACCAGGCATTTTGTATATAAAGTTGAAGAGCTCGCTAACTAAAACCCAGCATGTCAGAATCTAATAAACGTACCGAACTTGCCCAAATGGGCGAGTTTGGCCTTATTAAGCATATAACTAGCCAGTTTAAAAATCACCAAGATAGTACCTTGAAAGGCATTGGCGACGATGCAGCCATATTGGATCCACAGGGTAAACAAGTCGTTGTTTCTACCGACATGCTGGTAGAGGGCATTCATTTTGACTTGGCCTACATCCCGCTGAAGCATTTGGGCTACAAGGCGGCAGCCGTGAATATCTCGGATATCTGCGCTATGAACGCTCGTTGTAGCCAAATTACCGTGAGCATTGCACTGACCAACCGCTTCTCGGTTGAAGCCGTACAAGAACTTTACGAAGGTATCCGCGCCGCCTGCGATGCCCATGGCGTTGACTTGGTGGGTGGCGATACGGTATCATCGCTCAAAGGCTTGGTTATCAGCGTGACGGCGATTGGCTTTGCCGAGCCAGCGGATATTGTTTACCGCAGTGGTGCCCAAGTCGGGGATATTGTTTGTGTAACCGGCGACTTGGGCGGGGCCTATGTTGGACTACAACTCCTCGAGCGTGAAAAACGCATTTTTGCCGAGCACCCTACCATTCAACCTGATTTAAGCGACAGCGATTACATCATCAACCGCCAGCTTAAACCTGAGCCCCGTACCGACATCGTTGCGGCGTTTAAACAAGCGCAGCTTGTACCTACATCCATGATTGATGTATCTGATGGCTTAACCTCCGAGATTACCCATATTTGTAAAGCCTCAGGCACGGGTGTTTTATTGGAAGAAGCCCTTATTCCGCTACACCCACAAACGTACGAGAAAGCGGCCTTGGAGTTTAAAATTGACCCCATGACCGCTGCCCTCCACGGGGGTGAAGATTATGAACTACTCTTTACCATACATCCTGCCGATGCCGAGAAAATTAAATACATGATGGATGTGAAAATTATCGGCGAGATTTTACCAGCGTCAGAAGGCATTAGGCTCCAAACTAAATCGGGTAATTTCCACAATTTAAATGTTCGTGGTTGGACACACTTTGATAATAGCTAGGAGATAGGAGTGAGGAGATAGGAGTTAGGAGATAATTTTTTGACCACTACCTTATATACATAAATAAAAAAGGCCTTGACGAATTTTCGTCAAGGCCTTTTTTATAAGTAGGTAGCCTTTGGCTAAGGCGTGTACTTGGTAATCCTGTGTGTAAAGAGTATATCGCCGCCTTTATCAATTAAGCGAACGAAATACATACCGCTGGGTAAAGCACTGATAGAATACTTCTCGCCACTGCTTTCAACGTTGTAACTCAGTAATTTACGGCCAATAGCGTTGTATATCTCAATGCGGCGGACCACATCGTTTTCATCAATCTGAATGTAGTTAGTAGGCGGGTTAGGGAAAACCTTGATAGTTTGGCTCTCCGAGCGATTACTGATATTATTATTGCTGCTTACAGAGCCTGCATTACCTGAAAATGAAATGGTTTGGCTCGTGTTGGTGCTGTCGTAAGGGTTGTACAATACCAAATCAGTACTACCAAAGCCGGAAACACCACGGTGGTAAAAATTAACCCTTAATGTACGTGTTTGACCGGGCAACAAAGTAAGTGAGCGGGCACTCGTTTGCGGGGTATAGCACTGCTCATCGCAAACCGCTGTTTCCCAGTTGTAAGGGGTGTTTTCATTGCGGCGCACCCAACGAAGTGGAAGGGTTTGGCTGGTATTGTTGCGTACAGTTACTTTAGCTTCAAAAGACGGCAGGAAAATAGAACCACCACCGGTGGCGTTAGTGTTTGATACCACAAAAGACTGCCCTAGAAGGGCTGCGTGGCCAATCAACAAAAAGGATACAATGGATAAAAAATGTTTCATATAGCTAAAAATTTCGGGCCCTATTACAGGGTTTACAGGCAAAAAGGCTGCCAATCAAAGCGCTAAATTACAAATCATTGCCAATTTGTAATGTATTATAGTACGATTAATACTCTGGTAAGATACAAATATAAGTATAATCGGTTGGCATGGGCACAAAAAAAGTAGGAGCGCGATTACCGCGCCCCTACTTAGGCTTCACTTAAACAGCACTTTTACCGGGGGATTGGTAAATGCGCCGCTCGTGTTTCTTATTGTTTGATAATTTTGCTGCTAGCCACTTGGCCTTCAGTATCTTCAGCACGAACGATGTACAAGCCAGCGGGCAAGTTGCTCATGTCGATGATACCATTGAAGCCTTGGGTTACTTGGCGACCTGTAGCATCCATAACGCTCAAGCTACGAAGGTTGTGGCCTTCCCAAGATACGGTCAAGATATTGCTCACAGGGTTTGGTGCCATAACCACGCCTGTATTGTTGGCCAATGGTGTAGTCACGCCAGTTGGTGAAGCAATGCTCAAGATAGCATCATTAGTACGAACGGCTGGGTTGTTGTCGAAGAAGATATCCGCTTGGGTATCGAACACGTCGCCAGGGCCATTGCCGCTAGCTTGATTAATGCGGAATTTCACGAAACCGTGGCTGCCTGGCTCGTCAAAGCTGCTCCAAGGTAAGTTGATGGCGTTGAAAATAAAACGAACCTCGTTGCCGTAACGTACCATTTGGTATTGGTGGCTACTAGCACCTGGGATAATTGTCGCCTCGTTCAACTCAGCTGGTAAAATGGTCACGATGCGAACATCTTCCGCGTAGAAAGTTCCTTCGTTTTGGAAACGAATCATGAACGTCAACTCATCGTTTGCTTCAATGGTTTCAACGGCTACGTATCCACGGCCGGGTTGTGGCGAGTGTACGCGCATGTCGTTAGGGTCCCAAGATGCAACAACCGGTGAAATTTCAACAACGGCATTTGATTCATTATCACATTCTACGATACCTGAGTTGATTTGGATATCAGCAGCAAATTCAAGTGGGTCGCCCATCAAGCTGGTATCACAAAGTACCGAATCACGGATAACGATGGTTCCCGTTTGGTTCGGCAACAAGCTGCTGATATTATAGGTAATCACGTTGCCTGAAACCGATGATGGAGCAGGTGTACTCGATACAAACAAAGTACTATCCGGTAAGGTAACCGTCACGGTTGCAGCTGTAGCAGCAATGGTTCCGTGGTTGCCATAAGTCACATAAACGTTGTTGGTACGGCACAAACGCTGCCAGCTAGCACTAACGTCAACCACCAAGTCAACACATTGACGTGCAGTATCGGCAAAGTCAAATCCGCTAACGGTATTGCCATAGTTGCTGAATGAAGTAGTGTAACCCGCCGCTGGACAAAGTACGTTGTGCAGGGTCATCGGGGTGTGCTGAATCACAAAAGTACCGGTGTCAACCACCAGAGCATAGTTACCGTATTGGTCGGTAAAGGTGTATGAACCCAATCCGTTAGAAGTAACCAATTGGTTACCCAGTGGGAAGTCGGTACCGTCAGATACGCAGTTAGCGTTCATGTCGAAATAAATATTACCTCTAACCAAGTTGTACTCGCCAGGGCCACTACAAGGGCCGAACGGCGTGTAGCGAATCGCCTCGTGGTATGCACTCCAAGCACCCCAGTAGTTTGCCGGGAATACCGATTGGCCTGCTGCCGTGTCGGGCGAAATCAAGGCCATCATACCGCGGCCACTATTGGTTGTCGAGGTGCTCTGGCGGTCAATTAAATGTACTTCAATCGCGTTGCTGGTTTCGTACAACATGATTTTACCACTGAACGGTGGTGCTGTTTGTTGGCCAAAATAAGGTACGTTATCGTATTGAACAACAAATACACGGTTTGGTGGCGAACCCACGGTGTAGTAGCTAACGTCGCCCCCAACACCTGGGTTAAGGTCTTGCAACGGACCTTGGATGGTGTTGTACAACGCACTTGAGAAAGTAGTCGTACCTAATGCAGGAACCGAAAATGGTTTGTTCATTCCGGCCAAGCTGAGGTTAAACGACAAACAAGAGTTTGAACCAATCAGCAAGGAGTCATGTGTTTGTCCGTAAAAACAAAACGGGAAACCAATGGCGATGCGCTGCGAATGCGTATCGTCGCTCAGCTGAACAGGAACGCCAGCACTCGATAAAGTCGTGTCGCAGGTTGTGCTACTAACGGTATACGAGGTCTGAGCCAGCATATTGCTAGTCAAGCCTAGGAATAGCAAAATAAAAAGATAAAGTTGTTTCATACAAGTAGTTTTTTTAATGGTATTGTGTGTTTCATAAGTATCTTAACGGAAGCAGGTTGCATAACGCTGTAAATATAATATTAGTTTAATGCTTTTCGTGCAATACATAACTTGGCAACTATCTCTTTTTTAGCAAATTAATACTCGAATACCCGCGTTAATGCTGTATTTTTAACGGTTTACTGGCCTTGATTTTTTTTAAAATTTTCGTCGAAAAAATAATTTCAAGCAGGCACGAAGCACCAAAATTGGGCAAAAATCATTTTTGGCTTGCCATTAGTCTATTCCATTTCAAAAATGTACCTTTGTCACTCGGAGCACGAACGCCCGCCCAGCATAAACCATTTTGCTTATTTGGGCGTGCCCTTCGCGTTGTAGGGCGTATTACAATACACCCTACAATATACGCTCAGGTCGCTCCCCTACGGGGTTCGCTATTCGCTCCGTGCCTACGGCACCGCCGCTGCGCGGCGCCCTCCGGGCAGCTCACGCGGTTTCTTTTACTGTTTCGTCAAAATTTTCTAGATGTCATCTTTCGTTGTATCGGCCCGTAAGTATCGTCCTCTGACCTTCGACTCTGTCGTGGGCCAGAAGCACGTGACCGATACCCTCAAAAATGCCATCAAAAGTAATCACCTCGCCCAGGCTTTCTTGTTCTGCGGGCCTCGGGGTGTAGGTAAAACCACCACCGCCCGTATCCTGGCCAAGGTGCTCAACTGCGAATCACCTACCGCCGATACCGAACCTTGTGGCACCTGTAACTCTTGCGAGGCTTTCCAGAAAAACGCCTCGCTCAATGTCCACGAGCTCGATGCCGCATCCAACAACAGCGTCGATCATATCCGTGCCCTCATCGAACAAGTCCGTTTTGCCCCGCAAGCCGGCAGCCGCTACAAGATTTATATCATAGATGAGGTACACATGTTGAGCCAACAGGCTTTCAACGCTTTCCTGAAAACACTGGAAGAACCACCGCCCTACGCTATCTTCATCCTCGCAACGACCGAGAAACATAAAATTATCCCAACCATCCTATCGCGTTGTCAAATCTTCGATTTCAAACGCATCATGGTGCAGGATATGGTAGAACACCTCCAACGGATTTGCCAGGAGGAAAATGTAAACGCCGACGAGGATGCGCTCTCTATCATCGCCCAGAAAGCCGATGGCGCTCTCCGCGATGCACTCTCTATCTACGACCGTGTGATTAGCTTTGCCGGTAACGAGGTCCGCTACGCCGATGTCATCGAAAACCTCAACATCCTCGACTACGATTACTATTTCAAGGTAACCGAAGCTATCGCCGCCGAGGACATTCCCGGCATGTTGCTACAATTCGACGATGTATTGGCCCGTGGTTTCGACCCCGATCTTTTCGTCAATGGTCTAGCAGAGCACTTCCGCAACTTGCTCGTCTGCCAAGATCATGAAACCCTACGCTTGCTTGAAGTGGCCGGCAATATTCGCGAACGCTACCGCATGCAAGCCGCCCTCATGCCTACCAGCTTATTGCTCTCGGCCCTCGCCATCGCCAACGATTGCGATGTGAACTTCAAAATGGCCCGCAATAAACGCCTGCATGTCGAGATGGCCCTCATCCGCATGTGCCATATCCGCCGCGGGATGAATATCCTGAAGCAAGGCTTTTCAGAGGCCGCCGTGGAAAAAAAAACTCCTGACCTAAACGGTGGACCACAGGAAACGCCTAGCACAAGCCAGAAAATAGCCCCGCCAGTCAAAAATCCATTGGTCGAAGATGCCAAAGCGCTGCGCGAACAATCTACTTCCATCAAGTCGCTCACCAAGCTACATGATGAAGTCAAACAAGAAGCCACCCAAAACAACATCGACGATGGTTTTGTACCCAGCCTTGAGGTGTTGCAAGCCGCTTGGAATGCTTTCGTGCTAACTATCGAGAGTCCTAGCGTTAAATCAGCCTTGGGCACTGTACTGCTATCCCTCAACGGCGATGTTGTAGGTGTAAAAGTGCGTAGCGAGTTCGTCAAGTCCAACATCCTCGGTGAGGCAAACCTTATGGGCCACCTCAAGCAAGCCCTCCGGAATAAAAACTTGGTACTCGATATCCAAATCGATGAAAGCCTGAAAGCCCAACAAGATGAGGACATCAAGTCTGAGAAACCCAAAGCGCTTACCGCAAAGGACATTTACCAACACTTCAAGGATACCAATCCCCTCGTGGAAGATCTCCGCTTGCGCTTCGACCTTACCGTCGATCGCTAGCTATCAATGAATAACGCATAATCAAATACTGGTATGTACCAATCTACCGTAAACGACAAGCATAAATTCGATATCAAACCCGAAGACCTCGCTGCTGATATCGTGGAAACCCGCCCAGGTGAATTTCACTTGCTCCGTGGCGACAAGTCGTACAACATCGTTGTGCTTGATGCCGATTACCAAACTAAAACCTTTAGTTTCCGCATTAACGGCAACGTATACAACGTGAATGTAGAGGATGAATTCGACCGTCTTGCCAGTACTTTCGGTATGGCCAAAGGCGCCAAAGGCCAAGTAAACGAGATTAAAGCGCCTATGCCTGGCCTTGTGCTACAAGTAATGGTTGAACCTGGCCAGCAAATCAAAAAAGGCGAATCGGTAATCATCCTCGAAGCCATGAAAATGGAAAACGTGATTAAAGCCCCCGCCGATGCCACCGTTAAGGCTGTCCGTGTACAGAAAGGCACCCCGGTTGAGAAAAATACGGTACTCATCGACCTCGCCTAGCACATGGTGCTCATCATTGCTCCTCCGGACGATCATACCGTTCACGACGTGATGGACTGGCTTCGGTTTAAGGCACAACCTTATTACCGCATTTCAAGGGCCGATTTGGCCACGATTAACTTTTCAGTAGCACACAACAATACCTGGCTAGATTTACCCGGCCACGGAAGGTTATCGCTTGCGCAAATTACAGCCGTTTGGTTCCGACGCAGTGCCGATATCCCGCACTGGCACGATAGCATTCCTGCCGAGCTACACGAACATGCCGAGCAAGAATATAAGGCTAGCACCAATGCCCTGTTGCGGGCATTGGCTACTCGGCCAAGCCTTGGCCATCCTGATAAAATGCAGGTAGATAAGCTCGAGGTGCTGAACCTGGCCCAACAGTTAGGTTTCGTTTGCCCAGCGAGTATGATTACCAACCAAAAGGAAAGCCTCCTGGCTTTTAAAGCCCAATATCCCTCGCTGGTCATGAAGGCATTGCGCCCAGCCCCGCCTTTGGTTCAGGCCGACGGCACATATTTGCTGTATACCACCTTGCTTGACGATGCTGCCATAGCGGCATTCCCCGATCAGTTTTTACCCACATTTTTCCAGCAGGCTATCCCGAAACTATATGATATCCGCATTTTTTACCTCGATGGGAAATGCTGGGCCATAGCTATTTTCCCACCAGCAGGCAGTGGCATCGACGTACGGCAACAGGCCGCGGAAGCACCAAAAGTGCCTTGGGCTGTTCCCGATGACTTAGCACTTAAAATTAATGCCTTAATGCAGGCTTTGGGTCTCAACACAGGTTCGCTCGACTTCGTGGCTGCGCCTGACGATGCATTTTATTTTCTAGAGCTTAATCCTGTGGGGCAATTTTCATGGGTATCCAAGGCCGCCAACTATAATTTGGAAGAAGCTGTGGCGGGTTGGTTGGCTTGCGGAGGAAGCAGTCCGGATTACCTATAGTAAATATCCGTTTTGGGCAACCACGAGCTTATCTTGCTGCGATACTCCAAGGGAATCGGGTTACTAGCCAAGCCGAGTGATTTTAAGTTTGATAAGTTTTTCATTTCGATGGGTAGTTCAACTAAGTTGTTGCCAGACAACGATAGTGAATTTAAATTTTCGAGCTTAGAAACTTCAGGAGGGATAACGGATATCTGATTGCCATCTAGTGCTAAATCGTTCAAGTTGATTAAGTCCCATATTTCAATAGGTAAATGTGCAAGTTTATTATCGGATAGCCATAAACGCTCCAGTTTGGTAAGTTTTCCAATTTCAGCAGGGATATTATTTAGTTGGTTGTTGCCTAAGTACAGTTCCTCTAACATAGCCAATTGACCTATTTCCGCAGGAAGTTCCTTTAATGCGTTGTCGTATAAAGACAAGGTGATTAAATTCGATAGATTCCCAATCTCAGTGGGCAGGCTTGTCAATTGATTGTCGGTCAATTGTAATTCTTGCAAGTTTTGTAAACTTCCAATTGCTGCGGGAAGGCTTGTCAATTGGTTTTCTTGTATTTCAAGTAGGTTTAGGTTTGATAGTTGGCCAATTTCAGGGGCTATGTTTGTAAGTTGATTCCAACCAAGCGATAACTTGGTCAAATTTGACAAAGTCCAAATTTCTGGGGGTAATGCAGGGATTTGATTCCAGTCTAAGCCCAGTTCGGTAAGATTCGTAAGTTTAGTAATCTCAGCGGGGAATACCACGAAATTATTCTCGCCCAGGGACAACATTCTTAAGTTTGATAAATGCACAATTTCTGGTGGGAGTTTATCTAGCTTGTTACCATACAAATTCAGGTAAGTAAGTCTTGATAATCTTTCTATCTCGGCGGGTAGACTTGAAATTCTGTTTTTACGTAGTGTTAAAGATTTTAGATTAATCAAGCTCCATACCTGTACTGGCACTGTATCTAAATTGTTATCAGATAGGTCAAGGCTGTATAAACTGGACAACTTAGACATTTTCTGCGGTAGATGAGTCAGTTTGTTTTTAGCTATATCTAATACTTCAAGACTGGATAAATTGACAATTTCCTCTGGCAAGCTAGTTAGGTTATTGTACCTTAAGGTTAAAAATTGGAGCTTTTGTAAATCGCCAATTTCCTTTGGTAATTCTTTTATAAGATTAAAGCTAAGTTCGAGCGCTACTAGCTGTTTGAGTTGCTCAATTGAGCTAGGCAGTGCTGTTAATCGGTTTGCGGTCAAATCAAGGAAACGTAGTTGCTTGATATTTCCGATGTTGCTTGGTAGTATATGTAGTTTGTTGTTGTTGGCGAAGAGTTCTTGTAATCTCGGTAGCCGTTCAATGCCGTCGGGTAGGTGTACTAGTTTGTTCTCACTAAGGAACAAGACAATTAAATTAGTCAATTTGCCTAAAGTATTAGGTAATTCGCTTAACTCATTTCTCGTTAAAAATAAAAATTTTAATTTTTTTAAATTGCCGATTTCTACGGGTAGGCTTGTTAATTGATTTTCGCTTAACCATAAATGAGTTAGCTTTGACAATTGCCCAATTTCAGCTGGAATAGTTTTTAAGTTGCAGTGCGCAGCGGATAGAACCTCTAGTTGACGTAAATTACCAATACCACCCCCAAGTTCAAGATTTCGCTTATTATAATAGGAACCATCTAAGATTAATACTTTGAGTTGGGTATGTTGGCTGTAAACTTCAACGGGGATATCGAGAGGTTCTTGCCCTCTTAAATCTAATGCTTCAATGCTACTGTTCAAATCTGATAACTGATAGGCAGCCCTGTATTTTTTACCTTTTCTATGGATGAGGTAGTTTACGCTTTTAGAGCCCTCCTTTAGCTTTGTTTTGGCAAAGCCTCTATCATCAAAGTCTAGCGTGTCTAGTTGAGCCTGGGCAAACAGTCTAAGCGTAAGGCCTAGTATCAAGAGTAAATATTTCATATCGCTTTAAGGTATCATATGATTCAGCTCTATTATAATGGATCTAGAGTAATAAGATACAATTATAGTCACGTGACGTAGAGTTGTGTACAAATGGAAGTAAGATAGTTTTAAATAACCTAAAAATGCCGCACCGCGGCAGGATTTGTCAGCGATGGGTGAGGGAGTGCTGTAGGCACGACTGGAACCCATCGAAAAGTGCCCAACAAAGATTAAGCCCTGAAGGGGCGATACTATAGACGGTGTATTTACACATTATATCGTCCTTTCAGGACTCAATGTCTAACTGCATCTGTCGATGGGTTCCGGTCGTGCCTACAGCACTCCCTCACCCATCGCTGACAGCTTTGACCGCTTCGCGGTATTTTTAGGATGTATAAAACTATTTGATCTGTATTTGTACACAACGCTAGTGTCAATAAATATGATGTTCAAAAACAATCAAGGGCTAACTAAGGAAATCGATACACGATTACTACAATGGGAAAATAGGCCTTGATTTATCCCCCGCGCCAGCGATGCGAAAGGGTGGCGCAACGCGCCAGACCGCGTAGCGGGCCGAGCGAAAGCGAGCCCTGGAGCGTAGCGACGGCCGTAGGCCGGGGCGCCCAAATATCCCTAAAAACTTTTGCGGTAATTGATATGAAGCTAGCCTGCTCTATAGGTACACCGAAACCGTCAAGGCTAGCATAGCTACAAGCGTGAGTATGGCCAACAATGGCATCACGAATTTAAGCCACTTGCTGTACGGCACATCCACCATGGTGAGTGAGGCTAATATTAAGCCCGTTGGGGTAATGAAAGCCATCAGTCCCATACCGTATTGGTAGGCATCTACCACTAGTTCGCGGGGCGTGCCAACCACGTCGGCCAAGGGGGCCATGATGGGCATGGTCAATACCGCCATGCCTGATGATGAGGATATGAAAAAGGATAAACCGCCAAATATAAATAGCATTACGTTGATAAACAATCCTTTGGGCATGCCTTCCACTAAGCCCGATGAGGCATGTAAAATCGTGTCGGTAATCATGCCATTGTCCATCAGCACGGTGATACCACGGGCCAAGCCGATAATCAAGGCCACGCTCAACAGCTCGTTCGAGCCTTTGATAAATGCCTCGATGAAGGTTTTCTCCCGGATGCGGGCCACAAAGGCTATCAATATAGCCCCCACAAAGAAGATGGAGGTCATTTCTAAATACCACCAGCCGAGTTTTGATACACCTACAATCATCAAGATAAACGACAAGGCGAATATGAGCAAGGTAAGCCGGATGGATACCGTAAACGCCGGTGCCTCACTACCCTGGCGCAAAAACATAGCCTCAATAGCGGCTTTCTGGCTGTAAATAATGGACTTTGAAGCGTCTTTACGCACACGCTCGGCATAACGGATAATGTACCAAAGGGTAATCAAAACGGCTACCACCAACATGATAACCCTGCCGTACAAACCTGAGGTCCAGTTAATCCCCGAGGCGTTCGACGCGATAATCACACTGAAAGGGTTAACCGTGGAGACCATCGTGCCGACGCAAGAACCTAGGTAAATGGCGGCCAAACCCACCATGGCATC
>CAZDVQ010000012.1:0-92279 GCA_964508975.1 uncultured Saprospiraceae bacterium
TATTAGATGCTATTTTAGGTATATTTAAGATAGTAAGCAAGTTGAAGATTACAGACGATATTGAACTTCCCAATGTAAATAGAATCGCATTTGTGTATCTCCAAGGATACTGCCGCAAATCACTGTGGAGAACTAAGAATTTCACCAGTAAGACCGCTGCAAGAGAGCCAGTAAGTAACGTTACATAATTACCAATTTTATGAGGTAAAAACTGTAATACGGTTGCCCCTAAACCAGTTGCGAGCAATAGGATCATTATAGTATCCGCATCTCTAGTTACCCTCTCAAGGGTAAACCCATTACAAAAAAAAGGTTCCTTAATCCAAGGCATAGCCATGCCTATGAATAATACAATACCAGTAACCGCAGAAAGGACTTGAATTGGTTTCATTGTTAAGTTTTTTTTATAAATAATTAGGATGAAAATAGTCTAGTGGAATATTTGCTTAAGTGTTTCAGGACAAACCTCGTACATCTCTTCCATGACTTTATCATTGAGGATGTACCGATTGGCATCTGCTGTAATTTGCTTGCCTGCACAGCTTTCAAGATAGATAGCAATATCATGCTTATCCCTGATTTGCCCGGTGGATAACTTTGCTTGAAAACTTCCTGATTCTAGGCATTTACAAGCTTTTTCCGCTTTTCCAGCACACGAATGTAGCAGCGTTGACGCCACAACAAAAGCTGCCAAATAAATCGAATGTTTGATGAAGTTCATACTTGAAAATTTAAGATAAAAAAAGCCGTAACCAGCTTTCTTGCTGGTTACGGCTTCAAAATGCGAGCTTTTTTGTCCTTAAAAATGGCAATCCTCCAAACTGGCCAAAAAGTACACCCAACTTATGGTTTTGTCATTTTATTCATCAAATCATTTGCGAAAGTTGTACCAACCTCAAGTGTTGTCCCACCCTTGTTCGCATAAGGTCTTAATACAACTTGAGACTCGCTTTTTTGGTAACTCAGTATATAATCTAAGTTCACGGCATGTTTTTTATGTATTTGAAATAGGCCTAGCAAAGGGATAAGCGAAGCGAGCGGTAAGTTTTTTTCATTTATTAAAATCTGCTCGTAACGAGGTAAACTCGTATAAATCACCCGATTTGCGGCATAGACAATTTCATTTTTTTTCAGCCTTATAACCAAGTAATCATTCCGGACCCTTCCTTTAATCACAACAAACTCCTCGCCCCCTTGTACGTTTATTACAATTTCTTCTTCTGATTCGTCGGCCGGGCCAATCTGGTTTTGAACGTTAATCAACAATTCACCTTCATTAATTGGCTTGTCGAGGTAGATAGGCTTAAATATTTTGTTGTCTTTAACCTTTTCATATCTGTAATCATCCCCTGAGCAAACGATAAATTTCGTATTGGGTTGTTGTTGAGAAAATTCGATACCTAACCTTAGCCCGTCGAAATTCTTGGCATCCTCTTCGTCAAGTCTTATATCTAGTATAACCAAGTCTGGTTTAAAAGTTATAAAAAGCGTTCTTGCTTCGTCCTTGTTGCAAGCTACTTCACAAAAATAGCCCTGGTTTTCAAGGAGCGACTTAATGGCCATTCCTTGAAGTACGTGATCTTCAACGATTAATACTTTCTTCATAGTAATAGATTTAATCAATTAAATTTTAAAAGTGAACTGAAACAGGAACCCTCTATCTCCTTTGATTGGTTCTAATTTACCAGCCAATTGCTTTACAAAAAGCAACATCAAATACATACCGCTAGATTGTTTGCCCAGCATATTAGGGTCTTCATCTAATACCCCTTTGCCATAATCTTGGTATGTAAAAATCATTTCCTGCTGGCTTATACGCTTTATCGAAAGCTCCGCTTTTTTAGATTTATCCAATATCTCGTAAGCATGTTTATTTGTATTGGTAATTAACTCATTAATTATTTTGCCCAACAAGGAGGCTTTGTTTTGGCTAGCATTAAAGTCATCCACCTCATATTCGATTTCAATACGGCTGTTTTTGGCCATATATTGAACCATGTTTTCAAGGCTTTCTTTCAAATGCACAACGCCCCCCTGCTTTTCTTGCAAATGTTTATGTATATTACCCAACGCATGTACATGCCCTTGGATATAACCGAGTGCTGCTTGCGCACCTACATCTGATTTAAATTCGCTTTCTTTCAAAAGGGTTGCTATACTTGAAATTTCTTGCAGGTTATTTTTAACCCTGTGCCTGTATTCTTTATAAATGGCTTCAAGTTCTTTCTTTTTCTTTTGAATTCTCAGCCCAAGAGCAATCAAGAGTACAGCAAAAATAGACATAAACATTGCAAAAAACCTTGCCTCTCTTGCTTTGGAACCAGATACTTTCTTCTCTTCTTCAAGTCTTTTATTTTTCAAACATAATTCTGCCTTTATTTTTTTTTCAGCATCAAGTAATTTATTGATTTCCCGATTTACAGAGTCTCGCTCTATAATTGCTTTTTCTTTTTCAACAATTTCAGTCTTACGCTCTTGAATAGCCCTATCCCGTTCGGCAATCGCCTTCAAATTTTCTTTTTGTTTGTTTTCCAACTGCAAATTTATATCTTCTATCATATCAATTTTACTACCTAAAAGTGAATATAACTCAGCTCCAATAACTCCTTCTTCTGGCATTAATTTTAAATGTTCTCTTAGTTTTTCCACGTCGGTATTATACCTACCGTCATTAAACCACAAGTTAAACATTGTTACCCAGCTGTCAAGACGCTTGAATGTATCCAAATGGGACAACTCAATGCCATTTTTTTCGGTATTTTGAAAAAAATCAAAATCAGATTTGGCAATAAATTCTGAATATTTAAACACTGTCTTATATAGTTCGGCGGACTTAGTAGAGTTGTCCAGTTTATTAAAATCTTTTAAGTGGTACATAAACTTGTCTTTATAGAATAGTCGTAATATATCTCTGTATATAATACTTCTATTTCGGGCTTCCCCCGATCTATTATTGTAATCTATTTTTAGATCATCCTCTAACGTTCGATTCATAAAATGACCATCACGCCAACCATGCAGAACCACATGAGCGACTTCATCAAGACTATGCGATTTAATAAAACTATCAACTGCGCTCAGAAAAAGGATATCTTCTTGTGGAGAATAACCCGACCCAAATCCAAAAAAGTACTCCTTAAAAAAAGCTAAATCCACAGAATCATTTAATGGATAATTACCTGAATCGATATAATCGAAGACATTTGTATTATTATTTTTTGAACCTAAAGTAGACTGACCATTTAACCCAAGAATAATCTGTAGATCCCTTAAATTAGTGGATGGTTTATACAAATTACTAGAGTGATTACGAAAATAATTAACACGTATTTTTGTATCTAAAAGCCACTCTTTGTAAAGATTCGGAGACCTGAGACTATCCTTTTTATATAGATTGTATGAATACCATTTTCTATCGTTATTGACGCTGATGGTATCCCTCAATAAATTTCGCTCACTAGATAAATATATACTAGCCGCAATTGACAAAACCTCATCAATTTTCGTTTTTTTATCAGAGCTGAGGCTTATAGAAAGCCTTGAAATTGTTCTATCCCTAATGTCCTTGAGTGAAGCATAATTGCATTCATTCCACTTCGTCCCCAAGCCATTTGGGAAGAGAACCATTTGCCTAGCCACAATTCGGTCAAGCAATTCCATTATTTTCAAATCAAAACGGTCTAGATTGTGCTGTGTTTGATTTACTACTTGACGATCGCTCACTGATTTATACATAGTATCCCGTACTAAATCTTTATTTTTTTTTCGAAAAATAGTGCCTATACTATCCATTTTGATTACTGTGCCAATTAAATTCTCAATTTGACTTTCTGGGCTATCATTAGTGTTTATTTGTTCGAACCAGGTATCATCCCAGCCACTAATATAATAGTCAAGAGCAATCAAAGCATCAGTACACTTATATGTAATTAAATCATTAAATAAACCATGTATATTTTCATAGCTTTCACCTTTTAAAGGACCTACTCCTTTATAACAAATAAATTTTTGAATACTAAGCGTGGCTTTTTGACAATCATTCATTTTAGCCGTATCTATCCCATTTAAATACTTGTAGCGATCCATGCCCTGCAAGCATCTGGAAAATATATAAGACCAGTTTTTATCTATTAGAGCATTACGAATTTTCAAATCGTAATCAACGCAATCTGCATTGTATTTGCTATATAACTCCGAAATCAAAGGATTAAAATATAACCAAGACAATCTACTAATATTATAAATAGTATCACGCTCTATTACATCTAATGCTTCATCAATTAAAGATTCAAATTGAACGCGTTTGGTATAAAAAGATTCTGGCGCTGATCCTTCAATAAAAGCATACATATTTATGAGATGAAAATAAAAATGATTGTTCATGAAATAACTATTATCCTTTGCGACATCGTCTGCCCATTGAAACAAACTATCAGGGTTTGTGTGAGGCCAAATAAAATTCTCAGCTATTAATCCTGAAAAATTGTCAAGATTACCACTCGATTTAGCGTCTTGGAACCTACTACTTAACAAGTAAGTATAGTCGTTTGAGTCAATTAGCTTACTACAAATTTCGTCAACAAAATCTAGGTAATATTCTATATAAGATTTGTTCAATTTGTAATTTGAGGATTGATTCACAAGTTCCTTGACCAACCTGTATTCACTCAGCGGGTATTTATCATTTATTGAAAATCCATTCATGAATGAGTCTAAGCTCATACTTGTCGTACCTGCAAAATTATTATCACAGCCATAGGAATGTCTAAAGCCTTCGGGGTTATCATATAACTCCCTATATTGTTTATAGAACTTGCTATAAAAGGAGTTTAAATAACGGTCAATCGTTTGTCCATAATCCATTGGATTAGAGTATTGTAGTGATACATTCTTAAAAAAAATACCTAATGACTTCCTAGCATAGAAAAGTGAAGAATCTATATCTAAAGAAAAATATTCTTCAGACATGAGTCTATACGTTTTAGCAAGCCAGTAATAATTATTGCTTTCTACGAAATATGGTATAGCTGATTTTAGGAATTCCAATCTTTCACAACTATCCAGAGAGTAGCCATACTCAGTTAGCAATATTCTGCCATATATTTCTTGAAATCTGGTAAGGTTACTTTTTTTCTTACGAGAATTCATCTCAGTAGAGATTCGTTCTTTAAATGAATACAAAAGGTTCTCTGGGAACTGCCTTCCCTCCAATCTAAAAAATGCCTCAATCTCCCAATATAAATTATTTCGTAATTTAGCTTCATCGTATAGTTCCTTCAATGCTTCTTCACTCAGTGCATAGTTACCAGTATTTTGACCTAACTTCCACTTGTCCATATATATAACGAAAATACTTTCTGTCGGATCTTTTTTTAGCTCATTAATAAGTAGGTTGGTATATTTTAGTGCCACTTCAGTATTTTTATACCAATAATAGTATTGAAAAGCCTCATAAACCTTCACCTTTGATTTATAGTCTTTGCCCGATTCTACAAGAGTAAGCGCTTTGTGCAAATGGGGTAAAATTGCAATCGAATCACGGTCGTTCATCGCCATATAGTATTGCCCAATACTCAAACTGATGGCATAGTCTTTATTGTATGGCTTCGTATTTATGAAAGCCATTGCCTGCTGCTCCCACTGCTTCAAATATAATGACGCAGCAGCCGTATCTTTTTGGCCAACAGCCTCATCATACGAATTTTGAGCATCTAACAGCTTGCTTTTTTTTTGTGCCTGTAAGCTACCAAACGCTAATACAAAGCTTAGTAATAATAGTACCAGTCGCATAAATTGCAGTTTTAGTGTTATATAAGCACAAGGCGAATAAGCCACAAATTTACAAAAACAAGCATACAATAACCAAAATGGCACACTAAACCAAGTAATAAATCCGTCCAACACCATAAAAAATCTAAATTTAAATAGCACACCTACGATCAAGGCAGCAGTTACTCAGCGGGAGGGGGCAGAGCTGATCTGTTCCGGTGCACAAACTATTGTGTGGCGTTAGCTTTGTGAATATATTCAAACATAAAGTGTTCCAAACCCAAAGTCTTTAGACGCACAATCGTGCATCTCTACGATAAACTCTGCTTGGCCACTTGGTTTTGCGCTAGGCATGCGAAGGGCAGCGCCGCAGGCGCTGGTGCGGAGCACGGAGCGTAGCGAACCCCGTAGCACGCCGGCGACGCAACGCGGCGCAGCGCCCAAAAAAATCAACCTAAACACAACAAAACACCTTGCAATAATATCAAGCCATCTAAATAGCCTACGTGGTAATACGGGCTCTGGCGCAATGGCCGGTACCCAAGCAGGGCAAAACTGAGGCCATAGGCCATCAACAATACTAAGCTTTCTGCATAACCTGGGAATACATACAACATGTTCAACATACTGATAAATAGGGCAATATACGTGACGTACATGGTATTTTTCGTGCCCAACAACATGGGAATTGTGCGAAGGCCCTGCCTAGCATCATCGCTTAAATCGCGTACATCAAAGGGTAAAATCAAGGCAAAAAAGAACAAGAAACGGCCTAAAAGTAGACCTATGGCCTGTGTTTGATTCCAATTTGTTGTCTGGATAAGGGGTATCCAAGTGGTAACGAGTGTCCAAACCAGTGCCACGACAAATATTTTGAGGTATGGCAATCGCCTAAAATCAAGCTTGAGCCGAGGCCACAATACTTGTCCGCTAGCATAAAACAAGGTGATGCCAGCCAAAGGCATTATAGCACATAAAGTACTGGTATCCAATTGAATAAGGCAATATAAAAGCCCTATACCAGTAGCCAACATGAATCCGTAAAAAAGCAACGGACGCCCATGTAGCCAAAGGAGTTCGGGTTGGATGGCCCATTGCGCCTCGTACTTGATGCGCCTAAAACGATGAAAATTATACTCGAGCAGGGTAGCAAAAAACACTACGCCGAGGTAGGCGTTCCAATGCAAGCCCTCCCCTAGCCCATGGTAAGTGCCCAGGCATAAAAAAGTAGCCGCCAAGGCAATCCATATCTTGCTATCAACCAGGAAGCGAAGTACTACCATAGGAAGGGAATCACGGCCTTGCGCTGGGCGGGGTACTCAGGGAACTTATCGCGGTACCAACGGTGGTGGCTCAAAGCCCGAGGGAGTAAATTAGCAGCCGTCCAAATGGCAAAGGAAAGCGCTGGTACCGACCAGCACAAGAGTGCGTAACCGCACCACTCGAGTATTTCGCCAAAGTGGTTAGGGCAGGAAATATAGTTAAACAAGCCGCCCTGCGGGATTTTATACCCCGTCTCGCCTGGTTTGCGTAGGTTAATTAGGGTAGAATCTGCCCAGAAGTTGATGCCAAAACCCAGTATGAAAAGCGCTAAACCCAAGATAAACCGCGGGTCATAGAACCAGACATCGGTATAAGTACAAGCGTAGGAAACAAAATACCCGAGGATGGAAGCGTTGACCAAGTTAAACAGGATAGCCGACAATACAATGACCAGGGGCATATCTTTGCCTTTGGTGCGCAGGCGGAAGGGAAAAATCAAGCTGCGGTAGATATAATGCCCCATGTAGAGCAAATAAAAGAACCACTGCACGTTGCTTTTATCGGCAGGGTTGATGAAAAACCAGGTCGTCATGACAATCCATGCAGGCGATTCCATGATAATCCAGCCGATATGGTTGGGCAAAGTGATGCCCCAACCTGCTTTTGTATGCCGGCCATAGGGTGCCGTGATGCGCAAAAGCAGCGGAAAAATTACGAGGGCTACGAGGAGCCAGAGGAGGATAAGGGTATTCATTTTACAAAGGTAAACAAAAAAGAAAAGGAGCCCCCGAAAGAGCTCCTAATCCATCAAAAACCAGCATAAGTCTTCGCCTTCTTAATCCACGTTATCGTGGAGGAAGGAATTATTCTCGTTGAACTCCGGTTCATCCTCGTCGTTGCTAACGGTCCAGCGAGAGAGGTTTGAATCAGATGAATGTGGAACATCATCCAATCGAACTTGTTTACGGAGGTAAGCAGGTTCATTCTCTAGCTCGTTAACGGTACTAGGGTTGTTGAGCGTGGTGCTCAAGTCGCGGAGTGTCGTTTTACGGTTCGTATTCACCACTTGGCGTTGTGGTTGTTGGTCTTCTTCTTCCTGGATATAAGGCTCGCCTTTATCGTGGAAGTGTTTAACCGTTTCTTTAGCCGATGAAAGCGGCGTTTCAAACTCGAAGGTCAAGGGTTGGTTCACCTGGGCCTTATTGTTGAAATCATAAGGCGAGTTCGTATTCTTTTTAGGGGCCGTATTCACCTCATCGTCTAGGGATACCTTACGCACTGGTGGTTCCTCACGCAGGGTGCGCACGGGTGGCACCTCGCGGTCTTGGTTGTAATTTTGCTGTTGTTCTTGGCGATAAACAGGCTCGTTGTGTTGCGGAGCTTTTGACTTCGACTCAACGAGGCGTTGTTTGCGACCCGTTTCAAAACCGGTTGCGATAACGGTTACCGAGAGCTTGTCGCCCAAGGTATCATCGTAGCAGTTACCCCAGATGATATCCGTACCGTCGCCAGCAGCGGTTTCGAGGTACTCGGTAATCACGTTCACCTCGTCCATGGTCACCTCTTGTTTACCAGAGGTAATGTTCAAGAGAATGTGTTTAGCACCGGTGATATCGTTATCTTCGAGTAATGGCGAGTTCAATGCCGATTCAATCGCGCGTTTAGCACGGTCGGGGCCTTCCATAGAGGCCGTACCCATCACGGCTACGCCAGAACCACGCATAACGGTGTTCACGTCTTCAAAGTCGACGTTCACATAACCCGGGATGGTGATAATCTCGGCAATACCCTTGGCAGCAACCGTCAACACGTCGTCGGCATTAGCAAAAGCTTGGCTCATGCTCAAGTTGCCATAGATGTGGCGAAGTTTATCGTTAGAGATAACCACGATGGTATCAACGTTCTTTTTCAGCTCTTCCAAACCTTCCATGGCTTGCTCAATACGGCGCTTACCTTCAAAGGTGAAAGGGATAGTAACGATGGCTACCGTTAGGATATCGAGTTCTTGTGCAGCCTTGGCTAGTACAGGAGCAGCACCGGTACCGGTACCACCACCCATGCCAGCGGTGATGAACAACATCTTGGCATCCTTGATAAACTCTTTAAGCTCTTCGATCGACTCTACGCAAGCTTCTTTACCTACTTGTGGTTTAGAACCGGCGCCACGGCCTTCGGTCAAGTCAGGACCAAGTTGAATTTTAACGGGTACTGGACTGATATCTAGAGCCTGGTGGTCTGTATTGCACACCGCAAAGTCAACACCAACGATGCCTTGCTTGTACATGTGATTGACCGCATTGCTACCACCGCCCCCGACACCGAGGACCTTGATGATGGAGCTATACGTTTTTTTATTTACTGGATTCATATAAATACTGGTTTTGGGGAATCAATAGAGGGTTAAATATCCGAGTCAGGATCAGCTTCAAACCACTCTTTAGTCTTGCGGAACATGTTCTCAAACCACGATTCACCACCGCGTTTTTGAGCTGTGACACGTTGCTGCATTCTTGGACTAGAAGTGGTTCCAGTTTGATTTTCACTACGGCTTTCATCGCGCTCAAGGTCTTCGATACCTTTAAGTAACAGACCAATTGCAGTTGCAAAGATAGGACTCCCTAGCTCTTTACTGTAACCATGTGCTAATTTTTCTACTGGCCAGCCAATTCTTGTCGACATTCCCGTGTGCAACTCGACCAAGTGCGCTATATGTTGCAATAGAGCACCACCGCCGGTTAACACGATTCCTCCGATGAGTTTACGTTCGTAGCCTGAGCGACGAATCTCCCAGTACACGTGGTCAAAAATCTCTTCAACCCTAGCCTGGATGATGCGCGACAAGTTTTTCTGTGAAATTTCCTTGTGCTCGCGGCCTTTCAAACCTGGGATGGTGATGACTACGTTCTGGGCTAATTCTTCGGTTAGCGCCGAACCAAATTTAACTTTCAACTGCTCCGCTTGATGTGGCATCACCGTGCAGCCTTCTTTGATATCTTTTGTGATCACGTTGCCACCGAATGGAATCACAGCCGTGTGGCGGATGATACCCTCGTGGAAGATAGCCAAGTCGGTTGTACCGCCACCGATATCAACCAAGGCGATACCAGCTTCTTTTTCCTCGTCCGACAAAACGGCCTCGGCAGATGCAATCGGTTCCAAAGTCAAGCTTGCAGTTTGCAACCCTGCTTTTTCAACACATTTGTAAATGTTTTTCGAAGCGGTAATCTGGCCTGTGATGATGTGGAAGTTGGCTTCCAGGCGTACGCCCGACATACCAACGGGGTCCATACCACCCACCGGCTCGTTGTCGACGATGAACTCTTGTGGAATGACGTGCAAGATTTTATCGCCCGGAGGCAATACCAACTTGTACATGTCGTTCACCAAGCGGTCAATATCGCTCACGGCAATCTCTTGGTGGATGCTGTCACGCATCAAGATACCGCGGTGTTGCAAGCTCTTGATGTGTTGACCGGCAATACCCACATGTACTACCTTAATATCAACGTTACTCTGTTTTTCACATTCTGCGATCGCATCGCTGATGGCCTTCACGGTCTTCTCGATGTTCGATACTACCCCACGCATGACACCGGTCGATTCGACCTTGCCAACGCCTAGGATCTCTAACTTGCCATGCTCGTCTTTGCGGCCTGCAATGCAGCAAACCTTGGTTGTACCAATGTCGAGGGCAACAACGATGTTGTTCTGGTTTAGTTTGTCATTTTGGTTACTCATACTGTTTATGCTGGTTAAATGTGATGGATGGAAAAAATATAAAAGGGTGGTTTTGATCAAGTTCTGGTGGCAACCACTTGGTTGCGGTATTTTACACTAATCTTGCGGTACTTGGTCCAGCCTACGCGCGGAATACCTTCTTTGAAGAAGATTTTCAAACGGCGGAACTTCAAGTCCAAATCGTCTAAGGTGCCGATTTCAACCAAGAAGCTGCCTACTTTCGGGACGATGACAAAGTCATTATCGGGCTCCACGTAAATTTGCTCTACCTGGGCTTTCATGAAGTCATCTGCCTCAATAGCTTGCATGAGCTGGAATAAACGGTTGGCGGGGTGCTCCTTCACGCTGCGATACTCGGCGTTGGCTACGCCGGTATGGCCCGTGGCAACAGGTACTCTGGCCGCATAACCCGACGATGAGGGCATGTACGCACCTTCCCGGTCAAGGTAATAACTCCGGCCATCCGTGTCGATGATGCGCAACATCGGGTCGCGTTGGCTGATCGAGATGTGCAAGCGGTTCATCATGTCGAGATGCACGTCAGCATTCTTGATGAATGGATCGCTTTCCAAGGCTTTTTCAACCTTGTGTACACTGATGGCGTCCGCGGCACGACCCTCGATAGCATAGCCCAGCTGCTTGAAAATCACGTCTTTCACATGGCCTTCGGTTACAAACTGGTGCTTATCGCTGTCCAATACTTTAATCCGGATATCGTGCACTTCTGACGCTCCGTGGCGGTTAATCGCCGATAGGACGAGCATGAGTAGCAGCAAACCGCCACCCAACCACATCATGCGGCGGGTAATTTGTTTCAGGCGATTTGGATGTACTTTCATGCTTATGCTAATTTGTTGTTGAGTAATGTTTTAATGCCGGATACCTCTTTGTCAATGTCTCCAGCACCAAGGGTAAGCAACACCTTGATGTCGCGGCCAGATAGATAGTTAATCAACTCCGACTTACGGATCATCGTCTTGTTGGGGTTCTTCATCAAGTCAAAAATAATGGCTGATGTCACCCCAGGGATCGGTTCTTCACGGGCTGGGTAAATGTCCAGCAAAATCGCTTCGTCCAAACCATCCAAGGCTTCTGCAAAACCCTCCACGAAATCGCGGGTGCGGGTAAACAGGTGCGGTTGGAATACCCCGGTTAAGTGTTGGCCTGGATACAAATCGCGTGCCGCACGGATAGCAGCTTTCAACTCCTCCGGGTGATGCGCGTAATCGTCGATGTAAGTCACGTTCGAGTCGCGGTAAATAAACTCGAAACGGCGTTTTACACCTTTGAAACTGGCCAATGACTCGCGGATAGAAGCCTCGCTTACACCCATTTTTAGGGCTACTGCAATGGCTGCAGTCGCATTCTCCACGTTGTGGCGACCCGGGAGCGCAAAACGCAAATCCTTCATGCTGATGCCTGGTCCTTCGTAATCAAATACAAAAAAACCATCCAAAACCCGAAGGTTCTCGGCGCGGTACAAACCTTTCTCTATACCGTAATGCGAAATCGTGATTCTATCGTGTAGCGCATCTTCAGGCGCAAGTGTTAACCCAAATTTATACAATAAAGTTCCATTGTCATGTACCTGGTGTATAAATTTGTTGTAAGTTGCCGTCATTTCGTCAGGGCTGCCGTAAATATCCAAGTGATCTGGATCTAATGCCGTAACTACCAAGGTTTTAGGATACAATTGTAAAAACGAGCGGTCAAACTCATCGGCTTCTACAACGACTACATTACTATCGCCTTCTACGTAGTTTGAATTGAAATTACTAGCAATGCCACCTAAAAATGCAGTACAGTTAACACCACCTTGACGAAGTAGATACGTAATGATACTCGTGGTCGTTGTTTTACCGTGCGTACCGGCTACAGCGATGCTGTCCATCGCTTTGCTAATCATGCCGAGCACTTCTGCTCGTTTCATCATCGGCACGCCAGATTGCAGCAAATACTGCAATTCGCCATGGCTAGCAGGCACCGCTGGTGTACGGATAACCAAGTCAAGATCAGCAGGAATCATGCTCAGGTCATCGGTGTAGTGCACTTTCATGCCCTCGGCTTCCAGCTGGCTGGTCAACTCGGTTTGCGTACGGTCATAGCCATGAACCTCCACGCCACGTCGCATGAAATAGCGAGCCAAGGCACTCATGCCAATGCCTCCGATTCCAAGGAAGTAAATGCGTCGTAAATCGTTTAAATTCATGGTTTTGTAATTAATTTTTTAAGTTTTTTTGGGCACTACCCTCGCGCTTACGCGCTCGGGTCGCTATGTTTCGTAGCTCGCTGTTCGCTCGGCCCTTCGGGCTGGCCGTTTTGCGGCCACTAAGCCATTGGCAGGAGCAAATGGTTCGCTTGCTACAAAGGTGCATTTAGCACCTTTGTTTTTGCTTTGCAAAACCGCTTCACTCATACAGCGCTAGTGCTTTTGAAGCAAGGCATCCAACTCGTTCACAATTCGCTGGGCAGCATCACTGATACCCAGTTTCTGGATGTTTACCGATAAGCTGTTCAGCTTGCGCTCGTCGCCCATCAAGTTCAATGCGCTTGACATCAACTCGATTGGGGCAACACTATCGGCCAGCATCACTGCGGCCTGTACGTCAACCAATGCCTTTGCATTGGCCGTCTGGTGATCTTCTGAAACGTTGGGCGATGGAATCAAAATGCTAGGCTTGCCCATCACGCACAACTCTGAAATGGTTAAGGCTCCTGCCCGCGCTACCACCACATCGGCCACGGCATACGCCAAGTCCATACGGTCGAGGAAGGGGACCAATACCAAGTTAGCTTTTCCTTCGGCCAAGGGTTTGCACTGCTGGTAATAAACCTTACCGCATTGCCAAAGTACCTGCACCTCGGAATTGGCTTGTAAAGCTTCGATCCCGTTTATGATACCTTCATTTAAGGTTCTAGCCCCTAAACTACCACCGGTAATCAAAACGGTCTTTTTGCCTGGCGTTAAACCAAAGTGTTGATAAGCCGCTGCTTTCAGCTGGGCTTGTAAAGCGGTATCGGTAGCCAGTTGTACAATGTCGGCACGCACTGGATTACCGGTCAAAACGGTTTTCCCAGCTGGGAAAAATCGTTTTACTTGCTCGTATGCTACGCAAACCCTGTCAACCTTGGCACCTAGTATCCGGTTGGTTACACCCGCGAACGAGTTCTGCTCTTGGATAATGGTTTTAATGCCCATGCCTGTTGCCACGCGCAAGGTTGGTCCACTCGCATAACCGCCTACACCGATGGCAGCATCGGGCCTGAAGCGTTTCACGATGCTACGGGCTTTCCACAACGAGCGCAGGAGTTTAAACGGGAACAACAGGTTTTTCAAAGTGAGCTTGCGCTGAAAGCCAACCACGGGCAGGCCTTCAATCTGGTATCCCGCTTTTGGGACACGCTCCATCTCCATCTTGCCTTCGGCACCTACAAAAAGTATCTGTGCTTCTGGGTATCGTTGCTTAATGGCATCGGCAATAGCGATAGCCGGGAAAATGTGCCCGCCTGTTCCTCCACCGCTGATGATTACCTTAAGCATATGATGTGTTTTTACGATTCTACTTCTAAGTGTTTTGATACGCTCAAGATAATGCCCAGCGATAAGCAGGTTAATATCAAGGAGGTACCGCCCAAACTAATCAAAGGCAGGGTTTGCCCCGTAACTGGAACCAAGTTTACATTTACCGCCATGTGTGCCAGTGCTTGCAACACCAACATCAAGGATAAACCTAAAGCCAACATGGCCCCAAACGCCTTAGGGTTGCGGGTAACCATACGCACGGCACGGAACAACAAACCCAAGTACAACAACAAGATGACTAAGCCACCCAACAATCCAAACTCCTCAATAATGATGCAGTAGATAAAGTCGGAATAAGCATGTACCACGTAGTTGGCTTGTGTGCCATTACCTGGTCCAACACCAAAGAAACCGCCTTTAGCAATAGCTATTTTGGCGCCTTCAATCTGGCGCATGTTCTCTACGTTGGTACCGTACAAGAAGTCTTGTACACGGCTAGCCCAGGTTTCCAAACGGATGTAATCCGGGAAGGCATTGCCCAACAAGACTAGCACGGCAAAAAAGCCCAAGGCTATCAACAAGGTGTACCACAAGTTGCGCATCGCTACGCGACCGATGAACATCAACATCACAGAGGTCAAGAACAAGATAGCGGCTGTTGATAAGTTAGATGGCGCAATCAAAGCACATACGCCCAAAACTGGCAAGAAAATCTGCCAGAAGTCCCGGCTGTTTTCCTTGATGGATTCTTGCGTCAGCGACAGTTGGCGAGCTACGAAAAGTACCAGAGCGAGTTTAGCCAAGTCGGAGGTCTGGAAGGTCAAGTCCAAACCAGGCAACTGAACCCAACGGGCCGCATCGTTGATTCGACCGCTAAACATGGTTACAACCAACAGGGGTACCGTAGCGTACAGGGCCACCCTAGACAGTTTAGCGTAGTTCATGTAATTGACCAAGTGGGCAATGTACATCAGGGCTAAACCACCACCAATCATAATCAATTGCTTGAGCAGGTAAAACTCGGTATCGCCTCCTTTGACGCGATATGCCAATGTTTTGGTAGAGCTATACACCGACAAGATGGAGAACAGGCACAACAGTGCCACGATGAACCAAATGACTCGGTCACCTTTTAGCCTTGCTGTGAATCCTGTTGCTATCATGCGTGAAAAGGGTTTTAAATAATTTTAGACGAGTTGGAGTACAGCTTCACGGAATTGCTCGCCACGATCCATGTAGTTTTTGAATAAATCAAAGCTTGCACATGCAGGCGAGAGCATCACCGTGTCGCCGGGCTGGGCCAAGGCTGCTGCTTTCTGTACGGCTTCATCGGCAGAAGAAGCTTCCTCTACCACTGGGACAATACCAGAAAATGCTTCAATCAACTTCATGTTGTCGACACCCATACAAATCAAGGCTTTCACCTTGGCTTTAGCTAGGGGCAACAAAACCTCGTAGTCATTGCCTTTGTCTTGGCCGCCAGCAATCCAAACCGTAGGTTGGGTCATGGCATCAAGGGCAAAGAACACCGAGTCCACGTTGGTGGCCTTCGAGTCGTTGATGTATTGAACACCGTTTAGCACGGCAACTTTTTCCATGCGATGTGGCTCTGGCTGAAAACTTTGCAAGGCTTTCGCGATAGCCTCGTGAGGAACGCCAGCCAACAATGCAGCCGTTACGGCACAGGCCGCATTGTGCATGTTGTGGCGCCCTTCGATGGGTAAGCTTGTTTTCAAGATGCGGAAGTTACCTACCACCAACTCGGTATCGGTTTCGATTTGAGTATCGAGTAAGGGGTGTTTTTGTGCTTTAATGCTCGTTTGGTGTGCATTAAAGTACCCTATTACGTTCTCGTTACCGCTGTTGAACACAAAATGATCGTTTTCATCTTGGCTTTGACAAATCCTGAACTTTGATGCCACGTAACGCTCTAGCTTGTAGCCGTAGCGATCGAGGTGATCAGGGGTTATGTTCGTGAGCACCGATACGAAAGGTTTAAGGCTTGTACAGCCATCGAGTTGGAAGCTGCTTAATTCCCAAACCAACCAATCGTGCTCAAATTCTTGTACTTGTTTAGCGGCACTGTAGCCGATATTACCACCTAGGCCCACGTTGTAGCCTGCGGTTTGCAGGATATGCCAAATGAGCTTGGTGGTCGTTGTTTTACCGTTGCTACCCGTGATGGCAATGATTTTAGCATCGGTGTAGCGACTTGCAAACTCAACCTCGTCAATCACTGATTTACCTGCCGCGCGGAGGTTGCGAATCAACTCGATGCCATCGGGGATACCGGGGCTCTTGATGATTAGATCGGCCTCGAAAATGCGGTCCTCGCTGTGGTAGCCTTCCTCGAACGGAATGCCCTTGGCTTGCAGTGCGGACTTGTACTCGGGTTTAATCGACTTGATATCGGATACCAAGACATCGAAACCTTTTGCGAAGGCTAGCAAGGCTGCGCCAGTGCCGCTTTCGCCAGCTCCGAGGATTGCTATGAAGGAAGGTCTTTTCAAGAGTGAGGAGTTAGAAGTGAGGAGTTAGGAGTGATTAAATTCTATCAACTCTGAACTATAAACTATCAACTAAACCGGCGGCTAGCCGCCGATGCGTGAGCGATGTGGAGCAGTGGCAGCGTAGCTGCCAGACCGAGCCCAAAGGGCGAAGGGCCGAGCGAATAGCGAGCTGCGAAACGTAGCGACCCGAGCAGGTAGGGGCGTATTGCTATACGCCCTACAACGCGAGGGGCACGCCCAAAATCACCTAACTTTCAAGGTGATAATGGTAATGACCGCCAGCATGATGCTGACAATCCAGAAACGCGTTACGATTTTCGACTCGTGGTAGCCCAGCTTTTGAAAGTGGTGGTGCAATGGCGACATTTTGAAAATCCTACGGCCTTCGCCGTACTTGCGTTTCGTGTATTTAAAATAGCCCACCTGGAGGATGACCGAGAGGTTCTCGACCAGGAAAATACCGCATAACACGGGGATGAGCAATTCTTTGCGGATGAGGATGGCAAAGGCCGCGATGATGCCGCCGAGCGTTAAACTACCGGTGTCGCCCATGAATACTTGTGCCGGGTGGGCATTATACCAGAGGAAACCGATGCATGCACCGAGGAAACAAGCGATGAAAATCACCAGCTCGCCCGAGTGCGGGATGTACAGGATGTTGAGGTACTGCGAGAAAAACGAGTGCCCCGACACGTACGCGAGTACCCCCAGCGTGGCCCCGATGATGGCCGAAACCCCGCCTGCCAGCCCGTCGATACCATCGGTGAGGTTGGCGGCGTTGGAGACCGCCGTGACCACGAAAATGACGAAGGGGATAAAAATAATCCAAGCCAGTTTGCGCGCATTTTCAGGTGTCATGAAGAACAAGATGTTGGAGTAATTCAACTCGTTATCCTTCAAAAACGGTACGTTGGTGGTGGTGGTTTTGACGTAGTACATCTCCACGGAATCGGCATGGCCGAGCATGGATTCTTTCACCATCACGGTGTCGATAATCTCGTAGTTGTGGGCTTTAGCCGTAGCTTTGTCCACACGAACCACGATGTCATCGCTGAAGAACATCACCGAGCCCACGATGATACCGAGACCAACTTGACCCAAGATTTTGTACTTGCCTGCGAGGCCTTCCTTGCCTTTGGTCAACTTGAGGTAATCATCCAAGAAGCCGATGATACCCATCCAAACCGTAGAGATGATCATGAGGATGACGTAGATATTGCTCAAATCGGCCAACAAGAGGCAGGGAATGAGTATACCCATGATAATCATGATACCCCCCATGGTTGGGGTTTTCTTTTTGAGTTCCTCGCCGGGGAGACCCAATACACGCTCTTTTTCAATAACTTGGAGGTGTTTGATCCAAGCGATGATTTTACCACCGAAAACGAGGGTAATGAGGAGCGAGCCGATTACAGCCAATCCAGCCCGGAAGGTAATAAAGCCAAACAAGCCCGCGCCTGGCAGGTCAAAATGTTTGTCCAAATAGTCGAAAAGTGCGTAGAGCATTTGGGGCTGGTTTTAAAAATGGGTTATAGCGGCAATAGGGTTTCAGAGAGGATGGCTTTATCGTCGAAGGGGTGTTTAATCCCATGGATGTCTTGGTATTTTTCATGGCCTTTCCCGGCTAGCAGGATGATGTCGCCATCTTTGGCCAAGGCTACTGCTGTGCGGATGGCCTGGAGTCGGTCGCTGATGCGGAGCACCTTGGGTTTAAGCTCCACCGGAACACCTGCTTCCATATCGTTGAGGATGGCTTCAGGGTCTTCGGTCCGGGGGTTATCCGAGGTGAGTATCACGCGGTCGCTGGCCACACAACCGGCTTTGGCCATGAGTGGGCGTTTGGTTTTGTCGCGATCGCCGCCACAGCCAAACACGCTGATGACCTGTTCGTTACCGCTGCGTAAGCCTTGAATAGTGGCCAACACTTTCTCGAGGGCGTCGGGGGTGTGGGCATAGTCAACAATACCTAGGATATTGCGCTTGCGGTTGAGGACGTAGTCAAAACGGCCTTCAGCCGATTCAAGGGCGCTCAACACGGGCAGGATTTCGTCGCGCTCAAAGCCTAACTCGCGGGCGGCACCATACACGGCCAACAGGTTGTAGGCGTTGAAGTCGCCCACTAGTTTAGCGTGGATTTCGGCACCATCCAGTTGCAAGAACAAACCATCGAGGTTGTTCTCGATGATGCGCACTTTGTAATCGGCCATGCTCTTGAGCGCGTAGCTGCGCACGCGAGCGGCGGTATTTTGAACCATTACCGGACCGCGTTTATCGTCGATGTTCACCACCGCGAAAGCCGTGGCCGGCAAATAATCAAAGAACATTTTCTTGGCGTTGATGTAGGCCTGGAAAGTACCGTGGTAATCTAGGTGGTCGTGGGTGATGTTCGAAAACAAAGCCCCTGCGAACTGTAGGCCAGCAATGCGGCGCTGTACAATAGCATGCGAGCTACACTCCATGAACACGTAGGTGCAGCCTTGCTCTACCATCTGGGCCATCAAGCTGTTTAGGCTAATGGCGTCGGGAGTGGTGTGAGTCGATTCAAACACTTGATCGCCGATGCGGTACTCGACCGTACTAACCAAACCACACTTGAAACCCAGACCGGTAAACAGGCGGAACAACAAGGTGGCGATAGTCGTCTTGCCGTTGGTACCCGTAACCCCTACCAGGTGGAACTGCTCTGATGGCCTACCGTAAAAATTAGATGCCATTTGGCCGAGGGCCTCGGCAGCGTCAGCCACTTTAACGTAGCAAACACTTGCGCTAGCATCAACCGGAACTTGCTCACAAACAATTACTTGTGCTCCAGCTTCTACTGCTTTTGCGATATAATCATGGCCATCAACGTGGGTACCTTTAACCGCTACAAAGGCCGTACCGAGGGCTGCCTTGCGGGAGTCCATAGTCAAACTAGTAACCGTCAGCTGCTCAACAGCTTGGGTTGCCTCGAATGCAATGCCTTGTAATATGGATTTCAGGTTTTTGATAGCGTAAGTGATTTAATAAGGTGTATAATTTAGCCAAGTACCAGGGTTACGTTGCGGATACCCCGGGTGGATTGACCTGGTTTTACAGATTGCGATTTCACCTTGCCAACACCAACTGTACGTACCCGTAAACCTTTGTTTTCGAGTAGGAAAATGGCGTCGCGGAGACCCATGCCTAGGACGTTGGGCACCACTTTGTCTTGTATGTTGCGCTGGGCAAGTTTCACGGTGTCGTTCTCGGAAGTTGCAACGGCCCAAGAGGTTTTGCTTTCATCCTCCACGCGGTATTTCAACAAGTTCAAGATGCGGAGCATCTCGCTTTTGTAGCCTGCTTGCAGGTTTGGCATCAAGGCCTCGCCCCAGGCAATTTTGCGGCTTGCCAAGTTGGGATGTGCATCAAAGCTCAGGGCGTAGGTTTTGTCGGCGATTTCACGGAATACCGGGGCACAAACAGTACCACCGTATATACCCGATTTCGGGTCGTACAACATGACTACGCAAGAGTACATCGGCTTGTCGGCAGGGAAAAAACCTGCAAACGATGCCTGGTAGCGTTTGAAGTCTTTGCCTTTGCGAAAGTCTTCTGTATTGGTTACCGCCGTGCCCGTTTTACCGGCCAGTTGGTATTTATCGGTGTAAATAGCCTTGGCAGTACCATTTTTAACCACGCCCACCAACAACTCGGTTACTTGTTTCAAGGTGCTTTTGCTCGCGATGCGGCGCTTCAACACGGTGGGTTTAAACTTCTTGATAGGTTGACCGTACTCGCGAATTTCTTCCACGAGGTAAGGTTTCATGTAGTTGCCTTGGTTGGCCACGGCGTTGTAAAACGACAGTAGCTGGATAGGTGTTAAAGAAACCTCATAGCCCGTCGACATCCAAGGCAAAGAGATACCAGACCAGTCGGCGGCATCGTTGCTCTTTACAAAGGGATCGCCCTCGCCATCTAGTTCTATCCCGGTGCGGGTGCTGATGCGGAAGTCGTGCAAATGGTTCAAGAAGCGTTTTTCTTTACCATTCTTGTTGTAGTGTTCGTGTATCAACTTGGCAATACCCACGTTCGATGAAATCTCGAAGGCATGACGAACAGTAGTTTTGGTAAGACCGTGGTCGACAGCATCTTCCATGGTAGCGTCAAAGAACTTGTGTTTACCGTATTCTAGGTCGATGGTATCGTCGAGGTCAACGTAGCCGTCTTCGAGTAGTGCCATGATAGAGGCCAACTTGAAGGTAGAGCCTGGCTCGGTACTTTTGGCGATAGCATGGTTGTAATCCTCCCAGTAATCGCCGCTTTCCATCTTGCCGATGTTGGCAATGGCCCGGATTGCACCCGTTTTCACCTCCATCAACACGGCGCAACCGTACTTGGCTTCGTACTGTTTCATGGCTTTCATGAGGGCCGACTCCACGATGTCCTGCAAGTTAATGTCGATGGTAGTCACCACGTCACGGCCTGCTTTTGGCTCAATGTCGCTCACGTCATGCACAGGCACCCAAGTCTGGTTGTTGATTTTTTCCATCAAGCGCTGACCTTGCTGGCCAGAGAGGTACTTGTTGTAGTAACCTTCCAAACCAATGCGGAGGGTATCTGTATTAAGGCTGCCGTTGGCTAGCTTTTCTTCCACTACCTCGTAACGACCAATGGTACGGTAGGCCAAGAGGCGGAATGGATACTGGCGTTTGTTCTGTTGTTCAATGATGAGTCCGCCTTTGTATTTACCCATGCGGAACACGGGGTAACTCTGGATGCGGGTCATCTGCGGGTAGCTGGCGTGGCGCTTGATGAGGAAGTAACGGTTGTTCGACACCTTGGCGTCGTACAGTCGTTGTACCCAAGCACCCACGGTATACTCGTTGTCAATTTCAGAGCCCAGCAGCGAGGCTAACTCGTCCACGTAGCGACTAAAAGTATCCATCGGCACCACGGTAGCATCCCAGTAGATTGAGTAATACGGTAACGAAGTAGCTAGCAATGAGCCATTTACGTCGTAGATATTACCGCGTTGCGCTTCAACTGGGCGGAGGGCGATGTACATTTCACGGCCTTTGGCACGCCATTTTTCGCCCTCAAAAACTTGGAGCTGGAAGGCACGCACAAAAACGGCAAGCGCCACTACTGTAACCAGTAGCAGAACTATGTACGTCCGCGTGAGCATGTCCTTTTTAGCGTCCATGTATTTACCTTTCGGTTTTAGTTTTGATTAAATAAGGTCGTTCTTTCAGTTCTTTGAGGCCCAGGGCATCTACTTCGTCGGCGATTTCAGACTGCATGGTTCGGTACATGAGTTCCGATTTTATCGCGTTGCTTTCCCAGCCAACCCGTTTCAACTTCTCTTGCGATTCGTTGATGCGGCGCACGAGGCGCTCGCCGTAGTTGGCATTGGCGATGTAAATCACGCCGAGAAAAGCCAAGAAGAAAATGAAGGGCAAATTTTTAAAAAGGATCAGGGTGTTCAAGTTGCTATCGAATTTAGGCAACTTGAACTTGTAGTTCGGGGTGTTATCCGCGGTATGTCCTTTAAAAGAATTACCCAGCATGGGATGTATAATTGGTTTTCAAAGATTTTTTGACTGTTTTTTTGGGCGTGCCCCTCATGTGCTGGGCGCATGAAATGCGCCTGTGCCATTCGGGTCGCTCCCCTACAAGCTCGCTGTTCGCTCGGTGCCTGGCGGCACCGCCCAGCTTCGCTGGGCGCTTTCCGGGCAGCTCACGCTAGGGAGTGCTTACTGGCGGGGTGTACTCGTGTTCGGTGCGAACACCCACGCGGTACTTGGCGCTTCGGGCCCTAGAGTTTTCCTTCATCTCCTCGTTGCTGGGCAAAACAGGTTTGCTATGCAATGATTTGAACGGGAAACTCACCCTGCCGTAGAAGTCGGTCTCGCGTACACCATCAAAGTTGCCGGTCTTGATGAAGTTTTTCACCAGGCGGTCTTCAATGGAGTGGTAGCTCAACACCACGAGGCGGGCATCGGGTTTGAGTACTTCGGCGCATTGGCTAAGCAAGTCTTTCAAGGCGTTTTCCTCGTCGTTTACCTCCATGCGCAAGGCTTGGAAAACCTGTGCTAGGTAGCGGTGGCGTTCGCCGCGCACCAAGGGGTCGAGTAAACTCAAGAAATCGGCGATGGTAGCCAAGCTCCTCGACTGGCGCTCCTGTACAATGGCTTGTGCCAGCGTGCGGGCGTTGCGCACTTCACCGTAGCGACTCAAGATGTCTTGTAGCTGCTCAACCTTGTATTGCTCCAACACCTTGCGGGCGTTGAGGCTTTGGTTCTGGTTCATGCGCATATCGAGTTCTGCATCGAAGCGGAACGAGAAGCCTCTTTCGGCCTCGTCAAATTGGTGGGAAGAAACCCCAAGGTCGGCCAGAATACCGTCAACCTTGCGGATGCCTTCCAGGCGCAGGTACTTTTTCAAGTGCCTGAAGTTCTGTGGAATCAATTTAAAGCGTGGGTCATCGAGGATATTGGCTTGCGCATCAACATCTTGGTCGAAACCATACAGGCGACCGTTGTCGCCGAGCTTTTCGAGGATAGCCCTGGAGTGGCCGCCGCCGCCGAAGGTAACATCCACGTAGATGCCATCGGGCTTGATGTCGAGGCCTTCTAAGCAGGCATCCAACATCACGGGGCGGTGATAGGTCGACATTAGCCTTCTGGGTTTAAGCGTGAGCCCATGACATCTTCGGCCAGGGATGCAAAATCAGAAGGTTCTTCGTCGAGCAAGCTATCGTAGTGTTCTTTCGACCACACCTCGATACGATTAAAGTATGCAAACAGCACCACATCTTTCTGGGCGCCGATGTATTCCAGCAAGGGCTTGGGGAAGTTGAGCCTTTCCGAAGAGTCGATGGCCAACTCGGTAGCACCGCGGTAGAAGTAACGGACGAAGTCGCGATTCTTTTTCACGTACATGTTCAATCCGTTGATTTCCTGCGTGATACGATCCCATTCAGCTTTAGGGTAAATCGCTAGGCATTGTTCGAAGCCACGGTTAACCACAAAGCCATCCTGTTCCTTCCCATCGAGCTGACGAATCAGCATGGATGGGAGGCGCAAGCGACCTTTGTCGTCCAGTTTTACCTCGAATTCTCCTAAAAACTGTTGCATGAAATAGGGTTTACACACTTATGGACTTCAAAAGTATGTACTTTTTCCACTTCTTCCCACATTTTCCCACTTTTTACCTAAAAAAGTTTTCCACAATATTTGCAATTTGGTGATACTATATTAAAAATGTGCTATTTATCTATTTTTTGATGACAATTTTGACAAAATACTTTCCCACTTCTTCCCCATAGACAAGAATCTCTCTACACTTTTTCCCACTTTGCTATTTTTCGGGTGGGAATTTTTACACTTTTTACCACGAATTGGTAAACCTTGGGAACATTTTAGGATACCCGGAAGGTCATCTACTCCCTTTCTCTCTTAAATATCCACATCATTTGATTAACCGTAAGGCATTCCTTATTATAACCGTTTATGGGATGCAAGTGCCAGCGTTTGCAAAGGCGACTGGCATTGTTCCGCAATACATTCATTGTTTCGCCTCGATGTTCATAGTTGCCTTCTATTTGTACTACGCCTACCCTAACGGCGCAGTACAGCCCAATTGATTGGTGTGTTGCTAACCAAGCATCGGCATCAGCCGGTGTGTTCACCTCGCGGCAGTCACACATCTTTTCCTTTGGATTATGGGTATTGCTGTCTAAAAGTTGTTGTACTATATGTTCAACTTGGCTAAGTTTATTGTCGGTTGTTTGTGGTGACAATAAACAAAGCTTAAACATCAAGTAATTAAAGCACAGCAGTTGTTTCATAATGTATATGGTGGATATTCAAACAATTAGACTTAAGGTGCTCCAAGCAAGGCCGCAAAGCGGCCTTGCTTGCGTTAGCTGGCCGGAGGGCGCCTGCGCAGCAGGCGGTGCGCAGCACGGAGCACCGCGAACCCCGTAGGACAGCGGCGGCCGAAGGCCGCAACGCCCAAAAATAATAAATAAAATTGGTAGCGGGGGTTGGGCGAGCAATGCTCGCTGGGGGCACTCATAACTCATAACTTCTAACTCATAACTCCAAAAGTCCTATTTTTGTGGCATGAACCAGTCTAGCATTGCACAAACCAGCCAGTGGTTAAAGGACCGAGCCTACGCGCTTGGCTTTAGTTTTGTGGGCATTGCGCAGGCCCGCGAGCTGAGCGATGAAGCCCGCAAACTGGATGCATGGCTAAACCGGGGCTACCAAGGCCAAATGCAGTACCTGGAAAATCACTTCGACAAACGCATCGACCCGCGCAAACTGGTGGATGGCGCAAAATCGGTGGTGAGCTTAATGTTTAACTATTTCCCGCCGCAGGAACAACAACCTGATGCGCCAAAATTGGCCCGCTACGCCTATGGGAAAGATTATCACTACGTGCTGAAACACCGGCTCAAAACCATATTGTACGAGCTGGAGGAGCAACTAGGCCCCATTAACGGGCGCTGTTTTGTGGACTCGGCCCCCGTGTTAGAACGCGACTGGGCCAAATATGCCGGGCTGGGTTGGATTGGCAAAAACACCCTGCTCATCAATAAGCAGCAAGGTTCGTACTTTTTCCTGGCCGAGCTCATCCTCGACGTTGAACTGGCCTACGACGCACCTATTAAAGATTACTGTGGTACCTGTACCCGCTGCATAGATGCTTGCCCCACGCAGGCCATCGCGCCCGAGGGTTACCTGCTGGATGCCAGCAAATGTATTTCGTATTTGACCATTGAGTTAAAATCGGCCATTCCTACCGAGTTCCAAGGCCAATTTGAAAACTGGGTATTTGGCTGCGATATCTGCCAAGAGGTTTGTCCGTGGAACCGCTTTAGCCAAGCCCACACTGAACCAGAATTCATGGACCAAAGCGGGCTGCTGGACCTAAGCCCAACGGATTGGACCGAGATGACCGAGGCGGTTTTCAAACAACACTTCAAACACTCGGCGGTAAAACGGACGGGTTATGCCGGTTTGATGCGCAACTTGGCCTTTGCCGGCTATGCTATCCCCCCGGCGGCTCCTGACGCTGCGGAGGATTCTGCATCAACTTCCTGATATCCTCGATACGCTTGCGGTTTACCCCAAAGTCGTAGCTGCCCAAACGCGAAGCAGAGCGAACCTGTATCACTTGCTGCTCGTCGTCGAACAAAAACTCTACATCATCTTGAAACTTGAACAAGGACACCGTGAAGCGCAGGTGCCAATAATCTTGTTGCTCATTTTCAAATCGGTGGTTGAAAAACCGTAAGGCATCCCGGAGCAGTTTATCGGTTTCTTCCCGACCATTTATATAGGCAATAGCGGCGATATGATGCTTTTCATCGTTCGCAGGGTTCATGCTACACACGCAATTATTGCTTTCCGGGCAAACTTGCAATGCTGCTGCATTGCCTTTTAAACCCTGTGGCTTACCCGATTGTGTCCAAATGATAATACCCACATAGCTCAAAATCAAACCTACGGCAATTAATATGCTGCGTTTACGCCACACGATAGGCAGTTTGGCCGCCTCGAGGATAATCACCAGGAAAAGGATGGAGAATGGTGGCACAATCATCTGCATGGTAGAAGTCATACCGTACTGCGAGAAATCGACCATGGGCATGGCCGCTACCTTGCGCTCCAATATATAAGCCATGATGATGGCTAAACTAGCCCCAAACAAAGGCACATAGGCCGGGAATTGAGGTTTAATCAACTTGTACACCAGCAAGGCGCCAGCCAGGAGGGTAAACAGGTAATAGGCCAATATATAATAGATAATAGATGAGTACGACATCACCCTGCCTGTCCCGTTATCCACGGGGACAATCTCGGTAGTACCCTGGTGTAAGGTAAAATAGGCTACTACCGAAGCGATACCGAACACAATGGCCAGTATGTTTAATGTTTTTTGAGACAAAACCGTTTGTTTGAACTATGAATGATGAACAATGAACAATGAATGATGAATGATGAACTATGAACTATGAACTCCGGCGAGCTTCGCTCGCCCAACCCCCGCTACCAATAGACGCGCAGCGGCTGTGCAGTGGAGGGGGTCGGCGCAACGCGGCGGGGGGAGGCGCAAATAGAACTATGAACTCCTAACTCCTAACTCCTAACTACTAACTCCAAAAGGGCGTCATCGGCCAAATTAGGCAAGGTAACCTGCAACAATGGCGTGCGTTCCATCTCGCGTTTGATGGCGAAGATAGCCTCTTTGTTGCGGGCCCAAGAGCGGCGTGCAATACCGTTGTTGGCATCCCAAAGGAGCATGTTTTGCAAGCGGCGACTAGCGCCTTCGCTGCCGTCGAGTACCATGCCGAAGCCGCCGTTCATCACCTCGCCCCAGCCAACACCGCCACCGTTGTGCAATGAAACCCAAGTAGCGCCGCGGAAAGCATCGCCCACGAAGTTGTGCACGGCCATGTCGGCGGTAAAGGATGAACCATCATAGATGTTGGAAGTTTCGCGGTAGGGCGAGTCGGTACCCGACACGTCGTGGTGGTCGCGGCCCAGGACAATCTCTGCCGAGATTTCGCCACGGGCAATCGCCTCGTTGAAAGCCAGTGCAATTTTAGCGCGGCCCTCTGCATCAGCGTACAAGATACGCGCTTGCGAGCCAACCACCAGTTTATTTTGCTCCGCCGTTTTAATCCAGTGGATATTATCGTCGAGTTGTTGTTGAATCTCCGCCGGGGCCGTAGCCTTGATTGCTTCTAGCACACGGGCGGCGATAGCGTCGGTTTTGCGGAGGTCTTCAGGGTTGCCCGAGCAGCAAACCCAGCGGAAAGGCCCAAAACCGTAATCGAAACACATGGGCCCCATGATGTCCTGCACGTACGATGGATATTTAAAGCTACCGTCAAGTTTGAGGATATCGGCCTGAGCTAGGTCGCGGGCCTGCTTGAGGAAAGCGTTGCCGTAATCGAAAAAGTACATGCCTTTCGCGTGCAGGGCGTTGATGACGTTTACATGGCGGCGCAGCGTGTTGGCAATTTCCGCTTTAAATCGCGGCATATCGTTGGCCATCATATCTTTAGCGGCCTCGAAGCTGAAGCCAGCAGGGTAATAACCACCACCGTGCGGGTTATGCAGCGAGGTTTGGTCGGAGCCCAGGTCAACGGGTACATTATCTTGCAGGAGGCGTTCCCAGAGCTCCACGATATTACCGTGGTATGCTAGAGAGACGGCTTGTTTCTTGGCTTTTGCTTCCAAGATGCGTGGAATCAATTTATCGAGATCGTCGAAAACCTCGTCTACCCAGCCTTGGGCATGGCGTTTATGCACCGCGATACCATCTATTTCAGCAACTACGCCAACCATACCGGCAATAACGGCTGCTTTGGTTTGTGCGCCCGACATACCGCCAAGGCCTGAGGTCACGAACAGTTTCCCAGCCAGTTCGCCTTTGCCGCCATTTTGCATGCGGCCAGCGTTCATCACAGTAATGGTGGTGCCGTGCACAATCCCTTGCGGACCAATATACATGAACGAGCCGGCGGTCATTTGTCCGTATTGAGTTACGCCTAGCGCATTAAAACGGTCGTAATCGTCTGGGGTTGAATGATTTGGAATCATCATACCGTTGGTAACCACCACGCGAGGCGCTTCGGCGTGCGAGGGGAACAAGCCCATGGGGTGCCCAGAGTACAGCACCAGCGTTTGTTCGTCGGTCATTTGGGCCAGGTACTGCATGGTAAGGCGGTATTGCGCCCAATTTTGGAACACCGCACCGTTGCCACCGTAGGTAATTAACTCTTGCGGGTGTTGCGCGATGGCATTATCCAGGTTATTGTGCAGCATCAGCATGATGGCAGCAGCCTGGCGCGAGCGGTGTGGGTAATCGTTGATAGAACCACCTTGGATGGTATAATCGGGGCGGTAGCGGTGCATGTAAATGCGACCATAATCGGCAAGTTCCTGGGCAAATTCTGGTGCCAGCACGGGGTGTAAACTAGGGTCGAAATAGCGCAAGGCATTGCGGAGGGCTAGTTTTTGCTCGCTTGGGTTCAATATCATGCGGCGTTTAGGCGCATGGCTGATATTAGGGTCTAGGGGTTTGAGGGCAGGTAAATCCTGTGGAATACCCGCCAGGATAGCGGCTTTAAATTGCTCAGGGCTCATGTTGTGATGGTCGTTTTGCAGGTGCGATAAAGAAACACCAAATCGGGCTGCAAGTTTACGACGATTTTGTGGAATTTGGGGAATGTGCAGGAAACTAAAGGCATTGTGGGACTTTCGGCCAATGGTCATTTCATCAATTATTCCATCGTCAATTATTCTTTTTTGGGCGCGTCGGCGCGTTGCGCCGTCGGTCCCCGCCGGGGTTCGCTATGCTCCGTGCTACGCACCCGCGCCTTCGGCGCGGCCCTCTGGGCACCTCGCGCTATAACGGTTACCCCAAATGACGGGTTACATTATATATCTGGTTACAGGAGACAAGGCATGCCTTGTCTCTACATATTGGCCCGATAAATTATGCTCACTTAATACACAAAACGAAGCACAACCGTTAGACCATACCCACCACAATGTACAGACGAGGCATGCCTCGTCTCCCAAAGCGAAATAAATATGAATAATCCCACAGGAAATATGGCAATCCCGTTAAAATATGCATACCCCTATGTAGAGACAGGGCATGCCCTGTCTACCCCGAAACAGAATGAATATGTACAACAGGAATTTGGGGCCTGACCGAAATTTTATCCCACAAAAAACAGATGCCGATTCATTTTTTGATTATTTTCGACCTTTAGTTAAGTGCAATATTCAATCAAGGTACATGGAAAAATTCCAAGACAAGTACCGTATCCCATCTGCCCGTGCAGCATGGTGGGATTACGGCTGGAACAGTGCGTATTTCGTAACGATATGCACCAAAAACAGGGCACATTTATTTGGCCATATCATCGAGGGTAAAATGGAATTATCACCGCTGGGTGTCATTGCAGATATACTGTGGCATGAAATTCCACACCACGCCAAGGCTGTTGAACTGGGGGATTTTGTCGTCATGCCCAACCATATTCACGGCATCCTTATACTGGATAAACCTGTGGATCCCCTACCCGTCTTTGTAGCACAACAAGACGGAAATCACGAGCAGCTACACGGAAAGGTACAACCAGAGACCATAGACCGCAGTAAAACACTATCGTCCTTGGTGGGGGCCTACAAATCAGCCGTGACCAAACATGCCAACCGTTTGGGATACCTCAACGGCTGGCAAAGCCGTTTTCACGATAGAATCATCCGCAACTACGCTGAATACCAACGCATTGCAGGGTATATCATCAATAACCCTAGTCGCTGGGCGGAGGACATTACTCGTGAAACATTATAATACAAAATGCGTATTTAAATTAATATACATTTTACATATATAATATTTATAAATACTATAATTTGAATATTTATTGCGATACAAAATAATATACTGTGACATTAAATCAATACTTAACATGCACTGGTAATTTTTATTTTCAAGACGTTCCAATGCAATCCTATATAAAAATTGGTTCTAAAAATGCAGCCTATGCTGAAGTCATTTCAAGCACGATTCTAGCTGGAATTTACAACCCTTGAATGTTACGATTTCTTTATAAAACCCAGTTCCCAACAATATAAAACAGCCAAATTAATACAATGTATACTAGCTAATATGGCTACCATTTGTATTGCAAAAATTCATATATAAAATAAGCATAACATGTTTCTTTGAAATGTGACGCAAGCTGTTATGCTGTTCAATGATTTTTTATCGTGATTCCCTTGCATTGAGGGTGGTGAAGGGCGTAGGTTTGTGGGGAGATAATTACATAATTAAGGGACTTTAAGATAACATTCTTACATTCGACAAAAACTCGTAAAGGCAATAAATTTGACTTATGAAATCTCAAACACAGGATACTACACTATTAACTACCACCTGTGATTGTCAAACTTATGCATGTAATATTAATTGTTTAAATTAATCACAAAATTCAAATATTTTATGAAGAATCATGCGTTATTATTTGCTTTACTTTTACCTGCTTTGGTATTTTCACAGACTACAGAATTTCCTGGCACGATTAAATTGAAACCAAGTTCAAAAGTATATAAAGTTGTAACAATAAAAGACTGTATAAAAAATTATTCCCCTCCTCCTGGAAGTACAACTACAACGATTACGTATGAAACAAAGTTAAAAAACGATAAAACCGAAATTACAATAGAATCAGTTGTAAACCAACCAGGAGGTTCCATAAGTGTTGGCGCTGATAAAGTACTAAAGATACCTTTTGATGTTTCTGGTAGGGCCGATTTATACATGGAAGAAAAAGACAAGTCGGTTTTATACGTCAATTATTTGCTTGATGAAGAAAATACAATAAAAGCGAATAGTACAATAGTCGAATATGCTGTAACGTACGACTGCAATGGTAATCCAACACATACAATGGTGAACAGTAGATTATTGACGAAAGATGAAAATTTTCTTGGAAATATATATAAAGATATAACACCAATACAAAATATGTCTTGGTTTATAAATTCAAACTATATCCAAGTCACAGATTCTAATGGCACTATTTACTATCTAGTCCAGATATATGATAGAAATGCTAAATACATACTTGAACTACAAAACAGAGAATATATCCCTTACCGTAGTACCTCAATAGATTTAGGGGCATTAACGATACCTCTAAAATTTCGTTTCGGATATTCGGAGGGTAATATCAATGTTCAAAGCGACGTTTCTTCTAGCTATAATATAGGACTGTATGCAGGTTATAAATTAACAAAATATAACATTATAAATAAAGCAGGGACTTATATTCAAAGAGATTTAAGGTCACTCCGTATTGGGCCTTTTATTAATTTTTCTACTGCTACTCTAGATAAATTCAATACAACTGCAGGTGAAGTTCCTATTACAGGGGATGAAAAACAGAACATTGGAGTGTTTTCAGCAGGTGTTGGAATAATGGGAGATATCAATAGGGTCCAAATGGGTTTATATGCTGGCTGGGACTTTGGAATGGGTTCAAGTGCCCAAAACTGGAATTATAATAAGAAATTTTGGTTAGGCATAGGTGTAGGTTACAAAATTACAGACTTATTTGCACAAAAAAATTAGAGAACAATAAGATAATCCAGGAATATCCATTTTGTATTCAAATTCTACTTTGTAATATACAGCCCCTACAGTAATTCTTACTGTAGGGGCTTTAAATAGCTTAACGGAACCGTTAAATACCTAAAAAATGTAACCCAATCCCAACAATTTGTCTATTTTAGCCATTGCTTAACCATTATTTTTTTACTCTAATTTTCTAGCCCGAATGGCATTTGTAGCTTTAGATAAAAATGGAGAGAATGTAGAATCGCATTTTTTTACTGATGATGAGTGGGAGGTACTCAAACAAACCTATTCTATTGGTGATTACACGATGCTTTGCTGCGGTGCCGATGCCGTATTAAAAACAAGCATCAACTCCGTTAAGTTCTTTGCCCACCACACTGATGACTGTACAACTGCTCCTGAAACAGTATGGCATCATACAGCCAAAATTATTTTTATGTCAGGCCTTCAGGCACTGGGCTTAAACCCCATTGTTGAACATAACCGTAATGGGAAATGGAAAGCTGATATCTATGTTAAGTACAACGGGAGGGAAATTGCAATCGAGTTACAGCACTCTTATCAAAGTCTATCGACTTTTTTGAAACGGCAAGAAAAATATGCAACTAGCAATATTGAGGCTTACTGGATTTTATACTCACCTGTCTTTAATAAACTAACCAAAGCAACCGTTGCATACCTTCGGAAGAATAAAATGATTGATTTTGATTCCAAAGTTGGGACATACACATTCATCTCTCAGCTTCCCGTATTGTATTTAGAAACTGACGACAATATACTTTTAAAAGGTGGTGGGTTATTTAGTGCTACAGTCGATGCATGGCTTAAAGCCGTACTTGAACAACGGTTTGTTTTTGCAAATGGGTTATGGAAGATACTAGAATTATGATTTGCGACCTTTAATATTTTTTTTTACACAAGATATAAATAACAATAACTATTTAATAGATTTTCATTCAATTACGATCAATGTTGTGAACAATTTATACCTTTGCGCAAACAGGGATTATATGAATTTCAGATTACCAAGTGAAATAGAGCAATACATTCATAGGGAACAAATAAGCCGTTTTTTAAGTATTATCCGGCAGATTATAGCTTGGGGCATAGGTTTTTTTTTTACTCTTGGAGCATTGCTTTCAATCAGCTACCCTCTAGTCGCGTTATCATTATTACTTCTAGGTCTCATCATTGCACCAATAGGACCTAAACTGCTAAAGCAAAAAATGAACATTGGCGTTTCAATGCTAGGCAGAGGGGCTATTATATTTGTTTTGTTTATACTTTCGACATTGAGCATTGATTATTACGAGATCGACCAGAAATCCTCTTTTGGTTCTTTTGAGGACAATAATATCAAACAGACCTTTATTCCAGATCAAAAAGCTCAAGCAGAAAAACTTAAGATTGATAGTTTTGCTATATATGTACAGCAAAGCGATAGCTTACTACAAAAGAATGAGTTTGAGCGTGCGCAGACTAGTCTTATATTGGCTCGACCTTTTGCCCAATCGTATGAAGTTGAAAAACAATTGGACAACAAATTATGGTATGCAGATTCTTGCCTAGCTTGGAGTTTACTCAAGGCAAAAAAATATGAAGATGCCATACCTCTTTTACATGGCTTAGCTCAGAAGGATAGGTCTGACAACAAAATTGCCCTAGCTCTTTCCCAATGCTACCACAATATAGGTAAAACAGAAGATGCCGTTCATGTTATCAGCCCGTTTTTAAGCATTGACGATGCAAGTATTACAAAATGGCACAATAAAATAAATCCCTTGCGTCGGGAAACGATAGGGTACACAACCCTATGCTGTGATGGCACTACCTCTAGTGCTAAGGGGCGAGGTGCATGTTCGCACCACGGGGGAGTTTGCAATTGGAATGCTCCAATATACCATGAGTCTAGGAAGTATTGAAAAAATTACAGCAATTCCCTCGCGCTAGGTGCCCGGCGGGCCGCGCCGCCAGGCGCGGGTGCGCGTAGCGCACGGAGCGAGTAGCGAACCCCAGAGGGGACCGGCGACCGCCACCAGCGGGCGCAGCGCCCAAAATAAAAACAACATGAAACTCTAAAGCTGCTTTGCGGGTTATGCTTACTTTTACAGCATTAATGCTTCATTTATGCAAAACTACATCGACATCAACCGCCAGTCCTGGAATAACCGCGTGGATGCGCACCTCAGCTCCGATTTTTACGATATGCCGGGCTTTATGGCAGGGCAATCAAGCCTCAAGGAGATTGAACTGGCCCTACTCGGCGATGTTCAAGGCAAAAGTATCCTGCACTTGCAATGTCATTTTGGACAAGATACGCTCTCGCTGGCTCGTATGGGCGCCCGCGTAACCGGTGTCGATCTCTCTGATAAAGCCATCGAACAGGCGAACGACCTGGCTGCTACCCTACAACTAGACGCTCGTTTTATATGCTGCAATATTTACGATCTTCCCCAACACCTCGACGGGCAATTTGATATCGTGTTTACCAGCTATGGCACCATTGGCTGGCTGCCCGACCTGGATGTTTGGGCACAGCTTATCAGCCAATACCTGAAGCCCGATGGGCAGTTCGTATTCGCCGAGTTCCACCCCGTGGTGTGGATGTTCGACGATGCTTTTGAAGGTATTAACTATAATTATTTCAACAATGGGCCTATTCTCGAGAACGAGAGCGGTACCTATGCCGACCGCGACGCGGCCATTCAACAATCGTACGTGATGTGGAACCACGGCACGGGCGAGGTGCTCAATAGCCTCATCGGGGCTGGCTTGAGCATTACTTGCTTTAACGAGTTCGATTATTCGCCCTACAACTGTTTCCTGAATACCGAAATGTTTGAACCGGGTAAATTCCGCATCAAACATTTCGGCAACAAGATTCCCATGGTATTTTCGCTAAAAGCGGTACCAGCCCGCTAAAGGTGTGCCTCGAGGTTGGTGATACCCCAGTTATCCAACTCTTCTTGGCTCCATAAAGCCGGGTAGAAGATGCGTTTTTGGTACTTGGGGTGCATGTATTTTTGCCAATCGCTGCCACCGGTCGCTTCTGCATCGCCGAGGTACTTGCGGGCGGCGTTGAGGTGCGCCATAACCCAGCGTACGTTAACCGTATGGTCGTAATGGCGCATGGCACGGATAAGGGTCGGATCCTGCTGATCTGCCTCAGGTAATTTTTTGAACTTAGCCCAGAGGTTCGTGGTGTTGTAATCCTGCATAAAGCGGATAAACTCGTCTTTGTAACGGGCTTCAAAGTTCTGTAAAAGCTTATTCTTTTGGCCTGTTTGATAGTTTTTACCCGCTGCCTGCCAGTAGAGGTGCTCAAAAGCATGCTCGTAGGGCGTGTTGCGGTCGATGGTAAAACGGAAACGGATATCAATGAGGTTAATCAACTCGGTAGAGGCAAACTCGATCTTGCGGTATTGTGCGCTTTGGAAACCAGAGGCCGGGGTGAGCGCGTCGCGGAACTTCATGTACTGGGCCATTTCCATGCCATCACCCATGATGGTAAAGGAATCGGAAAGCATGTCGAAATAACGGCTTACCCGGTCGAGGTGCATGGAGAATTTCTGGGTACTAATAGTCTCGGCGCTTTGTACCTGGCTGATTTCCCAGAGGATCATTTTAAACAGCAATTCGTTGATCTGGTGGTACATGATGAACACCATCTCGTCGGGTAGTTGAGTGCGTTGAACTTGCAGGCCTAGCAGGGCATCAACCTGAATATAATCCCAATAAGTAATTGGTTTTGAATGCAATAGGCCCGATAGATACACATCTGGATCTTGACCCATGGCTTTGTATTTCTCATCGATAGCAGCGAGGAGTTGTTCTCTATTCATGGTGTAGGGTGTTTGTAGCGTCGAAACAAAAATAGTGTTTTAATCAGAACTGCTAGGCTTGACCCAATAAAATATCGGCAGAAACACTAATTTAGAATGATGTTAAGCAAGGATTAGCGGTATTTAAGGGCGGTAAAATTGTCATAAATTGCGATGAATACATAACTTAAATACATTATATATTCAATAATATTTAATACGTACAAAAATAACTGTGATTGATTTATGTATTTTACCATGTCACAATATATCATTGTTTTATATTTTACTGAAACCGTAATTTAATGCCTGCATCAAGTTTATGCCATATTTTTGACGCCTCATACGAAAATCTTCATTATTATATTTCAAACTAAACCTTTTCGACATGCAGAAAATTTTAATGTTTATCGTGGCAGCATTGCTGTTTACAGGTTTCCAAGCGCAAGCTCAACGCAACTGTGGCGCTATGGAAGTCCTTGAACGCCAATTGCAAGAAGATCCTGACATGGCTCGCCGAATGACCGACATCGAGCGTCACACAGAGCAGTATGTAGCTTCGCCAAATCAAGGGGGACGAGCCGTTGTAACGATTCCTGTGGTGGTTCACGTTGTATGGCGTACCAACTTCCCAGCGGAGAACATCAGCGACGCACAAATCAACTCTCAAATCGCCGTTTTGAATGCTGACTTCCGCAAACTAAACGCCGATGCCAGCCTTATCCCAAGTACTTTTACTGGTGTTGCCGCCGATGCTGAAGTTCAATTCTGCTTGGCTCAACGCAAGCCTGACGGTACAGCTACCAATGGTATCATGCGCTACCAAGTTAGCCGCACTACTGACTGGGGCACAAACGATGCCGTTAAAAACCCAACACAAGGCGGTGTTGCTCCTTGGAACGCTTCTAGCTACCTCAACATCTGGGTATGTTCTATCGGTGGTGGTATTTTGGGTTATGCCCAATTCCCCGGCGGTTCAGCTACAACCGATGGTGTAGTTTGCGACTACCGCTATTTTGGTACTACTGGTACAGCAACAGCACCTTTCAACAAAGGCCGCACGGCTACACACGAGGTTGGTCACTACCTTAACCTCCGCCACATTTGGGGTGATGCTACTTGCGGTAGCGACCTCGTTGGCGATACGCCCACGCACAACACCGCTAACTATGGCTGCCCAGCTGCTGGTCACCGCTCTACCTGTACTGGCACACCTATTGAAATGACCATGAACTACATGGACTACTCTGACGATGCTTGTATGTACATGTTCTCTGCTGGCCAGAAAACCCGTATGCAAGCCCTTTTCGCAGCAGGCGGTTCTCGCTACGGTTTAACTACTTCGCTTGGTTGTACCCCGCCAACCACGGGTGGCACTTGTGGCACACCTAGCGGTTTGGCTTCGTCAAACGTGGCTACTACTACTGCTACTGTTAGCTGGGCGGCTGTTTCAGGCGCTACATCGTACAACCTTCAATACAAAACAGCTGCTGCAACTACCTGGACTACCTCCAGCGTTACCGGCACATCGGCTAACTTTACTGGCTTGGTAGCATCTACTACTTATAACTTCCAAGTTCAAGCCGTTTGCTCTGGCACCGCTGGTAGCTATTCTAGCGTTGCTAACTTTACAACTACCGCAGGCACTACTACTTGTGCTAGCGTGAGCGCATACGAAACCAACGAAACCCGTACAACGGCTAAAACGATTACCGTTAATACCAACGCTACGGCTGCCATAGGTACTAGCACCGACCAAGACTGGTATAAGTTCTCGGTAACGTCTAGCCAACGCAACTTCAAGGTTGACTTGACGAACTTACCAGCCGATTACGACTTGAAAGTATACAACAGTGCAGGCACACTGCTCTTTACCTCTCAGAACACCGGTACTACCGCCGAGATGATCAAGTACAATAGTGCTCCTACAGGAACATACTATGTACATGTGTACGGCTACGGCGGTGCTTTCTCAACCAGTTCTTGCTACACCCTACGTGTAACCCGTTCTTCAACGGCTTTGCGCGAAGCTGGCAATGACGGCATTACCGTTGACGAAGGCGAGGAAAGCAACGATTTCGTTGACTTCATCGAGTTCTCGGCACTTGGCTTCGAGATGTTCCCGAACCCTAGCAATGGCATCACCACTTTGAAATTTGACGTGGAAGAAGCCGCTAGCTTGAATATCCGCGTAAGCGACTTAACTGGCCGCGAGATTTACTTCCTCAACACCGTGGTTGATGGCAGTAAACCAAGCGTTGAGCTCAACTTGTTCGATGTAACACCTGGTGTTTACTTCGTGCGTGTTGACAACGGCAGCGAGGTCAGCGTTCAAAAACTGATGATTACCGAATAGGTAAGCGCCCATAGAAAAAGCCCTCTAGTCGATTGATTAGGGGGCTTTTTTATTGGGGCACCTGCCCTCGCGTACCGCTCGGGCACCAGGCTGTGCGCGGCTGCGCGAGCTTGTCCCTTGCGCTACGCGCTGCGGGAGCGCCTTCGGCGCCCGCTACCATCCTTGGTGCGGGAGGCTGGGGTTTTGAGTATGTTTGGATTTTGGGTTTCGAGGGAAAAACTAGCTATTTTTTGATGAGATTGCTTAAAAAAATGGGCGCATAGTGGGGCTATGTAACTATTTTTTAATGCAAAAATCATCGGGAAAGAGCTGTTTTTCGCCGGAGGCTGAAGTCCAAACATACTCTTAATCTACATGTGCTCGGAAAAACGCCACGAGTTTGGTCACTACATCGTTCGACTGGTTGGTGTCAAACCCGTGAAATGCAATGTACTCGTGATATTCATTCGGTACAGCTAGGCTGTTTAGCTTGGCCCGCATCCACTGGCTTTGGTACACCGGCACGATAGGGTCAAGATTACCGTGGAAGGCAATCATAGGCTGGCTGCTGGCATTTACCTGCCAGTATGGACTCACATTGGAGTAAGCCGTGCTATCCCAAGGCTGGCCCACATACTCGGTCAAAATATCGCCCACGTTGGCACCTAGCCATATGTTGTTGGTGTTGTACCACTGCCAATCCCGGATCAAGCTCGGGCCGAATATATTGCCCACGCAGTTGATGTTGTTGTAGTCATTATAGGCGTAAGCGTAAATCATGGCCAACTGCCCGCCCGCACTAGCACCCATGATCGCCATGTTTTCGGAAACCTGGTATGCTTGACGTTTAGCCAATACATCCCCAATCACGGCGCTGATGTCTTCCATCATCTCCTCGTGATGGATACCATCGGTATTGCTGGCCAAGCGGTAGTTCATGTTGACAATAGCAGCCGCGGGCCACTTGCTCTGGATGAGTTGAACGTATTGGTTAAAATCTTCCTTTTGGCCCGCTTTCCAAGCGCCGCCATGAATCATCAACACGATGGGCGTGCTGGTATCTCGGCCAGCGGGCAAATAAATATCGTAGCGGTGCCTGGCATGGGTACCATAGCTGACATCCAGCATGCTGGTATCGCTGAGATTGCTGTTGGGGCCTGGATCTATTGGCCCAACGGGCTCGGTACAAGCCGCGAAAAACAGCAACATACTGCACAGCGTTAGCGCTGCCATATAGCCTTTCATTTGTTTTAAATACATTCGTTTATAAGGTTGGTGTAACCCTTAAACGAAAAATACATGCCAAAAGGTTTGTGGGGGGGCGTCGCGCCAGCGATGTGGAGCGGTGGCGCAACGCGCCAGACCCGCAGGGGCCGAGCGACAGCGAGCCGCGTAACGTAGCGACGGCGAAGCCGGGGCGCCCAAAAAGCATAAAAGACAATGGAATAAATGACAATTCCGTAATACAAAAAAAGCCGCCCCTGCTAGGCAAGGGCGGCTTTTGAGGCAGGTTTTAACCTACTATTTTTTGTAACGTTGCTCCGCCAATTTCAAGGCTTCAACAGCGTTAACCATAGCACCTGAAACAGACAAAGTTGAGAAATTTACCATCTCGTCTTCTGTACCTGGCTTAATCACTTCCTCGTTGTTGCGGATAGCAGAGGTCATGATGATATCTTTAATTTGAACCGCGGTGAAGTCTGGGTAGTAAGACCATACCAAAGCAGCCAAACCAGCTACTACTGGAGCAGCCATTGAAGTACCGCTAGCGTTGTCGTAAACACTACCTGGGATAGTAGAATAGATATCTACACCTGGAGCGAACACGTCAACATCTTTTTGGCCGAAGTTGGTGAACTCAGCGCAGATAGCCTCGCCACCTTCCCAGTTAGCAGCACCAACGGTCAACACGTTTTTAACGCGTTTTTTGCCTTTAGTAGCGCCAAGGTATGGGGTTGGGAACACGTCAGTCACGTCAACATCGTACGAGTCGTTACCAGCGGCGTGTACCAACAAAACACCTTTTTTCTCGGCGTATTTGAAAGCAGCATCAACAGCAGGTTTGTTGAACGCGTAGTTTTTACCAAAGCTCATGTTGATAACTTTAGCACCGTTGTCAACTGCGTAACGGATAGCGTTAGCCACGTCTTTATCGCGTTCGTCGCCATCAGGCACACAACGTACAGACATGATGCGTACGGCATTAGAAACACCGTTCATACCAACACCGTTGTTGCGTGCAGCACCGATGATACCAGCCACGTGCGTACCGTGGAAAGCGTCAGGGCCTTGAACATCGTTGTTACCATAATTGCGTTGCGCCACGTTCAAGTAGTCGTCACCAACAACACCACGTGGGTTGAAGTCGGGGTTGTAGTGGTACTGCACTTGGTTGTTCAAGTACTCGAGGTATTTCTCGAGGCGCTCGCGGAAGTCGGTATCTTTACCACCTTCTTGAACGAAGTTTTTCAAAACACCAACAGCTTCTTTTTGCTCGTCGTTCTTTGGTTCGAAAGCGGCCAAGGTTTCAAAAGTCACTTCAGATTTACCAGTTGCTTGACGGATCAAATCAGAAGCAGCCGTGAATTTTTGCTGTAAGCCGGTAATGTTCGCAATGTTGGCTTTAGACTCTTTCTGTTGTTTTTCAACTTTTTTCTTGATGCCTTCCCAGCGTTCGAACTCGGCTTTTTCTTTTTTAGAAACGTCCTCGGCTTTTTTGTCGCCGAATTTAGCTTTGTACATCACGTACAAGCGGGTAACTTCCAATTGGTCTTGGTGCACGTTTTTGCCACCAGCACCACCGATAAAGTTCCAGCCGTGAATATCGTCTACGTAACCGTTTTTGTCGTTGTCGATGCCGTCACCAGCAATTTCGTCTTCGTTTACCCACATCACAGATTTCAAATCTTCGTGTTCTGGGTCTACACCTGAGTCGAGTACCGCAACGATAATCGTTTTAGGTGCACGGTTTTTCAATAACTCGTTATAAGCTTTCTCTGTGCTGATACCTGGTACATTGTCCGTTTTAGGGTCAAGGTTGAACCAGTTCTCTGGTTGGGCATAGGCCGATTGCGCAAGCGCAATACTAGCAGCCGCAATAGCTAAGCGTAATTTCATGTTTAAATAGTACTTGTTAGGAAAATTATTACTCGTAATAGTTGGTTAGACTTGCAAAGATAAGGCTTTAGCCCGAAGGATAAGCGTTTAACGTTCAATTTTCATTCATCGTTCACAAAACTATAGCTTTCTTACCTTTGCGAACAGATAATTAGATGTATGCATAGTTTTATCAGATAAACGACATGAAATCAAAGCAAATCAGGATAGCCATCACCGGACCGGAATCAAGCGGGAAGAGCAGCTTGGCCGAAGCCTTGGGCCAGCTTTTCAACTGCCCCGTGGTGCCAGAATACGCCCGCGGTTTCCTGGAAGCCAGCCAAGGCCATTATAGTTTTGAAGATATTGACCATATGCTCTGCGGTCAACTCGAGCAGGAAGACATGCTAGCCAGCAACACGCCCTTGCTCATTTGTGATACCGACGCATTGGTTTGCCATATCTGGCAGGCCTTCAAATACGGCAAAGTGTCGGATTACACCACCCGTATGTTCGAGCAGCGCCATTACGATTTGTTCGTGCTTTGTAATATTGATGTGGCTTGGGAAAGCGATCCCTTACGCGAAAACCCCGACCCGCTTGATCGTTTGCAACTATTCCAGTTATACCAATCGGCTTTAGCAAATCAGCATAAAAATTACGTGGTGGCCCGTGGCGATTTAAGCCAGCGTATCGAGCAGCTTAGTCCTTTGATTCTTCAGCTGATGGATGGCCTTCTACCAAAATCCAACGGGTAATGATATCAAGGGCCTCAGGGCTGAAGGTTTCGTCGAGTTGGGCATATTCGCTTACTTTACACGACGTACAGTGCTGGAACAAATGGTTCAAACCGTCAAGCTCCATGATGGAATAATGCTTGTTACCGCCACGGGCAAGCGCAAAAGCAATCCCCCGGAGGTTTTGGTCGGCATCAACTTGTACATCTTTGCTGCCGTTGAGGGCCAACACGGGGCATTTTACAGCACGCCAAACTTTAGCCACTTCGAGCCTGGCAAAATATACCGCCCAAGGCGACAAGTAAAACCCAATTTTACCCATCGCAGTTTTGGAGTCGCCCGTTTGGGGATGCATCAAAATATCGCGTACTTTTTGGCTAAGCTCCTTGGGGTCTGGGGTGGAGCGAATGGCTTTGGCCACGTCCAGGGTCATGGTGGTTTCTTTCTGGATGGTGGCTTCATCAGTACCGTTTTGGGCAAAAACCTCCGCTTGCTGTTTAGCCAGCAGGTCAAAAAAATCGACACCTGGGCCGGCCAGCGATATCACAAAACCTACACTTTCCTCTTGTTGGGCAGCCAGCGCAGCCAAGATTCCGCCTTCACTATGGCCCATAAAGCCCAGCCTAACGGAGTCGATGGCGGGGTTTTGTTTCAGCCATTCAAAGGCAGCCAGTCCATCTTGCGCAAAATCAAGGCTAGTGGCGTTTTTAAAATCGCCCGTTGATAGGCCCGTGCCCCGGTCGTCATAGCGCAACACGGCGATACCGTTCCGACTCAGGTGATCCGCTAAAACCCAGAAAGGCTTGTGCCCGAACAGGGTTTCATCGCGGTCGGAAGGGCCACTGCCCGACAAGAGAATGACCGCTGGGAATGGGCCTTCGCCTTGTGGCAAGGTCAGGGTGGCCGATAGGGTTACGCCCTCTGCAGCACCGGGCAGTTCAAACGAGTCGATAGTATATGGGAAAGGCGCCTTGGGCATTTGTGGGCGCGTAAATTCAAAGGCGGCGGCAGCCGATCGGAAAGTCATGAGCGTGCTATCCTTTTGTTGAATCCAATGGCCTGTAAAACTGGTTTCGGAATCAAAAGCGCCAGCAAACTGCAACGACATTAACACATTGGCAAATTTCACGGTTTCGCGGCTAAACGTAACGCGGCTCAGGTTAAAGGACTGTTCGGCTTGCCAAGGGCTTTTAAAGCTAGCTTTCCAGCTGCTATCGGCTTGTTGGGTGAATTTCAGCTCTACCAGCAGCGAGTCGGGCCCGGTGGGTAAATAGCCTCTAAAATAACGGGTTGTATCTTGCGCGAGGGCCTGTAAAGACAAGGCCAGCAGCCCTATGAGTATATAGGTAGATTTCATATTGGAGGTTCGTTTTGCAAGCGCAAAATACATGTTTTATTTTGATTATTTGCCTACTGGTCGGCATATCCTCAATGTATCATTTGTTCTTTTATCATTTTATCATTTGCTCATTTTATCATTTGTTCTTTTTTGGGGCCTTCGGCGCGTTGCGCCGCCGCTACGTTGCGCGGCTCGCTGACGCTCGGCCCCTTGCGGGTCTGGCGGTTCGCGCAGTCGCTTCGCTCCTTTGCGGAGCACTTCGTGCAACGCGCCACCGCTCCACATCGCTAGGCCGAGTAGTGTTCTGGTGTGCCCAACCTAGGGCGACCACAAGGGTCGCCCCTACATGCCCTAAATTGTAGCACGCAGATAACGCAGATGCAAACAACGCCGATTAATACGGATTTTTAAAATCAGCGATTGAAAATTTGAATTGCTTTAATGTATCCGCTAACAAACAGAAATTATTTATACCTTTGTTTTAATCCAACCCCTTGAACACATCATAAGTTTACCCATGAGAACCTGGTTTAAAAACATTGTCATAGTCATTAGCATCGTATTGGCCTCTGCACTGTCCTTGCTATTCGTGGCTACATACTTCATCAACCTAGATAGTGCTAAACGACTGGAGCCATATGTGGTACAGTATGTCCAACAGAAGAAAGATGAACTCGGCCAAAAGTTAAAACGCTTTGGTTTCCTGGAGTCTAGCCTAAACAAAAGTGATAGTACCCAGACCAGCCTAGCCGTAAAACGCATGGCACAGTTAGATTCACTGACAGTTCTTTTGGTTGGTCATGCATACGGCCTCGCAGAACGTGCTAACGCCATGAGCCTGAGCGATGTTGACCGGTACAGCGAGGTTAATATCCGCTTGTTAACCGAGGATGGCGCCATCGAAAAACTGCTACTAGCCCGCTTAGTCCAAGCCAGGGATGGTTTATTGGGCGATATCAGGGCCTTTTTGTTGAGTAATATCTTCTTGTTCCTCGTGGTGGTGGTGGTTAGCAAATTCACTGGATTGCCCAATGAATACCTCATTGTATTCGTATCCTGTATGCTCTTGGGTACGGGTTTAGGCATGTACCTGTACCTCTTTAAAACACATTGGCTTTATTATATCCTGAGCGGTTCATACATGGGCTACGGCTATTTAACGGCTACGCTTGTACTGGTGGTTGTACTTCATGCGTTTTACTATTACCATAGGTTGCAGGTGTAACCGTTGCGCTAGTGATGTGAAGCGGTGGCCCGCAGGGCCAGACCGCAACGCGGGCCGAGCGAATAGCGAGCCGCGGAACGTAACGGCGGCCGCGTAAGCGGGCGCAGCGCCCAAAATGAATAAATGATTTTAGGAAAAACGAGTAAATGAACAAGCTTTAAACGAATATCATTCGGCTTTGACATTACAATATTTCATCCAATAGTCCATACTGACAAACAAAATAAAGCCCTAGCCGTTATAGCTATTATGACACCACGCGCCATCACCGAGAACATTGAAGTGCAAGTTGAGAGCTTGTACCAACCCCAGTACTCTAAACCGCTGGAGTGGGAGTTCTTTTTTGCTTACCGCATTACCATTGCCAACCTGAGCGGCTTTAGTGTAAAGTTGCTGCGCCGGCATTGGTATATCACCGATGGCGACGGCACCGTGCGCGAGGTGGAAGGCGAAGGCGTGGTGGGCGAACAACCCCTGATTGAACCTGGTCAAAGCTACCAGTACGTATCGGGCTGTGGCTTCCACGCTGAATTAGGCCGGATGCATGGCTCGTACCAAATGCGCCGCGAAATTGATGGATATATATTTGATGTGGCCATACCAGCCTTTGAAATGGTGGCACCAGCAAAATTGAACTAAGAGTTATGCGTTAAAAGTTAAAAGTTGATATGAAGAACTGAACGCTGAACTAAAAAAAAATGCCGCCCTTTTAAAGGGCGGCATTTTTTTTACTCTGACTTATAGTCTCCTAACCAGGCTTTGCGCAATTTAAGCTGGTTAGCATCTGCTTTTTCGTTAACCGAGAGGACATGCTTCACAGTCTTGGCAGTTTTCTCGAGTTTGAACACGAGTTCTAGCGCTTTTTCATCGCGTTGAACCATGACCGACACTTCATCGCCTTCTTTGGCTGAAGTTACGTACTCGCCGATGACCTTGTTGACGGTGGCCATGGCCACGTCTTCGCCGTCCCATTCCATGATTACGTCACCGGTTTTGAAGCCGATTACATCGCGGCCAAAGGCATCGAGCAAGGCATCATCTTCAATTTTGAGGCGCATGAGGGCAAAATCAACACCGATAGCACCGGGGTTTTCAAGTCCGCCAATAGGCGAAAGTTCTTCAACGGTACCTTCCTCGGTGTAAGTGATACCAAACTCATTGAGTAACTCCTCGAAAGGAATAGGCTTAATGCCCGCGATGTGGTCATCGATAAAAGTACGGATTTCAGGGTAAGTCAACTTAACGATAACGTCGAAGAGTTCGTCGTCTTTGAACGGTTTGTCTTTACCGTACATTTTCGACAAATCTTGCATGAGGTTTTGAAGGCCATAAGCACCTTTTGACAAATAGCGGAGCTTCATGTCGAGGGCCATGTTAATCAAGGCGCCTTGCTGGTAAACGTCGTAGTATTGGTCTTTGAATTCATCGAGGCAGCCTACGCTTTTATCGGTGAAGGGCGTTTCCTTGTCGAAGTTATCGGCTACGCGCATTTTACCGGCCATTTGCTCCAGGAAGTGTTGAATGGTAGTTTCAGCGCCTTTTACCTGGGCGTGGTGCGAAGCATACTCGGTACCACCTTCATACATCCAAAGGTGTTTCGACATTTTGGGCTCGATGAAGTCAAAGTAGTGGATATGCTCCGAGTGGATGTTCAATGGTGTCACGATGTGGAAAAACTCGTGTGCAGATACGTCGCGAACGGTTTGGGCAATATCAGCGGCCTCGCCTTCGAAAAGGCAATACATTGAGGAGTAAGAGTGTTCCAAGGCACCAGCAGAGCCTGATTCATAAGCGTCGTCGTTGAGGTAAATCAGGTAGGCATAGCGGTCAACGGGTAATGTGCCGCCGAGGTATTTGCGTTGTGCTTCCATGGTTGGCGCAATTTCGCGGGCCAAGAATTCAGACTTCACGATACCATTAGGTGAGTAAACCGATACCAACACGCGGCAGTTACCTACTTGAATCCAAGTGGTATCCGGCTCGCAGTACATAATAGGACCATCTACGAGGTAGTGGTAGTTCTGCGCGTAGAAAATATCGGTAGAAGCGTCGCCGCCTTTGCGTTCCAAGCCTGTAGAACCGTAAAAGTTCTTGGGTTTAGATACCGACACGTAGTACTTGCGCTGTTCGTGGCCTTTGAAATAGCCAAAGAAACCGTGGTTGTTCAACACGAAGTTTGTTTTGTCTTCGATGTTGGTACCTGCGGGTTCAAATACAAACGGTTCTTTTTGCTTGGTATCCCAGCTGTCTTCAACCATGTAGCTGATTTTGCTCAAGTTTTTAGCATTCTTGATAACCCAGGTATTCGCATCGGGATGCTCTACGGGTAGTTCATTACCATTTTTGTCGAGGGCTTTGAACTTGGACACAAATCGTCCGAAATCATAAATGCTATAAGTACCCGGAACGATTTTCGGAATATGGTACGTGAGGGTTTTAGCTTTTAGCTTGGGAACGTCCAAGGTCACGAGGAGCAAGTCGTTTTGAACATCGTTCAAATTAAGTTTAAAATGATAATCGGCCTTGGTTTGGGCGTTAACCAGATTAAAAGTAAGGATAAGTGCCAAGGTGGCGAAAAACAATCTTTTCATGAAAGGGATTTTTTGTTGCTTTAGAGCTGCAAAGTTGAGGATATAAACTGAAATACGTGTTAATTTAGTCTTGCCATAAATGCAAATCGTCTAAAAAGTGACGAGGTACTTGGTAAATAATATATACCTTTGCTCAATAACCGAGTAGTATGGAGGTCAACAAAACAGGGTTAATACTTTGTATCGAAAGCACTGAACAAGTTTGCTCGGTAGCACTTTTGGCCGAAACTGGCCTAATTGGGGAATTGAGCTCGACGGAGCAACAATCCCAAGCTTCTGAAACAACCATCTTGATAGGCCAGTTGTTGCAACAGCACGGAAAATCATTTGAAGATATTGTTGCCGTGGCCGTCAGCGAAGGGCCAGGATCTTACACTGGACTGCGCATAGGTATATCGGTAGCTAAAGGGCTTTGCTACGCCCTTAACATCCCCTTGATTGGGATAAACAGCCTAGAGGCTTTATGCCTGTCACTTTTAACCGAAGAAAAAAACGCCGTAAGCTGTTTGTCGACTATCGATGCCCGAAACAGCCGGGTGTATTATTGCTTCCTGCACAGACAAGCCCCCGATGTGCAACAGGTGGGGGTTATGGACGTAAATTCTTTGGTGGAGCATATCCAGCAAAACCAGGAGCAAGTGGTACATGTTTGCGGTTCTGGGCTAAAATATTTCGAAGGAAGAAACAATTTTGTCCTAAATCAAGAATTTACATTTAACGCCAAATTCTTCCAAGCTTTAGTATTTGACAAATTCAAAGCCAGCGCTTTTGAATCGATACATACATTCCAGCCTAAATATTATAATGAACCTAACATTACAACATCGAAGAAAGTCCTTATTTAGAACCTGTATTAATATCTAGTATTAGAAATTACTACATACATGGGGAATACAAGGGTAGGCAAAATTGCCCAACAAAGCAGTAAATTGAACTCGAAATTGCACACCAATTCTACAAAACAACGCTATGGCCAAAGCAAACAACCCACCTATTATGCTGAAAGGCAGTACAGAAACCGTTGTGCTGGAATACGCCAAACTCCGGAAAAGTTTAATTCTGCTGCGTTCCTTGACACATGAAACGAGGCTTAAAATCATAGATATGTTGTCGGAAGAGGGTCCGTTAAATGTCACAGATATATTTATCAAGCTGAGGGTCGAGCAAAGTGTCGCATCCCAGCATTTGGCAGCCTTGAGGAAATACGATATAGTCCATACCGCCCGCAATGGCAAAAATATCATTTACCAATTAAACCAAGCCCGTATCGACGAATTGAAGGATTTGATTGAACAATTGAGCACTGTTCAGTAATATTTAGCAGCCTAACCCTAAAATAGAGAAATATGTATTTTGATCCAGTGAAAACCGAGGGGGCAACCGGTGTTTTCAAGGCTATTGCACATCCGCTTCGGCTGAAAATTGTAGAGTACCTTGACAAAAAACCAAACGCCTTCGTCAATGAGATTTATAAAGCGTTGAATTTAGAGCAATCCATTACATCTCAGCACCTTAAGATTTTAAAATCAGCTAACCTCGTGTTTGCGAAAAGAAACGGCAAGTATATAGAGTACAGCCTGAACTACGAACTCATCTCCCATATCGTAGCTCTAAACACCAGTTTCGCAAAATAATTTCAAGTAAAATCGCGCAGATAAAACAAGTAAAACCCGCGCCAGTAAAGGCTTTTCAGCCGTATCGACAAACCTTAACGTTTAGGATACGCACAATTCAATACTTCTATGTAACCGCGCTCTTTTTTTTACGTTAATCTTTATAGAGAGTGTAAAACGAGAGAGAGTATGATCCGAATTTCAATATCCACCTTATTGGTGGTGCTAGCTACTTTTGCTTGCGGCCGCGTTGCACACCAAAACGTTGATGCCGAAAGTAAAATTCTAAAGTCCAATGCTACCGGCAGTGGCTATAGCGCATTCAACATGGCCGTGGATTACCCCAAAGGTAAGATGCTGTTCCTGGGTTCCTACCGTATTGATACCAAAGGCACCAAGCTAGCAACCCTAGCCCAGAATAACCATAACTTGTATGGAGTACTTTCGGTTAATGGAAAGTCGCTGATACAGGTTAAACTTGACGCCCTGGAAGGCCAGTTCGACTTGTCGAGTACCGCCGAGTACCGCCAACACCGCAACCAGATACTCGAGGTGGTCAGGACTGGTGGAGATATTTCCTTCGGCGTTTTTGGCTTCATTGGCCATATCCCCGTATCTAAAACCATTGCCATTAACCAGGCCCAACTGGCATCGCCAGCCATCGTCGCACAACTGGCCGATGCTCAACCTGAAGCAATCACCGTGGCCCAACCCAGCGTTGAAAAATACTACGCGGTGAACGACGAGCAAGCCAATGAAATTGCCAAGTTGATTATCCTCAAGCTCCAAGGTAGCGATGCCCGCTTGCTGAATACCAAAATCCTCAAGGTCAATAAGTGCGATAATACTAGTTGTGTTTACTACACTAGCATCAAATGGACCGACAAGTGGGGCGCCGAGCCTTATGAACTACAAGGTTCTTGTTACTGGAACCGCAAAAACGGTAAAGTAGAGTTCAGCGTGAGCCACCGCAACAAATCTTTCGAAGCATGGGAAATCGTTTCGTCTAAAAATACGAAAACCGTCAGCGCGTTACTTCCTGTGTATGGTTCATAGCTAGAACTATGAACGATGAATGATGAACTATGAACTATGCATATAGGTTGTTTGTTTCTTCTGCTGAAGAACAATTAAAACAAGAGCAGTTGTTTCTTTGAACAGCTGCTCTCGTTTTTTTATACATTTGACCTTAATACACCATGCCTGCAATTAGCCTCGGGTTTTCTCCCTGCCCTAACGATACCTTTATATTTGACGCGATTGTCAACCATAAGATAGACCTCGAAGGGCTCGAATTCGAGGTGGTGCTGGGCGATGTAGAAGCCCTCAACCAGATGGCTTTTGCCCAACAGCTCGACGTGACCAAGTTATCCTACCACGCTTGGGGCCACCTCCTACCCTATTACGCCTTGTTGCGCTCAGGCTCAGCCTTAGGCCGCAACTGTGGCCCCTTGGTCATTGCCAAAACGGCACTGGCCGATAGCAGCCTGGCCAGCCATAGCATCGCCTTGCCGGGCAAGTTTACCACGGCACATTTCCTGTTCAGCATGGCCTACCCCGAGGCGCTAAACAAGTCGTTCGTGCTGTTTTCCGATATCGAACAACTGGTGCAATCTGGCCAGCACGATGCCGGGGTTATCATACACGAGAACCGTTTTACCTATGCAGAAAAAGGCTTGCACAAAATTACCGACCTCGGCCAAGTATGGGAGTCAAACACAGGTTTCCCGATTCCACTAGGGGGTATATTCGTGAAACGTGGTTTTGATACCGAGCTCAAGTCGAAAATCAACCGGGTGCTACGACGCAGTATTGAATATGCGTTTGCACACCAGGAGGAGACCCTCCCCTATGTGCGCTGCCACGCCCAGGAGATGTCGGAGGCTGTGATGATGTCGCATATTAAGCTGTACGTCAATGACTTCTCTATTGACCTAGGCCAAGAGGGCTTACAGGCTGTAGATTTTTTACTACAACGTGCGGCGGCGCTAGAACTTATCCCCGCAAATCCTGTTTACGAAGTCATTGAATAATTGAACCATGAAACTGACAGACCAAGAATGGCGGGCCAAGCTCGATGACATGCAATATCATGTGCTCCGACAAAACGGTACCGAGCGACCTTTTACCGGGCAATACTACGAAAACGAGGCCGAAGGCACTTACAGTTGCGCGGGCTGCGGCACCGATTTATTCGACTCCAGCCACAAGTTCCACTCGGGCTGCGGCTGGCCCAGCTACTGGGGCGAGCTAGAGACAGCCAAAATTACCCAAAAGGTAGATTATAGCCACGGCATGATCCGTACCGAGCTGCGTTGCAGCGTGTGCGACGGCCACCTGGGCCACATTTTCGACGATGGCCCAAGCAGCAAAGGCGGTATGCGCTACTGCATCAACTCGGCTGCGCTGTTGTTCCGGGCTAGGGAATAGGAGAGAGCGAGGAGAGAGGAGTTATTTTTTATACCCAATCACTCTGCTCTCTGCGCTCCCCTGTGGCTTTGCCACTGGGGCCTGCGCTAGGTGCCCGAAAGGCCGCGCCGTAGGCGCGGGTGCGCAACGCGCACGGAGCGAACAGCGAACCCTGTAGGGGACCGGCGACCGCCACCGGCGGGCGCAGCGCCCAAAATCATTTACCCAATAAAAACTCGAGTGGCACGTGCAGGCGTTGACGCCAGGCCCGCTCGCTGTGATCGGCATCCGGGTAAAAACGGGTGATCCAGTGGCTGTCCTTGTAGCCTTTTTTGCGCATGATTTTGTCTACCTCAGCTTGGAACGGCGGGTACATGGCGTCGAGGGTCTGGTTGCCAAAATCAAAGTATATCTTGCAACTGTTGGCCTTGGGCAAGGCCGCTTTTAAGTACTTGTACATAGCCTCGGGAAAGGGGTTCTCGGGCTTGAACACACCGGGCCAATGCGTTGATAAACAGGCAGCTCCACCAAATACAGCGGGGTACTCACAGAGGGCGTAAATGGAGATTAAACCGCCCATGCTGCTGCCCGCGATGTAGGTATGTTGCACCTCGGGGCGGGTGGCGTAAGTGCTGTCGATATAGGGTTTTAGCTCCCGCACGATGAAGCGCAGGTAGTCGTCGGATTTGATCCAAGGCAGGTTAAAGGCCAACTGGCCGTTGGGTCGGCGAGCATGCAAAAAGCTATCGCGATCTAACTCGGGCATGTTGTCAACGGGCTTTTGCGGACAGTAATCCGTATGGCGGGTCAGGCCACCATTCCAGATGCCCACCACGATAAAGGGCTTGGTTTTGCCCGAGTTGATGAGGCTGGCAGCCACCTCGTCCACCTCCCAGGCTTGCTTGTTCCAGGTGATGCTGGAATCAAACAACATCTGGCCGTCGTGCATGTACAGCACGGCGTAACGCTGGGTGGTATCGTAGTTGTTGGGCAACCAAATGTCAACGTTGCGCGCAGTCACGTACGCGGATGGGAACTGCGCATAACGCACTATTTTGCCCGAACTAGGGCTTGGCACTTGCGCCGATACAAACAGGCCGCACAAAATGGCCAGATTCAATAGTATATGTTTTTTCATATATCGATATGTTTAGAGTATGCTTGGACTTTAGCTTCCGACGAAAAACATACTCTTATTACCCGAATGATGTATAAAAGTAATAAAAAATTGGAAATCAAATATCATATTCCTAAATCAAATATATTATAACTAGCTTAATGTCAGTGCATTAAAATATTGAACCGAACTTTGTGCCGCAATAATTTGCCCGCTTATGTTCCATATCCGAGAAGTTCCCATGCTCCGCATCTTGATACCTTACATGCTAGGTATCGTGCTGTACCAGTACCAAGTAGTGCAGTTCAGCATGGGTATGTTACTGTGGACCTGCCTGGGGGCTTGGGCTTTTATCGCAACCATCAGCATGCGCAAGTACAAACGGCCTCAACGTTGGATTTTCGGGCTGCTCATAGGCATGGGCATGTGCCTGCTGGGCTTTAGCAACAGCCAGTTCAGCGACCCACGACAAGCGGATAATTTTATCGGGCACCACCTCGACTCAACCAATACCATACTCGTTCGACTGTGCGATGAACCTCGGCTACAAAAACGCCTTAAGGTGCCTGTTGAGCTGATTGCGCAAGGCCAAGGCGAGCAAACGCTGCGCTGCTCCGGCAAGCTGATGCTGTACATCCAGCGCGATAGTTTATCGGATAGCCTACAACTGGGCGACATCCTGTGGCTAGAGGCCAAGTTAATCCTGCCGCCTGCTGCCCGTAATCCGGGGCACTTTGACTACCGCAAGTATTTGAGCCAGCAACATATTTATTATCAGGCTTTTATCAATAGCGGAGCTTGGCAAAAAGTAAGTCACCATGCGCCAAGCCGTGTCAAATCCTTTGCCTTGAACTGCCGGAACAAGGCCATGCAACTACTGGACAAATACATAGAAGCACCGCGGGAGCAATCGGTGGCCAGTGCTTTGATTATTGGCTACCAGAAAGACCTCGACCCGGAGACCCGCCAGGCTTACGTGCTCACGGGCGCCATGCATATCCTGGCCGTATCAGGCATGCACGTGGGATTATTGGCGGGTATAATACAGTTTCTCGGTTTAAAGGTATTTGGGGCCAAGCGGCGGGGGAAAATCATCAGTACGGTAATATCCATTATTTGTATTTGTCTGTTTGCCTTGGTTACGGGCTTAACGGCTTCTGTCAACCGAGCGGCCTTGATGTTCTGCGTGATGTTGTTGGGCAACTTGCTGTTCCGCAAGACCAATATCTGGAACACTATGGGCTTTGCGGCCTTGCTTTTGTTGTTGATTGAGCCTATGACTTTTTACGACTTAGGCTTCCAGTTGTCGTTTGCAGCGGTGGCGGGCATTGTGTACTTGCAGCACCCGATTTACCGTTTATACATGCCGGGCAACAGGCTAAGCCACTGGGTTTGGAACCTCACGAGTGTGTCGTTAGCGGCGCAGTTGGGCACCATGCCCATCAGTCTGTTTTATTTCCACCAGTTCCCGATGTACTTTTGGTTGTCGGGATTTTGGGGCATACCTTTGTCGACATTGGTTTTGCCCTTAGGCATGGTATATTTTGCCTTGCATTGGGTGCCGTATCTCGGTTATGGCTTGGGCAAGGCCATCGAGTGGACGGTATGGTTACAAAACGAGGGTATTGCCCGGATCAGCCAATTGCCCTATGCGCTGGTGGAGGGCTACTACCCTACCCTATGGATGTTGGTTGTGGCTTACCTCGGTATTTTTTACTTGGGGCAATGGCTTTGGTACAAAACGGGGCGATACTTGGTATATATGCTGGCTTGCGTTTGTGTTTTGATGGGTTTAAGTAGCTATCAAACTTGGCAAAAGCAAGAGCAAAGCCATGTGGTGCTCTATCAATTAAGGCAGCATATGGCCTTTGAGCAGGTGCAAGGCCAACGCAGTACCTTATACACGGTGGGCAAGGCCAATACTTGGCAACACGAATTAGACAGTGCGCGGATGCACCTAGTTCGACAAGCTAAGCTAAAACATACGCAGGTGATAAGCCTTGACTCTACGGCTTACCGGATAGACCTTAAGGGAGCGCGATACTTTATACCCTTAGGTGGTAAAAACAAGCTGCAGTATGAAACAGGCCCAATAGATAAGGTTATTTTACCCAGCAATACCAGCTACCGCAACAGGGCGGCGTGGCTGGCACAAGATAGTGTACAGGTGATTGATTTACGGGAAGGGTACTGGCTAGAATAAACCAACAGCGAGATGATTTTGATTTGGGCGCCCCGGCGCTGTCGCGCCGTCAGGCTGTGCGCGGCTCGCTGTTCGCTCGGCCCTTCGCCGCCTTTATCACTGGAAACGGTTCCCAAATAGGCTCTACAATAGGCGGCTCGGTCTGGCGCTACGCGCCACCGCTACCATCCTTGGCGCAGACGGCTGCGAAGCAGCCGTTTAGGTAGATGCCTGCGGAATAATATCTAAAAACTGATAAAAGCATCTAGCTGTTTATCCAAGGCTACTAAGGTAGCTTCATCAGAAATATGCCCTTGCCCGTCTTTCAGTTTATATACTTGCGAGATAGGCAAACGATTAGGCAATACCGTTACATCAAGGTATTGCAACACAATGGTGAAATGGTCCATACCCCGCAGGTTACCAGCCCTACCCGATGATATACCCGTGAGGGCAGCTTTTTTACCGTTGAAGGTCGCCTTTTGGTCAATCACCGAGATAGCATCTATAAACAATTTCAAAGCGCCAGGGTAACTGCCATTGTATTCAGGAATGACAAAATGCCATTTGGTTGTCGATTTAAAAAAGCGCTCTTGCGCATCGCGTATGTACGCCGGCATCGCATCGGCACTTGAATACATATCGGCATGAAAGTAATCGGTGGGGAGCTCTTCCAAGGAGAGGATTTGCGTGGCCTGTCCTTTAGCCTCGTACATTTGTTGAATCAAATGGGCAAACTGGGCGGTTTGGCTATTTTTCCGGTTAGTACCGATGATGATTGATATCATTTTTGGGTCGAGTATGCAAAATTATTGGAGTAGCTGAAACACGGGGCGGGTTAAAAAGTTCAGTCTAACGGTAAACTTGCAAGAACCCGTTTGGTGAACAATTTTCGTTAAAGCTACAGGAAGATTATGCCTAGCCCAGCAAACTGTACGAGATGAAAGACTCACATCTTACAACTCACATCTAATTCAAACTCCTAAAATCTACAGGAACCACCTGCGACACCCCTTGGTGCTTCATGGTTACGCCGTAAATCATGCCTACCGAGGCCATGGTTTGCTTGTTGTGGGTAACGATGATAAACTGGGAACGCTCCGAAAAACGCTTGATGATGTTGTTGAACTTGGCGATGTTGGCATCGTCGAGCGGGGCATCTACCTCGTCAAAGATACAGAATGGCGCAGGTTTGAGCAGGTAAAGCGCAAACAACAATGCCGTGGCGGTGAGGGTTTTCTCGCCACCCGATAGCTGGTTGATGCTCTGCGGGCGTTTACCCTTCGGCTTCGCGATGATGTTGATATGCGATTCGAGCGGGTTTTCAGGTTCGCTGAGGATGAGGTCGCAGGAGTCGTCCTCAGTGAACAAGCTCCGGAACACCGTCTGGAAGTTCTCGCGTACTTGTGCGAAGGAATCCAAGAACTTGGCGGTAGCTTTAGATTCAATCTCGTCGATGGTATCCAGCAGCGATGCCTTGGCGTTGAGCAAGTCCTCGCGTTGGGCCGAGATAAAGTCAAAACGCTCTTTCATCTCGTCGTAAGCCTCCACGGCCATAGGGTTAATCTCGCCATAGTTGTGCAGGCGTTGACGGTGTTTGTCCACCAATTCCTCCACCTCTTCCAGCACGAGCCCAGGCTCGGGTTCCTGGTTGATAATATCGTTCACCTTGATGTTGAACTCCACCTGTAAGCGTTCGTTCATCGAGGTCAATTCTATCTTGATATTGCTGAACTCTTGTTGTAAATTATTGATCAATTGAAAATTATCCTGGCGCTTCCGGTTCTCCACGCGGAGTTCATCTTCAATTTTGTTGATTCCCGTACGCGATTGGTAGTACAGCTGTTCAGCTTCGGCCAAGAGTTTTTCTTGCACCTTGCGTTCCTCGTACAGATTCAGCAAATCGCTATCCAGGGTTTTAATGTCGCTGCTCACGGTTTTGAGCTCGGCATCCGATTGGGCGAGCGCTTCGCGATCGAGCCCCATCTGGCGGGTGGTATCTTCGAGTTGGCGTTTCAGGAATGATAGCTCACGCTCAGTACCTGATATTTTGTTCTGCTGCCGGATAAACTCGATGTGCTGCTGGTTATAGCTGGTCGATGCCGCGCTGAGCTGGTCGGCAATGCTGCGGTATGAGCCATCGGCATGTGCAATGCGTTCGCGAATGAGGCTAACCTCGTGCGATAATTGCTGTAAACGGGTATTCAGCTGCATTTCATCCCGCTCACTTGCAGCAATGGTTTCCCGCGATATTTTCAACTTGGTCTCTGCATCCAAAGTGCTACTTTCGAGGTTGTCCAACTGGCCTTTCAGCGATATCCCTTCGCGCACCAAGCGGTTCAAGGCTTCGCGTTCCTGTTGGATTTGAGGGGTACGAGCCGCATTTTTCAACTCGTTCTGACGCATGCGGGTATCATCGAGCTGGCGTTCTATCTTGGTAGCCTGGTCTTCCAGCTTGCGGATTTCCTCACTCAGCAGGTCCAGGTTCTTCTGTCGACCAATGCGTTTACCTTCAAATAACCCCACAGAGCCACCGCTCACCGATAGCTTGCGTTTCACGAAGCCCCCTGTTTTCGACAAGATGATGAGGTCTTCCTGCGCATAAGGGCCTGCAGCAAAATCTTTGAGGGCTTCTTGCACAGGGCGTTCTGTAACATACACGTTGCCCAGCAGGTAATCTACTAGTTTTTGGTACTGATGGTCTACTTCTATCACATCCAGCGCCCATTCGGCGGGCAACATCAGGGTTGAGCGTTCCTTGCGCTGTGTAAACTGGTCGAGCAGGAAGAAATTAGCTTTGCCCTTCTGTGCGGCATCCAAGAGTTGAATGGCTTGCACAGCCTCCGACAAGTCCTTCACCACATAGTAGTTGAGGTACTGGTCGAGGTAGTTTTCAATGGGCGTGCGGTAGGCTTCAATCACGAAGATAATATCCGACAACAAGGGCGCCTTAGCTTTCCAACCTGATTCTTTGCTCAAGAAACGGATAGATTCCGGGAAACCCTCCAGGTTATCCACCATGCTTTTGGTCAGCTTGTACTCGTTGCGTTTCGCATCGAGGCTACGGTTTATCTTGGTCAGTTCCTCTTGGTATTGCTCCACCAGCTTATTTAGTTTTTCGAGCTCGGCGAGGCGTTTTTCCTCCTCTTGCTCCATGCTGCTGATGAGTTTTTCCTTGGTTTCCTGTATCGAATCGGCTTCGCGCAGGCGTTTGGTCAGGCTGCTGATTTCAGCGCTGCGGCGTTCCAGGTCGTTCTCTAGGCTTTCCACCTCACGGCGGGCATTATCGCGTTTGCTATTGAGGATGGCCTTTTGCTTTTCGGTATCGAAAATGCTGGCCTCTATCGCTTGTTGTTGCTTGAGGAAACTATCTAGTTCTGATTTCAACTGGCCGTGGCTTTCGCGAATGAGTTCAGCTTGTTGCTTGGCTTCTTCCAGTACCGCTTCAAGGGCTTTCAGCACGGCTTCTTCGGCATCGCGCTGGGCGGCATAGCGTTCTACATCCAGTTGGTATTGCTGAACCCTTTGCTCGGCTTGCTGAATACGTTCATGTAGTTTCAGGCCGCTTTCTTGCACAAAAAGGGTCTTTTGGCTCAGTACTTTTTTATCGTTTTCAAGGCCGCGGAGTTTACCTACGGTGCTGTTGAGCTGACGTTGGCGGTCGGAGAGATTGCGTTCTTTGTCCACGTTGGCCAACTTCTCCTTTTCGATACCTGCTTCCAGCTCGGCTATTTTAGTGTCAATTTGTAGTTTAAAGTCTTCTTGGGCCTGCATCTTAACTTCCAGATCTTTGTAGCGGGCCTTGTAGGTGCTCAGGCGCAACATGGCCAGTTGGATACTGGCCGATTTATACTCGTCTTTTATTTCAAAGTAACGTTTAGCGCGTTTAGCTTGTTTTTCGAGGGTTTTGAGGTTACCGTCAATCTCGAAAAGCAGGTCTTCCACGCGGTTTAGGTCTTCCTCGGCGCCTTTCAGTTTGCTGAGGGTTTCGCGTTTGCGGATTTTGTATTTCGAGATACCGGCAGCTTGTTCAAAGAGTTTTAGGCGGGCGTTTTCCTTATCGGCCAGCAGGTCATCCACCATGTTCAGGGCGATGATGGCGTACGAGTCGGGGCCCATGCCGGTGTCTGCAAGCAGGTCGGTGATATCCTTGAGGCGGCACTTCACGTTGTTGATGCGGTACTCGCTCTCGCCGCTGCGGTACAGCATGCGTTTAATGGTCACGGTACCATATTCGGTAGGCAGGATATTCTTGGTATTCTCGAAGGTGAGGGATACCTCGGCCAGTTGGCCTTGCTTGCGTTCTTTTGAGCCGTTAAAGATGACATTTTCCATCTTTTCCGAGCGGAGGGCGTTGGTTTTCTGCTCGCCGAGCACCCAGCGAATGGCATCCACGATATTCGATTTACCGCAGCCATTGGGCCCAACAACGCCAATCACGTCATCGTTAAAATGGATGACTTGTCGGTCGGCAAAACTCTTAAAACCTTTTATCTCTAGGGTAGTCAGTCTCATGGGAGCGCGAAGATAAGGTTTAGTTTTGAGATAGAAGAGAGGAGATAGAAGAGAGAAGATAGAAGGGAGGAGATAGAAGAGAGAAGATAGAAGGGAGGAGATAGAAGAGAGAAGATCTGATTAAACTTGCTCTCCTCTCTCCTCTCTCCTATCTCCTCTCTCCTATCTTTTTTGGGGCCTTCGGCGCCCTACGGTCGCCGAAGGCCCCAAAAAGACCCAAAAAATTGATTGAATCAATGCGGAAATGACTTGATGGTCAACATTATTTTAAGCTTAACTTTGTATTGTACAAAAATGGAATAACCATGACCCTACAACAACATTTTACCCAAATTTTAAAGGCTTACTGCCCAGATGCAGTGGCCATACAAACCGTTTGGGACAACATTAACCTAGCCTACAGCGCACCGGAGCGGCATTACCATACGGTGGCGCACCTGGATAATATGCTACACCAATTGCTTGCCGTGCAACAAGAAATAAAGGACTGGGATAGCACCCTGATGGCCCTAGTTTTTCACGACCTGGTGTACGATGCCCTGAACCCTCGGAACGAGGAAGATAGCGCCGAACAAGCCAGCCAAATACTATCCAAGCTAGGCTTCCCCGCCGAGCGCATCGAACGCTGTATTACCATGATTCTAGCGACCAAGGGCCATAGCGACACCGCAGATACAGACACCCAATTCTTACTGGATGCCGACTTGTGCGTGCTAGGTGCAGCGTGGCCAGATTACCAACTATATGCAGCGCAAATCAGGCAGGAGTACGCCATATTCCCGGATGAACTATACCTGCCCGGTAGGGCCAAGGTGCTACAACACTTTATCGATATGCCCTTTATTTACAAAACAGCGCGCTTTAGGGCATCGTTGGAGCAACAAGCCAAGCAAAACCTAGCCGCAGAATTACAATGCTTTTCGTAAAAGTGCTTACATTTGCAGCATGAACAATCAAGCATTTGTCCAATTTTGGGTAGACACCTTCCCCGATACCATCCCGGTAGCCAATTATTTTAAACATGACTACCCCGATGAGTGGTTCAGGGTACACAGCATGCCCGATGGCCAACGCTACGCCAACACCGATATGGATTGGAGTACCCTACTCCAGCGCCAAAATGAAGTGCTCAGCGCCATGTTGGGCGAGGGCGAAACCGCGTACCTCTTGGTAGCCGATTACAGCAAACAACAGGAAGGTGGTCCGAAACAACTAGCAGAAGATGCCCTGAAAGGTTTTACATTCGAGGCGCTAGACCCCTTGACCTTGCACGATATTAGCCCAGAGGAATTTGGCCCTGGCTCGTATTACCGCATGGCGCTAGCCCCTGTGAAATGGGCCACAGGCACATTCGACCCGGTTTTAATCGACATTGCCAACGAAAAGTACAAAGCCTTTTTCTTCAGCGTGAACCACAAATGTATTGTGGCTCCTTACGTTGGCGGATTGGATATTGTAGAACTAGACCGCAACCGCAACAAACAACTGAAAGAGCAGTTTGCGGCTTATTTATCGAAGCGCCGCGACGGGTTTTAAGGCCCGAATCATTTCCCTTTTCCCCGGAGGGCCCGCGAGCCGCTCCACCGAAAAACCTGCTGCAATTAGGTTGCGGCGGAAGGCACCTTGAGCGCAATATGTAACCAAAACCGCATGAGGAGCACACATGTTGTACAGCTTTTGACAAGTATTTTCATCCCAAAGTTCGGGCTGTGTGCCGGGGCCAAAGGCATCGTAAAATATCAAGTTAAAAGCATCAGGGCTATGGAACGAAGCTAAATCCTGGTGGTACTTGGTAAAAGTGAAATATGGCCCAAGCGCTATAGCTTGCGCCTCGGGACAAAGGTGCATTTGTTGCAATACAGGGGCTTCTGGCTCAGCGTCGAGGCGTTGGGCATAATTGAGCTGTGCAAAAGTATTTTCAGGCAGCGGGTATAACTCAACCCCATGATATTCAATGGATTGTTGATTATTTTGTGCGTACAAATAGGCCATGAAAGCATTCAAGCCAGAGCCAAAACCCATTTCAAAGAGTTTAACTGGGCTTTGTTGCGATGCAACAGTTTTCAATCCGGCATCAATAAACACGTGTTGGCTCTCTTGCACAGCACCGTGTTCAGAGTGGTAACTGGTACCAAACTGCGCTGAAAGCAAGGAGTGAGAGCCATCGGAAGTGGTGATGATTTGCATGGGGGATTGAACGAATTAACGTTAATTGGTTCAGTCCATTGAACGAATTAACGTTAATTCGTTCAACGGGAAAGAAATAATTGTTTATTGTCAAACGTTAGACGAGCTTATTTGTTTGGGCGCTGCGCCCGCTGGGGCGGTCGCCGGTCCCCTCTGGGGTTCGTGCGGTCGCTTTGCTCCCTTACGGAGCACTTCGTGGTTCGCTATTCGCTCCGTGCGCTACGCGCACCCGCGCCTTCGGCGCGGCCCGCCGGGCACCTAGCGCAAGCCACGGCAGTTTTTAGATTGAAGATAGGAACGAGGAGCGAGAAGATAGGAGATAGGAACGAGGCGAGAGACATAACCGCTCCAGGATGCTATAATTAGGACAGCACCTTGCCCTTGTTGGCGTCCCCGCCAACAAACAGTAAAACAGCGCATATGAAGGGCAAGCTTATACGGCCAGACGCCAACGTCGGCCAAAAAGCCCAATAGGTTTATGGTAAAAAAATAACCTGTATAGGCGCAGTATTTATTTTTTTCATAAATTTGTATGGCGAAGGTTTCAGTCAAAACCCTGGCCTTACACAAGCCACTTGTTCAAGCCATGAACCTGCACAGATAATGAATATAGACGTAAAAAGGCAAGCGGAGTTGCGGCTGTAGACTACTAATGCAAAATGTACAAATGACTAGGCCAATAAGTGAACTGACATATAAAATCGTAGCATTTCCTGAAATTCAACTCGTCGACTCCAACGAGAGCATTGATTGGGCGATTGAAATGATGGGGCTTGGCTATGAAAGTCCGACTTTATACATGCTCGCAAGTTTCAATAAACCGACAAATTACTTCGAAGTAATCGACTATGTGACCGACACCATTAAAGAGCTTGGACTTGAAATGAAAAATGGTGACGATGCTGTTTTGAGTTATGCGAGTTACTACGTCCATCAAATTGCCAAAGGGGAAAAAGTTAGAGATAACTTGATTAAACTCTACAAATTTTGTCAAATGAGAGATTATGAAGCTCTAGTTTACGACTTCTATCTTCTTTATTGGGCTTGGGATGACCTTGACTATGAAGACAACGAATATAATAATTATTGGGACGGTGCAAGAAGAGCTAATATTGAAAATGTCGTAATTGACGAAGCCAAAAAATGGATTGAAAAAAACAAAAAACACTATGCCCAACACAGCATATAGCTAATACCTTGTGAATAGCCGCCAAAAGGGTTTAGAGCCGTAGCCAGCTTTGGTTTCGGTGGACAGGAAAGTGCTTTAAATCCACCACCGTCCCAAGCCTCTAGCCGAAAGCTTAACAAGCTACTGCAAACCTGCCACATTCTAACCCCAAATACAAGTTCCCCCCATCCAATATCTTGAATACACGCTATACGCCTGCTATCGATAAACTATAACCTGCCAGTGGCGTAGAAATAGTTGTAAGCCTTACAAGGCAAAACGCTCATATCTCCTATCTCCTCGCTTCTATCTCCTATCTGGAACCCGCTGCTTCGCAGCGGGTTATGCGTTAGCTGGCCGGAGGGCGCGGCTGAAAGCCGCGGTGCGAAGCACGGAGCAAAGCGAACCCCGTAGGACAGCGACCCCGAAGGGGGAACGCCCAAATCATCTAAAAAAATCAGGTCGCTGATATTCGTGTCGCGGCATGTAGCTTCCTACAAAAAAAGCCTGCTAAACGCATGTCTAGCAGGCTTTTATACGCTAAATTAGCGAAAATAGAAATACGCTAAATCGCTAAAAAACAGCGCTTTTTACTTTATCGAATCAAGGTAACGTTACCTGTTTTGACCACTTGGGTCCCGTCGTTAGGACAAGTAGCTATCACGTAGTAAACATATACACCAGGTTCCATTGGTTTACCGTTGAAAGTACCATCCCAGCCACGGCTAAGCGAAGTACTGTTGAAGATTTCAGCACCCCAGCGGTCGTACACGGAGAAACGTTCAATATCGCGGGCTTTCAACACCTTCAACTCGTCGTTCATACCGTCGTTGTTGGGTGTAAAGGCGTTAGGCACCACGATAAAATCGGTACAGTTATTAAAGATATTGATGGTAATGGTATCAAAGTTCAAACAGCCAAACTCATTCACCGTGGTCACGATGTACGTGATTGGAGCATCAGGCACAGCGATTAACTGGCTACAAGTATCACACGACAAGTAAGTAATTGGCGACCAACTGATGAGGTTACCAACTTCGGTATCAACGCTCAATTCAACATCTTGACCAGGGAACACAATGGTTTCAGAGGCCGTAATGCTAGCCGTTGGCAGCGGGTGAACCGTCACCTCGATAGAATCGGTAACCGGGATACAAGCCGATAAGAAAGCAGTAACGGCATAGGTGGTGGTGGTACTTGGCCCTGCAACAGGATTGGCAATATTGCTGGCATCAAGGCCTGTAGCGGGTGTCCACTGGTAGCTATCTCCACCGCTAGCCAATAGCTGGGTCGTTTCGCCTAGACATATTTCTACATCAGGACTAACCACCAGCGGCACTTCATAAATAACCCTCACTCGAGCACTATCTACCCAAGTACAACCTTCGCGTTGAACGGTGGCAGTGTACCAGGTGGTTGTGTCGGGGAATGCCAAAATAGTGGCCAAAGAGCTATCATTTAGGCTAGCAGCAGGGGTCCATTCGATGGTGAATGGCGCTGTACCTACCACGGCCAGGGTTGCGGTATCGGTATTACAAATGGTTGTATCTGTGCCAAGTACCAAATCGGCAAAACTGGTCACGTAAATCGTTTCGCTATCCTCTAAGGTACAACCGGTTGGGAAAGTAATGGTTACGGTGTAGGTGGTAGTGGTCAGCGGCGAAGCCGTTGGCGTTTCAATCGTTGGATTGTTAAGACTGATAGCTGGGCTCCACTGGTAGAATGCGCCTTCATCAACCGGGTTGAGGGTAATCAACTGGTTATCGCCAGGGCAGATACTATCGTTGCTGATGACAATATTTACGGCTGGTATGGTGAATACAAATACCGGTGCGCTTTCTGTTCCAGTACAACCTGTAATACCATCGGTCACGGTAACGCTGTATACTGTAAAGGTGGTCGGCGCAGCGATTGGGTTGCTAATGGTGTAATTACTTAAGCCCGGGTTGGCTGTATTCCATTGATAGATCGGATTACTAGCTGATGTACTTGCAATCAATTGAGTCGTTTCGTACGGACAAATAAAGGTGTCAAGTACAACGATACTAACCGTAGGCAATGGGTTTACGGTTACCGTAACCGTGGTTGAATCTTGACAACCCTGCGCACTCGTTACTAAAACTTCGTAAGTCGTGGTAACCAATGGTGTAGCCACAGGGGTTGAGATGAATGGGTTGTTGAGTCCAATGGTAGGCGACCATTGGTAGCTGTTTCCACCACTAGCCGTAAGCTGGATATTGCTACCAATACAAATGCTTGGGTTTGGTGGAGCGATAATTGGAACGATATCAATGACGGTGATATCGGCGGTATCAAATAAAATACAGCCCAAGTTATTGCTATAGGTTACGATATACTGTGTGTTCACCGTTGGTGTAGCAATCGTGGTATCGCAGATGGTACATGACAGAGACGTGCCAGGTGCCCAAGATATGTTGAGTGCTCCAGCCGCTATCATGGTAAATGAACTACCTAAACAAATGGTAGAATCACCTTGCGACAAGTAAGGATTTACTTGTGGGTATACATAAACCTCTTGTGTTGCCGTATCAAAGCAGCCGTATGCATTTTCAATGATGAGTGAAACACTGTAAGTATCAACACCTACCGCTGGAATACTGTAAACATGCAGCGGATTTAAGCCCGTACCTGTAGTGCCATCGCCAAAATCCCAAACATTGGGCTGTAATGGCCCAAAGGGTGTAGTTGAAGTACTTACAAATTGTACGTTATGCGAGTTACATACATCAGGGTAGCTTTGTACAAATGAAGCTACTGGGCGACCAGGCATGGTAATATTACCAACGGTAATCGTATCAGCACACAAAGAGTTTGATGCAATCAAGCTCATGCTATAGTTCGCGCCTGGCACGTTATACAACACCGATGCACTTACGGTATCCGGTATAATATCAGATGTCAGGATAGTTCCTCCGTTGTTGACCCATGCAATTGTGGGAGGCTCAGAACTTTGAACCAAGCCTGAAAAGTTAAAGGTATCAGGGTCACAGGAGAAGGTATTGTCGGCAGTCATGTTGGTCGTCAACGACTCCGTGACAATAAAGCCCGTAGTATCGAAGGTAACTTGGCAACCAGCAGCATCCGTTAACTGCATGAAAGGTGTAAAGTCACCAGCCACGTTATAAGTGTGGTTCAAAATCGTTAGTCCACCTGGTCCTGGAACCAGGTTGTAGGTTCCGTTACGGGTAGCAAAAACGATACTGGTAGCATTTACCGTGTTGATGGTAAAAGTAATAGGCAATGGTGTACAGCCAGATGCAGAGTTGTATGTAAATGTACCGCTCGGCCCACCAATTTGTACAAGCGAATCCTTAGTCAAAGTAGAGGCACAGCCGTAAATATCAGTCACGGTTAAGCTTACAGGATAATTACCCGGGTAGTTATAGGTGTTGATGTATGGTGTGCTAGTACCGTTCTGTATGGCAATATTACCATCGCCAAAGTTCCAGAACCATGAATCTATATTACCAATAGAACTATTGGTAAAAGTTACACTGAGTGGTGGACAACTTGCAACGGTGTTTGTTTGCGTAAAGTTAGCCTGTACATTACTCACGGAAATAGTACGACATAAAGTGTCCGTACAGCCTAGTGGGTCGGTTACAATTAAGCAAATGTTGTAAGTCCCTGATGCTGTATAGTTGTAGGATACCGCGGTATCTTGCGTCGTATTCAGGGTATCGCCGTTACCGAAAATCCACGTATAGTTGTAGTTTAATCCTGAAGTAGAGTTATTGAACAAGATCAAAGGCTCTCCTGGGCAGAAAACAGTATCATTGATGCTATAATCGGCCACTGGTTGGACAAAGTTCAACGGTATAGTATCTCTACCGATACAACCCAAGCTGTTGGTCACCCTTAATATTGCATTGTAGTTGCCACTATTGGGGTAGTTGACAACGTGGTTAATTGAAGTATTGTTGTTGAAAGTAGCTACGCCAAAATTCCATAACCAGTTAGTTATTGGGTAAATGTTGCTAGTGGAGTTATCGGTAAATGATACCGTAACAGGGGCACATCCAGCCGTAATGTCGGCACTAAAATCAGCTACGGCTTGCGATACCCTTATGGTACGAATACTGGTTAATGTATCAAAACAATTGCCTACGGAATCTACGGCAATCAAGCTTATGGTATCTTGGAAGATACCTGGAGTAGAATAAGTGATAGTTGGTGTAGCGGCGTTCGGGAATGCAATGCTACCGGCCGTTGATGACCATTGATAGCCCATCGCATTCGTAGAGTTGTTGATCGTTTGAATGGACGAACCCAAACATATCGAATCCCGGTTTAGGGCAAAGGCTGCCTGTGGATTTGAAATGGTTATGGTTTGCGTGCGTGATTGTATACAGTTCCTTGGCACATCCCTAATTTGTAGCTGCACGGTATAAACACCAGGGGCTAAATATGCGTGAGTAGGGTTTTGTTGCGTTGAGGTTTGTGCATTGCCAAAATTCCAACTCCAATTCGTAATATTAGCGTTTACAGTCGTCGAGTTGTCCGTAAACGAAGCGCTTAAGTTACCGCAAGTCGTTAATGCTGTAAAATTGGGTATGAGCTGGTGGACATCAATGGTATCAACCAAGGAGAACGTATCACTACAGGTTGATATCGGATCAACCATGATCAACTTGATGGTATCGATATAGGTTCCACCTAATGCATAGAAAAATCTTGGGTTCGACTGGCCTAAACTCAAGTTGATAGAAGATGCAAAGGCCGAGCTCCATGCGTAGGAGGCCATACCTGTCGGGACGTTTATAGCCCTGATACTACTACCTGCACAAACATTCGTCCGGTTCAGCGTAAAGAAGGCTTGTTCATTACTCACATTGATGTTCTGTATGATGGAGTCTATACACCCCGTTATACTATCCCCCACTATGAGCCGGACCGTATACGTACCGGCCGCTGGATAGGTAAAGCTTGGGTTTTGAGCTGTTGACACATCGGTTGTACTCGTCGTAACGCCAAAATCCCAGTCCCAGTAATTGGCTGTAGAACCTGATCGGTCTGTAAACAATACAACCAAAGCACTGTCAACACTACAGTCTACTTGATATTCAAAGTTAGCCAAAGGCGGGAATACACAAACGGTATCTATACCTTGAATGGTATCAAAACAGTTATTATAGCCCGCTACAAAAACAATTGGGTAACAAGTGGTATCGTTATCGTAAAGGTGCGTAATCGAATCCTGGTTGTAGTAGTAGCCACCGTTAGAAGATACAATCCATACTAAGGTATCATAAGGACCAAATATCTCTGCGTCAAAAATAACCTCACCGTTGATACATACGTTCAGGGTATCAATGACATAGGTACTCGTAGGCGCTATACCTGTGCAAATGGCTTCATTGATCGTAACTGTATCCCTACAACCTTGGGCTGTTTGGATAATTAAGCTCACATTGTAGCAACCTGTATCGGCGTAAACATGGCTAATATTTTGGCCACCAATTACTTGGCCAGGACTGTTGGGGTCGCCGAAATCCCAAGTATAGCTCACAATATTATCACCGGGATAAGGTACGGTCGTAGCTGTAAAACCAGCATTGTATGGCGCACAACCGCCGGGCTCGTTGGTCGTAAAGGAGGCCTGTGGTGCTTGAATTTGAACATAGTTGAGCAAGGTATCAGTACTTTGGCATCCTATAGCACTAGTTACGGTCAAGGCTACATCGTATGTGCCCTGAGCGGTGTAGGTATAGGTTGCCGTACCGTTGGTGGTATTCTGGGTTTGACCTGAAGTACTCAAGTTAAAGTTCCAAGATTGCGCTACGCTACCCACTGTTAAATCGTTAAACGTTACCGTTAATGGTGCATTACAGGCCCTGATAGGATTACCAACAAAGTTAACCACAGGGGCCGCTTGTACCGTAATACAGCTAATGGTGGTCGTATCTACACAACCATTTGGTGTTGTAGCAATCAACACCGGAGCAAAACAACCTGGCGTTGTATACACGTGCGCTGGGAACTGCTGGGTGGAAGTAGCACTGCCATCTCCGAAGTCCCAAAGATAACTAACGCCAGAGGCACAGCTTGTAGAGGTATTGTTGAAGCTTACGGTAGCATTTTCACAAACGGTAGCGGAACCTGATGCGAAATTCGCATTGATATTTTCTACATGCACATAATTATTAAACTGTATCGTGTCAGCACATCCAGCAACACTGGTAAAGGAGGCTATCAAACGCACGGTATAGTTACCACAAGCATTATAGGTATGCGATGGGTTGGCTAAAATCGAGGTATTGTTTACGCCACTCGTAGGGTCGCCAAAGTTCCAGTTATAGCTCACCCCTGTAAATGGCGATGTTTGGTTCGTAAAGTTAACGGTAAAAGGGAATGAACACCCCAAGGTTGGACTACTACCAAAGTCGGCAATCGGAGAGTTGATGACCGAAAAATTATTAACCCGGACCGAGTCAACACAACCCGTAGGCGTCGTTATCGTCAATAGAACACTATAGTTACCCGGGCTCGCATACACATGCGATGGGTTTTGCAAATTCGAAGTGGTACCGTCGCCAAAATCCCATGATGAGGTAAATGTACCCACACAAGCCACAGATGTATTGGTAAAGTTAAACGCTGAACCCAAACATACACTTGATGACGCCGGGGTAAACGTTGGGGTAAGGTCTTGTATTTGAACCAAATTCGTCAACGTACGTGTATTGGAACACCCTGTAGTCAAGTTAGTGGCCGTCAAAGCCACGGTATATGTACCACAAGCCGTATAGGTATGGCTTGGCGACAAGCCCGTCGCCGTATTGCCATCGCCAAAGTTCCAGGTGTATTGCATATTAGGCCCTGTACCTGTACTGCTGTTGATAAAGTTAACCGTGTGTGGCGCACTACAACTCGTTGGGTTTTGAGCACTAAAGTTGGCTACAGGCACCGCATTAGCCGTGATAATGTCGTTCTGGAATACAAATGATTCACACCCATTGGCATCCGTGACACGTAATGCACCATCAAAGGGCGAGCCAACTGCTGAGTTGTATGTAGCACTAGGCGATTGTACCGTGTAAGTACCATTGCTACTCCCTGGCAAAGTCCAAAGCCAAGAACTAATTGGCGAACTACCTGGCACCGAGTTATCAGTATACTGCACCGTAAAAGGAACGCAGCCACCGTTATTACTCGCCGAAAAAGCTGCTTGCGGCGGCGTAAACACCGTGATAAAGCCATTTTGACACACCGTGTTACTCTGTCCCGTTAAGGTATCCGTTACCGTTAAACACACGTTAAATGTACCCGGGTTGGGATAAATATCTTGGATTTGTGTCACACCTGTTGAATCTAGCACCACCGAGAGGCCGGTGCTCCACTGTTGCACATGCCAAGTCCCGGTCGAGGTATTCGTAAACGTTACATTCAAAGGTGGACAGCCGCTAACAGGCGTAGCCGTGAAGGATGCAACAGGTGCCTGTGCTACAACTTGCTGTATCAATGCCGTAAAAAATACAATGCTGTACAGCTTCAAGTTTGGTAGTAGTTTGGTCATTGCCAGTTTAATTATTTTTATGCTCTAATTGTAAACGTCACGTATTTCCAAATGTTACCTTGACGTTGCCGTCGCAAAGATAATTTTTGTCAACATACTTAACGGTTTTAGGGTATTAGGATTGCCTTTAATTTTCATTTTTTTGATTTTTATGCCTTTTTTGGGCGTGCCCGCCAGCGTTTCACGCTGTCGGTCGCTGTCTTCCGTGCTCGCTATTCGCTCGGTACCGCCATGCGGCGGCACTGCACCCGCTACGCGGGCGCCCACTCCAGCCAGCTCACGCAAGGCTCACTCGCACTATGCTCGCCAACACATACCACTTTTGTATCTTGAACGGCCTTTTTGCGTATACTAATCATGTAATTAATTATCTCCCTTTGTTTTATACATGCTTAAGAACTCTATTAAATATTTGCTCTTTACCATCGGTATGGTGGCCGTATTACCCGCTCAGGCACAATACTTTGAAATGGGCCTATGGGGTGGTGTTGCCAAATACCGTGGCGATTTAACCCCTAAAAATGGCGATGCCGAGCTGAATCCTGCATACGGTGGCGCACTCGTATACCATTTTAACCCTCGCTTTTCTTTCCGCACACAATTGCTCATCACCCGCCTTACCGGCGACGACCTCAACAGTACCGACGAGGCCCGCCGCCGCCGAAACCTACGTTTTTCGGCACCTGTTACGGAGTTTGGCTTCTTGGGCGGTTTTAATATCCTACCTTTTGTACCCGGTAAAAAAGGTAGCGCATTTACCCCATTCATAACGGCTGGCCTCGCTTTCATGCACTTCAAGCCTACTACCACCCTAAACGGTAATACCTACAACCTTTATTATTATTCTACAGAAGGGCAAGGCTTGTATGCATACCCAGGCACCCGACGTTATCAACTCATTCAAATCGTTTTCCCGCTGAGCGCCGGCATCAAATACGCGCTCAGCAAAAAAGTAAACGTAGGTATGGAATTCCAATACCGCCTTACTACTACCGACTACCTAGACGATGTAAGCAATAAATACCCCGACCCTCAAAATTTATACAATATCTTCGGCGAGTTAGGCCCTAAGCTCTCTGACCGTACCCCCGAATACTTAGGATACCCCGCACCGGCCCAAACAGGGCAAGCACGGGGTAACCCGAATGACAAAGACAGCTATTTCACACTTTCGCTGTTCTTTACCTATAATTTTTACGATACTTTCCCTTTCTCCGAAAAGAAAAAGGTCAACAACCGAGATGAACCTGAACAGTGGTTTTAATAAAGAGTATGTTTGGGTTTCGAGGGAAAAACGAGCTATTTTTTGATGAGGTTGCTTAAAAAAATGGGCGCATAGTAGTGCTACGTAACTATTTTTTAAAGCAAAAATCATCGGAAGAGAGCTGTTTTTCGCCGGAAGCTAAAGTCCAAACATACTCTAAAAACCAATGCCCTTGCGTGGTTCTTCTGCCTGCTCCAATAGAGCAAAATCTTTCACGTCGTCGAAGGTAACCAAACGAATCATTTCTGGACTACGCTCTGCCGAGCTCAAGCTAGCCAAACGCAAGTTCTGCTTACGGATTGCCTCTGCTACAATCTTACGCACGGTACGGGCATTGCCAAAGTACTTGTGCTTGTTGTTGAGCATCTTTTGTACGTAATTGAAAATGTGTTCCTTCGCAGCAGCATCCATTTTAAGGTTCTCGTCATCAAACATCGTCTCAGCAATGAAGACCAATTCCTCGATAGAGTAATCTTCAAAGTGGAGTTGTTTATCAAAACGCGACATCAAACCTGGGTTAGCTTCCAAGAAACGTTGCATCTCTTTAGGGTAACCGGCCACAATAACCATGAACTCACCGCGCTGGTCTTCCATGCGCTTAAGCAAAGTTTCAATAGCTTCACGACCATAGTCGTCACCTCCGCTCGATAAAGCGTACGCTTCATCGATAAACAAGCCACCACCGATTGATTTGTCAATCATCTCGGCTGTTTTAATGGCTGTTTGGCCTAAAAATCCTGCTACTAGCGATTTCCGGTCACATTCTACCAACTGGCCGCGTTCTAATATGCCTAAAGCTTTGTAAATACGGACCAGCAAGCGGGCTACCGTAGTTTTACCCGTACCTGGATTACCCGTAAATACGGTATGGATAGAGAATGCCTTGCGCACGTCCTTACCAATTTCGCGGTAATACCGTACCAATTTAACCATCTCGTCAACATCAGTTTTCACGCTGCTTAAGCCAACCAACTCGTGTAGTTGCGAGAGGCTGTCTTTCAACAGGGCCTCGTCGATTGGAATATCAACCTTGATACCAGTGTCTAGACCAAACACGTCAGACATGTCCTCAAAGTTCAAGGTACTTAAATCGTCTTTGCTCATTTCACTCAACTTGAGCGGGTCGCGCATAAGACGAAGGGCCATGTTTTGCTTGGCTTCTTCAACGATACCATTTACAAAGCGGGCATTGCCGAAATGGGTATCGCGCGTACGGTAGGCTTCAACCACCTTTTTGTATAGGAGCTCACGGGCTTGCGCTTCAACGATAACGCCACTTTTTCCAGCTGCATAATCGGCAATCTCCAGCAATTCTTCTGGGGTGTAATCCGGGAAGTGGATGGTTTTAGAAATCCTAGAGGCTAGGCCTGGATTTGAACCGATAAAGGCTTGCATTTCCTTAGGGTAACCCGCAAAAATGATGGCAATATCACCTTTACCGTCCGACATTTCCTTGAGCAGGACCTCGATAACTTCCTTGCCGAAGTCCTTGCCGTCATCGCCGCGATCGGAAAGTGCATATGCTTCATCGATGAACAAAATACCACCACGGGCTTTGTCGATGGCTTTTTTAACTTTTGGTGCGGTTTGACCAATATATTCGCCGACTAAGTCAACACGGCCAACCTCATGTACTTCGCCTTTTGAAAGCAAGTCGAGGCTGTGGTAAATTTTACCCAACATCTTGGCAACGGTTGTTTTACCTGTACCTGGGTTACCGGTAAATACCGTGTGGAGGTTGAAGTTTGAATTTTCTTCGATGCCCTTTTCCTTGCGAATTTTCAAGAATTGAAGGTAAGTAGCAAACTCCGACATTTCCTTTTTAACGGCACCTAATCCGATTAACTGATTGAGATCAGCGGTAGCTTCCTCGAAAGTTGGCTTACGGTTGGGGTCTTCAAAAGTAGTTGGTGGGTTCAGGATGTCGCGAGAGGCCATGAATGGGAATTCTTGTGCTTCTTCGTTCTCAGCGCCTACTTCAAATGGAACAACGGCGATAAGGGTATCCATAAACACCGCCTCGATGGTATACTTGTCGTCGAACCAATAGCCACCACCTTCAGAGCCAAAACCGGTATCAATAATGATGGTTTCTTTAGAGCCATCTGGGCTTATAAAGTATTCCATGTAGGCTTTGTGCTGGCCTGCATCGTTGTAAAAATTGAACTGAAACTCCAAGGGGAAGAAATCCTTCTCGGGGTTTTTCAGTTTCAATTCCATTTCGATATTGATGTAGCGGGTTGTTTGGCCTGCAAAGGTTTTAAGGTAAACCCTTTCGTCGATATTCATGCCATTGCGGGGGCTTTCGAACATTTTGCAACGAACGATATCGAAGTATGGATTAACGCCATTGGTCAGCAAGCCACGGTCAACTACATAGAAGTACACTTCACCTACTTTCACATCTTCGATGAAGGCCGACCAACGGTAGTAACCACGTTTCCACCAACCTGGATCTGGGGTACCCCAGCCTTCGCGAATGTAAATCATATTCATATCGGTGGTGACCTCAAGGCTCTTGGTCAACTCACAGAGTTGCTCGCCTGTGTTCACGTTAGTACAGATGAGCTTTGCGTTGGCCGTCCATTGCTCTTCATCGAAGAGTTTGTTGTACATGGCCAATTCTGCGTACAGGTAACGACACTCGCTAGCATCGTACACGATACGGTACTTCTTCTCGTTTTTGTACAAAAATTCATTCGAGCCGAAGACTTTCAGCGATGAAAATTTGTAGTTTCCGCCTTTTGCCGACATGATGAATCGAACTTTTAAGGTTACTGTGAATGAATGTATTTCTCTCTCTCTTAGTCGTAATTACCATATGGTACGTTAGCAATCACCTGCCCGCAGGGCGCGTTAGCGATGTGAAGCGGTGGCGCAACGCGCCAGACCCGCAGGGGCCGAGCGAACAGCGAGCCGCGTAACGTAGCGCCCGCACGCGTAGCGGGTGGGAACGCCCTAATTACATCCATCGATAGCACGGAGAAAACCGAGGTCTTTAGTATAAATACCCAAGGCCAAGGAATCTTTTGCCACCCCGTTAAGCGGCAAAGCTGGGATAACCTTGCGGTAACGACTTGAAACAATGCCGTAACCACTGGTTACATTAGAGTAATAATTGATGGGGTTAAAAGCCGAGGCCAAGCCACCCACGTTAGTTTTTGAGCGCATGAAAGCGGCCAAATCAGCACCGCCCGCATCGATAATGGTCGTGATGTTTAGGGCGCAACGGCGTACCGTTGGATCAGGCTCGAGGTTATTGGCCACGAAGCTGTAAAAACCACGGGAGTTCAACTCGACCTCCAAGTTAGGTGAAACCCCGCCTGTGCTGGGTTCAAAGCCCCGAATAACGTTCCAGGTGATGGTTTTATTTTGGGCTAGACTAGGGTTTGCCACCGGAATTTCGCGGTATGTAAACACCAAGGTAATGTCGTAAATACTAGCATTGGGCGCTTTTTGCCAGTTGATTTTTTGCACCGAGTTGGAAGCGCTATTGTTGTAAGGGAAGTTGTAAGTAGTTTGTGGATTGTTGAAGGTAAAATCCTTCACGATATTGGTTTCGGCCACCACTTCGGGCTCGCCATCATTTTTAACTACTACAATTTTAAACTTGCGGTTGGGATCTTGAACCAAGCCTTGTTGGATATTGTAGGTGGTTTTGTAGAGCCATTTGGGCGAGCTAGCGAAAACGCCTTGATCTACGGTAATACCTTCAGCAGCTGCATCAACGCGTTGGAGCGTGGCATATTTGAAATCGGTTGCTGAATTGCGCAGTTCAACGGTGATATCGTTGGCAGCGTAGTAAATAGAATCTGGGATTTGAGCCTGCACGAAGGCATTGGTAGCGGGGTCGAGGTAGGCCCTTTGAACCACCACGTAGTGGGCGGTATCTTGTTGGTTGAGCAAGGTGTAAACAACGGTTACGTCGCGCCAATCGTCGATAAGGTTTAGCTCGTTAGAGCAAGACCCGAAGAAAGTAGCGATGCTGATGCTAAATAAAAACCAAATCTTTTTCATGTCGTTAAAATCTTGATACTGTACGATGTCTTTAAAATAGAAACGTAAAGGTAAGGATGTTCGTCAACTTCCTAAAATATCTTTTAAAAAATCCATTACAGCAGCTTTTTGACTGGGTTGAAACCAGTGAATTTGGGTATCTTTTTGAAACCAAGTCATTTGTCTTTTGGCGTATTGACGGGTATGCATTTTAATTAATTCGATGGCTTGGGGCAGCGTAGAATGGCCCTCAAAATAATCAAAAAGCTCTTGATAACCAACTGTTTGCAGGGGCAATAAGGTTTTAAAAGGCATCAGCGATTGAACCTCTTGAACAAGGCCTTGCTGCATCATGGCATCGACCCGTTGGTTGATGCGGTCATGCAGTTGGGCCTTGTCCCATTGCAGTCCAATTTTAACGACCCTGAAGGGCCTTTGTTTCACTTGACCCTGCTGAAAACTAGAAAAAGCTTGTCCAGTGCTGTAAATAACCTCCAGGGCACGCATCAGCCGAACAGGATTTTGTTGGTCAACTTTATCAAAAAAAACGGAATCAAGCTGAGCGAGTTCGGCTTGCAAGGCACTCAAACCCTGGCTGATATAAAGTTGTTCGACCCTGGCTTTAGCCTCGGGCGTAACCTCGGGAAAGCTATCCATGCCTTCACACAAAGCTTTGATATACAAGCCAGTACCACCGCAAAGCACGGCAATATCGTGGGTTTTGAAATAAATATCCAAAGCTTCTAGGGCTTCGCGTTCAAACTTGCCGGCATTGTGTGGCTTGTGGATGGAAACATGGCCGATGAAATGGTGTGGTACCTCGGCTAGTTCATCGGGGCTTGGCTTGGCGGTACCGATATTCATTTCGGTGTAAATCTGGCGGCTATCGGCTGAGAAAACCTCGGCTTGGTAGTGTTTGGCCAAGTCGATAGCCAAGCGGGTTTTGCCGCTGGCTGTTGGTCCGACGATGACGAGCAAGGTTTTCAACGCGATAATTGTTTGATAGAGTAATGCTAAGCTGCGGGCAAAATTATACAATTCATCGGACATCGGCAGGCAGCAAGCAAGCGCGATATACTATTTTGAAAAAAAGCGATTTAGCACAATATTTATATCTATATATTTAAAAATGTGTATATTTGGATTTGAATTGAGGTTCAGCCCTTTTCGCTCTACCCTATTCTGGGTTAATTATTTGCCCTTAGCCCGGCCAAATACCTTGAATCATGACGACTAGATCCATCCCATTCTCGCCAAGTTTAACCAATGAGCGTTACCTCAAAACGCTGGTTGAAAATAGGACCGTTTACAACCTCGAAAATTGTGAACTGAACATATTTGAAACATACCAGCAATCGGAAATGGTCCCGTTGAAATTTAACGACCTGGTGGTGACCAGCATGTTACGCGGTAAAAAAGTGATGCATCTATTTGACAAAGATGGATTTGAGTATTTACCCGGCGAATCAGTTATCATCCCTTCCAATATCGAGATGAAGATTGATTTTCCGGAGGCCAGCATCCAGAACCCCACGCAATGCTTAGCATTGGCCATCGACAATAAAAAGATAGAAGATACCTTAAACTTCTTGAACGAGAAATACCCGAAAGAAGGCCACAATAATTTTTGGCAGTTAGACCAGCATAACTTCTACTTTGAGAACAATGAAGACATGGCGCATGTCATCAACAAAATCATCAATATTTGCCAGAGCAGTACGATATTCAAGGATACACTCGCTGATTTATCGCTGCAAGAGCTGCTGGTTAAAATCGTACAGTCGCAAACACTCCGAGGCATTAGCGAAGGCGTTGCAAAGCCACTTAATTCGGCCCTTGGGCAAGTCATCAACATGATTCGGGATAATATCAGCAACAAGCTTGAGCTGAAAACCATCGCCAAGCACGCAGGGATGAGCACCTCGGCCCTGTACCGTTTATTCAAGACCGAGATGGGTATCAGCCCTGTAGAATTTGTGATACTAGAAAAAATCAAGTTGGCCAAACGCTACCTCAACGATAAAAATGTATATATCAAAAACGTGTGCTACGAGGCCGGATTTGAGGACAGCAATTACTTTACCCGGGTTTTTAAACAGTATGAAGGTATAACGCCCAAGCAATACCAACAGTTACTGCACAAGAACGGCTAATCTTCTACATAGCTGAGCGGGGTTAAATCGGCAAGTTCTTCGTCGGTAAACAACCTTGATTGCGTCAAAAAACGGAGCCCCATGGGGATTTCAAGCGAGAAGCTAGAGCCTCGGCCCTTGGTGACATGTATATGGAGCTGGGTATATTTCCAGTACTCAAATTGATCTTTGCTCATCCAGAAGGCACAGCCTTCAATTGCGCCGATGCAGACATCGCTTTGCCCCACCTTGAAATCGCCTTTTTCGAAACACATAGGTTGAGAGCCATCGCAACAACCGCCACTCTGGTGGAACATCAAATCGCCAAAACGAGCCTTCAAGATGTTTACAACTTCAACGGCTTCAGGGCTAATGGTTACTCTTGGCGTCATGGGACTATTATTTAGGGGGCAAGATAAAAAGAACCGGCAGAACATCCGTTCCGCCGGTTCAAAATGCTTGTTTACTTATACTCTAGAAAAAACCTAGTTTATTTTTGTCGTACGAGATCAACATGTTTTTGGTTTGGCGGTAATGGCCCAACATCATCAAGTGATTTTCGCGACCAAATCCTGATTTTTTATATCCACCGAATGGTGCATGCGCTGGGTACAAGTGATAGCAGTTTACCCAAACCCTACCGGCCTGAATAGCACGGGGTACTTGGTATAACTCGTGTGCATCGCGGGTCCACACGCCTGCACCCAAACCGTACATGGTATCGTTGGCAATGGCGATGGCTTCCTCGGTTGTTTTAAATGTAGTTACGCAAACTACTGGACCAAAGATTTCTTCTTGGAAAATGCGCATGCCGTTATGGCCTTTGAATAAGGTAGGTTGGATGTAATATCCACCAGCGAGATCGCCATCTAGTTTTTGAACATCGCCACCGCAAAGCAACTCTGCCCCTTCTTCGATACCGAGTTTCAAGTACGATTGAATTTTCTCATACTGATCGTTTGAGGCCTGAGCGCCCATCATGGTCGAGTCATCGAGTGGGTTACCCATCTTGATGGCTTTGGTGCGCTCGATAACGCGGCTCATGAACTTATCGTAAATGCTCTCATGTACCAAAATACGAGATGGACAAGTACATACTTCGCCTTGGTTTACCGCGAACAACACAGCGCCTTCGATAGCTTTATCGAAGAACTCATCGTCGGCATCGGCAACGGATGGGAAGAAGATATTGGGCGATTTACCACCAAGCTCCATGGTCACTGGAATCAAGTTTTCGGAAGCATACTGCATAATCAGGCGGCCAGTAGTGGTTTCACCGGTGAATGATACCTTGGCGATACGGGGCGATTGAGCCAAAGGCTTACCAGCTTCTGGCCCAAAACCAGTCACCACGTTGATTACACCCGCTGGGAGTACTTCTTTCAGCAAATCCATCAAAATCATGATAGAAGTTGGAGTTTGTTCGGCTGGTTTTACTACCACGGTACAACCCGCAGCCAATGCTGGGGCAATTTTCCAGGTAGCCATCAACAGTGGGAAATTCCAAGGGATAATTTGACCAACCACGCCGATAGGCTCATGCAAACAAATGCTTACGGTTTTATCGTCGTGCTCTGAGATACTGCCTTCTTCTGCGCGAATCACACCGGCAAAATAGCGGAAGTGGTCAATGCAAAGGGGCAAGTCAACATTGACGGTTTCGCGGATAGGCTTACCGTTATCGATGGTTTCAACCACGGCCAAGGCTTGGAGGTTGGCCTCCATGATGTCGGCAATTTTGTTCAAAATACCCGAGCGATACGCTGGCGAGGTTTTACTCCAGCTAGCAAAGGCGGCATGTGCAGCATCTAGGGCTAACTCTATATCTTCTTTACCAGAGCGAGCTGCTTTCGTGAACACTTTACCATCTATCGGGCTTGTATTTTCAAAGTACTCACCTTTAACAGGCGCTACAAATTGGCCACCGATAAAGTTATCGTAGTGGGCTTTAAATGTGGGTTTGTTGTTTGACATAGCGTGCTTAATTTTAAAGTGAAGCACAATGATACGCCCAACTCACCACGGCGGAATAGCACAAATCGTTCAAAAAGTAGCACAAGGGTATTTTGGCTTAGGTATATTTTTGCCTAAAACTACCCAAATATCAACTTAATACCGCAATTTTAGGCATCCAAAATAGAGCCTACATGAAACAAGATAAACAGTGCGACATCCTGCTGGTATACGCCGATGAAGACCTCCAAATGGCCCAGGAACTCCTAGACCACATGAAAGTTTTTGAACGCAGTTATGCTGCCCGCTTCTTTCACGAGGCGGCTTTCGAGCCAGGCGTCGATATAGAGCAAGCTTACCAAGCTGCCATGCATAAAGCCGATATCGTGATGCTTTTGCTCAGTGCTGATTTTATGGCTTCAGATTCCTGTTACGCCCGCATGCTACACGCGCTGGGGCTTCACCAACAAGGCCAAACCTTAGCGTTTCCGGTGCTGCTGCGTGATTGTGCCTGGCACGATACGCCGATTGCCGTGTTGCCGCCCCAACCGCATACCGAAAAATCGATCAATAGTGAAAACTGGAGCTCGGCCGACGAACCTTACCAGCTCATCATGGCCGCTCTTCGGCCCATGGTACAGTCCTTGTCGGGCCACAAACAGCAAAATCCTGCTACTGTTCCAGCAAAACCGTTTTGGCAAAACCCCAAGTTGCTCGGCGGAATAGCTGCCGCTGCATTGCTAGTGTTTGTACTCGTTTGGACTTTAAAGCCCAGTAAACCAGTAGCTGGCCAAGTAGAAGTGCCCACGGGCATGACCGACCCTCGCGATGGCAAAACCTATCCTACGGTGCAAATTGAAGGTAAAACCTGGATGGCCAAGAACCTCAACTTCCAGATGGATGGTTCGGTAGCCTATGCCGATGACCCTTCTAAATCTGAGCAAACGGGTAGGCTCTACACTTGGGAAGCCGCCATCAGGGCATGCCCAAGCGGCTGGCATTTACCCAGCAAGGCAGAATGGATGGACTTGGTCTTGGCGGTTGGTGGCACCTTCGATGAAACGGGTATCATTGGCGAACAAGCCTACAAGGCGCTGAGCCCAGGCGGTGGCAGTGGATTTGAGGCACAAAGAGGCGGTCGCTGGGACTATACCACCAGCACCTACAGCTATTGGGGCCGATATGGTTATTATTGGTCCTCCACGCCTGACAATGCAGCCTTGGCCTACATGTTTTATTTCTCTGAAACCCGCAAAATGATTTGGGCCACCGATGTCAAGGAGTATAAAATCAGTTGTCGTTGTGTGCAAGATTAAAGCCTCAAGGCAATAGTGGGTAGCTCCTTTTGGCTGGGTTTAGCCAACGACAGCACCTCGCCGGTTTGCTCGTCTACGTACTCTGCATGGTTAGTTTGTACCTGTTTGAGTAGGTCTTGATGCACTTTTAGCTTGTTTTTCAAGTCGGTAAGTTGCTGATTTAGTTGAACCCAGGTAGGGTCGGGACTAAAATCATACACCGTGCGTTTGCCTAGTTTCAGCTCGGCTTGGTCAAACTTAAAATTGTACCGGCCCATAGCCACAGCTTTCGAGAGAGCGGGTTGCTTCAACCGCTCAATCATGGTTTCAAGGTAGTGGCCGTATCGACGTAGTTCAACAAAAAGTTTCAGCACATCGAATTGCGGATTTTGTAACACATGGTTAATATCGGCGAGGGCCAAGCTTTCAATTTCAGCCTTTGAGTATTCCTTGGGTATTTGCCCGAGTTGTTTTAGTTTCGACATAGTATACAGGGTTGAGCTTAGCAGAGATAAGCGTATGTTTAGATTTTGGGCGCTGCGCCCGCTGCGCGGCCGCCGGTCCCTTCCAGGGTTCGCTTTCGCTCCGTGCGCTGCGCGCACCTGCGCCTTCGGCGCAGCCTTCCAGGCACCTAGCGCAAGTGATGAGCGGATTTAGATTGAAGTGCGCTAAATCCATAGTCTTAGCTACTATACTCAGTTTTTACTGCTTTCTATTTCCGCCATTAAGTGTTTGACGGTATCAAGCGGGAGGTTTGTCAGCGTTACGATTTCGTTTAATGGCAAACCGCGTTGTACCAAGTGTTTTACAAACTTTAGGTTAGCCAAATGTTGACCCTTTTCAATGCCTTTCTCCATTCCTTTCTCCATTCCTTTCTCTATACCTTTCTCTATACCTTGTACTATACCTTTAGCGATACCCATATCAATGAGTTGCTCTGCGGTAGATTTTACTTTAGCTTTCATAGCTTCATCCTTTAGTTTTTGGTAAAAGGTACTGTAAACATAGTTGGGCTCTTGTTTGGCGTTGTACAACATGTATGTCAGCCATTGCCTGTAGTAATCTGCGTCAAAGCTGAATGAAGATTGACCTGCTTGGTTCCAGGCTTCGGCCATGAGCTCAACCAGGTTAGGTTCATCAACTTTTGCCAACAGCAGTAGCCCAAGGTAAGGTAACTTATCAAGTTGTTGTGCCAAGTGCTCAAACGACAAGCGCTGTAAGTCAACAAAGATATAATTAAAATTGGGGACAAATTGTTCCAGCAAGGTTTTTTTGTGGTCAAATAGCTTCTCGAATCCGCCGGGGCTCCACTTCACCTTGCCTTGATAAACGAGAATCGGGACTAACGGGCGGAGTTGTTTTCGGCCTTTCACATCTTGTTTCCAGATAGCTAGCATGTACTGCAACATCTGGAACAAGGCATACTTGTCGCGTTGGCGTTTGTGCTCAAACAGGAAAACAGCGTCCACCGCGCCTTGAGCATAGGGGATAGTCCAAACCACATCACTAAAGCTATGCTTGAGACTCTCGTCCACGTAGCTGTTGTTGTCCAAGGCCATGCCTTCGAGTTGAAGTTGTTCCAGTAGGTTTTGCGGCAAAACTGTACGCAGAAAGCCTTGTACCAAGTCTTTGCGTTGAAAACTTGCCTTGAACATCGCATCATGTGGATGATGCTGAAAATCGGTTAATTGAATATCCACGATACTATCGTTTTTAGTCGTAAAACAATATGTGGATGAAGTGCAGGGCAAAGATATGCGCCCGTTTACAAACGATTTGGAATAAGATATTACGTTTTGTGCTATTTTAGTGCTAATGATTGATTATCAGGCGTTTGAGGGTATAATATCCTGTAAAAATAATGAACATTGCCTATTATAGTGCACTACAGGGGAACACCTACACTTGTTGAGGTGCATCAGCAAGCGGAAAAACTCAGGTTTGCGTTTCAAAATTATTCAGTTTGCTCGGCTAATGCATTTTTCCATTTAGCACCTGAGTGCTCATGCGCCAGCGATGTGGAGCGGTGGCGCAACGCGCCAGACCCGAAGGGGCCGAGCGAATAGCGAGCCGCGCAACGTAGCGACGGCAAGCAACGCGAAGCCGGGGCGCCCAAAATGAATAAGTGATTAAAAGAACAAATGAAAAAAAGATGAAAAGAACAAATGATTCAATGAGCTTATCTTATCGACTCACCAAACGGTCAATGACCTTGGCGCCGATGAGGTCGCCCCAGACGTTGATGGTGGTGATGGGGTAATCCCAAAAACGGTCGACCATGACGTATAAACCCAGGTAATACTCGGGGTTGGGGATGCCCATGAGGTTGATGACCATGGTCATCATGACGATGCCGCCCGATGGTACGCCCGCCGTGCCCGCCGACGATAATATGATGAGCGTAAACAACAGGGCTTGCTGCGCGAAACTGATATCTACACCCGCTAACGACACGAACAACATGGCCAAAATGGCCTGGTACAAGGCCGAACCATCCATGTTGAGGGTAGCGCCCACGGGCAACACGAAGCCTAGTACTCGCTTGGACACGCCATCGTCCTCAACAACCTTGGTGGAAACCGGCAATGTGGCCGAACTAGATGCCGTGACAAAAGAAACCAACAAGGCTTGCTTAACCCGCCAGAAATAGGCGAACGGGTTAAATTTACCCACAAATTGGCCAATCAAGGGCAAGGTGATGAACGCGTGGATAAACGCCGCCAAGCCCGTGGCGATGAAAAAAGATTTTAAGCCCGAAAATATTTGCGCGTCTAAACCCGCCACGGTGCTCCAGACTAGACTCAAAATACCCAAGGGGGCCAGCTTTAAAATCCAGCCAATGAGCTGCATGATGACATCGTGGAGGGTATCGGCCAAGATGAGCACGGGTTCTTTGCGCTCGGCAGGCATTACCACGAACGATAGGCTAAATAGAATGGTAAACACTACCACGTGTAGCACCTCGCCGTTGGCTAGTGAACTGAATATGTTGGTGGAAAATATTCGATCAACAAAGTTGAAACCCGCGTTGATGCCTTCAACCCCGCTCACGGTGGTATCCGTATTGAAGATGAAAAGATTGGCCAAGGTTAAACCCGTAACAACCGCTAATGCACTGGTGATGAGGTAGTAAACGATAGTTTTGAGGCCCATTTCCTTTAAATCGTTCAAGGATGAAACCTTTGCGATGGCCAAGAAAATAGATAGCACAATCAGCGGCAAAATAAGCACCTTGAGCAAGGCCAAGAATATTTTACCCAGGAAAGCCAGGTGCTGCGCCGTGTCGGGCAGAACAAAGCCGAGGAGGACACCCAGGAGCACCGCCGCTAGGCTGAGCCATTCGCTAATATTACTTTTAAACATATTGGTAAGCAGGTTGAATTTGAAAGCAGCGTAGAATTGAGTTCAAACATAGATAATATTTTCTATTTTGCAGGCAAATTTGAGCAAGATGAAACAGTTGTTGTTGTGTTTATGTGTGTTGGCCCAAGTGGGCATGGAGGCGCAAAAGCTTCAATATCAGCCTTATGTAAACCCTATGATTGGCACGGGCGGGCATGGACATACTTTTCCGGGCGCTACCCTACCCTTCGGGATGATCCAGATGAGCCCTGATACCCGCCTGGATGGCTGGGACGGTTGCTCGGGCTACCACTACGACGATAACTTGATTTACGGTTTTTCGCAAACGCACCTCAGCGGCACAGGTGTATCGGATTACGGCGATGTACTGCTGATGCCCGGTTTTGCTGGCACCTCTAGCCTGCTGCCCAGCGAGTTCAAAAGCAACTTTACACACCAGAACGAGCGTGCGCAAGCCGGCGTGTACGAGGTATTACTGGATAAATTCAACATCAAAGCCGAGTTAGCAGCCAGCACCCGCTCGGGTATCTATCGTTTTAGCAGCGCTAAAGCCGGAACTTTTAACCTGCTGCTCGACCTCAACCATCGCGATAAGGTTAACAGCCATAGCTTTGTAAAGATGGACGATTACACCATCGTGGGTTTTAGGTTGTCGCAAGCCTGGGCCGAGAACCAATATTTGTACTTCTGTATCAAGACATCGCTGCCTATCAAGGATATTAAGTACTACAGCGCCGATGACAAGCTCCTCGGTCCAGATACCCAAGATGATGCACTGAAGTTTGTACTTGATTTTGGTCCACAAGCCCACAAAAACTTGGAGGTTAAGGTTGGTATATCTGGGGTTAGCACCTTTGGTGCACTAAACAACTTGAAAGCAGAGGTTGACAAACTGGATTACGAAACGGTAAAAACAAAGGCTATTGAAACCTGGGACAAAGCCCTGTCGAAAATTGATATCAAAGCCGATAACCCAGAACAGCGCAGTATTTTTTACACGGCCTTGTACCATACCATGTTGCAGCCCAACATCTACTCGGATGTAGATGGCCGTTACCGTGGCCGAGATTTGCAAGTCCACAACAGTGATCACGACTACTACACGGTATTCTCGCTTTGGGATACCTACCGGGCGGCACACCCGCTGTACAACTTGATAGAACCAGAGCGGAACTTGAACTTTATCAAAACCATGTTGCTGCAATACCAGCAAGGTGGAACCCTGCCAGTTTGGGAGTTGTCCAGCAACGAAACTGGCTGTATGATTGGCTACCACAGCGTACCCGTAATTGTAGATGCCTATATCAAGGGCATCAAAGGCTTTGACGAAAAACTGGCCTTGGAGGCCATGATGCACAGCTCGAATCTGGATCATTTGGGTTTGGCCTCGTACAAAGCGCATGGTTTTATTCCGGTAGAAGAAGAGTCAGAATCCGTATCGAAAACCTTGGAATATGCCTATGACGATTGGTGTATTGCCAAGTTTGCAGCGCAGACCGGTTTATCGCCCGCTGCTTACGAAGCGTATTCCATCCGTTCTGAATCGTGGAAAAACCTATTTGACCCGCAGGGCCAGTTTTTCCGCGCCCGCATGCACAACAAGTTTTTCGAGCCGTTCGACCCCTTCGAGGTGAACTTTAACTATACCGAGGCCAACGCGTGGCAATACCGTTTTTATGTGCCACAAGACATCGAAACGCTGGTGGATTACCACGGGGGTAAAATTGGCTTTGAGTTTAACCTAGACGAGTTATTTACTGCCGACCAGGCCACCACAGGCCGTAATCAAGCCGATATTACAGGCCTTATTGGCCAGTACGCCCACGGTAACGAGCCAAGCCACCACATGGCCTACCTGTATAACTACACCACCGCACCGCATAAGAGCCAGTTGTTCCTGACTAAAATCATGGATGAACAATACCGCAATGCTCCAGATGGATTGAGTGGGAACGAAGACTGTGGACAAATGTCGGCCTGGTATATTTTCAGCAGCCTGGGCTTTTACCCAGTTTGCCCGGGTAGCCCATATTACGAAATTGGCAGGCCGTTTTTTGAATCGGCTAGTATCAAATTACCCAATGGCAAAATCCTAGACATCAAGGCTTTGAACCACGGTCCCAACAACAAGTACATACAATCCATTACCATCGACGGTGAGCGGTTCAACTCAACAAAATTCCACCACGAAACCTTGATGGCTGGCGGAACGATAAGCTTTACCATGGGCCCAGAGCCCAGCGAATGGGGTGTAAAAGACTTTGAAAGTCCACTCAATCAAGCCAAAATAACAGCCATTCCCTTTATTGCCAAAGGCGATTTAGGCTTTGTAAACCAAACCACCGTGAGCCTAGGCCATGTATCCAAAAGGGCTAAAATCTTTTACAGCTTGAATGGTGCTGTATTTAAGCAGTATAAAACACCCTTTGTCATCAATCAGAATACCGAGTTGGCCATTTATGCCGAGCTCGATGGCATGAAAAGCAATACCTATATATCCCAGTTCAGGGCCATAGATGGTAGTATCAACATCGACATTCAGGCCCAGTATGCCAACCAGTATGCAGGTATCGGACAACGCACACTGATTGATGGTCTCAAAGGCACCAAGGATTTCAGGACAGGTGCTTGGCAAGGCTTTTTTAACCAAGACGTAAGCCTTGTGGTTGATTTAGGCCAAACGAAAAACCTAAAAAGTATAAGCGTAGGTGCTTTACACGATCAAAAAAGCTGGATATTCCTCCCCCGTTCGGTAGATTTTTACCAATCGATGGATGGCGTAAACTTCAGTCTGATCGGTACCGTTAGCCACGACAAAGATGTGAACAGCAATGAAGCCTTACTCTACGACTTTAAGCTGGAACAAGCCATTAACGCCCGCTATATCAAGTTGGTAGCCCGTAATGCTGGCCCACTACCAGCCTGGCATATCGGCCACGGCCCCGAAGGTTTCACCTGGATTTTCTTAGATGAAATTGAATTCAATTAATTGTTAATTATTGATTATTAATTATTAGGGTTATTTTTTCACGTTTGCTTATACCTACCACTTAATACTTATACTGTCGCGCGGAACACCTAACACCTAACACCTAATACCTAATCATATGCGTAGCTTCGCTTTTGCCACCTTAACCAGTTTGTTTTTCATCTGGGGTTTATTAACCTCGTTTAACGACATCTTGGTGCCGCACCTCAAAGCATCGCTGGAACTAAACCACCAGCAAGCGCAATTGGTGCAGTTCTTCTTTTTCGGGGCTTACTTTATCATGAGTTTCCCGGCAGGTATGATATTGAAGAAAATTGGCTACCAACGAGCTATTGTATTAGCGTTGGGTATTATGGCATTGGGCACTTTCATGTTTTACCCAGCGTCAATTATGCGGGTATACGGCATGTTTTTGTTGGCTTTGTTTATCTTGGCCACGGGCATAACCATATTGCAAGTAGCTGCCAACCCTTATGTAGCCGTGTTGGGCCCCGAGCAATCGTCGGCGGCACGACTGAACCTCGCGCAGGGTTTCAACTCCATCGGGCATACCATCGCCCCGATGATAGGAGCGGCCTACATTTTACAGGAAGGTGCTAAACCCGCTTTAGAGACCGTACAAGTGCCTTATATCGTGTTGGCCTTAATCATGGCAGGCTTGGCCTTGGCTTTTAGCTTTATCAAATTGCCCAACATTGAATATGCCGAAAGCAGCAACGAGGGCTTTCAACTGAAAAATTACCCTGGCTTATACTTGGGCATGATAGCCATATTCTGTTACGTGGGCGCTGAAATCAGCATCGGGAGCTTCATCGTGGAGTACTTTACTACTGAGGAAAGTCTCATGTTGCCGCGCAAAGTAGCTGGGGCTTATGTTTCATACTATTGGGGCGGTGCCATGGTGGGCAGGTTCTTGGGCGCCATTTCGTTGTCGGAAAACTTAAAACCGCAAGACAAAAACACCTACATGATGGGCGTAACCGGCTTAGCTATCAGCGTGGTGAGTATCAGCAATTGGACAACCGGCAACGATTGGCAACAAGTACTCGGTTTTGGTATCATGCTTGTGATCAATTACCTAGCCTTTGCATTCGGGGGTAAAACGGCATCTAAACAACTCACCTTGTTTGCGATTATCTGTGCTAGTTTGTTGATTTTGAGCATGTTTGGCCAAGGCTTGTACATATTATGGCCCATTTTGGCTATCGGCTTGTTCAACTCCATCATGTGGTCAAACATATTCACTTTGGCCATTCAAGGCTTAAAACAATACGCAGGCTACGGCTCTTCCTTGTTGGTCATGATGATAGCGGGCGGGGCCATAATACCCTTGATACAAGGTTTTGCCGCCGACCAGCTCAGCGTTAAGTATTCGTTCCTTGTTCCATTCTTAGCCTATCTTTATCTGGCCTGGTATGGCAGACGCGTACACAAAGCAGAAATTTAGTACCTTTGTTTAACCCTTTCCTGTATCTGTTGTTTCGTAGTGATAAGCTTGGAGACTCGACTGGCTTAACGTACCCTTAAAACCCAAAGCTATGCGAATAAGCATCACAGGATCAGGCAGTTACATCCCCAACACCGTTGTGCAAAATCATGATTTTGCTGTACACCCTTTCCTCACCGAAACGGGAGAGCCCTTTGAATACAACAACGAGGTGGTGGTACAAAAATTCAAGGATATTACCGGGATTGAAGAACGACGTTACGTTGAACCCCAGCTCAATGCCTCAGATATTGCCGCCATTGCTGCCCAAAAAGCGATTGACAACGCTGGCATCGACCCTGAAACACTTGACTACATCATCTTTGCCCATAATTTTGGCGATGTTCGGCAAGGGGCCATCCAAACCGATATTCTCCCGAGTCTGGCCAGCCGAGTCAAATATACCTTGCGCATCAAAAACCCCGATTGTGTGGCCTACGATATCTTGTTTGGCTGTCCAGGCTGGGTGGAAGGCGTTATTCAAGCCCAAGCCTTCATCAAGGCTGGTATGGCCAAGCGCTGTTTGGTCATCGGGGCCGAAACCCTCTCGCGGGTAGTTGACCTACACGACCGCGACAGCATGATTTATGCCGATGGTGCCGGGGCCAGCATCATCGAGGCTACAGAAAATGGCGGCGAATTACTGGCGCAAGCCTCGCAAACCTTCAGCTATGACGAGGCTTACTTCCTATTTTTTGGCCCGTCCAACAATCCGGCACTTGACCCCGACGTGCGCTATATCAAAATGCACGGTCGCAAAATATACGAATTTGCCCTCAGCAAGGTACCCTTAGCCATGCAAGCATGCCTCAGCAAGGCTGGTGTGCCCATAGAAGATGTCAAAAAAATACTCATACACCAGGCCAACGAGAAAATGGACGAGGCCATCATCAAACGCTTTTACAAACTCTACAAACAAGCCGCGCCCGAGGGCATCATGCCCATGAGCATCCATAAATTAGGCAATTCAAGCGTGGCCACCATCCCTACCCTGTACGATTTACTGGTCAAAGGGCAAGTTGAAAACCACGCATTGCATCCCGGCGATGTCATCATGTTCGCATCGGTTGGCGCTGGCATGAACATCAACGCGCTGGTATACCGGATGTAATTTTTTATAATTTGGGGCCTTCGGCGCGTTGCGCCGCCGCAGCCTTCCGGGGGTCGCTTTGCTCCGTGCTACGCACCTGCGCCTTCGGCGCAGCCCTCCAGGCTGCTAGGCCGATTATTGTGCAGGTGTACTCCGTATTGACTCATTTAGATGTTTCACTACGCATAATGGTGCTTTTTGCCAGCTACACCGAGAAGCTAATCTTCGACAAATATAATTATTGTATAATTATACCCAGCTGCGTATCTTTGTGCAAAACAGCTATAATCAATATGAGTCAAACTATTAAGTCTTTTATTTCAGATACCATCCTGAGCATAGAACAATCTGTACGAAGCGGGGTATTCTTGGATGTAGAGCGTAGTGGCGTAGAACTCAAAGATTTATCCACAGGAGGGGATTGGACATCGCTTAAAGAAACCGTTTGTGCATTTTTAAACACCAATGGAGGGTTAATTATATGCGGTGTACGAGAACGTGAAAACAATAAGGTTAAAGAATACAGTCTTACATATTTTAATCGAAAAAATGAAAATAACATTATCGAATTACAATCGAAGGTTTTTCAAAATGATCTAGGTCAATACCCCGACCTGAGCGATTACATTAATTTTGAGTATTATCCTATTGCCGACGGTGATGTGCTTGTCGTGGTGGTGCTACCCCTCCCTAACGATTTAAAATATATATACTACCAAGGTAAAGCCAGAGAACGAAAATTGACACAAGACAAGGTTGTTCCAGATACCAAAATCAAACAACATCAAGAGTATAAGCAAGAACTCGAATATTCTAAAGAATTATCCAGCATAAACGAGGCTACTATTGGGGATTTGAGCCTTGATAAAATCAATACTTATGTTACACTGCACAACCGTGAAATTAGGCATGAATCTTTAAAGCCTAGTTTACAAAAAGCGATACCATTCTTGGTTAAACAGTATTTTTACATTAACCAGCAAGTAAGCGTTTTAGGCATGTTGGTTTGCGGTGAAGACCCCTTTCATTTTCTAAATAGTAGGGCCGAAGTAAATTGCTACTACGATACCAGCGATGAAATTGGGAAAGACCGTAAAATTTTCAGGAACGATGTAATCGCTCTAATGGAAGATACCTTCAAGTATATCTGGGGACACATCAAGATAGCACGAGTTGCCAGCAACGGTGGTAAAGCAGAACCAGAATACCCCGAAAGATTAATCCGTGAAGTAATCAATAACGCCCTAGCACACCGCGACTATACCATAAACAAGTTCGTTACAGTAACTATTGAACCCAACCAATACGTCGAAATAAAGAACCCTGGAAGCTTCAAGGAGCGTATGAAAATTGTAAATACAGAGCATGAAGTGCCCGTACGCAGGCTATTACCAGGAGGGACAAACGAGAGCAAAAACCCCAGGTTGGCATCTGTCCTCAATGTTTTTGACAAAGTAGAAGGGCAGGGCAATGGCATGACTTTCTTGGTAAAAGAGGCCCTTGAAAATAGAATTGACCTGCCCTACTACGAACTAAATGATGGTTGGGTAACACTACGCATTCCTAGTGGAAAACTGGTCGACGATGCTATAAACGCGTGGTTAAACGGGTTTGGCAACTACATTGAAACCAAATTGAAAAAAAGTATAACCACCGAACACAAGGCCATCTTAGCCTATTTCTATAAATCGCAACTGCTCAACAAAAATAGATACTACACTATTTTATTGAGCGAGAGCAACAATCATTTTTCAGCTGTTGAAGACTTGAGCAGCACTGGCTTACTCCTTGAGCACCCTGTTTCAACTGAAGAAAAGCCGATTTATGTACTCGACCCAGTATTGACCAAAATTGATTTCAGTGACATATTCATGGATCTAATAGGTCCTGAATTTATACAATATGATTCGGTAGCCAAAAATATCCTACACATTGTTTATCGTTATACCAAATATAACCGCCAAACGCTAAAAGCTGCCGATATTACTCCAGAGGTATACCGAAACATATACGGTAAGGTTATTGACCCAAAGAAATTTGAATCTTTAGGCCGTAAAGTTCGTAAACTGTGCAATGAACTACAGGAACGAGGACTGCTTACCAAAACAGAGCATAACGGATTTACATTTGTTGACGACTATATCACTCCTAGGGAGCTATTTTAATTAAATTAAAAATAACGCTTTCCAAGCACTATTTTCAGCTCCTAGTAACCCAACCTTTTTCAAAAATTTATTGTTAAGTGGAGCGTATCCATTATTCTTACTGCGCTCTCAAACTACTTAACATGAAACATTTTACTAAATTCTTTTCCCTATTATTTGTTTGTTTATTTGGCCTACAAGCCCAAGCCCAAGTCCCTGCACATGAGTTAGGCTTGCGCGTTAGCGGCCTTAACGACCTTGGCTTTATTTACAAACATGAGAAAAAAGCAAACCGCTTAACTCGTTACCGTATAGCTTTTAGCAATATCGGCTACCAGAACGATGTGCTGTATATGAGTGCCGGATTTGCTATCGGGCATGAACGCCGCCACGCCATTACACCTAAGTTAAACTTTATCCACGGTATTGAACCGGCGTTTAATGTATTGTTTAGCACTGGCATTGAAGCGGACGTGAGCTCGTTTAGTGTAGCGCCTTCCCTTGGCTATGTGCTGGGCTTCCAGTACAATATCAACGATAACTTTAACCTAGCGCTAGAAACCATCCCTAGCTTGTCGGCTAACCTCAACTTTGTGGGCGACCAGATTAACGCAGGTTTTAACTTGGGCTTCAACTCGAACGCTGTAGCCCTAACCCTTGCCTACCGTTTTGCGGGCAAGCAGCGTTAAATATTCGCGCTAGGTCAATGCCATTAAGCGTTAATTTTTCTCGAATTTATAACCACCCCGTCTGCGCT
>CAZDVQ010000013.1:0-89250 GCA_964508975.1 uncultured Saprospiraceae bacterium
TCCTTGGCCCTGCTGACGACCACGTGGAGGTGCTCGAGGAGCGCCAACACTTCCCTCGCCTCGTACTGCGAGCCGTTGTCCGTGTGGAAGATTGCCCCGCGGAGCGCCCTCTTGCCCCTAGCCTTGACTGCTTCCCCGATACAGGACAGCACGTTTGCCGCCTTCATGTTCGGGCTGGGGACCAGGGCCAGGATGAACTGCGAGTAAACGTCCTTGAGCGTGAAGATGTAGTGCCACTTGCGCCCGACCGAGATGTAGGTGATGTCGCCGACGAGGAGCTTGTTGATGTCAACGAGTACAAGGCCGCTGGCCAAGTTCGGGTAATCCTTCTTGCCCTTCCCGTCGCTGCCCATGGGCTTTTTCGTCTTGGGCCGACCGGCACTTAGGCCAAGGGCGGACACCGTTTCCTCGAACTTGTTGATGCCGAAGGGGGGCGGGGTACCCTTGTTTTTAAGGCTGTGGTACATCTCGCGGGAACCCATGCCAGGGTGATGCTCGCGCAATTTTAAGACGAGTTCCTTTACCAGGGAAACGTTCACCGAGGAGGCAGAGGAACGTTTATCGCTGGACCACAGCGATTGCCTGCTCACGCCCAGGGCCGAGTAGAGGTACTCGTTGCTGTAGGGTCGTACCCTGGACAACAACGCTTTCACCGCTTTTTTTTTAGTACAGACTCGATGTCGACGCCGAGGTGTTCGCTTGCCAGCCTCAACAGTTCCTCGTAGTAGTCGAGCTGTACCTGTTGCCTGCCGACGCAGCGTTCAAGCTCCGCCTTCTCCTTGTCCAACTGCAACACCTTCTTGTAGTCGCTGTCCGTCTCGATTACAACACGCTCACCCTTGGGCAGGGTGCCGTATTTTTCAATCCAGCTGTGTACCAGGCCGGAGCTAACCTCGTACAGCCGGCAAACTTCCGAGCGGGTCGTTTCCCCTCGTTCTATCTGGCGGACTTTCCCCCGTTTAAAGCTCTCGGAGAATACTCTTTTGTTCTTCTTCGTTCCCATGAGGACGCAATTTAGAAAAAGTTTTCCACTTAAAACCTGTCAACGTATTTCATGGGAGATCACTGGGAACTCTGCTCTTTGCCCTCTGCGCTCATAACTATCCAATGGCCTAGCGATGCGGAGCAGTGGCGGCGGTAGCCGCCAGACCCGCAGGGGCCGAGCGCCAGCGAGCTGCGTAGCGTAGCGCCGCCGCGCAGCGGCGGAGGCCCCAAAAAAGGTAAAAATTGGTGAATGGGTGAAGATGGGTTAAAGGATTTTTTTACCCATCTTTACCAAACTTCAGCCTTTCTGCCATCTTTACCCAATTAAACCACTATACCGATTTTGGTACATAATGAGGAGTTCAGCGAGGAGTAAATTGACGGTCCAACCGGCCCATGACACCACGATATAGGTGTCGAGCGGAGGCCAGGCCCAAAGGGTAACGATAATCCACTTGAATAAACGCAAACTGATGGCCGACAAGGTTAACGCGTAGCTGCGGTATATGAAATCGCGATGGCGGGCCCATTGCTTGTGCCGGGCCGAACGGTAGGCCATGTACGTGAAATATATCCAGGCCATGGCCAGTAAACAAAAGGAGAGCTGGGCTGGCCATCCACCGTTGCCGTGGTAGCCCATGATGAGCCCCGAAGGGCCTGCCAGTAATAATATGATAAATATGTAGGCTTTGCCTAGGCTGCGATGCCAGGCGGGAAAACGCCGGCGGAAATAGCCCGAAAACTGCGGTATGCCCAGGAATAGCACGAAAATACTGGAATACACATGTACGAAAAATGAAGTCGGGTAGTAAACTATCCCGACTTCATCTTGCTTCAAACTTAAAAAGGCTGCTTCGAGGTCTATTGGAATGTACTGCATGGTGATGAGCACCATGAGGTAGCTAAAGTATAGCAAGGCCACCAGGAGTACGCCTTGTACGAGCAGCAGCCCTTGTTGTTTTTTAACCACGGCCAAAGTAATCGTAGTATTTTTTGGCGTTTTTCTCGTAGCGGAGCAACAACTCGATGTTTTTCTTCTCGATTTCGGTCAGCTCGTCCTTGATGTCGGCTTGTACTGGGATGTACCAGTCTTGCGCATCGAAAAATACGCGGATCGGACGTTTTTTGAAGGAATATCCGTGGCGGGCGTAGATGGTATTGCGGATGATGAGTATATCGCCTTGTTTCAAGTTGGCCACTTCCTCTTTGGTCAAGAGCTTGTTCGACGCGTTGATTTGGTAGATTTTATCGGTGGTGGTTTCAAACTGCGTGACAAATTCATCTTGTTCAGCACTCATTTTACCCATTTTCTTGCTGTTCCAATCCACGTAAGCGCCTTTTTCCTCCAGCATGATGTCGGGGTTGTAGCTGTAAGTTTTTTTAGTGAGGGCATATTTGCGTTTGCTCACGTCAATTTTTTGGAAAGCCTGCCAGGTACCGCTCAGGGTATCACCTTTTATGCTGAAGCTAAACTTACCGTCGTATTTATCGTCGCCGGGTTCTTGTACCTCAAAGCTGGTAGCGTTGCCGTTTTGTTTTAGGGTACCTTTAAAAGGCCTGTCGTTGCCAGCTACCACGCTGTGCCCGAACACGCTATCGCCCTCGATACGGTCGATAGAGACATTGATTTTATTTTCGCGGCTCCAGTAAAAAGCGTCATCGGCGTAGATGTCCTTGTCGTAGCTTTCATCGCCGAGGTCTTTTTCAAAGTAGCCAACCCAGTAGCCGAGCATGGGGTTAGATTGGTCGGTGCTGGCTGGTTTATCGCTGGTGCTATTGCTGTCGATTTCAGTACCGGGTTCTTGGCTCACGTCGGCTTTATCGTTTTTGATACCGCATTGCGTGAAGCTGATTAGCAGGCAGGCTGCCAGGAAAGTTAGGTGTAGGATTCTCATAGGATTATTTTGGGCTAAAGTTAGTAAGTGCGTAATTGGCATTTTTCGCGGAGCTCCATGGCGCAGAACTCCACGCTGCGGGTATTGGCGGCAGCCCAGGCACCAGTCTCGGATGCCGCGTAGTATTTAACTAGGTCTTTATCGCGCCAAGGGGTGTAAAATTCTACATGGAAGTGGTAAAAAACATCTGCTTCGGCAAACTCCACATTGTTAACTGGGCCTTGGTGCATACTCATCATGTAGGGGAAACGGCAGTTGTACAAGGCATCAAAGCCAGCTGTTACGGTTTGGAGTATTTGCCCGAAATGGATTTGTTCTTCATCGCTCATGTCGCTAATCATACTGAAGTGGCGGTGCGGCACGATGAACACCCCGAATGGATAATCGCTGAAATAGGGGATATAGGCCACGAACGACTCATTCTCGGCCACAATACGGTGTTGGAACCCCAGTTCTTCACGGGTCATATCACAGATGAGGCAGTTGGCGTTTTCCATGTGGTACTGCCAGCTGCTGTCCAGCTCGGTGTTGATTTTAAGCGGTATGTAAGGGTGGCCGTAAATTTGGCCGTGCGGGTGGTGGATGGTTACACCAACGGCCTCGCCCCGGTTTTCAAAAATGTGGATGTACTGGATGAGCGGGTCTTGGCGCATGCTTTCGGTTGCCTCTATCCAAACCTTGATGAGCGCTTGCATGGCCTGTGGGCTCAGGTCGTATAAAGATGCTTCGTGTTCAGGGGAGTACAGCACCACCTTGCACTGCCCATGTGCCTTGGCGTTTTTGTAGGGCGAGGTGGCTTGCAGCTCGTCGGTAACGATATCGGCGGGTGTTGACAACACGGGAAAATCGTTGGGGTACACAAATACCTCGTAGTTGTCGGGCACTTTATCTGAGCCTGGACAAAAAGGGCAAGTATGAGTGGGTAAATTAGGGCGGTTTTGGCGGTTTGTAGCCACCATGGTCCATGTCCTCAACAGAGGATTCCAGCGCAGCTCTGACATTTGTTTATGGGGTTTGGGTTACTAAAGTTACTGCAAATTTGTAGAAACTGCCGTAAATGTAGAAACTTATTTGTAAAAGCTATATTTTGTTGCTCAAATTAAATGAAACAACATGAATCCAACCCTCCATTTTCCAGTTTCCAGCTGGGCAAAAGCATTGGTATTGCTATTTGCATTCCTGAGTTTTCAACCCATTGCCGATGCTGGTATCAGCCCTCAGCCTAGCCGTTCGGCTCAGCCCCAACAGGTTGAACCGGCCAAAGATGCGCCCAGCGTAGAGCAGGCTAAAACTAAAAAGTTCAAGAAAGTACACAAGGCAAAAAAGGAGCTAAAGACTAAAAGAAAACCAGGCGCCTTGGCCCTTTTATTCTGGTTAGTGGTTTTAGGCTTAGCCTCGGCATTGGCCTTTACTATTGGGCACTTTGTGGCATTCCCTTTCTGGGCTATGTTAAGCTTGGGTATATTTGGTGGTATTGTGGTACTAGGTTTCCTCCTAGTTATGTTGCTGCTCAAATCCCTTATCAATGGATTCAGCAAGAACATTGGCAAAGAGCGCCCGCAGCCCTCTGAAAAACCTAAAAAATCTACCTAGCCACCAGCTAGTTTCGTATCGTTATAGCCCTTGGATTTTAAGAATTCAAGGGCTTTTTGGCGTTGGTCGCCTTGTAAAATGATTTCGCCATCTTTTACGCTACCGCCAACGCCACATTTATTTTTAAGGGCTTTACCCAGCGCTTCCAGGTCTTCCTCCTTGCCGATAAAGCCTTTAACGATGGTTGCTTCCTTGCCGCCACGGTGTTTGGTTTCGCGGTGGATGCGCAGCTTTTGCTGTTTGGGGTCGAGGCTTACCACATCATCTTCCTCGCCTTCGTCAAAGCGGCGTTGTGTATCGGGGTCGGTAGAGTAGAAGGTGAGTTTCTTGCTCATGTTGGGGGCGGTTTGTGGGGCAAAAATGCTAAAACTTTTAGAGAATTTCATGTACAGGCTAGATACAACAAAAAAAGGCCCATCACTCGATGGGCCTTTTTTTGTGTAGGGATACTACTATTACATACCGAAGGTACCGGCACCGCCAGTCATTTCCATCAATTCCTCGTAGGTCATGATTTCGTAACCATCAGGGATGGTCAAGGCAAAGTCTTCAGCTTTGAAGGTTTGTGCTTTAACCTCTGTAGCCGAGAAGGTCATGCCGCCGGCTTCTGTTTCCACGTTGTACTCCAAGGGGAAGCCTTCCAGACCTTGGAATTTAGTTTGCATGTCGCGGCTCAATGCACCTTTAATTTTGTCGGTGACATAAACTACGAGGGTCGTACCATCTTCGTTTTTGATATCAGCGCGGTAGCAATCGTAGCCGGCAATTTTTTTCGTGTCTTTTTTATCGTAAGTAATGGTAGGCGCTTTGCCCTCGGACTGTTTTTCGTTGGCTTCAGCTAGTTGCGCTTTGTCCATTTCAACGGCGATATTCTTGCCCATCATCGGGATACTCATCAAGGTGATGGCACCTTCTTTTTTGGCATTGTACACCACTTTGACGTCCATGATCATACCCATTTTGATGTCAACGTTGTTGTTACCCGATTGATCAAACGATAAGGTCATAGAGGCATCGCCAAACATGGCGGCGGTCATCGCGTCTGCACCCTCGAAGGTCATTTTGTAGGTTACTGAACCCGAGTCGAAGGTCTTTGATTTGTTTTTGTTTTTAGCTTTTTGGGCGCTCAGGCTCATGGTGCCAAGACCAAGGAAAAGACATGCAAGGATGAGAACTTTTTTCATGAATTAGGTTGAATTTGTATAAATGATTTAAATGTGTTGGCAAAGGCTATGCCCTTGCAGCTAAAGTCCAAACATACGCTAAACTAGAGGATTAAATTGTCGAGGGCGCCATTTAGTTCCGATAAAGCATGGAAATCTGCAATTTTTCGGGCAACCTGGGTGCCTTGTTCGTAAACGGACTGGGCTTCGGCTAGGCGCTGCTCCGACTCGTGGAGCTTTCCCAAATGATAATATAACCCAACATAGTCGGGTTCTGTTGCAAGCAAACGCTCGTAATAGACCAAGGCCGTGTTTTTATCGCCCAATTTTTCGTGCTCCTTGGCCACGGCAAAGAGTAAAAAAGCATCGCTGGGCGCCAATTGTAGCATGGCGTTGAGTTGTTCCAATCGTTTCGACATAGGTTTAGTTTGCGCAAAAATAGGGTAAATTTATGAAGCGGAACTATCATTTGGCCACAGGTTAATCCTATTCTCATGTTGTTTTTTTTTGGGCGCCCCGGCGCGTTGCGCCGTCGGTCCCCTCTGGGCTCCCTAAACGGTCGGTGCTTCGCACCAGCGCCTTCGGCGCTGCCCGCCGGGCACCTGGCGCATTTTTTTGTCCCAGCGTGCCCCAGTTTTTAAAAATCGTTTGTCGTGCTGGCGCTCGCTTATGCTTGCCGCTATGCTTGGCGTAAAAGGTAGAATCTTACATTTTATCCTAGGTTTTTAGGCTGATTTGCTTACTTTTGCCACAAATATTTCCACGATGCCATTTAACGGTCGGCTTATTACTAGCGGGAAACACTTAGACTTGACGCTGAAGCGCTTGAGCCACCAGTTGCTTGAATCGCACGGCGATTTCTCGAATACCTGTTTAATCGGTTTACAACGCACGGGCGTTCCGCTCATGGGCAAAATGCTTGAGCAGCTCGCGATCTTACTGCCTGGTGTGCCTATTACCAAGGGCAAACTCGACGTTACTTTTTACCGCGACGATTTCCGGATGCGGGCCAAACCTCTAGAGGCCCATCCTACCGATATTAACTTTTTGCTGGAAGGCAAACGCGTTATCCTCATCGACGACGTGTTGTACACTGGCCGTACCATCCGTGCTGCCATGGATGCCATGCTGCACTACGGCCGCCCGGCACAGGTTGAACTCCTGGTGCTCGTGGATCGCCGCTTAACTCGCGACCTCCCCATCCAACCCGATTATGTTGGCCTCACCGTGGATACCGTCGACGAATCGTACGTTAAGGTAGAGTGGGGGAGCGACGGCGCCGAAGACAAGGTTTGGCAATTCCCTTCTAAAACAGACATCCCTTCTTAGACCCTAAAAGTATACAACACTTCATGGCGCTCAGCACCCCGCACCTCCTTGGTATTAAACCCATCACTGCCGACGATATCAGGCTTATTCTCGACACGACGGATCAGTTCAAAGAGGTGCTTAACCGCCCCATCAAAAAGGTTCCTTCGCTGAGGGATATTACCGTGGCCAACCTCTTTTTCGAAGATTCAACGCGTACGCGTACTTCTTTTGAATTGGCCGAAAAACGCCTATCTGCCGATACCATCAACTTCTCGGCATCTTCCTCCTCGGTCAAAAAAGGTGAAACCCTCTTGGATACGGTCAACAACATCCTCTCGATGAAGGTGGATATGATCGTGATGCGGCACCCAGCGCCCGGCGCCCCGGTGTTTTTGTCGAACCATATCAAGGCCAATATCATCAACGCTGGTGATGGTACCCACGAACACCCCACCCAGGCTTTGCTCGACGCTTATTCCATGCGCGAAAAGATTGGCGACCTCGAGGGTAAAAAAATATTGATTTGTGGCGACATCTTACACTCGCGCGTAGCTTTGTCCAATATCTTCTGCCTTAAAAAACTAGGTGCCGAAGTGGCCGTTTGTGGTCCACCAACCTTGATACCTAAATATATAGAAAGCCTTGGCGTCAAAGTAATGTTTGACATTAGAAAGGCTCTACAGTGGTGCGATGTAGCCAACGTGCTCCGCATCCAGTTGGAACGACAAGATTTAAAATTTTTCCCATCCCTCCGCGAGTATGCTTTGTACTACGGGGTGAATAAAGCCTTGCTCGATAGCCTGGACAAAGAAATCGTGGTGATGCACCCTGGCCCGATTAACCGTGGGGTGGAGATTAGCAGCGATGTGGCTGATTCTCAGCAATCTATTATTTTGCAGCAAGTAGAAAATGGCGTGGCCGTTCGGATGGCCGTGTTGTACTTGCTGGCCGAGATGCGGTAAATCGTAAAACAAATGCCTCCGCATACGCGTGAGGTGCCCGTAGGGCCGCGGCGTAGCCGCGGGTGCGTAGCACCGAGCATCGCGAAGCCCGGAGGGGACCGACCCCTGTACCCAACAGCCGCCGTTTTAGGCGGCCGTTGGGTACAGGGGGCACGCCCAAATCATGAAAAAAAATAAGGAAAGTTTGAAAACAATGGATTGAATTTAGTCACTTCGACTAAAAATTCCGTTATATGTACTTGAGGCATAGCTTTAAGCGTTCAAGGGGGTAGACGCACTTTATTTCATACTTTTGCTTCATTAGCCAAATTTTATGCTAAAATTTCTTTTGATTTTGCTAAAATTTAATCATTTTTGGCTTTTGTTCTTCGATTTTGCGCCCAAAAAATTAACTATAACCCAGCGGTATGAACCACTTTACACTTATTTCACGCATAACCCTAGGGGTCATTTGTACATTATTTTCCCTTCAAAGCCTGATAGCACAATGCGAAGGCGTGTTTACAAAAGACCGTACAGCAGGCTCGGTACAATTGCTTGAAACCAAACGACAACACCTGGTGGTGCGTGGTGACCGCGAATATGTAATCGAGTTGCTGAACTCGGAACGTGGGCTTTTGGGCCGTTTTACCTCCGATGGTGGTGAAGTGTTGGAGCAAGGCGATGCCATTATGTTTGTAGATGCTAAGGGCGAGCAACGCCGCTATTATTTCATTGATGCTGGTGAGCGCGTGGATAAAGGTGGTAAGCCTGTGTATACCAATATATTACAACTTGATTTACCCGCTATTGAATGGTTTGCCAACACAACGTTGGCCCAGATTAGGGTTATCAACTTTGTACAAAAGAAAATGTATCCGTATGCCGTAAATACAGACCGTACAACGGAATTTAAAAATATGGCCGCTTGTTTCTTGCGGAAAGTAGACAAAAACGCCGTTGTCTCAGCGCCACTGCCAGATGCAGAAGTGAGTGCGAACAAATCTGTTTATCAACCAGGAACACCTCCTGCGGGTGGTGGTGGTATTGGTGCAGCGCCCATGAAAGGAACCAAAACGCCTTGCGATAACCTGTCGGACGATGAATTAATCGAACTTAAAAAAGGTCTTGCTGCGGAGAAAAAACGCATCCAGGATGAAATCGTGGCGGAGAAACAAAAAGGCGAAAAGATTAAAGCACAACTGGCACAAGAAGTAATCGATGCCCGCGAAAAAGCGGCTGCCGAAAAAGCTAAAATTGCACAGGATGTACTCGATTCCCGTAAACGCGCCAACGAAGAAATTGAAAAGGCTAGCCGTGAGCTATCTAGCGCAATTGAAGAAGCCAAGAAAAAAGCCACGAGCCTGATAGAGCAAACCAATATCCAGGTAGTTGAATACAAGCAGAAAGCGGAGACCGAAATGCAAGCTTCGCAGTTGCGTTCAGCCGAAGAAGTTGCCGCATCGCGTAAACGTGCCGCCGAGGAGATGGAAAAAGCTAAGAAAGCCTTGGATGACGCCAAACTTAGGTTCGCCGACGAGGTAGCTTCGGCCAAGGAAAATGCCGTGGAGGAGTTAAAGGAAATCCAAAATGAAATCGCAACTAAAGTTAACGAGGCCCGCGAACGCGCTAAGCTTGAACAGCAAGCTACTGCCGCTGACGTGGTAACTACTCGCAATAAAGCAGCCGAGGAAATCCTTGCGATTCGCGAAATCACGGCCAACGAGGTTGGTAAAATCAAGCAAGATGCTACCGAGGTGAAAAAGCAATTTGCCCTTGATGTAGCAGAAGCGCGCCGTCGCTCGGCAGAAGAGATTGCAAACGCTCGGGAGTTGGCCGCAGCCGAAATTCAGGATGCCATTGAAAAAGCGGAGAAACAAAAAGAAGAAGTGGCTAAAAACGTGGCCGATGCCCGTAAAAATGCCGCCGATGAGATAGCCCGGATCAATTCGACCATCGTGGACGCGAAACAAAACGCCGCCATGTTGCGCGACTCAGCCGCTGCCGAGGTTCAAGCCGCTAAACAACGTGCCGCAACAGAGGTACAGGCCGCCAAGTATCTATCTGCGGAAGAAGTAGTGGCTACCCGCAAAAAAGCAGAAGAAGAAAAAGGCAAAATAGCCACCGAGGTTCAAGCGGCGAAACAACGTGCTACTGACGAAATCAAGAAGATTCAAGAGGAACTCGCCAAGAAAATAGCCGAAGCCAAAGCCAAAGAAGAAGAAATTAAACGCAATAGTGCCATGGAGGTACAGGCTGCCCGAGAGCGGGCCGTGGCCGAGATAGCCAAGGCGAAAGAAGAAGCCCTGGCCAAGGTTGAATTTGCCAATCAGGAAGCATCGGAGGTACGCAACAAGGTATCGAGCGATGTAGGCGAGACCCAGAAAAAAGCCGAAGATAAGATCAAGGAAATCCAAACGAACCTTGAAAAAGCCCTAGCTGAAACCAAAGCCAAGGAAGAACAATACAAAAACGCCAGCGTTGAGGAAGTGCAAGCCGCTCGTCAACGTGCCGGTGAAGAAATCATGAAAGCCCAGCAAAAAGCCCTGAACGAAGTTGCTGAACTCCAGAAAAACGTGGAGAACACCAAGCGCGAAATGGCGCAGCAAGTGGCTGATGCTAAACGCCGTGCTACCGAGGAGAAATTGAAAACCAACGAGGACTTGGCCAACGCCATCGCTAAGGATAAAGAAAATGCCGCCCTCGAACGCCAGAAAATAGCCAACGAGGTTGCTGCTATGCGCGAACGTGCCGCTAGCGAAATCAAGCGGGTACAAGACGAAGAAGCCGGCAAAACCCAAGAACTGCGCGCCAATGCCGTGAAAGAGCGCGAAACTATCGCCCTCAACGTGTTGGCTGCCCGCGAGGAAGCCGCGGAGATGGTAGCCCTAGCCAAGGAAAATGCCGCTATCGAAATCGTGAAAGCGAAAGAAGAAGCGGAGGCCCGCAAGAAAACCATCGCCGACGAGGTGAAGGCCGCCCGCGACAAAGCAGATGCCGAAATCAAAGAAGCTCAACAAAAATCGGTTGCCGAGATTACCGACATCCGCACGAAAAACGAAGAGGCTAAAGTGAAATTAGCCGAAGAACTCAACCAGGCCCGCTCGAAAGCCCAGGAGGAAATTGCCAAGGCCAAAGAGGAATCGGCTAGCCAAGTAGCTGCCGAGAAAGAACGCAGCGCCAAAGCTGTACAAGATACTAAGGCTAAATCGGACGAGCAAATCAAGGCCATGGCCGCTGAAGTACAAGCTGCCCGAGCAAAAGCTGATGCTGATATCCAGAAATCGGACGAAGATACCCGTAAGGCACTACTCGAGCATAACGCTCGCATTGATGAGCTCAAAGCCCGTGACCTCAACGACCTCGATGCTAAAATTCAACGCCTCAACGCGGAGATTCTTAGCCTAGAGAAAAAGAAACGAGGCGAGTAAACGAAAACGTCCCTTGAACAAAGTTCAAGGGACGTTTTCGTTAGATAGGAGAGATGAGATGTGAGCGATGAGATAGGAGCGATGAGATAGGAGAGATGAATTTATTCCGTTCATCATTCATAGTTCATCATTCATAGTTCATCATTCATAGTTCATAGTTCCTGTTATTTGCTTTGTTGCTGAATCGACTCGTTGTGGATAGCCTGTAAAATCCATCGGGCAAACTCTTCCGACAAGCCAGCGGTCACCATCTCGTGGGTACGTTGTTCCGATAAACTTTGCCAACGTTGCAGTTGAAGGATTGACACCCCATTTTCGCGTTTATAATCGCCGATTAGACGAGCGATGCGCATCCGTTCGGCCAGTAATTTAACCAGTTGATCATCGAGCTGGTCAATATTTTGACGGAGGGCCTGGAGTTTTGAGGCAAAAATCGGGTCGCTGGTATCACTTTGCTTCAGTTCGAGTTTAGCCATGATTTGGCCCAGCACCTCGGGTGTAACTTGTTGTTTCGCGTCAGACCAGGCCGCATCTGGCGTGCAATGGCTTTCAATCATGTAGCCATCGTAGCCTAGGTCGAGGCCAAACTGGGCGGTTTCGAGCAATATATCGCGACGGCCACAAATATGGCTTGGGTCAACGATCATGCCCACATGCGGGTGCCTGCGCCTGAACTCGATGGGAATTTCCCAGTGCGGCGGATTCCTGAACTGTGTTTGGCCATATTGCGAGAAACCGCGGTGTATGGCCGCTAACTCGCGCAGCCCCACTTGGTATAGGCGTTCAAAAGCGCCAATCCAGAGTTCTAGATCGAGGTTTACAGGGTTTTTGATAAACACGGGTACATCTACGCCACGCAACACCTCGGCAATTTCTTGCACGGCAAAGGGGTTCACGGTGGTGCGGGCACCAATCCATAGCACGTCGATACCCGCCGCGAGGGCTTGCTCTACGTGCTCGGCCTTGGCCACCTCTATAGATACAGGTAGGCCAGTGGCTAATCCAGCTTCCTTGAGCCAAGGCAAGCCAATGGCGCCAACGCCTTCAAAAGCGTTGGGGCGGGTACGGGGCTTCCAGATGCCACCCCGCAACAAGTGTACTTTATGTTGTGCAATGCCAAGGCAAGTTTCCAGGGTTTGCTCGCGTGTTTCAACGCTACAAGGGCCGGCAATGGCCAGCGGGCGCTCCAGGTTAGGCCATAACGACCAGGTGTGCAGGGGTTTTATATCGTCCATGTGCTACAAAATCAAGCTGTTAGCGGCTTTGGGGAATAAACAATTTCCAGGCCGTTTGGTTTCAATTTTTATTGAAAGTTGTGAAATGGGACTGCAAAGTTCGGCTTTTTTTCGGAATGAACTAAGTGCAAAACATACGCTTTCCCTTATGTAGCATGGATAAACATCGCTAAAATCAAAAACGCAAGAAATACAAAAAATCAAAATAATGTGGGCGCCCCGGCGCGATGCGCCGTCGCTACGTTACGCGGCTCGCTGTTCGCTCGGCCCAGCGCCGCCCAGGCCGCCTAACGGCGGCAGCCGAGGCATGCCTCGGCTCTACAATGGGCGGCTTGGTCTGGCGCTTCGCGCCACCGCTCCACATCGCTGGCGCGACGCATGGTACACATCGGCCGAGCGGAAGCGCGTGATACTGCTAAATGCTGCCACAACACATTAAGCAGTTTTGACGTTACCTTATATACATTACCCCAACTTGGCCCGCACCAGGGGGTGAGGCGGATATGACCGAGCAGGGCGGCTACCAGCGCCGCCAGGCGCTTGAGGCCCGGTGGGGCGAAGGCTGGTACAGACAAGCACCACCGCTGCCGAACAGCCGGCCTGCGACAGGAATTAGAGCCGAACACCCGGTGCCGCGCAGCGGCAGGTGCCATAATGGACGAAATGAAGAAATGAGCAAATGATTGGATTGAACAAGCTGCAATATTTTGTGTCATTATAATTTGTACCATATAAATACCTGAAAAATACTATTTTTGACCTTTCAATTTACCCGGATGAGAAAATTATTACTTGGATTAACGTTGTTGTTGTGTATGCAATCGTCTTGGGCGCAAGACAATGTGTACTCGCAATACCTCACGGCACCTTTGCTGCTGAACCCTGCGTTGACGGGTATTACCTCTAACCCGCGATTTACGTCCAACTACCGGGCGCAGTGGACAGAACTGCCCACGGCGTACTCAACCTACTCGGTGTCGTACGACCAATTTGTAGACAAGTTGAACAGTGGTTTTGGCGTTTCTTTGATGTCGGATGTGCAAGGAAATGGTATTTATAAAAACCTTTTTCTCACCGGCACGTATGCTTATAATGTCCAAGCAGCGGATAACTTGTTTTTCCGTGGTGGCGTGGATGTATCGTACGTAAACACCCGTTTGGATTGGGACAGGTTGATTTTTATTGACCAACTCGACCCGCTGACGGGCTCGACCGATGGGGCTGGTAACACCAACCCCAGCAACGAGGTACGTCCATTGAACACCAATGCTAATTATTTAGATATAGGTGTTGGCTTGATGGCATTTTCGGAGTATTGGTACGCTGGTGTCTCGCTGAAACACTTGAACGCCCCGTCCGTAAGTCTTTTACGCGACCGCCAAAACCGCGGTGTGATACCGATGCGCGTAACTTTTAACGCTGGAGGAGAATTTCCTTTGAATCCACGCAATAAAGTTGGAACACACCCGTTCATATCTCCGAACGTTCTTTATACGCGACAAGCCGGCATGAACCAGATTAATGTCGGTACCCAAATCGGATACGGCAGTGTGTTTGCAGGATTATGGTACCGTTCGGTATTTTCTGCTAACTTCGCGAACTCCGATGCGGCAATCTTGTCGCTAGGATACCGGAAAGGCGTTTTCAGGCTGGGTTACAGCTATGATTTAACGGTATCTGGTTTATCGCCATCTACGGGTGGTGCCCACGAAGTTTCATTGATAATCAACTTAGACGAATCGGAAAAAGCGAAGAAGAAACGGAATGCAAGACGCTTTGAAAATTGCCTCAAAATATTCCGCTAATCAAGGTTCGCAGAAAATTTTTAACTGCTTTTGATTATTATTTGTTTTTTTCCATTCATTCACTTTACCTTTGTACGCTATTAATTGTAAAATCCCAATTCGAATGAAGAAACAGCTGTATCTTGGTCTGATGTGTGTAGCACTCGCTTTCATGGCTACCTCTTGCAAACCAAAAACTCGCTCTGCAACCACTAACTGGTCATATAACGACCAGAAATGGGGTGGCTTCGAAACCAAACAAGATTATAAAGGGCAAGCAACTGGCCCGAACCTAGTGTTCATTGAAGGTGGTACTTTCTCTATGGGTATGACCGAGCAAGACGTTATGTTCGAGTACAAAAACGTGCCACGTCGTGTAACTGTTTCTTCTTTCTACATGGATGAAACTGAAATCGCGAACGTTGATTACCTAGAATACTTGTACTGGTTAGGCCGTGTTTATGGCCCAACGTATCCAGAAGTACCACGTAACGCGTTACCTGATACTTTGGTATGGCGCGAAGAATTGTCGTACAACGAGCCTTTCGTTGAAACGTACCTTCGTCACCCAGCTTACCAATTCTATCCAGTAGTAGGTGTTAACTGGTTGCAAGCCAATGAATTCTGCAAATGGCGTACCGACCGTGTGAACGAGATGATCCTGATTGAAAAAGGTATCCTCGAGTTGACACCAGACCAAACTACCGATAATAACTTCAACACCGAAGCTTACCTTTCTGGTCAATACGTAGGTACTGTTCGCAAGAATTTGCCTGACTTGAAAACTGGTGGCGAGCGTTCAGTTCGCTTCGAAGACGGTATCGTTCTTCCTGCTTACCGCCTCCCAACCGAAGCTGAATGGGAATATGCTGCGCTTGCCCTTATCGGCAACCAAGCTTATGCTGGTGACGAGCGTATCACTGACCGTCGTATCTACCCATGGGATGGCAACACTGACCGCTATGGCGTACGTGGCAAATCTCAAGGTTTGATCCTCGCTAACTTCAAACGCGATCGTGGTGATTACATGGGTACTGCCGGTCGTTTGAACGATAAAGCACACATCACGGCTCCAGTACGTGAGTACTTGCCTAACGATTTCGGTCTGTACAACATGGCCGGTAACGTGAACGAATGGGTTGCTGACATCTACCGTCCTTCAACTAGCATCTCTTTGCGTGACGTTGAAAGCCAAGATTTGAACCCTTACCGTGGTAACATCTACGAGCAAAAAGTACTTGACGAAGATGGTCGCCCAGTAATGGACAGCCTCGGCCGCCTCAAATACGAAAAAGTAAAAGACGAAGATGTTGCTGACCGCTATAACTACCAACGTGGTAACGTAGTTGACCACTTGGATGGTGACCAACAATCAGAAGTATTCTACAACTTCGGTATCTCTACCTTGATTAGCGACAAAGCCCGCGTATTCAAAGGTGGCTCATGGGCCGACCGCCTCTACTGGTTGTCGCCAGCTACCCGCCGCTTCTTGGACGAAGATAAATCATCTTCAACCATCGGCTTCCGTTGCGCTATGACTCGTGTAGGTGCACCTGCATCAGATAATACCGCTGGTAACTCTTTCCGCGTGAAAAAGAAAAAAGTAGTTCGCCAGTACAAATAGGATTATTTTCCTGTAAACTTTTATTAAGGCCCCGACGTTTTCTAACGCCGGGGCTTTACTTTTGTACCATGATTGCACAACTACATCAAATCTTTCTAGACAGTGCTGGCGTTTGTACCGATAGCCGTCGTGTAACGGCTAACAGCATTTTCTTTGCCCTCCGAGGCGATAAATTCGACGGTAACGTGTATGCGCGCCAAGCTATATTGGACGGCGCCCGCCTAGCTGTTGTCGACGACCCTATCCTGGCCAACGACCCACACTGCTTGTTCGTTGACAATGTGTTGCAAACCCTGCAAGACCTGGCCCGCTACCACCGCAAGTTCATGGGCATCCCCGTGCTGGGCATTACCGGCTCAAACGGTAAAACCACCACCAAGGAGTTGGTAAGCCGGGTGTTGTCTCAAAAATTCAAGGTGTTGACTACCCAAGGCAACTTGAATAACCATATTGGTGTTCCGCTAACCTTGCTTTCCATAAAACCCGAGCACCAGTTTGCTGTGGTTGAAATGGGTGCAAACCATCAGGGCGAGATAGATTTACTTTGCCGCATTGCTTGGCCTAACTATGGCATCATTACCAATATCGGTAAGGCCCACCTCGAAGGTTTTGGCGGCGTGGAAGGCGTGAAAAAAGGCAAATCTGAAATGTACCGCTACCTCAACGAGGTGGATGGAACCGTATTTATTGACCTCGACCAGCAGTTCCTCGAATCATTGGCTGTAAACCTGAAGCACCAGTACCATTACGCTACAAGCGATAGCCCAGCCGCCCAGCGGGCAGATTTAACTATTGGCCTCTTGCCAAATGATGCCGGGACTTTTTTAAGTTTCGAGCTGGCAGGACAAACGGCCCAAACCCAACTTACGGGGCTCTACAATTTTAATAATGTGAAAACGGCCGCTGCTGTAGGTACTTATTTCGAGGTGCCCAACAGCGATATCGTTGCAGCCATAGCCTCGTACTGCCCGGATAATAACCGTTCGCAGTTGATGCCGTACCAATCGGCACAAATGATTTTGGATGCCTACAACGCCAACCCCACCAGCATGGCTTTTGCCCTGGATAACCTCATGGTACAGGTGGCTAGCCCACGCGTGGCCATCATCGGGGATATGCTAGAACTAGGCGAAGAAAGCCTGACGGAGCATCAAGCCATCATCCAGAAATGCCTGGCCTCTAATATTGATACCTTGGTGTTTGTTGGACCCGAGTTCGAGCGGGCCAAGCAATCGGGTAGGGGATTGTACTTCAAATCGGCAGCCGAGGCCAAGACATGGTTCTTGGCACAAGACTTCGGTCAGGGCGTTATCTTGCTCAAAGCATCGCGTGGCATTGGCCTGGAGCAGTTGTTGAAGTAACTACTTTTATCGGTGTATTACCTTGAACAGACGTTCGGGTAGCTCGCCTTTGGTACTCATGATATAATCTTCATAAGTACATGAAATCCAGCGGTTTGTTTTCTTGGTTGATTTACCGGAGCTCGGGATTTCCATCCACCAGCGCTCGGTGAGCATACTCTTTTTGAAATGGATTTGCAGGTTTTCGTCCTTGAGGTCAACCACAAAGTTGGTACTCAGGTTCGGGTTGTTCAAGTCTTCTAGCTTGCGGTTGGTCAAGCCATCTACAAAATACCAAATCAGTTGGGCCGCCGTTTGGGCCGTAATATCGTCTTGGCGCTCCGGGTCGGGTTGAAGGCCATAAAAACCAATGGAACTCAGGTGGTTGCTCATGCCTGCGTATCTGGCAATGCGACAAGCCTCCTCGGTAAACAAGCCGCTGGGCGATACCCCTTGCGCACTGGGCGCTTCGTTGTAACGCACTACATTGAGGTTGAACACCAGGAGGTCGGTATCGCGCACAATAGGCTCGGTACATTCCATTTGGTCGCGCACCTTGCCTAGGCGTAGGAGCTCGTGGTGGTTGCGCGAGAGGAAATCGAGTGCGGCGGGGTCGGTAAAATGCGACTGGTAGCCAATTTGCTGGAACTGGTACAATTTACCTGGTTGATGTTGCAGGATTTGGTTGAGCAGCGGTTCCTCGCTTTCTGGTTTCGGGCTGATGCGAAAGGGCACTTTATTGGCTACCACGCTGAGGGTTAGCGCTTTATTCGATTGTTCGTAAGCTTTAAACTGGCCCATGGCTTGGCTGGCGGTGCCTCCAATCAGGATGGGCGTAATGTGTAAGTTTATGAGGTATTCCAGTACCTCGGCAATGCCTGTATCGTTGCCTTGTACATCGCCCATATCGATGGCTTTGAGGCCGCTCAGGTTAAAGGCCATCTTGTATAACTGCCTGCGTATCAAGGCAGATGCTTGTGTTTCAGCAGGGCTAATACCTACACCAACCAGGGCCAGGTGGTACTGTCCTTTGGTCAGGCTTTTGCCCTTGTAGCTCGCCAGGTTTTGGCCCCATTGCCAGGGTTGGTACTGCGCCTCGGGGGCTACAAAAGGTTTTAACCAATGTTCGATACTGTTTGCCATGCGTATTGCGGGATAAATTTCCCCAAAAGTATGTTTTAGTTGCTAGTTATAGGGTATCGGCGGCTAGATTTTTGCTTTTGTACATGATTGAAGTTAATTCTAGTAAAAGGCTACATAATTTAGGCCAGCAAGGCATAAGTCATTTCATCATTTATTCCATTCATCATTTATTCTTTTTGGGCGTTGCGCCGCTGTCGCGTCGCCGCTCCCTTTTGGGCTTCGCTGCGCTCGGTGCTTCGCACCGGGCCTTACGGCCCGCCCGCCAGGCAGCTAACGCAAAGGCTGCGGAGCAGCCCGGTTTGTCTGAACTATGATTGGTGTGATTTTCATGATTCATGTGAAAGGTATTTTTTAGCCGTTTTTGATTTTTTGCGTTTTCGCTTTTGGCAAACTTTGTTTATCTTTGGACAAACGAACGTTATGGCTTTAGCCAATAACCTTATTGGATTTATAGTCTTGGCGCTATAGCTCTCGGACATTGAATTTGCGCATCACCTGAAACTCGTGAAACATGAGGATTAGCACTATTGTATTGCTGGTATTGGCCCTGGCTTGCCCTGGCCTAGGCCAGGCACAGCTACACGATAAACACTGGATGTTTTACCAGGGGGGGATTCCCCAGTTGGCAGCATCTTACTGCCAAACATATCTCCCCCCGTTACAAGATAATTACAAGTTTGGCATGAGTGACATGGATTTCACGGCATCGGGGCTGGTGGTGAACACGAGGTGTGACAGCCTGAGGGACCTTGTATTAAGTTCTGGCTATATCAGCATGAGCGACGAGGCGGGGAATTACCTGTTCAGCACCGACGGGAAGCGGGTAATAGACTCCACGGGCAACCTCATGCAGAACGGTGATAGCCTGTCGTTCAGGGCCGTGATCGATTTTTTCAGGGACTTATACAACACCAGCAACGTGCTTGTGTACACGGTAGGTAATATCGTGTGTTTGCCTTACCCGGGTCACCCGGGCAGGTACATCATCGTTGAACAAACCTTGGTACCAGAATACGACAGCGCGTTGTTCAACTACGTGTTGCGGAACAGGGGGCTGGTTTACCACGTGGTTGATATGGCGGCAAACAACGGTCGTGGTGCACTGGTACAGCGTTACCAGCCTATCCCGCTGCCCACGGACAGCCTGGAAGGCGGCAACATGAAAGCCTGCCGGCACGCGAACGGGCGGGACTGGTGGATTATCCAGACTGGCTACAAGAACAATTGCTACCACAGGATATTGTTGTCGCCCGGGGGGCTCGACTACCTGGGCAAACAATATGTGGGCCAGTTCACGGGGCATCCCGATAGGGGGGAAGGGTTTATACCTGCATTTTCACCGGACGGGGCTTACTATGCAAGGGCAAATTATTTTAATGGGGGGTCTTTCAGTGTTTTTACATTTGATAGGCAAAACGGCCTTCTTGCAGACGAGATTAACATAAACCCTACGACCAATATGATAGAAATACCGTATGCTGTAGAATTTTCTCCATCTTCAAAAAAACTTTATGTAAGTTCAGGTATACATCTTTTACAGTTTGATTTAAGTGTTTACCAACGAACTTTCATTGAAATATCAGAGTTTGCGATTCTAGACACGATAAATGACCCATACATACAATATTCTCATCCCTTATACGGTCCCTCTAGTAGCATGAATGTTTTCGAGAGGATGCAACTAGCCCCAGATGGTAGAATATACATGGCCCCCAGGCCAGGTATGCTAATCAGCGCTATAGAAGCGCCAGACGTGCAAGGGGCGGCCTGTAGCTTCAACTGGTTTTCAGCTTATACACCTACTTACCCAGGTGTCTCCCTGCCGAATAACCCCCACTACCGCCTAGGTGCCTTGACGGGTAGCATTTGCGACACGCTGGGTTTAAGCAGCCTGCAAAGTACGAGCTATTGGCTAGACTTTGGCCAGGTGGAGGCGGGCAGCAGCACCACCCTAAGTATAGATGTGGTATCGCGGGTGGGCTACCCGGCCAGCCTGGATACCTTGCAGTACCGGCAGGGCACGGGTGTATTCAGCAGTAGCTTGGCCTTGCCTACCATGTTGCCCAAGTATGATACCTTGCACTATGATGTAACCTTCTCGCCCACGGCCTCTGGCTACGTGGAAGATACCCTGGAGCTGCACAGCAACTACGGCGTGGTAAGGGTGCGTTTAACGGGCAACGGCATCAGCTCGGTAGGTACGGTGGCCAGCCAGGCTGTATCGGTACAGTTGTACCCCAACCCGGCCAGCAACACGGTAACGGTGTACGCGCAAGGCGCGGAAATAGCTCAAGCCTTGTTGTATAGCAGTCGGGGCGAGTTGCTCAAAACACAAAGCATTGCCCAGTCAAAAGGCCAACTGGACCTCGCGGGCCTATCACCTGGCCTCTACCTCGTGGAGCTGGTACTGGCGGATGGAAGAAGGGGCATTTCTAAGTTATTAGTTATTAATTATTAGGTTACAGGTTTTAGGGATTAGAGGATTAGGGGATGTGGGGATGTGGGGATTAATATTAGGAATGTACTATCCGCTTACCGCTCACATCTTACCGTTCACATCTAATTTCTGGCCTAGCGATGCGGAGCAGTGGCGGCGGTAGCCGCCAGACCCGCAGGGGCCGAGCGCCAGCGAGCTGCGTAGCGTAGCGCCGCCGCGCAGCGGCGGAGGCCCCAAAAAATAATGGGTAAAAATGGGTGAAGGGCTAAAGATGGGTGAAAATAGGTAAAGGGGTAAATGTTGGTAAACATAGGCTAAAGGGATTTTTTACCCATCTTTACCCATTTTCAGCCTTAGGCAACCTTTACCCATTTTAACCCATTTTCAGCCTTTCGCTAATTTAGCCTTTACCCATTTTCAGCCTTATCCAAATATAGCTAAATATGCTTTACGCAAAAACAGCTAAAGTTTTTATAACTTCGCGGAAAACCTAACCAAATGGAAGCTTTACTAGAGCAATACAAATCGAAAGCACCGGAGATTGTTTTCGAATGGAACGACCCTTACACCTATGCCCGCGGCTGGGTGGTGATTAACTCGCTACGCAACGGAGCCGCCGGTGGTGGAACCCGTATGCGTCGTGGATTGAACAAAGAAGAGGTTATTTCGCTGGCCAAAGTGATGGAAATCAAGTTCTCGGTGTGTGGGCCAGATATTGGCGGCGCTAAATCGGGGATTGATTTTGACCCCAAAGACCCTCGCCGGGTTGAGGTGTTGGAGCGCTGGTACGCTGCCGTTATCCCCTTGTTGAAAAACTACTACGGCACAGGCGGCGACTTGAACGTGGACGAGTTGAAAGACGTTATTCCGATTACCGAGGACCTTGGTTTGTGGCACCCACAAGAAGGTATCGTGAACGGCCATTTACGCCCGAAAGAAGGCGACCGTATCAACGCTTTGGGCCAATTGCGCCACGGCGTATCGAAAATAGTAGAGAACCCTAAATATACCATTGAAGGTGATAAACTGGCGGTGGCCGACCTGATTACAGGCTACGGCGTAGCCGAGGCCGTGCGTCATTTTTACGATATTTATAAGAAAAGCGAACTGCAAGGCAAGCGTGCTATTATACAAGGTTGGGGTAACGTGGCATCGGCCGCGGCGTATTACCTGGCCAGCAACGGCGTTAAAATTGTAGGTATCATAGATATTGCAGGTGGTATTATCAAGCCAGAAGGCCTGAGCTTGGACGAGGTGGTAAACCTGTTCTTGCACAAGGATGGCAACAAGTTGAAAGCCGAGGGCATGATGAGCTTTGAAGAAGCCAACCAAAAAGTTTGGGATGTACCGGCGGAGATTTTCATCCCGGGTGCAGCGTCAAAAATCGTGACTCGCGATCAAGTAGACCGTATGATAGCAGGCGGTTTAGAGATGATGTCGTGTGGTGCAAACGTACCATTTATCGACGACGAAGTGTTTTTTGGCCCGACTGCACGTTACACCGATAGCAAAGTTTCGGTTATCCCCGATTTCATTGCCAACTGTGGTATGGCCAGGGTTTTTGCATATTTAATGCAACCTAACCAAGAATTAACGGACCAAGGCATCTTTGACGACGTATCTGGCACGATTCGTGCAGCGGTCGAACGCATTCATCAAACGAATAGTTCATTGACAGGTATTTCGGTAGCTGCGTTGACCAATTCTTTGAAAAAACTGATGCCAGAGCAAGGTTAATTAGGGTTTAAAGCCTATTTTAAGTTAGTTTTTAAAGCAAATAAGCTGATTTTTCCATAAAATCATGTTTTACAGCTTGCTAGGTTAATTATTATGCCTACTTTTGCAGCACGACAAAATACTTATACACTAAATACGATTGTTTAAAACGAGTACCTTATGGTCAAGAAGTTCCACATGACAAAACTATGGTTGCTAGCCTTAGCATTCATAGCAACAACAAATGTTTTCGGTCAGAAAGACGAAAACATTACACCAGATCCTACAGAGGACGAGGTAGTGCGCAAGCGCGATACCGATCAACACGGTAAATGGAAAAAAAATGATTACAGTTTCCCTGGCAAACCACGCAACATGTGGCAAGTAGGCGTTCACGGTGGTTACTACTGGGTACGCGGTGATGTTGCAAGCCAATTTGGATATGGTTTTGGCGCATCAGTTCGCAAAGCTTTAGGTTATTCAACGTCTTTGCGTTTGAACTACCAATTCGGTAATGCCAAAGGTTTGAACTACAATGCCAATACTGTTCGCCCTGATCCAACTAACTCTGCTTACCATAGAGCATTGTTTGATCTTGGGTATGGCCAAACTGGCAATAGCAACCAGTTTTATTCGAACTATAACATGGTTAGCCACGAGGCTAGTCTTGATTTCTTGTTCAATTTGAATAACTTGTTGTTTCATAAACGTAGGAATAAAGTGTCATTCTATTTGGGCGCAGGTTTAGGTGTACAGACCTACAAAACAAAAATTGATGCGCTAGATGGTAACAATGCATTGTACACGTTTGGAAGTTTACCTGTATTGTCATCTAATCCTTCATTCGATGATAGGGCTGCCGTTATAGATGCATTGAAAAATCTTTACGATGGTACTTATGAAACAGATGCAGAACGTGAAACTGCCTTTGAATTCAAACTTGGTGAATATAGCATCAATCCTATTTTAACTGGTATCGTTGGCGTAGAGTTCCGTTTAAGCAAACGCATCACACTTGGCTTGGAGCACAAAATTCAAGTAGCCTTTAGTGAAGACTTGTATGATGGTAACCGTTGGACAGAGTTTGGTACTCCAACAACCAACGATGATATCCCAATGTACACCAACGTTCGTTTGAACTTCAACATTGGTAGCAAAACTAAGAGTGTTGAACCACTTTGGTTTGTAAACCCATTGGATGCTCAATACAAAAATATTGCTGACATCAACGAGAAAATGGATCAGTTGGAAGGTTTGTTGAAAGACGACGACAACGACGGTGTTCCTAATCGTTTGGACAAAGAGCCTAATACCCCTGCTGACTGCCCAGTTAACACTCGTGGTGAGCAACTTGACTCTGACTCTGACGGTATTCCAGATTGCCAAGACAAAGAGCCATATTCACCTCCAGGGTACCCAATCGACCAGAACGGTGTAGCTCAAGTACCAGATCCAGTTAAACGTGCCTTAGATGCAGCTGACAAACGTTATGCTCCAATCGACGACGAACGTTTCGGTAAAGGTGGTAACGGTAATGGCTTGTCTGAATGGTTCTTGCCTATGATTTACTTCGATCTTGACCGTTACGGCATCAAGTCTGAATCATACGAAAACTTGAATCACGTAGCCAACGTAATGAAAACTTACCCAGAAATGAAAGTTGTAGTTACGGGTAACACAGATACAAGAAGTGCTGAAAAATACAACGATGTACTTTCTTGGAACCGTGCTAACGAGGCTATCAATTTCTTGGTAACCAACTACGGTATTGCTCGCGAACGTTTGATCCTTCAATTCGGTGGCGAAGAAATTAACCTCGTTAAAGGTGCAACTGTTGAACAACAACATGCCCAAAACCGTCGTGTTGAATTCCGCGTTGCTAAAGAAGGCGACAAAGAGATGTCAAAACCAGAAGGTAAAGCTGGTCGCAAATAATCAGCTATTCCAGATACTAAAAAGGGCTTATCCATCGGATAAGCCCTTTTTTTATGCCTTGATATTAAGCACCAGAGCTTTGAGGTTATAAAATCATTTGACCATAGTTCATCACTACGTCAAAGCCTTTTTCATGGAAATAAGCTTTGGTTTCGGTTTCTGATCTTAAGCTGGTGGCTAAGATAAAATCACCTCCCCAGGCACCTAATGATTTAGTTTGGCCCCAGTAGTCGCTAAAGTACAAATCCTGTACTTTAGGCAAGTTAAGCATGGTGCTCACTATAGTTTCGTGCTCTTTTAGAATGGCCTCAAACTCGTTAAAGTGTAAGGTAGGTACTAATAGATTATCAGTACATCGGGTCAAGGCATCGACCAAGGTTTGCTTGCTTGCCAGATCTAATTTTTTATAATGGCTTATTCCTTCTCGGCTATCTTGTTTTTTACCTTGCCAAACAAACCAGAGCATCTGCTTAAAGGCAGGGTTAAAGCTAGAGGCATGAAACCGTGCCTGGTTGTTTTGGCGTTGATACACGATGGGGCCTTGTTGGCTCGCACAGGCAATATCATAACCAGAGCCACCAAAGGTTAAGTCGGACAAGCGGAATGCATCAGCATTGGCCCATTGAGCCACGAGGGAGAGTAGGGTAGAGCTACTGCCCAAGCCCCAGTCACGCGGGAAGCCCAATATGGTTTTGACATGATAATCCTGGGCATCCCTCAAGAAATTAGGCGATAGGATTCGGGCCATTTTTAAAATATTTGATAATCGTTCGGCTACAGCAGGCTCATTGCTTTCATGGATATCAAAGTTTACGGTATTGAACTTTGCTTCAAACCAGCAATGGTCCTCGCTGTCGATGCTGTGCCAAAGTAATGTATTTGATTCAGATAGGAACGGTTCAACGTAGAGTTCCTGGCCATACTTGCTGGGTAAAGCCAGGGCCTTGGCACCATCGAGTACAGCATATTCACCGCTGAGCAAGAGTTTGCCTTGGGCCTTGAATTTTTTATTGGGGTTAGTCACGATATGGGTGGTTTTAGCAGGAGGTGTACTTACAACAGAAAGAAACCTATATTTGTGCCCAAGCACTTAAAATGGATGCACAAAATTAATCAATCTAAATCGTACCTGGCCCTAATTTCAGTGATACTAGCGCTTTTGCTTGTATTGTTGGCGACATATGCCATTCCAAGGGAACAAGCGGTTACATGGGTGTTGGTTTTTACCGGGGCCTATGCGCTATTTCTATTTGGCTCATGGTCCATGGATGAAAGCAATCACATCGCCTGGATACTCGGTATTGCAGTGTTGGTACGCCTGTTTTTGCTCCCGAACATACCCCTGCTTTCTGATGATTATTACCGATATATCTGGGATGGCCAATTAAGCGCTTCGGGTCTGAATCCGTTTTTGTATAAGCCAGCTGACTTAATTTCAAAGCCTGATTTCGTATTGATGGATAGTACGTATACACAAAATTTGTATAGTGGTTTAAATTCGCCCGCTTACCACACGGTATATCCGCCACTATTACAATTTATTTTCAAACAAGCCGCTATATGGGGTGGGGCTAATATAGGATACAATACAGTCATCCTTCGCTTATGGATTATTTTGGCGGAGCTAGGCACCTTGTTTTTTTTGTACCAGTACGTACTGGATAAAGGATTAAAACCCAAACTGGTCCTCTTGTATGCTTTAAACCCTTTGGTATTGGTTGAGTTTACGGCTAACCTTCATGCTGAAGTTTATGTGGTCTTAGGCATTTCGATGATGCTATGGGCCAGTACTAAAGTTCAACTTGGTCAAGTCTGGGCCTTGATGCCCTATGTTTTAGGGGCTGGGATCGCCATTGGTACAAAGTTAATTCCTGTCGTTTTTGTACCATTTGTCATCATGGCTTTGCCTAAAAATATATACAAGATTTGGGCGGCCCTAGGTATTTTGATTTGTAGCACCTTGACCATATGGCCGCTATACAATGCTTTGGCTCAAACGGGTAGTAGCTTTTCATTGTATTTTACCCATTTTGAGTATAATGCTAGCTTATACTATCTATTGCGGGCCGCGGGGTACTGGATTAAAGGTTATAATGCCATTGCATGGCTAGGGCCAATGTGTATGGGGCTGTTTGTACTAGCAGCTACATGGTTATGGTTTAAATTTATACGCATTAAACATGAGTTGAGGTTGAATCAATTACCGCAGTATTTAGCCCTAACGCATTTGCTATATTATTTGTGCTCCACTACCGTGCATCCTTGGTATGTGGCAGGGATGCTAGTCTGGGTGGTACTAGCAGCCCAGTATTGGCCTTTAGTTTGGGCATTTGGTGCTGCGTTGACTTATTTGAACTACCACACTGGGCAATTTCATGAACACTTATGGCTAGTCAGCCTCGAGTATGTACTACTCGGCTTTTACTTGGTGTTTGCTTACAAGCAGCCATTACGCTGGAATTGATACTCCTCTGCTTATCGCCCAAAGTCAATTTCAGTATTATCCCCGATGTTGAGACTTTGAACTAGACCTTTAATTGCGGCATCGCTACCCACAACCGAACGGTCAAGCACTACTTCCTCAATGGTGGCATAGTTGCCTATGATAGAATCTTTGATAATAGATCGTTTAATACTGGCGTCATCGCCCACTGTTACATTCGGGCCGATGATTGAATTCTGTATCACACAGTTATGCCCAATGGAAACAGGTGGAATGATAATCGTATTGGGGAACTGGTAGTTAAGCTGTTGCTCGGCATTCTGCCTGCGGAGGAGCATTGCATTGGTTTCCAAGAGGATATCTTTCCTGCCACAGTCAAACCAGTTGCCTATTTCAACGCCCTGGATTTCAATGCCTTGTTCTACTAATCGCATTAAACCATCAGTTAACTGAAATTCATCTACTGTACGGATATTGTTGTCGAAATTGTACTGTAAAGCATCCATCAAGGCGCTCAGCTCGCGTATCTTATACAAGCCTACAATGGCCATGTTCGATTTAGGTATCCGTGGTTTTTCCACCAATGAGGTTACCCGTCCTTTTTCATTCAATTCGGCCACGCCAAATTTACGGGGGTCATCTACCTTTTTGAGCCCGATTGAACTCACTGGGTTATTTATCATGTTGCGGATATCTGCATCGAAGATAGTATCACCCAGTACAATGAACACTTCATCCTCTGGGTTAAAAGCCGACCTCGATAGCAGAATAGCATGCCCTAAACCCAGGCGTTGGTCTTGTTGAACGAACTGCACGTCCAAGTCAGGGTAGCGCTGCTCTACAAAAGATCGTATTTTCTCTCCAAGGTAACCAATTACAAATACAAACTCTTCAATGCCCGCCTCGCGTAGTTGGTCAATGATAAATGCAATAATCGGCTTGCCAGCCACCGGTATTAAAGGTTTGGGCTGCGTGTATGTATGAGGCCTTAGGCGAGTGCCTGCGCCTGCTACGGGTATAAGGGCTTTCATCCTGTTTTTTGGATTTAATGCAAACCTAAGCAAATTTTACCATATGGTCACCATTCCGATGTTGGCGCCAAATAATCCGTTGAACCGGCTTCCCCCGCCAAAACTCTGGCGCCAGGAAAAGCCAACATTCCCCTCGATAATAAGCTTTGAGTTTGGGGTTATCGTTAACTTCATACCAAGCGGAATATACATTCGGGTATGTAAACTCGGCTTTAATTTGAACTTGGTGTATGTCTCTGTACTATTGATTAAGTACCTCCCAGCCTCGCTGTCAACTACTTGTGCTTGTCCCTGGGTGTAAACTTTGTCTACCCGCGAGCTCATAGGCATACCTATGCGTGCGCCTACACCCGCGAACAAGGTGAAGAACTTTGAAAAATTGGTATTGAATAAATAGTCGGCTTGAACGCCAGCTTCAACTTGTAGCATTCGGTATTGCAAGGCTTCAAAGCTTAAAGTATCATTTAGGCCACTCGCGGTTTCCAATTTGTAGCCATCCACGGTCGAGCGCAGTGTCACCACAAATGCTAAACGCAATTCCTGTAGTCTATCCTCTGGGCTCAACTCGCCCAATGCACTACGGTAAGGGTGTAGTGATAAACCAAACCCAAAGGTCATAGGGTATTTTAGGTTGAACAAGCTGCAATAAGGCGAACAGCCTGCACCATAAGCGCCAAAGTTGGCTGGCGTAAAACCACTATTGTCTTTCAATAAACCTTCAAATGTATTGGCATTGCCTTCGCTGCCTTCATACATGGCACCAACAAATGCGTTGGTAGCACCAACTTTCCATTTTAGTTTCGTTTTTTTCAACGATTGCTGTGCATCCAAATTTAGGCTGCATACCAATGCAACAAGTAGTATTAAGTATCGGCTCATAAATCGTCAATAAAGGCAGAAAATAAAGTAATCAAGTTATCAAAAGCCTCCAACGTTAATGTTTCGGCTTTGTCGTTCACATCGTGGTAGGCATCTATGCCACCCATGGTATAAACGTAAAAACTGGGCACGCCTTGCATGTGAAAGAAACAATGATCGCTAATACAGGCTTCGCCCCGCACTTTTACCTGCTTCAATAAGCCTTTGGTATCATTGACTTGTACCAGTTGGTCAAATTTTTCCTTGTACACACTCCCGTTCACTACGGTTATACCGTCTATGCCGGTACCCAAAATATCTAAGTTGAGCAAAAATTTAACCCTGCTCAAAGCAAATGGTGGCTTCTGCGCGAAGAACCTTGAACCAATCAATCCAATTTCTTCCGAGCCGAACAGGGCCACACACAAGGTGTAGGGGAGCTTGTTCTCTGGTTTACTGTAGTATTTCGCCAAGCTTAATGCCATGGCTACACCGCTAGCGTTGTCGTTGGCACCCGGGAAAAACACTTGGCTGCCCATACGGCCCAGGTGGTCGTAATGCGCGGTTATCATCACCACCGAATCGGGGTAAACGCTGCCAGGTATGTATCCAACCACGTTCTGCGAGCCTTGTTTGGCGTTGAAACTCGCTTCAATATCCAAACTGATATATTTACACTGCTCCCCAAAAGCTGCGGCTTTCACCAGGAATAAAGGGCGTTTTACTTGCTCCCAGGCAGGGAACCAAGTCAGTTTCGTATCTTGCAGGAATACCACGGCCACAATGGGCAGTTTCGCCTCGGTTTTGAGCCATACTTCCATCTCGTCTACCACGGCCCTGTCCTTGCCGTAACGCTCAATCCCTCGGATATCCAGCACCAGCACTTTCCCTTTTCCTTTGCTCAAAAGCATGTTTTCAAGGGCAGGTTTATCGCGCAACAAGGAGCCGTCCAGGTGCAATGTCTTGTATTTGCCTTTCATGCTTGGTGCATCGGGGTGCACTAGGTAATCAATGCCAGGAGTCAGCTCTTTTTTATCCGATTTGAACTGCATTCTCCCCGGAAAACTATTGGCTTTGAGCGAAAAACCTTGTAAGTAGGTACTTTTAAACATAGGAAGCATCCCCAAGCGCTTCATTTCTTCGGCCAAATAATTCGCCGCTTTGATTTCGCCTTTGTTTACGTAGCCTCGGCCATCCATATCTGGCGAGCAGAGCACGGCCATCAGGTCGCGTGCATATTGGGCATCTTGCGCCAAGGCAAACTGAGCCAAGCCTATCCAAAGGCCCAGCAACAACAACACTTTTTTCATCATGCGTTATAGTTTTTTGATTTGGGCGTGCCGGCAGGGGGCTTCGCTGCGCTCATCTTCCCCCTGCCGTCGCTGTCCTACGCACTCGCTATTCGCTCGGCCACTGCGTGGCCCGCACGCTGCGCGTGCGGTGCTCCGGCCAGCTCACGCGTAGCGTGTATACTCATCTGCAAGGACTCAGCTACCGCCACCTAAATTAATTAGGCTTGCGGTGGATCCTTGCGGTCGTTTGGTTTATTGTTTCGCCTTGGCCAACGCTTGTTTTTCGAGTTGCGGTTGGGGTTGTCTTGTCCATCAGGGTTTGCAGGGCCTTGGTTGTTCGGGTCGTTTTGACCTTCAGGTTTAGGGCCTTGCTGTTGTGGCGGACGAGGGCCTTTTGGCCTGTTGTCTTGGCGTGGTGGATTATCAGTCCGCTCGGTACGTGGTGGACGGTCATTGCGTTCTGGCCTATCCGTGCGTTCCTGGCGTGGCGGATTATCGGTCCGCTCCGTGCGTGGCGGACGGTCGTTGCGTTGTGGTCTATCCGTGCGTTCTGTGCGCGGTGGATTATCTGTACGTTCTGTGCGTGGCGGGCGATCATTGCGTTCGGGCCTGTCGGTCCGTTCTTGGCGCGGTGGACGGTCGTTGCGTTCTGGGCGGTTTTGGCGTTCGTCGCGTGGTGGACCTTGAACTCGAGCAGGGCGGTCGGCGCTTGCGGGCCTGTCACTATTGGTATTATCGCCACCGGGGCGTTTTTTCTTTTTCTTTTTCTTCTGGAGCGGTTTGAGTTCAATTTCACCGGTTACATCAACGAAGCCCATTTCCGCTTTGTTGTCGGCAATTTGCTTGTCGATAATAGCTTGGTCCTGCAACTCTGCTGGTTTGATACCTTTCTGGTTCATCGCCTTGATCTCCTTGGCCCGCTCGATAGATATGGCCACCATTTTCGAGAACGATTGTTCTTTGTAGATATAGAACATCAATCGTTTGAAAATGTCAGTTTTGATCAGGTCGGCAGTGCCTGTTTCGGTATGTAATTTATCGGCGTTGCGTGGGAATTGTTTGTACACCTCGATGTAGGCATCCAGCTCGTAGTTGAGGCAGCATTTCAAACGGCCGCACTGGCCGCTCAGTTTGGCCTGGTTGATGGCCAAGTTCTGGTACCTTGCCGCAGAGGTTGATACCGATTTGAAATCGCTGAGCCAGGTTGAGCAGCAGAGTTCGCGGCCGCAGGGGCCAAGGCCACCGATGCGTGCTGATTCTTGACGTGCTCCAATCTGGCGCATTTCAATCCTTACTTTGAAATCGCGGGCATAGTGTTTAATCAGCTCCCGGAAGTCGATACGGCCATCTGCGGTGTAGTAGATGGTTACCTTACGCATATCGCCTTGGAATTCTACATCGCCAATTTTCATGTCGAGGTTGAGACTGCGGGCAATAGCACGCGATTTTACCAAAACAGCTTGCTCGCCGGCGCGAGCTTCCTTAAGGCGTTCCATGTCGCGTTCGTTCGCGATGCGGAGTACGCTGGGCATTTGTTGGTTATCACGTACGCGTTTGCGTTTCATCTGGAGGCGTACCAGCTCGCCGCTGAGCGAAATGTGGCCGATATCGTAACCACCGCCGGTGGCTTCAACGGCTACTGGGTCGCCAGTAATAGCTTGTACATTACTGGGTTTGCGGTAAAAACCTTTGCGAGAACCTTGTTTGAAAGTTACCTCGACGGTTTCATATTCTGCTTGGCCGGGATCTGCTACATCCGTCAGCCAGTCGTAAACGTTTAATCGGTTACAGCTATTCGAGGAGCATTTGCCGCTCGAACATCCGCCGCCACCGGTGGAGCAACCACCGCCGCTCCCACAATTTGCACATGCCATATATGTATAGGGTATAATTGAGTTAAGTGAAGTTTTTTAGAACAAGGGTTTCCGGCTGAACACTAATCGCGTGAGCCGACCGGAGGGCAGCCGCGCGTAGCGTGGCTGGTGCCGTAGGCTCCGAGCGAATAGCGAACCACGAAGTGCTCCGCAAAGAAGCAAAGCAACTGCGCGAACCTGGAGGGTGGCGCCCCAGCGTAGCGGGGGCACGCCCAAAATCAACGCTGTCGCATGATTTTGTGTATCCTGATGCTGGTATCCAAGAAGAGAATCTTGGGGTTAGCATTGCGTTCGATGAAGTAAGCCACTTCGTCTAGCAGCATTACAATCATACGAATTTGATCAAAGTTGAGGTAAGCAGCTAGTTTTTGAGCGGTTTCTTTTTCCTGGTCGAGCAGCCTTGCGTCGCGATGTTTATCGAAACAGAGCACGGTGATTTCGCGCAGGAAATGGAGGGCGTAATGGATAAAATGCGTTTGATCTTTACGGCCAAATTTTTTGCCTTCGAAAGCGGAGGCCCCGGCCAGGCGTTCAGACCACAAGACCATTTCTTTACCACGGCCGGTATTACAGACCCTGAGCCAGTTAACCAAGATGTTGGTGATAGTGGTATCGGTTTCGGATACGAGCTGGAGGGCACGGTTGTAATTGCCCTCGCAGAGATAGGCCGCAAAAAGCGATTGGTCGCGGCTTACCCCGTCGATTTGTTGTAGGCTCAGGCTGATATCCTCATCGCTCAAAGGGTCGAGTTTAACCAGTTGGCAGCGAGAGAGTATGGTGTTGAGGATTTGGTCGGTATCATCGGCGGCGAAGAGGAAAACCGTGTTGTCGGGTGGTTCTTCGATGAGTTTCAGCAGGCGGTTACCTTCTTTGGCTAGGTATTCGGGCAGCCACATGACGAGGACCTTGTACTTGCCCTCGAAGATACGGAGCCCGAGTTTGCGCATGATATCTTGGCATTCATCCTTGTTGATGTTGCCCTGTTTGTTCTCGGCGCCGAGGCGATCGAGCCAGTTGTTGATGTCGAGGTAAGGATTTTCAGTTAGGGCCTCTCGCCAAGGCTTCAGGAGCTCGGTGCTGATGACGTTGGTGCCTACGGATGGGTAACTGAAGTGTATATCAGGGTGGATATACTTGGTTGATTTGGTGCAGGCACTACAAGTACCACAAGCATCGGTTTTACCAGGATTTTCACATTGCAAATAGCTTGCATAAGCCAGTGCCATGGCGAGTTGGCCGCTTCCTTTGGGGCCTATAAACATTTGGGCATGCGGAACCCTTCCTGATCGGGCGTTAGCCGTCAAGCGCTTTTTAACCTTGGATTGACCAATAACTTGTTCGAAAAGCATGCTAGGGTGGTGTGAAAATAAAGCGACCCTGCTACCGGAACAGTACAACGGGAGAAGAGCACAAGGCTTTAACCCCGATGAGACAATGTAGAAACGGCTTTTATAAAGCCTTGCCCGTGTATATAATCTACAAGTTTGTGTCAACAAACCTGCGTTAAAGTTAACTGTCCAGGAAGCCGAGTTGGTTTCCGTAAAACACAAAAATACAGCTATTCGCGGGATTCCCAAATTAAATACAGATTTGCTTGCCTTATGCAGTACCACAATGGACTTTCAATTGAGATAATTTAGTCGTTTTGGAATACTTAGGGAAAGTATCTCAAACAGTTGCAAGTATTATCCCGACTTCGTAAATTTGACTCAACTTTAATTCAAAACTATATTGATATGCCAATCATTGATATTTCAGCAGACAGCTACTACCAGCTAGGCATGGAAAAGGGCATTGAAAAAGGCATTGAAAAAGGCATGGTTATAGTGCTTGAGATAATCAAACTGTATCGTTCCGGTAAAACGCTTGCCGCAATTGCCAAAAAGAGTAAATTGCCTACTAGCGCCGTAGTGGCAATCATCGAGAAAGCCAAAAAAGACGGTATCCTTTAGGTCTATTCAATCACTAGGGCGCCATGGCTCAAATCCAGGTTATTCATCGGATTGAGTTTTACCCCTTTGATGTTTTGCTGCGCAAACAGGGCACTTTGATCATAGAATAAAAAAATGACGGGAGCTTCATCCACCAGGATTTGGTCCATCTGTACATATAAATCGTTGCGTTCTTTTTCGTCGATGCTACGCAGGGCACGCTCATATAAAGCATCGAATGTATCGTGTTTGAATTTGAAATAATTAGGTGGTGATGCATTTTTACCGTAGAAAAGGGCAAAATAATTCTCCGGGTCGGGGTAATCTGCTATCCACGAAGCACGGAACATGGCCAGTTGCTGTTTGTCGCGGAGGCTACGGAGTGTCCCAGGGTCGAGTACCTCCATGCTGCTTTTTACCCCGATGCGTTCCCATTGTTTCATGATGAAGGCACAGAGGTCGGCGTAATCGGCGTTGGTATGGAGTACTATCACGGGCAGGTTTTTACCCTTAGGGAATCCTGCTTCAGCAAGGAGTGTTTTTGCTTTTTCCGGATTGTACGTATAACCTTTTACCGACCGTTGGTCGTAGCCCGGCATGCCAAGCGGGATAAAGCCATGCGCCGCCGGGATACCTACATTATTGCGCAGTGTTTTGAGCATTAAATCTTTATCAATGGCCCAATTCAGGGCTTGCCGCACCTTTTTATGGGCGAGGGGCGATTGCGGGTCTTGTTTAAAATCCATCAGTATACCCAGGTACTCGGTATTCAGGAAAGGTTGCTTGACGAAAGTATAAGGGCTGTTCGGCAGCAAAGTACCTTGTTTATCAAGGAGTTCATCTGTGTAGCTCGATTCCAGGCCGGTGAGCAGGTGTAGCTTCCCTTTTTTGAACTCGAAAAATGCCGTCTGACGATCTTTGATGAAGTAAAACCGAATACCAACGGGGTGGTTCTCATGCCGCATTCTGTAGGCATCATGGTAGCTTAATATCAGGGTTTGCCCTTCTTCCCATACCTTTAAGTAAAATGGACCAGTACCAATGGGTTGTGTTCTGAAATTTTTCCCCAGCTTTTGGGCAAGGTCGGCGGGTACGACATAGCAGAACGGCGTGCTGAGTAGGCCGATAAGTGGCCGATATGCCTGCTTGAGGTGTATGACAAAAGTACTATCGTTCAATGCCTCGAACGGGAGGCTGTCCCGTACTTTATCTCGGAACACCCAAGCGCCCTTGGCCCCGAGCTCAGGGTCGAGCAAACGATCAAAACTGTAGCGCACATCGTTGGCGTTCAGGGCCCTGGTTTTGCTCGGGCCAAAGTCAGGGTGTGGGTGAAAATACACATCGTTCCTTAGTATAAAGGTATAATCGAGCCCATCGGGCGATACCGACCAGCGTTTGGCCAATTTAGGCACCAGGTTCAGGCTGTCGTCTAGCCCTACAAGCCCTTCATATATTTGACTCACCGCGTTGATGTTGGCCATCGTAGATGCGAAAGCAGGGTCGAGCGAGGTAACGTTGGTGGTAGAGTTTATGCGGAGTACGAAGAGGGTGGGCTCTGTACGAGATTGACAGGCCGTTATCATGCACACCGCACACAATAGGCTAAAAAAAAGGAATATCCGGGGCTGTACAGCTTGTTGTATCATATATATAGGTTGCCGATGCCAAAAGTAATTGATTTAGGGCAACCGAAATGCGCTTGCGGTGCTGTTTATTTTTTTTCTTTTTTGGGGCTTCCCCTCGGCTTCATGGCCTCGGGTCGCAGCTTTCCGGGTGCGCTGGACGCTTAGTGCGCGTTGCGCACCGGCCCTGGCGGGCCGCCCTCCAAGCTGCTAAGCCGGTATCGTTATCTGTATCGACATTACTTTTTTGTGAAATTAATTTTGCTAAGCTAGAAAACAGGTGTACAATAAGCGCGAGGTGCCCGGCGGGCGGGCCGCCAGGCCCGGTGCGCAACGCGCACTAAGCGATTAGCGCACCCAGAGGGGACCGACCCGAGCAGCGCGAGGGACGCGCCCAAAAAAGCATAAATGATGAAATGATGAAAAGAATAAACGATGAAAAGAATAAATGAGAAATGACCTTTTGGGTAGCTTGTGATGAACCTTTTACCATTTACAAGCATTTAACTACCTTTGTCCCGTCAAATTACAGATCAATGAGCCAAGAACAACGCGTAGGCTGGACCAGCCCCTCCAATATTGCCATCGTTAAATATTGGGGTAAATATGGAAGGCAATTGCCCCGTAACGCCTCTATCAGCTTCACGCTATCAGCAGCGCACACCAAAACCTGGGTGGCCTACCAGCCTAAAACCACGGCGGGTGTTTCTATCCAGTTTTTATTTGAAGGACAAGCCAACCCGGCGTTCCAAGCAAAACTTCAAGCCTTTTTGGAGAGCATCCTGCCCGAGATGCCATTTTTGAACGATTGGCACCTTGAAATCCATTCTGAAAACTCCTTCCCCCATTCTGCGGGCATTGCATCCTCTGCCTCGGCCATGAGCGCCTTGGCGCTTTGCCTTTGTGATATCGAACGCCAGTTGGGTATATTAGCACTTGATGATGCCGCATTTTTTCAACGGGCTTCCATCTTTGCACGATTAGGCTCAGGCTCAGCTTGCCGCTCGGTATACCCTGGCATGGCTGCCTGGGGCGAGTTAGCTGCTTTGCCAGGCTCTTCTAATGAGTACGCGGTGCCTTATGAAACGCATCCAGTTTTTAAAACCTTCCACGACGACATCATGATTGTCAGTCGCTCTGAAAAAAAAGTATCTAGCCGTGCCGGACATGGCTTGATGGAAGGCAATCCTTACGCGGCTACGCGTTATGCGCAGGCCAACCATAACCTGACCGAGCTGCTGGAAGTGCTGCAACAGGGCGATGTAAACCGCTTCGGCGAGATTGCAGAAGATGAGGCCCTCACGCTCCACGCTTTGATGATGAGTTCTACGCCAAGTTTTATCTTGATGGAGCCCAACAGCCTGGAGGCCATTAAACGGGTGCGGGCATTCCGCGAGCGTACAGGACTTCCGCTGTATTTCACATTGGATGCAGGCCCAAACTTACACCTATTATACCCCGACAGTATCGCTGCCGAGGTACAGCAGTTTGTGGACGAGTCCTTAATTGAATTGTGTCAAGACGGGCAATTAATCAGGGATAGGGTAGGGCATGGCCCCCGGAGGATTTGAGCAAAATTTAGCTAAGTCAATTGTTCAATTGCTCGCTTATTCATTTTGTCAAAAAAAATATTTAAAGCTTCTTTGTTTTTCCGCGAAGAAGTTTCTATCTTTGCACCTGCAAAAAGAAGACCCACCTCTTTAAAGCATTGGATGCTAGGAGTTACATCGCTGAAAAACAGTTTTTTGCAATCGCCTCACGGGGCGAATTTTTGTCTAAGTCAATTAAAGGTACAACGAAAGCAATATGCCAACTATCAACCAGTTAGTCCGTAAAGGACGCGAAGTGATCATCCAGAAGAGCAAAGCTCGTGCGCTGGATGCATGCCCACAACGTCGTGGTGTATGTACACGTGTTTACACAACTACTCCAAAGAAGCCTAACTCAGCGCTTCGTAAAGTAGCTAAGGTTCGTATCACCAACGGTACGGAAGTAATTTGCTACATCCCAGGTGAAGGTCACAACTTGCAAGAGCACTCAATCGTACTCGTACGTGGTGGTCGTGTAAAAGACTTACCTGGTGTACGTTACACCATCGTTCGTGGTGCCTTGGATACCGCAGGCGTAGCCAACCGTAAACAAGCGCGTTCACGCTATGGTGCTAAACGTCCGAAACCAGGACAAGTAGCCGCACCAGTTAAAGGCGGTAAGAAGAAGTAATTTATTTTCCAATTAGATACTTTTAAAAACCAATGAGAAAGCGTAAACCAAAAGTAAGAACCCTGGCCGCGGACCCACGTTACAGTGATCCGTTGGTGACTCGTTTTGTCAACATGATGATGTATGATGGCAAAAAAGGAGCAGCCTTTGGCGTATTCTATGAAGCCATGGATATGGTCCAGGAGAAATCTGAAGAGGACGGTGGAGCCTACGAAACTTGGAAGCGTGCGTTGAACAACGTGATGCCACAAGTTGAAGTTCGTTCACGTCGTATTGGTGGTGCTACTTTCCAAATCCCAACTGAAGTACGTCAAGACCGTCGTATTTCTTTGGCGATGAAGTGGCTCATCAACTATGCACGCAAACGTGCAGGTAAAGGCGGTGCCGTTAAAATGGCCGCCGAAATCATGGCCGCTGCAAAAGGCGAAGGTGCCGCAGTTAAGAAAAAAGAAGATACACACAGAATGGCAGAAGCCAACCGCGCTTTCGCTCACTTCCGCGTTTAATTTTTTTTATTTGGGCGTGCCCCCGCATTTCCAAAAGCCCAGGACAAAGCCCTGGGCTTTTGTTGCGCGGGGTCGGGTGCTTCCGGGTTTCGCTTCGCTCATAGCTTCGCTACTGCCTACGGCAGCCCTCCAGCCCCCTCACGCAACTCTATTCAAATCCCAATCAACAATCAATAAGCCACTTATCAAGTCATGGCACAGACAGATCTCAAATATACCCGTAATATCGGTATCGCCGCGCACATCGACGCAGGTAAAACAACTACTACTGAACGTATCCTTTACTACACCGGTGTAAACCACAAAATTGGTGAAGTACACGAAGGTGCTGCTACCATGGACTGGATGGAGCAAGAGCAGGAGCGTGGTATCACCATTACTTCAGCTGCAACCAAAACCAGCTGGACTTGGAAAGACCATACTTACCCGGTAAACATTATCGATACACCTGGTCACGTAGACTTTACAGTTGAAGTAAACCGTTCTTTGCGTGTATTGGATGGCTTGGTATTCTTATTCTGTGCGGTAAGTGGTGTTGAGCCTCAGTCAGAAACTAACTGGCGTTTGGCTGATAACTACAAAGTTCCACGTATCTGTTTCGTAAACAAAATGGACCGTTCTGGTGCCGACTTCTTGAACGTGGTTAGCCAAGTTCGCACGATGTTGGGCTCTAACGCTATTCCACTACAAATCCCAATTGGTTCAGAAGATCAGTTCAAAGGTGTTGTTGACCTCGTGACCAACGAAGCTATCGTTTGGAACGAAGACGACAAAGGTATGACTTACAAAGTTATTGAAACCCCAGCTGACTTGGTTGACATCGTTGCGGAATACCGTACTCAGTTGGTGGAAAACATCGCTGAATTCGACGATAAACTATTAGAGAAATATTTCGAAGATCCAAATTCAATCACCATCGAGGAAATGCGTTCAGCTATCCGCGCTGCTGTTTGTGCACACAAATTCATCCCGATGATGTGTGGTTCTTCATTCAAAAATAAAGGTGTTCAAGCGGTATTGGATGCAGTTTGCGCTTATTTGCCTTCTCCGTTGGACGTTGAAGCCGTTAAAGGTACTCACCCTGACACTGATGCAGAAGAAATTCGTAAACCATCTGTTGACGAGCCGTTTGCAGCACTTGCGTTCAAAATTGCTACCGACCCATTCGTAGGCCGATTGGCGTTTATGCGTGTTTACTCAGGCGCTCTCGACGCTGGTTCTTATGTATTGAACACTCGTTCAGGCAACAAAGAACGTATCAGTCGTTTGTACCAGATGCATGCCAACAAACAACACCCTATTGATCGCGTTGAAGCGGGTGATATTGCTGCTGCAGTTGGTTTCAAAGATATTAAAACTGGTGATACCTTGTGTTCATTGGAAAAACCAATCGTACTTGAAAGTATGGTATTCCCTGAGCCTGTAATTGGTATCGCTATCGAGCCTAAGACTGCTAAAGACTTGGATAAACTCGGTATGTCTTTGGCTAAATTGTCTGAAGAGGATCCAACTTTCCGTGCACAATACGACGAGAATACTGGTCAAACAGTAATCAGTGGTATGGGCGAGCTTCACTTGGAAATCATCGTTGACCGTTTGTTGCGTGAGTTCAAGGTTGAAGTTAACCAAGGTGCACCTCAAGTAAATTACAAAGAAGCACTTACCCGTACAATCTCACACCGCGAGAAATTGAAAAAACAATCGGGTGGTTCTGGTCTTTTCGCTGATATGGAATTCGAACTCGGCCCTGCTGACGAAGAGTTCTTGCAAAGTGAAGACTTCAAGTCTGGTAAGAAAAAACTTCAGTTCGAGTGGGCTATCGTTGGTGGTTCTATCGACAAGTCATACATGCCATCGGTAGTTAAAGGTTTCACAGAGATGATGTCAAACGGTGTTCTGGCCGGTTACAACATCGAGAGCATGAAAGTTAAAGTTTACGATGGTTCTATGCACTCCGTGGACTCTAAGCCAATGGCATTCGAACTTTGTGCTAAAGAAGGTTTCCGCGAAGCTGCTAGCAAGTGTGCCCCAGTTATCATGGAGCCAATCATGAAAATGGAGGTTACTACCCCAGACGAGTACACAGGTGCCGTTATCGGTGACTTGAACCGTCGTCGTGGTTTACCAAAAGGCCAGGATACACGCAATGGTGCGACAATCATCAAAGCAGACGTTCCACTATCTGAAATGTTCGGTTATGTGACTCAATTACGTACCATTACATCAGGTCGTGCAAGTTCTACTATGGAGTTTTCTCACTATACCCCAGTACCTCAAGGAATTTCTAAAGAAATTATTGAAAAAGCTAAGGGAAAAGTATCCTAGTATTAAAATAATTATTAATTTTGCAGCCCCGCTTCGAAAGCAGGTGGGGATTAACTTGAAATACAACCCGCAATACGCTAAGGTATGAATCAAAAAATTCGAATTAAACTTCGTTCTTACGACCACATGTTGGTAGACAAGTCAACGGAGAAAATCGTGAAAACAGTACGTAGTACTGGAGCTGTGGTAACAGGTCCGATTCCGCTACCAACCGAGAAGAAAATCTTCACTGTTCTGCGATCGCCCCACGTGAACAAAAAATCACGGGAGCAATTCCAGTTATCCACACACACAAGGATGATTGAGATCTACAGTTCTACTGCTAAAACAGTTAGTGCTTTGGAAAAACTCGAACTCCCATCTGGTGTGGATATCCAAGTGAAATTGATGTAATTCAGTTTGGATAGCATTTTTAAGGAAACAAGCCTGCAAAGGTTTTTTAATGTCTAAAATTGACTAACAGTGAAAGGTCTGATCGGTAAAAAAGTCGGCATGACCAGCATTTACACAGAGGCTGGTAACAATGTTGCCTGTACTGTCGTTGAAATGAACCCAAGTGTTGTGACGCAAGTCAAAACCAAGGATTCCGACGGTTACAGTGCTCTCCAAATTGCTTATGGAGAGCGTAAAGAAAAGAACACGCCAAAGGCGCTCAAAGGCCACTTTGCGAAAGCAAAGACGACCCCAAAACATAAAGTTGTGGAGTTGCGTGACTTTGATATAAACAAAACTGTTGGGGACTCCCTAACGATTGAAGAAGTATTCCAAGCCGGAGATAAAGTTAAGGTTATTGGAACTTCTAAAGGTAAAGGTTTTCAAGGTGTTGTACGACGCCATGGATTTGCTGGTGTCGGTGAGGCAACTCACGGTCAGCATAACCGTACCCGTCACCCAGGTTCTATTGGACAATGTTCTTACCCGGCGAAAGTATTCAAGGGTATGAAGATGGGCGGCCGTATGGGTGGTGTTCGTGTCACCGTAGCGGGTCTTGAAGTTATCAAGATTTTGCCTGAGAGAAACTTATTGATCATCAAAGGAGCCTTACCAGGATTTAATGGTTCCTACGTAATCGTGAGGAAATAAGCCATGCAACTCGAAGTATTAAACATCAATGGAAATGCAACTGGAAAGAAAGTAGATCTTCCAGAAGGCATATTCGGTATCGAACCGAACGATCACGTGCTATACTTGGCCGTTAAAGCATATCTTGCTAACCAACGCCAAGGAACACACAAAGCAAAACAGCGTAACGAAATCGCTGGTTCTACTCGCAAACTACACAAGCAAAAAGGTACTGGTGGATCTCGTAAGGGTAGCATCAAAAACCCATTGTATCATGGTGGTGGTCGTGTTCACGGCCCACAACCACGTGACTACTCTGAGAAGATGAACAAAAAGGTTAAATCTTTGGCTCGTCGCTCTGCTTTGTCTGTGAAAATGCGTGAAGGTGCAATTATTGTTGTGGAGGATTTCTCATTTGACGCTCCAAAAACAAGTGCCTACGTGAATGTCTTGAGCAAATTGAAAATTGCTGAAAAGAAATCACTTTTGCTTACAGGCCAACATGATAACAGCGTTTACTTGTCAAGCCGCAACATTCCAACAGCTCAGGTTGTACTTGCTCAGAATTTTAACACATACGATGTGCTTAACGCAAATTTCGTGGTATTAACTGAGACTGCGCTTGAGAACATTAAGAACCAATTGGCTTAATTCATTAGCCTGTAAAATCAAGTAATCATGGCCAAGACAATTCTAATCAAGCCTTACATCACGGAGAAGTCTTCGAAGTTGATGGACAAAGATGCTCGCTACACTTTTGTAGTAGATAAATCTGCCAACAAAATTGAAATCAAGAAAGCCGTTGAAACCAAATACAACGTTAATGTTGCCGCGGTGAATACCCTTCGTGTTCCTTCTAAAACTAAGAATACGTTCCGTAACGGTCGTTTCACAGAAGGCCGTAAATCTGGTTTCAAGAAAGCAATCATCACTTTAGCAGTTGGCGAGTTTATCGACATCTACGGAAGCGGCGAATAGTATTAAATCATTATTATAGTTAACGGAACTGATAAATTCGTTTAAAAAATGCCAGTTAAAAAGTATAATCCAGTAACCCCAGGTTTACGTCAACGCGTAGGTAACGCCTATGCTGAGTTGACTACCGACAAACCTGAAAAAAGCCTAACCGTTGGTATCAAATCAACCGGTGGTAGGAACAATGTGGGTAGGATGACCGTTCGCTACCGCGGCGGTGGTCACAAACGTAAATACCGTATCATCGACTTCAAGCGCGATAAAGATGGTGTTCCTGCAGTAGTTAAGACCGTTGAATACGATCCAAACCGTACAGCATTCATTTCATTAGTTGAATATGCTGATGGCGAAAAACGTTACATCTTGGCTCCTCTTGGAATTACCGTTGGCCAAACGATTGAGTCGGGAAAGAATATTGCACCTAACGTAGGTAATTCAATGTTCTTGTCAGAAATTCCAATCGGTACAACAATTCACGCCATTGAGTTACAACCAGGTAAAGGTGCTTCTATGGCACGTAGTGCTGGTACTTCAGCTCAACTTGTAGGTCGTGAAGGAAAGTATGCCATTATCAAATTGCCTTCAGGCGAGATGCGTAGAGTTTTGATGACTTGTAAGGCTACTATCGGTACTACTTCAAATCCCGATCACGGATTACAAGTACTTGGTAAAGCTGGTCGCAAACGTTGGTTAGGTCGCCGTCCTCATAACCGTGGTGTTTCTATGAACCCCGTGGATCACCCAATGGGTGGTGGTGAAGGCCGTTCATCTGGTGGTCACCCACGTTCTAGAACTGGTAAACCAGCTAAAGGTGCTAAAACTCGTGATACGAACAAGCCATCTACAAAGCTTATCATTTCTCGTAGGAAATAACTTTTTAATTATTAAAGGTAATCGCAATGCCGCGTTCACTAAAGAAAGGACCATACGTGTTCTATAAATTGCTAGAGAAAGTCGAAAAGGCTAAGTCAAGCAACAAAAAACAAGTTATCAAAACTTGGTCTAGGTCATCAATGATTATTCCTGACTTCGTTGGGGAAACTATTGCTGTTCACAACGGTAAAACGTTTGTACCAGTTTTCGTTACTGAAAACATGGTTGGACACAAACTGGGCGAATTCGCCCCCACCCGTAACTTCCGTGGTCACGGTGGTAAGAAGAAAAAATAATCGCTTGATTAAATCGGCATCATTCGCCCAGTAAAATTCTTAGGATTACTCATGGAAGCAGTAGCCAAATTTAAAAATTGTCCGGTAGCACCACGCAAAATGCGCATGGTAGCGGATGTTATTCGTGGAATGGACGTTGAAAAGGCGCTCAATACACTTAAGTACACCAGAAAAGAAGGTGCATTATGGTTAGATAAAGTTTTGACTTCGGCAGTTGCAAACTGGTCGGTTAAAGCAGAGTCAGAACCTGATGAGCATGAACTCTTTATCAAAGAGGTTCGTATCGACCAAGGCGTAACGCTTAAGCGCTTCCGCCCTGCTCCACACGGACGGGCTCACCGAATTCGTAAACGTACTAATCACATTGTGGTTATCGTTGAGAATCGTGTTGCGCTTGCAACAGAAAATGCAGAATAATTTAAACTATTTCTAATTCCTTAATAATGGGACAAAAGACTAACCCAATTGGTAATCGTCTTGGTATCATCCGCGGATGGGACTCAAACTGGTTTGCCACTAAAAGAGACTTCGGTCGTAATGTGGTTGAAGACGAGAAAATTCGCCAGTACCTTAAAGCTCGTATTGAGAAAGGTGGTATTGCACGTGTTGTGATTGAACGTACCCTCAAAAGGATTACGGTTACAATCCACACTTCTCGCCCAGGTATCATCATCGGTAAAGGTGGCCAAGAAGTAGATCGCATCCGTGAGGAACTTCGTAAAATCACCAACAAAGATGTTCAAATAAACATCATTGAAATCCGCAAACCGGAGCTTGATGCGAATATCGTTGGTGAGACAATTGCAAAACAGATTGAAGCTCGTATCAACTACCGTCGTGCTATCAAAATGTCTATTCAGTCTACTATTCGTACTGGTGCAGAAGGTATTAAAATCCGCGTATCTGGTCGTTTAGCAGGATCTGAAATGGCACGTACTGAAGAGTACAAGCACGGTCGTACACCATTGCATACTTTCCGCTCTGATATCGACTATGCACTTGTTGAAGCACAAACTGTATATGGTATCATTGGTATCAAGGTTTGGATTTGCAAAGGCGAAGTTTACGGCAAACGTGATTTGTCTCCAAACTTAGGCGTTAAAAAAGAAATTCGCAGTGGCACAGGCACCGGTAATACTGGTGGCAACCAAGGCGGGACTGATGACAAACGTCGTGGTGGTGGAAACAATAAAGGTCGCGGTGGAAACAAAGATCGCGCTGGTTCTGGTAACCGCCGAGGTGGAAACAACAACAAGCGATAATTTTTATTGCAATACCTTAGATTATTTGAAAAAGTCTTGTACCTTTGCAGGGCTTTTTTCGCAACCTCTTGTGCATTGTTTGCTATAATGTTGCTAATTAACTGAAATACAATAACTTATACCCAGATTTTCTGGATTAATAAATTAAGTCATGCTGCAACCGAAAAGAACACGGTATCGCAAACAGCAAAAGGGACGCGTTAAGGGTAATGCGTCTCGCGGTACAACAGTAGATTTTGGGTCTTTTGGCCTAAAGGCACTAGAATCTGCCTGGATCACTAGTCGCCAGATTGAATCTGCGCGTATTGCTATGACCCGTTACATGAAACGTGAGGGTAAAGTATGGATTCGCATATTCCCAGATAAACCAATCACTTCTAAACCGCTTGAGGTAAGGATGGGTAAAGGTAAAGGTGCGCTTTCTCATTACGTAGCAGTGCTACACCCTGGCAGAATTATGTTTGAACTTGATGGTGTTCCTCGTGAGGTTGCTGAAGAGGCACTACGTTTGGCAGCGCAAAAACTTCCAGTTTTGACAAAAATTGTCACAAGACCTGATTACGTAGATTAATTCATTAAAGTTAATATAAGACGTCCATGCAAAAGTTAGACGTAAAGTCAATGTCAGTAGAGGCTCTACAGGCCGAGCTTGAAAAAATTCAAGCATCTCTGGTTGACATGAAATTCTCCCATGCGGTTACACCCATGGAAAATCCTACTGTGTTGGGTGCTGCTCGCAAAGAAGTAGCTCGAATTCTTACTGAATTGCGTGCCCGTGAGCTAGTAGAGCTTGAAGCAGCAGGTAAACTTCCTGCTCGCGATCGAATCGTAGCTCGCAGGAGAAGAGGTCAATAATTCTATTACTAACATTATACATCAGGTTCCATTATGGAAACGATACAAAGAAAGTTAAGAAAGACCCGTCAGGGTGTTGTGACAAGCAACAAGATGGACAAAACTGTTGTAGTAGCAGTTGTGCGTCGCTTGAAGCACCCTATGTATGGGAAATTCGTTAAACACACTAAGAAATTCATGGCTCATGACGAAAATAACGATTGCAACATCGGTGATGTTGTAAAAATTATGGAGACTCGTCCTCTAAGCCGCAATAAACGTTGGCGATTGCTTGAAATCGTAGAACGCGCTAAATAACTTTTGATCAACCGGTTAACCCCGGGATACTAAAAAGATCTGAACAATGATCCAGCAGGAAAGCCGACTGAAAGTAGCCGATAACAGCGGCGGAAAAGAAGTTTTATGCATTAAGGTGTTGGGTGGTACCCGTCGCCGTTACGCCTCTGTAGGCGACATCATCGTTGTAACCGTTAAAGATGCCTCTCCTGGAGGTATCAAAAAGGGTACAGTAACTAAAGCAGTTGTAGTAAGAACTAAGAAGGCTTTGCGTCGCAAAGATGGTACTTACATTCGCTTCGATGACAATGCATGTGTTCTACTCAATGCCTCTTTTGAGCCACGTGGAACTCGTATTTTTGGTCCAGTAGCACGCGAGCTTCGCGAGAAGGACTTTATGAAAATTGTATCATTAGCCCCTGAAGTACTATAATAGTCATGGCAAAGGAACGTTTCCAACCCAAATTGCACGTAAAACAAGGTGATACCGTGAAAGTAATTTCAGGTGATTACAAAGGCACTGTCGGCAAAGTCGAGCAAGTGTTTCCCAACGAAAATCGTGCTATCGTTGAAGGTGTGAATACTGCGAAAAAGCATATGAAACCTACCGCTAATAATCCTGGCGGCATTGTTGAAAAGCTTCTTCCTATTCATGTGTCTAACTTGATGTTGTTTGATTCGAAAACAAACAAAACCTTCAAAGTTGGCCGTCGTAAACTCGAAAACGGCAAGTCTGTCCGTTATTCTAAATCATCAAATGAAGTAATTGACTAATGGGAAATTATATTCCACGTCTGAAAACGCACTACCGCGAAGTTGTAGTGCCGAAGCTCATGGAGCAGTTCCAGTATAAAAACATCATGGAAGTTCCAAAGCTCTTGAAGGTTTCTATCAACCAAGGTGTTGGTGTAGCTACTTCTGATAAGAAGCTTATCGACGTTAGCATTGATGAATTGGCTTTAATCACTGGTCAGAAGCCAGTTTCAACTAAAGCTAAAAATTCAATCTCTAACTTCAAACTTCGTGAAGGTATGCCTATTGGCGTAAAAGTTACCTTGAGGGATGTAAAAATGTACGAGTTTGTTGACCGTTTGGTTTCTGTAGCTCTTCCTCGCGTGAGGGACTTCCGCGGTATTAACGATAAAAGCTTTGACGGTCGTGGTAACTATACCATGGGCATCACAGAGCAAATTATTTTCCCAGAGATCAATCTCGAGAAAATTAATCGTATCCAAGGTATGGACGTTACCTTCGTGACTTCAGCTAAAACCGACGCAGAAGCATTAGCATTGCTAAAAGCATTGGGCTTACCATTCAAAAATCAGAATCCTCAAAACAACGGACAATAATGGCTAAGAAATCATTAATCGCTCGTGAACGTAAACGCGAGCGCCTCGTAGCAAAGTATGCAGATCTTCGCGCTGAATTAAAAGCAGCTGGAGACTATGATGCCATGGACAAATTACCTCGTAATTCATCGCCTAAAAGATTGCACAATCGTTGTAATTTGACTGGAAGACCAAAAGGTTACATCCGCTACTTCGGTATTTGCAGGGTTAAATTCCGCGACCTAGCACTAGATGGTAAAATCCCTGGTGTTCGTAAAGCAAGCTGGTAATTCATGTCAATGTAACCTCGGTTACTTGATATTTTAATCATATTCATTAATTAGGTAGTAAATCTCTTACGATAATGCTACCGGTTAAAACCATTTTATGGCAGTTACAGATCCAATAGCAGACTTTTTGACCCGCATTAGGAATGCCCAGATGGCCGGTCACAGGATTGTAGAAATTCCTGCATCCAATTTGAAAAAACGTATGACTGAAATCCTTTATGATCAGGGTTTTATTCTTAAATACGTTTTCGAAGAATCTGAAAACCCTCAAGGCGTAATCAAAATCGCTTTGAAGTACGACAAAGAAACACGTCAACCGATTATTCGTAAAATGCAACGTGTAAGTCGTCCTGGTTTAAGGAAGTTTTCAAAATCAACTGATATTCCACGCGTTATTAACGGTTTGGGTATCGCTATTCTCTCAACGTCAAAAGGCGTTATTACCGACAAAAAAGCTCGTGAGCTTAATGTTGGTGGTGAAGTGCTTTGCTACATTTACTAAACCTTAAAATTCATATCGAAATGTCTAGGATTGGAAAATCTCCTATCGGTTTACCCAAAGGTGTTGAAGTTAAGGTTAGTGACAAAGGACTCGTATCTGTCAAAGGCCCAAAAGGTGAACTACGTCAACAGATTGTTGACCCCGCTATACAAGTTTCTATTGAGGACGGTGAACTCGTTCTTACAAGAGCTACTGAGCAAAAACGCCATAAAGCATTACACGGTCTTTATCGCTCATTGATCAATAATATGGTTACTGGTGTTTCTGAAGGTTATACTTTGGAACTTGAATTGCATGGTGTTGGTTACAGGGCTTCAAACCGTGGCCAATTACTTGAAATTCAAACTGGTTATTCTCACCCGATTATGTTTGTTCTTCCAAACGAAATTGTTTTGGAAACCAAGTCGGAGAAGGGTATGCAACCAACCATCATCCTGACCGGGTCTGATAAACAACTTATTGGTCAAGTGGCGGCAAAAATCAAAGCCTTCCGTAAAACCGAGCCATACAAAGGCAAAGGTATTCGCTTCAAAGGTGAAGAAGTACGCCGTAAAGCTGGTAAAACAGCCGGTAAAGGTAAAAAGTAAGATAATTGAATTATTTTATTCTTCAGGCTTCTGGTCGGAATCAGTAGCTTAAAATTCAAATTAAAATGTCAAATTCTAAAATAAGCCGTCGTCAGAAAATTCGTTTTCGTATCCGTGCTAAAATTAAAGGAACTGCTGTTCGCCCTCGCTTAGCAGTCTACCGTAGTAACACCCAGATTTATGCTCAGGTTATTGATGACTTGAAAGGACATACAATCTGTGCTGCATCATCTAAAGAAACAGATGCAAAAGGCAATAAAGTAGAATTATCTGCCCTGGTAGGTAAATTGGTCGCTGAAAGGGCCAAAGCTGCTGGTGTTGACAAGGTAGTTTTTGACCGTGGTGGTTATTTGTATCATGGCCGTGTGAAAGCACTTGCTGATGGTGCACGTGAAGCTGGTCTTAATTTCTAATCATTTCGGATTCTCTTAATCTTCATATCAATGAGTAAGCAACCTGTTGTTCGTGTCAAAGCTGGCGAAAGCGAACTTAAAGAAAAAATGGTAGCACTTAACCGTGTTGCTAAGGTTACCAAAGGTGGTCGTACTTTTAGTTTCTCTGCTATCATGGTAGTGGGTGACGGTAATGGTACAGTTGGCCAAGGCTTAGGTAAAGCACGTGATGTATCGGAAGCAATCGCTAAGGCTGTCGAAGATGCCAAAAAAAATATGATTAAAGTCCCTGTACATAAAGGTACTATTCCTCACGAGCAAGTTGGTAAGTTTGGCGCTGGCCGAGTTTTGTTGAAGCCTGCTTCTGATGGTACCGGTGTAATTGCAGGTGGTGCTATGCGTGCTGTGCTTGACATGGCAGGCGTTCACAACGTATTAGCTAAATCTATGGGAAGCTCTAACCCACACAACGTGATTAAAGCAACTATCGACGCTTTGGCTCGTTTACGCTCTCCTCAAGATGTTGCCCGTAATCGTGGTATCTCTTTGGATAAAGTGTTTAATGGTTAATTTCTCTAATTCAAGTAATATTTAATACCATGACAAAAGTTAGAGTAACTCAGGTAAAAAGTCTCATCGACCGTCCGCAGCGTCAAAAAGATACTGTGATTGCCCTTGGGCTTGGTAAAATCAACCGCACTCGCGAACACGATTTAACCCCTCAGATTAAAGGTATGATCGAAAAAGTTAAGCATTTAGTTGCGGTCGAGTACCTATAACCCACTTTCAATCATTAGGCTTGTCCTTTTAATTTATACAAGACATGAACTTACATTCTCTTACACCCGCAGTAGGAAGTAATAAATCAAGCAAGCGTATCGCTCGTGGTACTGGTTCTGGTAGAGGTGGTACTTCTACTCGTGGTCACAAAGGTGATAAAGCACGTACTGGTCACAAACAAAAACGTCACTTTGAAGGTGGTCAAATGCCACTCCAAATGCGTTTGCCAAAACGTGGCTTCAAAAATCCTAACCGAATTGAATTCGTACCCTTCAACTTGAGCAAACTTGAAGAGATTGCTACAAAATTAGGTGTTGACACGATCAACGCTGAGGTTTTGTACGCTAACCGCTACATCAAGAAAACTGAAAGTTTTAAAGTACTAGCTTACGGTACCCTCACCAAGAAACTCAACGTTTCTGCAAATTCCTTCTCTGAATCTGCACGTGCGGCTATCGAAGCACTAGGTGGTACCGTTACCATCATTGAATAACCTTAGCTATTTCTGCTGTCAAACTACCTTCTGATGAAGCGACTGATTCAAAAGCTTAAAGAAATTTGGAGTATTAAAGAGTTGCGTGAACGCTTACTCTTTACATTGGCATTGATTGCTATTTACCGTCTTGGTAGTTTTATTATCTTGCCAGATATTAATCCGGATATTCTAGAACAAAAGATGAACAACTCTGGTAATCTTTTGGGATTATTGAGTGCGTTCACCGGAGGTGCTTTTAGTAAAGCATCTATTATGGCCCTCGGTATCATGCCTTATATTACTGCATCTATTATCGTGCAGTTGTTGGGCTTTGCCGTTCCATATTTTCAAAAATTACAAAAAGAAGGGGAGTCTGGTCAACGTAAGAGTAACCAAATTACAAGGATGCTCACCATTCTTATTACTGCTGTTCAGGCTTCTGCGTACCTTACTTACTTGTATCAACTCGAAGCTGTATCTGGACAGATTTCAGCATCGATGTTCTGGTTATCTAGTGTAACTATTCTTACCGCAGGTACAGTTTTCTGTATGTGGTTGGGCGAACGTATCACAGACAAAGGCATCGGTAACGGTGTATCTCTCTTGATTATGATTGGTATAGTTGCTGACTTGCCATCTGCCTTGCAAGGGGAAATTGGCTACCGACTAAGTAGTGCTGGTGGATTAATCATCTTCTTGCTTGAGTTAGCGTTCCTCGTTCTTGTTACTATCGCTGCAGTTGCTCTTGTACAAGCTGTTCGTAAAATTCCACTTCAGTTTGCAAGGAGTATGGCCTCTAGAGATTCTAATATCATGCCTGCACAAGGGGCACGTGATTACCTTCCTATTAAACTGAATGCTTCTGGTGTAATGCCTATCATCTTCGCTCAGGCTTTGATGTTCATTCCTGCAGCTATTGTTGGTTACGCATCAAGTTCTTCAGCCCAAACAGGTCTGTTCGGTTCTTTGATGGATAATACATCAACAGTTTACAACTTAGTATTCTTCTTGCTGATTATCATTTTCACTTACGTTTATACCGCGTTGATCGTGAATCCTCAGCAACAAGCTGAGTTCTTGAAACGTCAAAATGCTTTTGTTCCTGGCGTTAAACCTGGTGACGATACTGCTGAATTCATTGACGTAGTTACAACCAGGATTACATTGCCAGGTGCTATCGCCCTAGGTATCATAGCAATCTTGCCTTCATTGGCTGCAATGGTTGGTATCACTGGGCCATTCTCTCAATTCTATGGTGGTACTTCACTGCTCATTATGGTTGGGGTAATCCTAGATACTCTGGCAGTAATTGAAAATTACCTGTACATGAAGCATTACGATGGCTTAACTCAAGGTAGCCGTATCCGCGGTCGTACTGGTCAGGATGCTATCGGTGCGTCAATGTAATGCTCTACCATGATTTACTATAAGACAGACGAAGAAATTGAGTTCTTGCGACAAAGCAACTTGATGGTCTCAAAAACACACGCAGCTGTTGCGTCTTTTATAAAGCCTGGTGTTACCGGCAAGAAATTAGATCAAATAGCTGAAGATTTCATTCGTTCAAATAATGCTATTCCCGCCTTCAAAGGTTACAAAGGTTTCCCAGGCACATTGTGTATCTCCATAAATCAAGCCGTAGTACATGGTATTCCAACTAACTACGAGTTCAGAGATGGTGATGTTGTTTCCATGGACTGTGGGGTTAACCTCAATGGCTACTATGGCGACTCTGCCTATACTTTTGCCATTGGTAACGTATCTGACGAGGTGATGAACTTATTAAGTGTAACCTTGACCTCTTTGTACAAAGGTATTGAGCAGGCAATTGTCGGTAATCGAATTGGCGATATCTCTTTCGCTATTCAAAATTACTGCGAGGTAGAACACAATTATGGTGTAGTCCGCGAGCTCGTTGGTCACGGTATCGGAAAACACTTACACGAAGATCCCGAGGTTCCAAACTTCGGCAAGAGAGGTAGAGGTCCAGTTATCAAAGAAGGCTTAGTCATTGCGATTGAACCCATGATTAACCTTGGAAAACGAAATGTTGTTCAGCTGAGCGACAACTGGACCATTGAAACTAGTGATGGAAAACCTTCTGCACACTATGAACACTCTATAGCCATTCGCAAAAATGGCCCTGATATTTTGAGCGATCACACTATTATTGAAGAAATCGTAAAAAATAATCCAGAAATTAGGGAAATTCAGAGAAAAAGTTAGAACTTTGCAGTCCAAAATTCGGGTATGTCAAAAGAAGACTTAATTAAGCTAGATGGAACTATCCTGGAAGCATTGTCAAACGCAATGTTCCGGGTTGAGTTGGAGAATGGGCATAAAATTATTGCCACCATTTCTGGAAAGATGCGGATGAATTACATTCGTATATTACCTGGTGACAAGGTTTGCGTCGAAATGTCTCCTTATGACCTCAGTAGAGGTCGAATTAATTACAGGTACAAATAATTTAAGCAATCGCTCAATATTTAACTATGAAAGTTCGTCCTTCTGTAAAAAAGCGTTCGGTTGACTGCAAAGTAGTTCGTCGTAACGGCAAAATTTACGTAATCAACAAAAAGAATCCTAAGTTCAAACAACGTCAGGGTTAATTCTTAAGTTTTATAATAAAAATTCGACATGGCTCGTATAGCTGGTGTAGACTTACCTAAAAACAAACGCGGTTTTATCGCGCTTACCCACATTTACGGCATTGGCCGTACTTCTGCTAACCAAATTTTAGCAGCTGCTGAAGTTGATGAAACCCTCAAAGTCCATGAGTGGACCGAAGAGAATATCGCCAACATTCGTAGGGTTATTAATGATGATTTCAAAGTTGAAGGTGCACTTCGCGGTGAAGTTCAACTGAACATCAAACGTTTGATGGATATCGCTTGTTACCGTGGTTTACGCCACCGTAAAGGCTTGCCTTTGAGAGGTCAACGTACTCGTACTAATGCTCGTACCCGTAAAGGTAAGCGCAAAACCGTTGCCAACAAAAAACAAGTAGGTAAATAATCAATCTAAGTAAATAATCTTAAGCTATGGCTAAGTCAACTAATACAAAGAAAGTAAAGAAAAAGAACGTCCGAATCGACGCGCATGGTCAAGTGCACGTTCAGGCGTCTTTCAACAATATCATCGTCTCTGTGACAAACAAAGACGGTCAGGTGATCTCTTGGGGCTCTGCTGGTAAATCTGGCTTCCGTGGCTCTAAAAAGAATACACCTTTCGCCGCTCAAGTTGCAGCAACGGATGCTGCTAAGGTAGCACACGATTTAGGAATGCGTACCGCTGATGTCTTCGTTAAAGGCCCCGGTTCTGGACGTGAATCTGCAATACGTGCTATTGATGCCTCTGGTATCAAAGTAATCCTTATTAATGACATCACTCCGATTCCTCACAACGGTTGTCGCCCTCCGAAGCGTCGTCGTGTGTAATCATTTTCCTGTAAAGGCTTAAATTTAATTTCTTGTAATGGCACGTTATACTGGACCTGCAACCAAAAAATCTAGATCTTTCGGTCAAGCCCTTTTCGGTTTTGATAAGAACTTTGAACGCCGTAAATATCCGCCAGGACAACACGGACCTTCTCGTCGCCGTAAACAAAAATCTGACTATGCCCTCCAGTTGATGGAGAAGCAAAAGGCTAAATACACTTACGGTGTATTGGAGCGTCAGTTCCGTCGTATCTTTGATAAAGCTAGCCGTAAAGGTGGTGTAACAGGTGAAAACCTGTTCCAATTGCTAGAAGCTAGACTGGACAATACTGTTTTCCGCCTCGGCATCGCCACTACTCGTCGTGCTGCACGCCAGTTGGTTAACCACAAACACATTGCGGTAAACGGTATCGTTACGAATATCCCTTCATTTACCCTTCGCCCTGGTGATATCGTTAGTGTACGTGGTAAATCTCGTAACCTCGAGGTTATCGGTACTAACGTTAGCTCTAAAGCTGAAGTTCGCAAGTACGCTTGGTTAGAGTGGAACGCTGATAAAATGGAAGGTATCTACATTCAAAATCCTTCTAGGGATCAAATTCCTGAAAATATTAACGAACAGCTCATCGTAGAATTGTATTCTAAATAACGATGCCTTTCGCTTAAATCATACTTTAGAACTTCTCGAGCAACTATGCTTAGAAGTTCTAAAGTTTTTTTTCAATACGCTTTTTAAAACTTTGTTTCCCGCATATGAGTATCCTAAACTTCCAGAAGCCTGATAAAATTATCATGCAAAAAGCGGATGATTTCGAAGGAACGTTCGAGTTTCGTCCTTTAGAACCTGGCTTTGGTCAAACCATCGGTAACGCACTTCGTCGTGTTTTACTGTCTTCTCTTGATGGTTACTCTATTACCGCAATCAAAATTGCTGGTGTTGATCATGAGTTTTCTTCCATTCCTGGTGTAGTTGAGGATGTTGTTGATATCATCCTTAACCTCAAGCAAATCCGTCTCAAGCATGTCTTGAACGATGATGAGTCTGAACAGGAAAAAGTATACCTTACTATCACTGGTAAAGACCAGTTCTTGGCTGGCGATATCGAAGCCCACACCAACGTTTTCCGCGTGATGAATCCCGACCTCGTGATTTGCAACATGGAATCTATGGTGAAACTCGAAATCGAGATGACTATCGGTAAAGGCCGTGGTTATGTTCCCGCTGAAGAGAATATGCCTAAAGATGCACCTATTGGTTACATTCCAATCGATGCTATCTATACCCCAGTTAAAAATGTTTCTTACCGTGTTGAAAACAGCCGTGTAGGTCAACGTACTGACTACGAGAAACTCGTAATCGACGTGAAAACTGACGGTACTATCCACCCGGAAGAAGCTATCAAAGAAGCTGCTCGTATCTTGATTCAACACCTCATGTTGATTTCTGACGAGAATATTACCTTCGACGATGCTACGCGTCAAGAAGATAATATCGTTGATGAGCATGTACTCCACATGCGCAAGTTGTTGAAAACTTCACTCGAAGACCTCGACTTGTCTGTACGTGCTTACAACTGCTTGAAAGCCGCTAAAATTAATACACTCGCAGAGGTTGTTCGCTACGACACCGCTGAATTGCTCAAGTTCCGTAACTTCGGTAAAAAGTCTTTGGTTGAAATCGAAGAGTTACTCACCGAGAAAGGCTTGACTTTCGGTATGGATTTGTCTAAGTACAAACTCGACGAAGAATAATCAATTCAAATTGTAGTAATCGGCTTGAACCATACCGGTTTGCTGATGCTACGAAGTTCACTTCATCTTTAACTTTTTAATGACTCATGCGTCACGGTAAGAAATTTAACCACTTAGGTCGTAAAACCGCCCACCGCGCTGCTTTGTTGAGTAACTTGGCTATCGCCTTGATCACACACAAGCGCATCAACACTACTTTAGCTAAAGCCAAAGCCCTTCGCGTTTACGTTGAACCGCTTTTGACTAAATCTAAAGAAAACACTACCCACAACCGTCGTGTTGTGTTTAGCTACCTCCAAAACAAAGAAGTTCTTACTGAATTGTTCAGTACAGTAGCTGAAAAAATCGCTGACCGCCCAGGTGGTTACACCCGTATCATTAAAACTGGTTACAGATTAGGTGACAACGCGGAGACTTGTATGATCGAGCTGGTTGACTTCAACGAGGTTTACACGAAAGACTCTGGCGAAAAATCTACTACTCGTCGCCGTCGTAAGAAAAGCGGTGGTGCTTCTAACGTTGGTGCTGAAACAGTTGCTCCAGTTGTTGAAGAAGTGGCTCCAGTTGTTGAAGATGTTGTTGAAAACAACGATGCTCCAGCTGAAGAATCTACAGAAGATAAGACAGAGGCATAGTCCTTCCCGTCTTCATCATATAAAGCCCCTGTTTGTTTTCAAGCAGGGGCTTTTTTATGCCTTTATACCATGATTTTTTTAATTATTTGGGCGTTGCGGCCTACGGCCGCCGCTGTCCTTCGGGTGCGCTAAACGCTTAGTGCTTCGCGGGGCGTATGTCTATACGCCCCTACTACGCACCGCGGCTGACGCCGCGCCCTTCGGCCAGCTAACGCGACGGCGGGTATAAGCCGCCGTGGTGGTGTCTAAGGTCACAGGAATTAGGTTTTTTAGATGAGAAATTTTATCCCCCTGCGCCAGCGGAATGCCATTAAGCGTTAATTTTTCAGGGTTTTATAACCACCCCGTCTGCGTTACAGGGTGTAAAACACCCTGTGCGCATCCACCCCTCCTTGAAAAGGAGGGGAACTGGCTTATTCTTTTAAATAACTGTAAATCAAATATTTATAGCAAGGCATGAGCTCCCCTCCTTTTCAAGGAGGGGTGGATGCAAGCGGAACGCGAAGCGTGAAGCGCAGCAGACGGGGTGGTTACTTTGGCCGAAAAATGCTGAAAAACAAACAAAATAATTAACGCTTAATGGCATTGTGCGCCAGCGATGTGGAGCGGTGGCCCGTAGGGCCAGACCCGCAGGGGCCGAGCGATTAGCGAGCCGCGCAACGTAGCGGCGGCGACCATCGGGAGCCGAGGCGCCCAAATAAAAAAATATCAATCCCATTGAACGGATTTCATATTCCGGGGTATTTGTCATTGTAATTACTGCGCACTAGTGCCCTTTGCTTTGACCTTTAAACCTCAACCATGAAAAATATTATCTTGCTGCTGTGCCTGCTGTGCAGCCATTATCTACAAGCTGGGAACGACCCCAGGCCGCAACCCGTTTACTCCATTGTACGCGAAATCCATGAACTAGCATGGTACGAGCAACAAGCCGATTTGTGGAAAGCAAGCCTTGATCAACAAGCCAATAACCCCGATGGCTGGCTCAATTATTATCGTGCCGCCCGCAATATCCGCATCTTGTCGGGAGAGTCGAAGAAACATACCATCGCCAACATCATGGCAGGCATTGAACAACACGTTAAAGGGAGCTTTACCTACCATTTTGTGCGTTACCTGGAATCGCCCGACCGATTTGGCGACGATACCGAGCTACAAAAAGCCATCGCCCTGGCCCCGGACCGCTGGGAATACTATCCCGATTTGATGAATATCAACCTGGTGAAATACAACCCCGATGCCCTGAAAACTATATCGGAGCAATGGCTGGCCTCCGCGCAAATGTCGCCAGGTATTTTGGCATGGAACTACAATGCCTTGATTGGCTTGCCCGCTGATGCGATATTACTTACCGGCGGCGATAATGACACCTATCCAGCATTACTCCTGCAACACGGCCGAGGTTTCCGCACCGATGTACTGGTGGTGAACGAGTATCTCTGCGCCCTAGGCGATTATCGCAAACGGGTATTTGAAAAAGCAGGCATTGAAGACCCCGCCAAAGGGCAAGACGTAGCAGATGCTGATAGCTTGGTTCAACACCTCATCAAGCATACGAAACGCCCGGTTTACCTAATGATTACCACCTGTGATCAACGGACGGAACAGTTTACCGAGCAGTTATACCTTACAGGATTAACCTATCGCTACTCGCCAACCAACTACGACAACATGGCTGAGCTGCTGAACAATTACGAGCACCTATGGCTGAAAGACCAACTTAAAACCCGTGTATTAACCGATATCTCTGCATCGGTGCTGGATCAAATCAATGCGAATTACCTCGCTGCACTCATTAAACTGCATAGGCACTACATGGAGAAAGGCGATAAAGCCCTAGCTGCTGAAACCAAGGCCATGATGCTGGATATTGCCCAACGAGCCGATTACATGGACATGGTGCGCGAGTATCTGGATGAAACTATCATTTGGACCAGCAAGCCTATCTTGAGCATCAATATCAAGAGCCTTGAAAAAAGCATGAAGGCGTTAAGTCCTAAACTATATGCCGCAGAGGCAGAGTTAAGTAACGAACAGTACGAACTGTTTTTACAAGATTTGCTCAAACGCCATGAGTTTGACAAACTCAACCAGGCTCGTATCGCAGATAAAGACTGGAAACGCTACCTGCCTGCTGATGCGCAACACCTCAGTCCGAAAGATTATTTTGCTCACAGTACTTTTGACGGGCCTAACTTCCCGGTGGTGAGCATCAGTTATGAGGCTGCACTGTTGTACTGCGATTGGTTAACCCAGCAATACAACGATGCTGACCCGAAAAAACGCCAGTACAAAAAGGTGAAATTCAGATTGCCCAGCGAGGCCGAATGGGAGCAAGCCGCTAGGGCCAACCGTGCTGCTGTGCTTTACCCCTGGGGCGGTAATCTGGTGACGAACCAGAAAGGCTGCTTTTTAGGCAACTTTGATGTAGAACGCGAAAAGCCCTGTGAAGGCTGTCCTGCTAAAGCCGAGGCAAACGATGGAGGATGGTTTACCACGCCCGTAACCACTTATTACCCCAATGACTTAGGCCTGTACAACATGTCGGGTAACGTATCCGAGATGGTTAATGCCAAAGGCATAGCCAAGGGAGGCAGTTGGTACCACAGCCCCGATGCGGCAAAAATTACAGGACAACAAACCTATGAAGGCGCACAACCGTATGTAGGATTCCGTATCTTCATGGAAGTGATTGAACAATAAGCCGTGTTTTTCAAAAAAACAACATACAAGGATATGCCCGACGAGGCCTTGCTTCCCGCCATTGCTGGCGGGAAGCAGGCAGCCTTCGACGAGTTGTACCTTCGGTACTCGGATAGATTGTACCGCTTTTTCATGCGGATGTTGAACAACAACGCTATGCAGGCGGAGGACTTGACCCAAGAAACTTTTATCAAGGTTTTTCAAGCCGCAGCCCGCTTTGACCCCGAGCGTAACTTTAACGCCTGGTGTTTTCATATAGCCCACAACCTCTTAAAAAACCACTGGCGCAAACAGTCGAAACTAGCTTACGATGAACTGGATGAACTAGACGACATTGCCTCTGGCAACAACATTCCCCAGGCGCTCGATTACCAGAAGTTCCAGGAAAATCTAGACGAAGTATTGCTACAACTCAAGGAGGGCCACCGGGCTTGTTTTATACTGCGTTACCAAGAAGGGCTCTCGATGAAAGAAATCAGCGAGGTATGTCAAGTACCTGAAGGCACCGTCCGGTCGAGGATACATTACAGCCTGAAATACTTGTCCACCCAACTGCGCCACTTTGAAGTTTTGAACACCACAGCACCTTAAGATTATGGAAAAATTTGAACGATATGAACAACTCTTGCAGCAAAAAGCATATGAGGAGCTTACGCCGCAAGAACAAGCACTGGCCGAAACCTTTGGTGGTGCCGAATCATATACTGCATCGCGGGCTGCATTGTTGGCATTGCAACAACATTTGCAACACAACGGTGCTAAACCATCGGCAGGACTGCAACAGCGTTTGCGCCGCCAATTACCACGGCGTTTGTATAGCTTTAGTGCATTAGGCTTGGTGTCGGCTGCAATACTGCTCCTGACCTTAGGTACAGCCTTGGGTTATACCTTGCGGGTATTGACCAGCCCTGATCCGGCTCCGCAAGCGCCAGCAGAACCATCGGTTAAATATGCTACTATTCACGATACCATTTACTTGGACCGCATCGTGGAGAAAACCATTAAGGTGATAGAACGAGTGCCCACTTATAAATCGCCGCAGTACAACATTTCACCTAAGACTCAAGACACTGCCAAGTTTGCATCGCAGCCTAAGGGTAGGAGCTTGAAAGAAGATGCTGACTTGTTGCGCTTTGTGGATAGGCGGGGGATTTAAGTTTGGAACCACACCCAAGCCGCCTCTGCTTGGCCGTGTAACATAGCTAGGCCATCTTGAATGTGAGCTCCTTGGGCTTGACCTCTTTTTAAAAACTCGGTAGGACTGGGGTTATACACCAGGTCGAATAAATAATGTCCAGAGCCCAGCGCTTCGTACGGTATGGCTGGGGCTTCTGTAATATTGGGGTACATCCCCACAGGACTACAATTGATGATCAAAACGTGTTTAAGGATCACTGCTGCTGTGACTTCATCGTAAGTCATGGCAGTTGGTGTTTTATGCCTCGATACTTGTTGTACTGGTATACCCATCGTTTTTAAAACCTGACAAACGGCTTTCGATGAACCTCCAGTGCCCAAAACTAAGGCCGCTGGAACAAGGTTTTGGCCTAAAAATGCTTCAAGGCTTTGCCTGAACCCAACAATGTCGGTATTGTAACCAACACTTTTACCGGCTTTTAGTACAATGGTGTTTACCGCGCCCACGCTGGCGGCACACGGTGCCAATTCATCGAGGTAAGGTATAATTGTCTGTTTATGTGGGATGGTTACATTTAAACCCTTGAGCATCGGGTTATCGGCTAAAAGCTTTGGGAAATCAGTAATATGTTCAAGCGGGAAAAGCTCGTAACGGTAGGGTAGACCTAGTTGTTCAAACTTATGGTTAAAGTACTGTTTCGAAAAACTATGCCCCAAGGGGTAGCCAATTAAGCCGAATAAACTCATGCTTCGGGTTTGCTGCTTCCAATTTTCTCCAAGATAAATACCATCAGAAAGCCTAGCACCAACAACAGCAAACAATATACTACCATCGGGTCTCCTTCGTAACCTGACGGGAATACGTTTTGGGTTAGCATGGGTACTTCCTCTCCGTGGCTATCAATGCGGGTTTGGGTTACATTTTGCCAAGGCCAAACCTTGTTCAGCGAGCCAATCATAAAGCCCGTGAGCAAGGCTAGGGTAGGGGCGTAGTAGTGTTTGAAAGTCCAAGACAAAACGTGCGAGAACAACAGGATACCAATCAAACAGCCTGAGGCAAAAATGGCCAAGAATAAAATATTTCGGTCGTTAAGCGCACCAAGCACATGTGCGTACATACCCATGAGCAACAGGATAAAACTACCTGAAATGCCCGGTAATATCATGGCGCAAATGGCAATGGCTCCACTCAAGAAAACCATCCAGTAGGCCGTTGTAGCCTCTGTAGGGGCTAATATGGTGATGATGTAGGCAATGGCAGTGCCCACTATCAAGCTAGCAATAGTGGTAATGTTCCATTTGCTTACAGACTTGCCTACGAACCAAGTAGATGCTATCACCAAGCCAAAAAAGAATGACCAGATAAGTTGTGGATAAGCCTCAAGCGCCCAGCTCAATCCTTTGGCCAAGGTAAACAAGCTCGTAGCAATACCTGAAAGTAGTATAACCAGGAATGTTCCATCAATCTTGGCCCAAGCGGCTCCAACGCCTTCTTTCAACAAGAGTTGGAAGGTGCTTGGCGTTACCGATTTGATAGCGTTGAGCAAACGCTCGTAAATGCCTGTAATAAAGGCAACTGTACCACCCGATACGCCGGGAACCACATCGGCAGCGCCCATGGCCATGCCTTTAAAATATAGTAATAACGCGCTTTTAATATCCATGATGCTAAGTTTGGGCGCAAAGATATACTTTTTACATGAGCTGTGAACCCACGAATCGGGATATTGACTTTAGCACATCCCATCATTTTATCGTTTATTCATTTGTTCTATTTTTGGGGCGCGTCGGCCTATGGCCGTCGGGCTATGCGCGGCTGCGCGAGCTTGTCCCTTGCGCTGCGCGCTGCGGGAGCGCCTTTGGCGCCCGCTTCTATCCCTCGCGCGGGGGCGGGGGCTGCGTGAGCTGCGTGGAAGGTGCGGCGGAGGTAGAGTGATTTTGAAAAAAGTACTAAGTATGAAAGTAGTATCGTATAATTCATTATATTTGTAACTAGTTATATTTCTATGAAATGATATTTTTACCATAATTACGTCAAGGACGGGACCTTTTCCATAAATAATAATAACGACGTAGTGTGTAGAAGCATAGAAAATAACTTGCATTGTTTTTATTAACAGGGATTTTTATTAAAAGCCATAAACGGATTTAACATGAAAAAAATTATTTTTTTTGCAGTGGTTTTAAGCATATTCTCATGTAAAAAAGGGAATCTAGATTCAATTATTACCTCTACTGATGTTACGGTTGAAAAAACTGTAACACAGCTCTTAGAGCCTCCTTTGATTCATGGACGGCTTGTTTTCTCGTCAGAAAGCCACTTTGATGACTATTTACAATATCTCGGAGACATTTATAATGCTCAAGGAGAAGAAGGGCTTAATAGTTGGGAGGTATCAAAAGGATTTACCTCTATGAGGTCTAACTTTTATGCTAATACTCCAGACAGTATAGTTGAAAGCCTTGAAGATTTACCTATAAATGACTTAGTACTTTTCTCATTATTAAATACGGGTGGAATCATTGAGGTAAATCCTTGGATTTTTAAGCTAAACACCGAATCTCGTCTTATCTATGTACTACCTAGTAGTTATGCAGGGGCCGCTAATGATCTTTTCAATACACCTAGCAGCCCTGATATTGTTCAGTTAAGTTTCGATGACGAGGTTTTTGAAATTTTAAGTTCAAGCAGCGACGATTCAAAGAATAGAGAAAGCTGTAGGCCGTGTACAAGGGCGGATGGAGATTCTGAAGGATGGGAAGACTATTGCGACCTTACAATTGGCACCCGTTATACATTCAGGTACAAAGCTAGGCACAAGTACGAAAATTTTGGTATTACCAAAACCTTGTTTTCAGAACTTTGCCACAGAAAACGTAGAGGAGGGAGCCTTTACAATCACTTCGTTAATCACGACATTTATTTCAGATATCGCTGGTTAAGCAAAAGGTGCGAATGGGGTGAACTGACGAAATTATGGAGTAATCCCAACTGGGATGGCATAGCAAGGGATAGAACTTGGTACCATTATAGGGGAACAAGCTGTCTGAAAGCATTTGAGCTCGAAACCTCATTTGAAATCAGCAACTTATGCGATGATGGCAGGAGACTCCGTATTGACCTTAACCCTATTGCTAATGGTTCATTCAACTAAGTTATTCACGTTAATACTAATTTGCTGTAACCATTTACTTGCTGCGCAACAGTGGGGAGTTTGCCTGTATACAAGGGCAGACCAAACGATACTGTTTCGCGAAAAAGGCTTGTCTGGCGGTGGGTACTTTAGCAACCCCTTTATACCTTACCCTGCTTTCGGGCTAGAATGCTCTTACAAAGGTGCGGGCCATAAATATTCTTTGTTTGTAGAGAATTACAGCCAATTCACAAACGTTAGGTTACACAAGGCAGACAGCATTCCATTCGGGATTAATAGTTCCAGTTCTGGCGGTTTAATGCCTGTTGGCGGGGGCATTAAGTACCTCAAACAGGTGTATGCTGCTAAAAAAATTTACTTGGAAACAGGGCTTGGCATTATGGTTAAAAGATATAACGCAAATCGATCTACCAATCTTGGAGGAACTAGCAGACCTGGTGTTTATCAATTTTTAAATTACAAAGTTGATAAATCAAGAAGTTGGAACTTAACCTTACTGGCCAACGTGCTAGTTAATTTTAAAATCTGGAAACGAGGAGAATTGAGTCTAGGGGTAAATTTGCACTTAGGGCTTTGGCAACTGGAAAAAAGTTACTACTACGCTAAATTCTACCGAACTGGAGAAGAGTATTATTTTAATTTTATCCAAAATGGCTCTTTAGTGGGCCTACACTTTGGCTACACGCATTATTTTGGGCCAAGTGTACTTCAGCTGGAATGAATGCAACCAAAGCCTCTGCCACTAATGGCAGGGGCTTTTTTTTGTGCGTCCACCATATTAGCGAGCCGCGTAACCTAGTGTCCCTCGGTATAGGGGCGTATGGCATATGCCCCGCAAGCGAGGGGCACGCCCCAATAAAAAACCATACAAGCATACACTAATTTGATTATTTTTGCCTGATGAGTGCCTCGGCATAATGTAGCACTGTCCGTTAGGTGGTTAACCTCAAATAAAAAGAATGAAATTTAGGATTATTCTCCTCCTCAGCATTTTGCTGGCTTGTACCATGCCTGCCCATGCTACGCACATTGTGGGTGGCGAGCTGAACTACCGCTGCCTGGGCAACAACCAGTATGAGATTAGCCTCACCGTTTACCGCGACTGCTTTAACGGTGTACCATATTTCGATAACCCAGCTGTAATCGGTATATTCGACAACAACAACGTGCTGGTTGATACCATCCGCATGCCCGTAACCAACGACGATACCCTGGTTGTAAACCTTAACGACCCTTGCCTCGTGGTGCCGCCCAATATCTGCTACCATAAAACAACTTATCGGGCTATCCGTACTTTGCCTTTCTTGCAAGGTGGGTACCAATTGGCCTATCAGCGATGTTGCCGAAACAATACCATCAACAATATACCCAATCCTGGGGCAGTAGGGGCTACCTACTATACTTTTATCTCGGAAGAAGCGCTGCTTACCTGCAACAGTAACCCAGTATTTCGCTATTGGCCCGAGCCGCTGATTTGCAACAACGTACCCATTAACTTTGACCACGTGGCCTTTGACTACGACGGCGACTCGATTGTGTACGAGATGTGTACCCCTTTCGATGGGGCCACCCCAGGCAACCCTATGCCCCAGCCTCCCTTTAACCCACCGTACGACCCTATATCCTGGCTGGCACCCTATAGCCTGAATGATATGCTTGGCGGTGTGCCGCTGAGTATTAACCCCCAAACAGGCTTGCTCACGGGTACACCAAACACCGTTGGCCAGTTCGTTGTGGGCGTTTGTGCCAAGGAGTACCGCAATGGTAACTTGATTTCCATCACTCGACGCGATTTTCAATACAATGTAGGTATTTGCGGTGAACTGAACAACGCTGCCTTTTTTACTCCCACCGTATTGTGCGATAGTAACCTCACCGCGGTGTTCTATAACCAGAGCCAGAGCCAGGTGCCGCTGCCAACATACTTTTGGAATTTTGGCGACCCCACGACTGCTGCCGATACCTCGAACTCTTTTCAACCCAGTTATGTATACCCTGACACCGGCCAATATACTGTAACCCTCATCGTTGGTCGTGGCTCCTTCTGTGCCGATACCTTCGTTAACCAAGTCATTATCCGCAGGCCAACCCTTGATGTAGACTTCAGCTATAGCCGTGGCCCATGTGCCGATTCAGTGTCAATCGCTTTCACCGACCTTAGCGTGGATAACGTGCACGGGATCAACTCCTGGCTTTGGGTGTTCGGTAACGGCGATTCCGCTAACGTACAAAATCCAACTATACAGTTTGGCCAAACCGGTAACTTTGATGTGACCCTCTACGTGGCTTCCAGCAATGGTTGTGTCGATTCCTTGACCATACCCATTGAACTTTACCTGCCTTTCATCAACAGCGGGGATACCGTGGCTATTTGTCCTGGTACAACATCTACAACGCTTAACCCAGGCGGCGACCCTGGCCTCACGTACCAGTGGTCGCCAAGTACCAACCTTAGCGCCAGCAATGTTGCCAGCCCGATTGCCAGCCCGAGTAATTCAACTCTGTATACCGTTACGGCAACGGCCTATGGCAGTGAAGATACTTGTATTTTGATTAAAGACATCCTCGTGGCGGTACCGCCTCCTATTGGCCTGGCCATCGACCCGGATACCATCGTGTGCAGCAATAATCTGGTGCTTGCCGCTACCACAGTTCAACCAGCCGAAATCGATTGGTTTGTCAACAACGGCGGTGTGTTTATCATCGGTGAAGGCTACAGTCTACCCATTTTTGTCACGCAAGATACAGCCGTGTACCTCGTGGCCATCGACGAGTTTGGCTGTTTTGAGGTTCAGTTGGTCAACATAGATTATCAACCTGCGCCCATCACCGTTAACTTTGATTACACGGTGAGCAGTTGCGAAGACTCCCTCGTGGTGCAATTCCAAGACCTGACCAACAACCAAACGGGTATCCCGGTAAGTTCTTGGCAATGGAATTTTGGCAATGGTCAAACATCTAGCGTCCAATCGCCCAGCACAGCCTACACCGTCAGCGGTACTTACCCTGTAAGTTTACAAGTAACCCTCCTCGATGGTTGCTCCAGCGTGTTTAACGGCACCGTGAATTACCTTGCCCCGGTAATTCCCAACTTGGCCGATACCTTGTACATCTGTCTTGGCGATAGTATCAACTTGGCACCCGGGGCTAGTACTAGCTTGCAGTACAACTGGCTGCCCAACAGCAATATCAGCAATGCCAACAGTGCTAACCCCTTGGTATTCCCCAGCCAGAATACCTTGTACCAGGTTCAAGTACAAAGCATCAATGGTCAAGATACTTGTTTAGGAAATCAAGGTGTACAGGTGATGGTTAGGCCACGCCCGCTTGTTCAAGCACAAGCCTTGGCCGATAGCTGTGCGGGGCCACGGCAAATAAGTGTAACTGGAGCAGGTTTGTCCAACTACCAAGTTTGGTACAACGGGCAAGTGTTGGCCCTGAGTGTAGCACCTGATTTTAGTATCCAAGTGGCTAATAGCGGGGCGTATATTGTGCAAGCTCAAGATCAATTCGGTTGTTTCAACGCCGATACCTTGCAGTTAAACAACCGCAATCCTGTGCTAGAAGGTAATAGCTACACCACCTTGTGCGGCGGCGATACCTTGAGCATTTCGGCTAATGTGCTCAGCCAAAACGGCGCATTGACCTGGAATTGGCAGCCAGCTACTGATTTATTAGCCCCTACTAACCAACAAACAGTACTTTGTGTGCCTACCGACGATAGGGTTTACCGCATCATTGCAACCGATGCGCAAGGGTGTGCCGATACCGCGTACAGTCAAGTTAGCCTTATTGGTAGCTCGCCGGCACTTAGTCTGAGCATTTCTCGGGATACGATTTACCAGGGCGACACGGTTCAACTCACGGCTACCAATGCGGCAAGTTATACCTACAGCTGGTCGCCAAGCTTGGACAATATCTATAATCCTATAGCCCGCCCCGAAACAAGTACCACCTATACCTTGAGTATTACTGATGCCGATGGTTGTAGCAACAGCGCCAGTATTCCGGTGGTGGTGCTCCGCTTCGTTTGCGACGAGCCTTTTATATTTATCCCCAACGCCTTCACGCCGAATGCTGACGGGGCTAACGACCAGTTGTTCGCCCGGTCGTCGGTGCTCACCAGCATGTACTTCGCGGTGTATAACCGTTGGGGCGAGCTGGTTTTTGAAACCACTGACCCCGATGTAGGCTGGGACGGGACCTTCCGCGGTGAGGCATTGCCGCCCGATAGTTACGGGTATTATTTCAGGGGTGTTTGCCTCAACGGGCAGCCCTACTTCAAAAAAGGTAACGTAAGCTTAATTCGATGATTTTTTTGGGCGCCCCGGCGCTGCGCGCCGTCGGTCCCCTTTGGGGTTCGCGTTGCTCCGTGCTACGCACTGCGGCTTTCAGCCGCACCCGCCGGGCACCTGGCGCAGGGAGCCATTAAGCGTTAATTTTTGAGGGTTTTATAACCACCCCGTCTGCGCTACAGGGTGTAAAACACCCTGTGCGCATCCACCCCTCCTTGAAAAGGAGGGGAACTGGCTTATTCTTTTAAATAACTGTAAATCAAATATTTATAGCAAGGCATGAGCTCCCCTCCTTTTCAAGGAGGGGTGGATGCAAGCGGAACGCAAAGCGTGCAGCGCAGCAGACGGGGTGGTTACAAAGGCCGGAAAATGCTGAAAAACAAACAAAATAATTAACGCTTAATGGCATTGTGCGCTAGCGATGTGGAGCGGTGGCGCGTAGCGCCAGACCCAAAGGGGCCGAGCGATAGCGAACCCCGAAGGGCTCCGCAAAGAAGCGTAGCGACTGCGCGAACCGCGCAACGTAGCGGCGACCGCGTATGCGCGGGCGCAGCGCCCAAAAAAGACAAAAAGACAAAATGATATAAAGTTGAAATGTACGAATAATGCCAAGTGCTCAAATAAAATATTTGTAAAGCATTGCGCAAATGCTTGCATCATTGATTATTGTCGTTAATTTTGTGACCCCGATAAGGATAACCTCAAAAATTTAGTCGTCCAGTTGAATCTACGATACTACGACCTCATCGATCAGACTTACGAATTCCCGCAGGACGGATTCGAGGTAAAGAACGATTACTTGCACTTTAACGGTGTACCCCTCAAAGAAATGATTGATCGTTTCGGTACGCCCTTCAAGATGACCTACCTCCCTAAAATTGAGGAACAAATAGGCCAAGCGCGTGCCTACTTTGAAAAGGCCATGCAAGAACACAGCTACAATGGTAAATACGTGTATACCTATTGTACGAAGAGTTCGCATTTCGCACATATCATGAAACGGACCTTGAAGGCCGGTGCCCACCTCGAGTTGTCATCTGCTTTTGATACGGAGTTGGCTATGCGCCTTGCCGATAAAGGCCTGCTGCATAAAGAAACCTACATCCTGTGCAACGGCTATAAAACTCCAGCTTATTTCAGCGGTATGAACAAACTCATGAATATGGGTTTTGTAAACGTTATCCCAATCTTGGATAATACCGAGGAAATTGATGCTTACCTTGCTTTCGATGCACCCGAGGTAAACCTAGGTATTCGCTTGGCCACGGAGGAAGAACCTGATTTTGACCTCTATACCTCTCGCTTTGGTATTAAACACCAATACTTGTCGAGGTTTTATAAAGAACGCATCCAGTCGACCACCAAGTTGAAGCTCAAGATGATTCACTTTTTCATCTACACGGGCATCAAGGATACCATTTATTATTGGAACGAGTTGAACCGCGCCATCAACGTGTACACCACGATGAAACGCCTCTGCCCCGAGTTGAGCTACCTCAACATTGGTGGTGGTATGCCTATCCGCAGCTCGCTGTCGTTCCAGTACGATTACCAGTATATGATTGGTGAGGTGGTCCGTCAAGTGAAGGAAGCCTGCGTGAAAAGCGATGTGCATGAACCCGATTTGTTTACCGAGTTTGGCTCGTATACTGTGGGCGAAAGTGGCGCTGCCATCTACCAGATTCTAGGCGAAAAACGCCAGAACGACCGCGAAATTTGGTATCAGATTGATAATTCACTCATTACAACGCTACCCGATACCTGGGGCTTAAGCAAGAAGTTTATACTACTAGCTATTAACCGTTGGAATGCTGAATATCAACGGGTTATCCTAGGTGGCCTCACCTGCGATAACGATGATTACTACGATACAGAAGCCAATATGGGCCGTGTATATATGCCCAAGGTTGAGCGTTACGAGGAGCCGCTGTACATTGGCTTCTTCCACACAGGTGCATACCAAGAAAGCCTCGGCGGTTTTGGTGGTATCCAGCATTGCTTGATTCCTTCACCCAAACACATCCTGGTTGATAAGGATGAAAACGGGAATTTCACCTACGAGATTTTTGCGGAGGAACAAAAAGTGGAAGGCGTGTTGAATACGTTAGGGTACTAACGCTTCGGGCCTACAAGTTTAGCCAAGCCTTGCGGATGAGCTCTTGCTCCTCGTTTGTACCGCTATCCATGAGCGTAAACACGTGGTCGGCTTCAACCCATACTTTGCACACGGTTGATTTCAGGTTCTCTTGCTTGCCGTTGCGCAGTACAGTTACGGCAATTTCAGAGCCCTCCCGTGTACGCCCAACGTGTTTGGTCATGATATCGAATATGTTTTCCTTGCTGAGCATGGTGCCGTTCCATGCAAGCAGGATATCGCCTTTTTTTAAACCGAGTTTGGCCTTGCCAAATTCATCTAGCCTGCTATCATCCTTGATGTAAAACTGGCCATCCTTGTTGATGTCGAGGCTGCCCTCGTTTTCCATGCCGCCCAAGGGCGATATGTCTTTAATCATGCCTTTTTCTTTGTACACGATTCCGGCGTTGAACATGTACTCCTCGATGGGTAAATTAATGTTGCCATCCACGTAAGTACGCAAGAATGTGCCGATATCGAAATAGGTCAAGGCTTCTAATTTATCAAATAATTGGTCGTCGTTAAAAGCACGGAATGGGCCAAAGTCTTCCCCCATTTCCATGAGTACAGACGCTAGATTGCGTGCGCCAATTGATTTTTGCAGCAACTTGAGATCCAGGCAAAGCGCAATCAAGGCTCCTTTCTGGTAAACATTCATGTACTGCCTCCGATACCCGTCTTCGAGTACATTTTGGCTGAGCTTGGTAAACGATAAGGAGTTGTCGAACAGTTTGCTGAAATGTATCTTCTCCGACATGATGCTGAAGAACTTCTCTACCGTCATCAAGCCTGATTTTACCTGCACGTGATGCGCCATATATTCTACAACCCCTTCGTACAACCAGAGGTGCTTCGACATGCGTGGCTGCTGGAAGTTGAAGTTCGAAATCTCGGTCGAGTGTAAGTTGAGCGGTGTGACAATGTGGAAAAACTCGTGCGCTGCAATATCGCGGATGTTTTGCAACTGGCGGTCGATATCGTCATTCATTAAACAGAAAACCGATGACTTCATATGTTCGAGCGCCCCAACGGACTTCGACAGGTAGGGTACATCGGCTACATACATGATAAAAGTGTAATCATCCACGGGTAATTTGCCCCCGAGGTATACCCTTTGGGCTTCAATCAAGGGCATCAGGTGTGTGGCGATGCGTTTGGCGCTCAACTGCCCGCCTTTATCGTGTAAGCTAACCCGGATTATACTGCCGCCTACAACGAAAGAACTGGTATCTGGCCGACAATACATGATGGGGGAGTCAACCAGCTCGTGATAGTTTTCAGCGCGGAAAACATCTGCATCGTACTTGGTTACAATTTTTTTGAGCGATGTACTCCCGTGAAAGGCTTGTGGCCGGGTAATCGTAATGTAGAAAGGCTTGGATTCATGCCCATCGAAATACCCGAAAAAGCCTTGGTGGTTAATCAAGTACACTTTGTCTTGCTCGATATTGGTTCCGGCAGGCTCAAATACCCGGTTATTCTGGTAGGTATCCCAAGTGTCCTCGATGTAGTAGGATATTTTTTTGAGCTTGGTGGCATTTAAAATCTGGAAAGTATTGGCGTCGATGCGTTGTACTTCAAGCTTGTTGCCTTTGGCATCCAATGCGGTGAACACCTGTACAAAGCGGCCAAAATCATCGATATGGTATGTACCGGGGACAATGCGAGGGAAGAAAAACTTGATTTTATCAGATTGGACACCTTCGGGTACAATGAGTTCAATCTTGAGCTCATCGCCGGTAACATCATTGAGGTCTACGGTATATTGATAGCCCTTGGCCCGTGCGTCTTGGGCCTGCATCGGTTGTAAAGCAATGAAACTGCAAAAAAGCAGGATAATAATACGGTAATACATAGTATTTGTGTTTGGGGAAAGCTAAAGTCCAGACATACTCTAATAAAATGCGCCAGCGCTGTGCAGCTGTGGCCGACTGTAAGGAGGCCAGACCGCACAGCGGGCCGAGCGGCAGCGCCCTAAAAACCACACCAAATATACGAAATACTATGCCAAATGTTGTACAAAAGCCTGTCACATAATACGACAAGCAGGGCTCTATAGGGCCTTTTCAGAACCTACTGCCTTTAACCTGCTGATGGCTTCAGTAGGGTTTGGTGCCCCGAATACCGAGTTGCCCGCAACCAGTACATCGGCACCTGCGTTCAAGATCACTTCGGCGTTTTGCAAACCTACACCGCCATCTATCTCGATGAGCGTGGGTAAGTTACGGATGATGATTTGCTCTTTCAGCGCCTCGATTTTCTGGAGGGTAGAGTAGATGAACTTTTGACCGCCAAAACCGGGGTTAACCGACATGAGGCAAACGAGGTCGATATCTTCCAAAATATCGGTAATCAAGCTGACGGGGCTATGCGGGTTAAGCGCAACGCCGGCTTTAGCGCCTGATTCGCGGATGGCCTGCAAGGTACGGTGCAAATGCGGCGAGGCTTCGAGGTGTACTGTAATCACATCGGCACCTGCTTTGCGGAAAGCATCGATGTATTTTTCAGGTTCAACCATCATGAGGTGCACGTCGAGCGGCTTGGTAGAGAGCTTTTTCATGGCGTCTACCAAGAGCATCCCAAAGGTAAAGTTAGGTACGAAACGACCGTCCATCACGTCGACGTGCAGCCAGTCGGCTTCACTGTTGTTTACCATGTTGATGTCGTCGGCTAGGCGCGTAAAATCAGCAGCCAGTATGGAAGGGGCGATTAAGTGTTTCATGTTGCAAAGGTAATCAATTTACCATTACGACAAGTAAATCGGCAATGCAATCCTAAACGTTGTACCCTCGTTTAAAACCGATTTTTTGACAAATATCTTGCCGCCGTGGTATTGCTCCACAATCCGTTTGGTCAAGGTTAAACCCAGGCCCCAACCTCTTTTCTTGGTAGAATAGCCCGGTTTGAATATGGTATTGAACTTATTTTTAGGGATACCTTTTCCAGTGTCCGATACATCTATGTAGTAAAATTTGCCCTCTTGTCCCACTGCGGCACTGATGGTGCCTTGCCCGTCCATAGCATCTAGGGCATTTTTGAGCAGGTTTTCGATAACCCAGTTAAATAGTTGCGGGTTAACCGATACCCATGCCGGAGGGTGTTCGCCCTTGGGGAAGTCGAAGTTTATTTTGCGGGAGGCCCGAGGTTGAATATAACTGAGGTTCTGCTCCAGGATATCGTAAATATTGTGTTTATCGAGCACGGGTTTGGCCCCGATTTTCGAGAAACGGTCGGCCACGAGGTTCAACTGGTTGATGTCGCGAATCATCTCGTCGGCCACTTCCAGCACTTCCTCGTTGTCGGGTTGCATGAGCCGAAGGTTCTCGACCCAGGCCACGAGCGAGGAGATGGGCGTGCCCAACTGGTGCGCTGTTTCTTTGGCCATACCAACCCAAACCTGGTTTTGCTCGGCCTTCCGGGCGGCGTTAAAGCCAAGGTAAGCAATCAATATCAGCATAAACACCAAGGCAAATTGTACCAAGGGGAAATACCGCAACTGGTCTAAAACTTTCGATTGCCGGTAGTAAATGTATTGTTTCCCGCCAAAACCTACGTCGAGCACAATCGGGTCGCCTTGTTTTTTCAAGGCTTGGAGCTCGGTTTTAAACCAATCTGGGTTTTGCATAAAATCGCGGCGATAATTCCGGGCATCCAGGATAAGGTCGCCCTCGGCTACCAGGATCATGGGCACCGAGTTGTTTTGCTCAATCATCTGCGAGATGGCCGTGAAGTCATAGCCTTCCACATCGGGCGGGATGGTTTGCTGCAGCTTGATTAACTCGGCCAGCATTTGCATGCGTTGTTTCTCCTGGTCCGACATACGCCCGGCCAGCACATTGGCATAAAACAACGACAGCACCACCACCACGGCAGCGCCTACCATGAGCCAAATTTTCCAGGGAAAGGAGCTTATATATCGGTCGTAATTCAATTGTAAGGTTTAACCCTGCAAAGCTACGCATTTTGTATTATTCCTTTTGAATAGGTGTTGTAAAGCTCCAACAACATGACTTTTTATACTTGTTGATTTTATGGAGTTGATTTTTTGGGCACCTCGGCGGCGCTTTGCGCCGCCGCCGGGTGTTCGGCTCTAATTCCGGTCGGCAGCCTGCCGCGCAAGCTGCCCGGGCTAGTCTGTACCAGCCGTCGCCCGCGCTAGTTGCGCGCCCGCTGGCGCGGGCATGGCGGGCGGCCTCGGTCATATCCGCCTCACCCCCTGGTGCGATGTACGGCCCCGCGTGAGGTGGCTGGACTGCGCCGCCGCGCAGCGGTGGCGGTGCGTAGCACCGAGCGAACAGCGAGCAGGGAAGACACCGACCCTGGCGATAGCCAGGGACACGCCCAAAAAACAAAAGCTAAGCAACATCCATAAAGGTATATTGCTTAGCTCCTGTTTGGGATAACGGTTTTGGCCTAGTTACAACCCTCGGCTGCCGAGAACTGGTTGAAGTTTGGCGCGAAAATACCAGTATCAGCGGCGTTGCAGTCGCAGTCCATGTTGTAATCCCCAAGGATGTACGACGCAAACAAGCTAAACTGCGTAGATAGTGGTATCAAGTCAATGGCGTTGATGTCAAACTGGTGGCCAAAAGCTGTTCCGTTGTTGTATTGAACAGCGTTGCCTGCTGCCATACCGTACACGGTGCCGCCGTTACTACCAATCTGGCGTTGGCCCAAGGTTGCCGTGGCACCGCTACCTTGTTGGAAGCTATTTGTTCGCCTAAAGTCAACGTTATTGATGACGCCAACTTGGGTCAATCCGCTTGGGAAAAGCACACCCAGGTGATTGCGGTGATGTATCGCTACCCAAATTTCATCCCCGGGCTGATATGGAACACAGAATACAGTATCGCCTAAGGTATTGTAAATCAAGCCACTGCGGGTAAGAATGCCAGGCGCTTGGAACACCACGCTATCTTGGCAACGGGAGCTACGGGCCTCTACCAAAACCCAGTCAACCATATCGTTACGTTGGCTGCTAAGTACTTCGGTACCGGCGTAGTTAAACGGCTGAATGTTAAATGGCTGGGCGTTAGGTATCACCGTTACGTTACCTGCGCTCGGGCAACGGCGCAGGCGGCTGTACATGCGCAGGGAGTCGGCACTTGAACTGTATGAGCCTTGTAGGAATACCTTGGGCGAGAAACAGATTTCGTCGGGTGGGGCATTGAAAACAGTAATATAAACCGTGGCCTGTGTACAGAACTGAAATGTTGTGCTTGATTCACACACCTCGTAAACAAACTGGTCAGGACCTACATAACCACTTGGTGGGGTATAGGTAAACGTTCCATTCGGGTTGATACTAACGGTACCACCGTTGAGCGGCGGCACAACGGGCGTGGTAGTGAACACCAGCGCATCGCCTTCAGGGTCGGTATCGTTTAACGAAACGTTGCCGTTTACGGGCACATCCACGAAGGTAATGTAGGCGTCATCGGCGGCAAAAGGCGGGTTGTTGAGCGGTGTTTGAGGATCGTTGGTTACATTGATGTAGGCCCAGCCTAAATCGCATAGTACGGGTGTGCCGTCATCGCAAATTTGGTATTGGAAGCTATCAATGCCCACGAATAATGCCTCAGGAATGTATAAGAAGCTACCGTCGGGGTTTAATGTCAGTGTACCGTGGTCAACGGTATTCACCACAACCGGGTTAATGGTAATATTGTCCAAGTCAGGATCGTAATCGTTTGGCAACACATTCCCCACTACCGGCTGGTGAATCAAGGTCGTGAAATTATCGGTTAGGGCTACTGGCGGGTGGTTTACAGGTGGAGTAACAGGCAATACCGTAATGGTTACGGTAGCGGTATCACATTGGGCCAATTCATCGCAAGTATAGTAGTCAAAGGTAACTGTACCCAAGAATGTAGGTGTTGGGGTATAGGTAATCGTGCCGTTGGAGTTAACGCTTAGGCTGCCACTAGACGGTCCAGTACCAGTAATGACTACAGGGTTAGTGAGCGGTTGGAATTCAGGGTCACGGTCGTTGCCCAATACAGGAATGATAACGGGCGTGTTCTGTGGTGTTTGGGCCAAGTCATCTACTGCAATCGGCGGGTCGTTATCATTGCTTGGTGTGAAGATGGTGATATAGGCCGTGGCCGTATCACAGGCGCCGTGCACATCGCAAACGCTGTACACAAACTGGTCTGTTCCAAAGAAGCCTTGGTTCGGGAAATAACGTGCGGTACCGTCAGGGTTGATAATCACTGAGCCATTACTAGGAGGCGTTACCGTGCTTAAATTAATAACCAGATCGTCGTTGTCTGGGTCGTAATCATTGCCAACTAGGTTAATGTCTACGGGGTAAGCAGGCGATGTGGTGGCGTAATCGTCAATGGCTATTGGTGGCCTATTGGTATTGCCGTACACGGTAACGAAAACCGTGGCGGTATCACATAAGCTTGTAGCATCGCAGATATAGTAATTAAACTGCGTATTTCCGGTAAAGTTAGGGGCGGGGGTAAATACCACTTGTCCGTTGGGCAATACTGTAGCCGATGCACCAGCAGGTATTGTACTGCTTATCAAGGTTGGGCCAGTCAGCGGGCCGCCGTCGGGGTCTACATCATTGTTGAGCACTGGTATAGCCACGGTTTGACCTTGCGGCGTGGTGGCATAGTCGTCGCCAGCCACAGGGGGTAAAGTTGCTTGAGGGTTATCAATTACGATTATGGTTACCGTTGCGGTATCGCAGAGTCCACGGTTATCGCATAGCTGATACGTAAATACGTCTTCTCCGATGAAATTAGGGTCGGGTGTATACGTAAAAGTACCGTTCGGGAAGATTACAACCGTGCCATTGCTTGGGTTTGATAAAGGCGTGGTCGTCACAGCGATTGGGTCTCCATCTGGGTCACCATCATTGGTAATCATGTTGCCGGTAACGGGGTTGCCGGTCATGGTCATGGTTACATCGTTGTTGGCTATTGGCGGCGTGTTGCCAGGGTCGTCGCCACGTACAATGATGGTTACCACGGCGGTATCACAAAGGTTCGGCGCACCACCATCACAACCTACATAGGTAAATTGATCTTGGCCGGTAAAACCTGGGTAAGGAATGTAAAGGTACTCGCCCGTTAATTGGTTAAACGAGAAGATAACCCCGTTGCTAGGGCCTGTAGTAGTTAACCAACTGTTGAACAGGATTCCGCCTTCAGGATCGTAGTCGTTGGTCGAAATATCACCCCAAACAGGTATGCCCATCAAGGTGTTGTTGATATCATCAACCGTAATAGGTGGTTGGTTACAACTATTTTGGCGTGGATCTACCGCAACAATCACGGTGTCGTATGTGGTACAACCTGCTTGGGTTACTTGTAATACGTAAATGGTGGTTTGCGTTGGAACCGCAAATGGGTTAGGGTTGAAAGGGTTGGTCAAACCAGTTACGGGCGACCACACAAAAGTGGCACTTGGAGAACCAGCAGGCTGGCCTCCTAGCAGCACGCCGGGTTCAACACCACAACCTACTTGATCAACACCAGCATCTACAAATGGGCGGTTACGAACCTCAACCAACACCTGATCGGTACGCGAACAACCATTTTTGGTTACTGTCACGGTATATAGCGTGGTAGAGCCTGGGCTCGCTATTGGGTTGGCTATGTTCGGGTTGTCAAGCCCAATGCTAGGCGACCAGAAATAATAAGAACCTGCATCGCCCGTAGGTAAACCGCCAATCTGTACGGACTCTCCGTCACAGATAGACTGGTTTGGTCCTGCATCGGCAAATGGTACAGAGTTTACATCCACGTTTACACTAAGCGATAGTACGGTTGTACAGGAACCAAAACTCACGTTTACGGTGTATTGTGTTGAATCCGAGGGTGTTGCTAGTGGGTTAGAAACGGTTGGGTCGTTCAAACCTACTGAAGGCGTCCACAAGTATGTCGCTCCTGGAGGGCCTGTCGGGTTTGACCCTGTACCACCCAGTATTACGGTACCACCTGCACAAACCAATTGGTCGAAACCAGCGAACGCAGTCACTTCTACATTCACATTTAGGCCTGTGGTATCGTAACTGATACAACCATTGGTACCTGTAACAGCTAAGGTAATGACCATAGAGCCACTGTCGGCATAGCTTATACTTGGGTTGCGCACCGTAGGGAACTGCGGTGTAGCCAATGGCCCAAAGTTCCATGCATATGTTGTGCCGGGGCCGGCATCAACGGCTTGAATCAAGGTTTGCTCTAATGCACATGCTCCACCTGGCGCTACGATTTGTGCGATAGGCGATGGTTTTACAGTTACTACAACTGAACCCACACCCGTACAGCCATTGGCTGCGGTCACGGTCACGTTGTACACACCGGTTGAAGCTGGGAAAAAGGTTGTGGAGCCTGTGGTCGAACCGGTGTTCCATAAATAGGCGACACCACTTGATGCGTTCAAAGTGGTTGACTGGCCTGAACACACCTCGGTTACACCCGAGATGTTGGTATTCGGTGATAACGGTGCAGTTAGTACTACCTGTGTGCCGTAGCTTACTGGGCATAAACCACCCACGTAACGAACCTCGATGGCGTAGGTACCAGCCCCGAGGTTAGGGAAACTATTGCTTGTTTGCCAAGGACCTCCATTAATGCGGTATTCGATAGTACTCCAAGAACCCGACGCAAACACGGTGATTGAACCGTTGTTTACATTACAGGTAGTTGGGTTGCTATGAATAACGTTGCTAATTACAGGTAATGGACGTACGTTTACCGTTACGTTGGTTACCCCAACACAACCGCTTGGGGTAGTTACGGTTACGAAGTAGTTGGTGGTAGCCGTTGGCGATACCACGATGGTTGGAGTTGTCTCGCCAGTTACCCACTGGTAGGTACCACCGCCCGATGCCGTCAAAGTAGTACTTTCGGTTTCACAGATAGTACTGTTTGAAAACACGATGATAGGGGAGGGGGCTGGTAATACCGGCACACTCTGGCTTCCGGTACAGCCCGTGGCATCGGTTACGGTAACCGTGAAAACACTCGGCGAAGAGCTTGGCGTTACCGTTATGGTTTGGGTAGTTTGGCCATTGTTCCACAAGTATGAAACACCGCCGCCAGCTGTTAAGGTGGTTGATGTGCCTTGACAAACGACCGCTGGACCGTTTAGCGTGGCATTGGGTGGTAGCTGAGATACCACTGTGAATCCTGCTATATTGGAACATCCGTTGCTGTTGGTTCCGGTAACTTGGTAATAACCCGAAGATGTAATCGAAATGATAGGGCCAGAAATACCTGTATTCCAAAAATAAGTATCTGCACCAGTGGCTACTAAGGTTCCTGCGCCACCACCGATACATATGGTATCCGTACCCGTAATGCCTACTGTAGGCGAGGTGAGTTCGGTCAAAGTTTTAGTAGCAATAGAAGTACAGCCGTTGGTCGCAGTGCCCGTTACCGAGTATATACCGCCGTTGCTTACATTCACTACGTTACCAGTAGCCCCGTTGCTCCAGGTGTAATCGGCAGCGCCAGTGGCCACCAGGTTTACCGATGTGCCTGCACAAATAGTGCTTGCTCCCAACAGGTTAACGTTTGGTGCGCTTGGCGCTGTTAGGACGAGCGTAGAGGGGTAAGTAACCAAGCATAATCCACCTTGGTAACGCACCCGAACGGTGTATGAACCTGGCCCTAGATTGCTAAACAAGTTGCTTGTTTGCCAAGCACCGCTGTTGAGCGAGTATTCTATCGGGAAGGTTGCCGTTGCAAATACGGCGATACTACCATTGTTGATTTGACAAGAGTTAGGACTCAATGCTTGCACGTTTTGAATTTGTGGCAAGCTCCGCACGGTTACCGTGTAAGTGGTAGTTGCCGTACAGCCCAACGATGATGTGGCTGTAACGGTATAGGTAGTGGTAACAGGTGGGAATACGTTGACCTGGGCTGTTGCTTGGCCTGTATTCCAAGTATATGCCGCACCGCCAGTGGCGGTCAACGATGTTGATGTGCCTTGGCAAATATCGTTAACGCCCGATACGGAAGGTGTTGGCCGAGGATTAACGGTAATGGTCCGCGATGCCGTGGCCGTGCCTCCCACACTGTTGGTGGCAGTTACTGAATAAGTTGTAGTAGCAGTTGGCTGCACCACCACGTTGTTACCAGTAGCGCCGGTGCTCCACAAGTAGGTAAATCCAGAACCACCTGAAGCCGAGGCCACTAAGTTAACCGTGTTGCCTTGGCAGGTAGATGTTGCACCAAGGATGACTACGCTTTGGGCTTGCAATAAGCTAGCCCCCAACAGGGTTAATACCGCTAGCAAGCTGAGTTTTGAGCAAAATTTATCCATAATAAAACAATCGGGTTATGTATTTTCAGGTTGATGCTTGATGCGTTAACGGAGCCAAGTGCAACGTCAAACAACAGGCACATCGACAAATCCCCCGACTTGGATGTCCTTTTGTTTTTGGTTTCATTTTGCCTTGGGCGCATCCCCCGTGCTTCGCACGGCGGTCGCTATGTTGCGGGGCTCGCTAATCGCTCGGCCCTTGTATGCCGCCCAATTGGGCGGCTATACTGCGGTCTGGCCCTGCGGGCCACCCCTACACAGCGCTTGCGCGGCGGTTTGGGGCAAAACTACTAGGTCAAATAGCACACTAACTGCTCTTATTGGTATGGTTGGGTTATTGCTGTCAACTAAATCCCTTACATACGATCTACTTGTTGGCGTATTTTACTCGGCCTTGCGCAAGGTGCCCGGAGGGTGCCGCCAAAGGCGGCAGCGCGTAGCGCCAAGCGATTAGCGCGCCCGTAGGGGACCGACGGTGCGTAGCACCGATGCGCCCCAAAAAATAAAATACATTCAACGAATTGCAAAGATAGTGATTTTAAAATTACGAAAGCTAATGCTTTCACCTTACCTTCGCGATAGACAGAACCCAGCAACATGCGTTTACGTGCAGACAACTTAGTGAAGCTTTACGGCAAGCGAACCGTGGTCAACAATGTATCTATTTACGTTGACCAAGGCGAGATTGTTGGTCTGCTTGGCCCGAACGGTGCCGGAAAAACCACCAGTTTTTACATGACTGTAGGTTTTATTCGGCCAAAAGAAGGCCATGTTTACCTTGATAACCAAGATATTACAGCCTTGCCCATGTATAAACGTGCCCAGCTGGGCATTGGTTACCTGCCGCAAGAACCATCGGTGTTCCGCAAGTTGAGCGTGGAAGATAATATTTTGGCCGTGCTGGAAATGACCGACAAACCCCGGGCCGAACAACTGGCCATTCGCGAACAACTTATCGAGGAGTTTAACCTCCAGAAAGTACGCAAAAGCATGGGTGATACCCTCTCTGGCGGGGAGCGCCGACGTACTGAAATAGCCCGTGCACTAGCCGTCAACCCTAAATTTATCCTCCTCGACGAACCTTTTGCTGGTATTGATCCCATCGCCGTTGAAGATATTCAGTCTATCGTAGCGAAACTCAAAACCAAAAACATAGGTATATTGATAACGGATCACAACGTGCAAGAAACTTTATCGATTACCGACAGGGCCTACCTCATGTTTGAAGGTAGTATCCTGAAATCGGGTACCGCCGAAGAACTAGCCTCGGATGAGCAAGTTCGGAAGGTTTACCTCGGTAAAAACTTTGAACTTCGACGTAAAATGAATGATGAAGAACGATGAACGATGAATGATGAACAATGAGCAAGTAAAAGATTATTCATAGTTCATAGTTCTTTATACATCGTTTTCTATAATTAACCATTACTCTAAAATATTTGGCTATGAACGCCTGGATTACCTATTGCCCTGAAAATGAACATGAAGTTGCCGCCATCGTTGATGGCCTGGCGAACAAAGGGGTATATGTACAACGCGATAACCGCGAACAAGGATTAACTGAAACCCAACTGGAGGCCCTCCGTAACAACAAGTGGCCCATTATATTATTGGTAAGCGACAACCTGCTGAAGTCGGGCTGGTGTGTTGACCATTTCCCAGAATTTCTACGCGAGTTTAACGATCAAGTTTTACCCGTGATTGCCCCCGGCCGCTATACCGATGCCAGTACTGGTGCTGCTTCAAGTGTGCCTACTGTTTTCCATACCATCAACGAGGTGATGCATTACCGCGATTTTTGGTACGAGAAGTGGATTCAACTTCGTAAACAACGCAACGAACTGCCCGAAGAAGCCCATGAGGCCCAAGATGTATTGATTGCCCAAGCCCAGAAAATATCGACAACCATCGGTAGCTTTTTGCGTACCCTGCGCGATATGGAATCGACTTCCTTCGAGCAGTTTACCCAAGGTGATTACGCTAAGTTCTTTGAACGATTTGAGTTAGAAGAACAATTCAATCAAGAATTTGTGGCACCGCAACCAGAGCCAGTGTTTGTGCCTGTTGTTGAGACCATTGCAGAACCGCAAGCAGAATTGGTAGAGGAAACACCGCAGCAAGACCCCATCGAGGCACTGGAAGAACGGGTTGCCTTGATTCCAGAAGCCGAAGCAGAACTCCTCGTGGAAGAACCTCGCGTGCAAGCGGAAGAACATACCATTGACCTTTACGTGGCCGAACCTGAAATCTCAGAGGAGCCAGTGCAGGAAACCATAACGCCTGCCGTTCAGGAAGAAACGCCAACCTTGGAAACGCCCGCATACGGTGATGACGATGACGAGTTAGACGGAACCCCAGAAGGCGAAGATGAAGAATCACCTCGCCTGAGCGAAAGCTTTATCATGCAGGTTAATCGCGAGATGGAAGAGGCCGCTAAAATCATGCAAGACCTCGAGCCAGTATCGAAGCCATTTAAACCAGCGGAAATTCCAGCTGTAGAAAACCTTGCTGTAGCCTCGGCCGAGGAAAAGCAGGAGCTTGTAGCTGCGGTACCAACTATCGAGGCTTCAAATGCTAGTGCCGTACTTAAACAACAAGCATTAGATGCATTAGCAGCAAACGATACTACCCTTGGCTTGGATTTATTAACCCAGGCTTCAGTTGCTAATCCGCTCGATGCCGAGTTGCACTTGCTCCTAGCCCAGTTGTACAGCACGGAAGCCCATGAGGATAAACGCAAAGCCGATTGCCATTACAAAAAGGCTTTAATCATAGAGCCCGACAGCGCCGCACTCCATTTTGGTTATGGCATGTTGCTGGAAAGTAAGTTCGGCAAGTCGAAAAAAGCTAGCCAACACCTCAAAAAGGCCTTGAAAATAGAGCGCAACGCTGAATACGCCCTTGCCTTGGCCGAGCTGTTTGATAAGTCTTTGGAAAAACCATCCAAAGCACTGAAATATTACAAAAAAGCCTGCAAACTCAACCCTGATTTCCGCACGGAAACCCTCGATGCCCATTACGGTTACAGTACCAGTGAGCCAGAAGCCGAAGAAGAAGATGAATCGGACGATGAAGCTGCGGTTGAAAATATCCAAAGGCCTAAACTCGACCAAACAGTGCTGGTTACTGGAGCTACCTCCGGTATTGGTAAAGCCACTGCCGAGTTGCTGGCAGAACAAGGCTACCGCTTGATTCTTACCGGCCGCCGCAGCGATAGGCTCGATATTTTAAAAGCTAGCCTAGAAGAACGTTTTGCTGCCGAGGTCGAAACCTTGGTGTTTGACGTGCGCAACCTGGAAGAAGCGGGTCTCGCCCTTCAGAACTTGCCCGATGCTTTCCGCAATATCGACGTGCTGGTGAATAACGCCGGTTTAGCCAAAGGCTTGGACTTTATCCACGAGGGTAATATCCAAGACTGGGAAACCATGATCGATACTAATATCAAAGGTTTATTGTACATCACCCGCCTGGTATCGCCGGGTATGGTTGAACGTCAATCGGGCCATATTATCAATATTAGCTCTACAGCAGGTAAAGAAACTTACCCTATGGGCAATGTATACTCGGCTACCAAGTTCGCCGTGGATGCCTTGAGCAAATCTATGCGTATGGACTTGCACCGCTTTGGGGTACGGGTTACGAGTATCGCCCCTGGCCATACCGAGGATACGGAGTTTGCTCTGGTTCGTTTTGAAAACGCGGAGAAAGCAAAAATTTACGACGATTTCACGCCGCTTTCCGCTAGTGATGTTGCCGAAGCTATCCTTTTTGCTATAAATCGCCCAGCACACGTTAACATCAGCGAGATTTTATTGACTGGTACGCAACAAGCATCAGCTATGTTGATTGACCGCAGCGGTCGTAAATAAAGCTTAGCGTATGTTTGGACTTTAGCTTCCTGCGAAAAACAGTTCTTTTTAGGATGATTTTTGCTTTAAAAAATAGTTACGTAGCCCCACTATGCGCCCATTTTTTAAAGCAAGCTCATCAAAAAATAGCTCGTTTTTCCCTCGAAACCCAAAATCCAAACATACGCTTACCACCAGCGTTTCCGCTTCATGTAAACAATCATTGCGATACTCAATATCAACATGAATCCCATCACGGCGGGGTAAAACCAAGCAATTTCAAGCTCAGGCATGAATTTGAAATTCATGCCATATACCCCTACTATAAAGGTAAGCGGAATAAATATAGCCGATATGACGGTCAGGGTTTTCATCACCTGGTTCATGTCGTAACTCAGCGTGCCGAGGTGTAAATCGGTCAAGTCTTTAATCATCTCCCGGAAGTATTCGAAGTTGTTGGCCAACAAGGAGAGGTTATCGTGCAGGTCGCGGAAGTACACCCGCGTGCTCTTATGAATAAACTGCGAGGAGTCATTGCGGAGCCGCCCGATTTCCTCTCGCAAAGGGAGAATAACCTTGCGAATTTCGCGGATTTCAGCTTTAAGGCTTAATATTTCGGACACAAAGTCCTTGTGGTTGGTTTTCAATACCTCATCTTCTAGGTCGTCAACTTGTTCGCGGATACTTTCCAGGGTACGGAAATAATTGTCCACGATGGTATCGACAATCCGGTAAAAGAGGTAATCGTTTCCGTTTGAACGGATGCGCCCAATGCGCTCCACGATGCGGGTCCGGAGCTCATCAAACACGTCGTCTGAGCAATCTTCTTGAACCAGTAGCACAAAATCATCTGCCAAAATCATGCTCAGGTGTTCTACCCGCACGATATTGGTGCCGGGCACCAGGTCCATCATTTTGAATGTGAGGAACAGGTAATTATCAAACAGTTCGAACTTGGGCAAGTGGTTTACGTTCAGGATATCATCGAGCGTGAGGTGGTGCAGCCCAAGGGAGCTCGACAGCAGTTCTATCTCGGTGCGCTCCCGCTTGATGTCCACATCCAGCCAATTGACCATGCCGGGCTTGATGCCTTTGATCAAGTCCTGGAACGAGGCCGATTCAATCGACTCGTAATGGGTTTCGTTGTATTGGATTAAACGCACGGTTTATTCGTTTTCGGGTTCGTCGGGTTCGGGTTCGCGGCGGTAAACCTTACGGCGTGGCGAGAGATCGTCTACCAGGAACACGTAAATTTCTTTGGGCCCGTGCATACCGTTCACCAGGGTTTTCTCGATGTCGGCGGTACGGCTATTGCCCGTCACCAACGAGATCATGGAGGGCAAAGCTTCATGTCGCTCGATGGTTTCGTTCAAGGCCTGTTGAATGTTGTACACAATTTTATCGGGCGTGGTAATGACGATGTGCACCGGTGGGAAAATAGCCAAGGTCCGACCAGAAGCTTGGCGCGAACTCATCAATACTGAGCCTGTTCGGGCTACCAGAGCTTCACAATCCGTTATGCCAGCGTCGGCTCGATCCAGGTTATGGCCCGGGCGGCAATACCTGAAATCATGGTCTAGCAGCAAGTCTTGCAGTTTTTTATCCCAGCAATGCAGGTGTTTCCAACCTTTTAGCGCCACCAGTTGCTCCAGGCTTACCAGCAGTTCGTCAATGTGCTCGCAATACACGAAATTACCGCCAATTTGTTTAAAACGCTTGGCAAAAAGCACCTCGGGGTATTCTTCCAGTTCAGGAAAAATACCTTCGTCGTCGGTTACTTCGGGGTATGGCATCTTCACCTTGGTCTCGGCGGCCAGGCGTATTTTTTGTAGAATTCTATTTTTCGAGGCTCTTGATTGCTCGTCCATGTTAACTGTTTGAGGCTGTAAAGTTAAGTTTTTTCAGCTGAACGCGGCGTAAAAGAGTTGATTTGGGCGCTGCGCCCGCCGGGGCGGTCGCCGGCGTGCTCCGCGCTCGCTGTGCGCTCGGTGCCTTTGGCACTGGCCGCTACGCGGCCACGCTCCGCATGCCTAGCGCTTCGGCGGCAAGCCGCCGGGGATGCATAATATTAACTGCTTTTATATCTTTTGAGTACCTTAAATTTAACTTATTTAACCGGAATTGATACTTCATGATATGCGGCAGCCGATTTTATGCGTCAAACTACTTCAGTATGATGTGCTGGTTCCCCCAGTTTTCCATAGCTTGAAATACAGGTGAGAGACTTTCTCCAAGCTCAGTCAAGGCATACTCCACTCTGGGCGGTATTTCTTTAAACCGTTCTCGGCTAATCAAGCCATCGTGTTCTAATTCTTTAAGTTGTTCCGTTAGTACCTTCCGAGATATTTGGGGTATCCGGACGGCAATTTCTCCAAACCTTCTTTTCCTGGCTACCAAACAATATAGGATAATAGGCTTCCATTTCCCGCCAATTATTTCAAGGGTTGCCGTTACCGGGCAGTTGAATTCGTTGCTTTTAACGGTTTTAGTTACCATATCGTTACTAGAATTTTCAAAGTTACCCTAAGGTAACTAGTTACTTTTAAAAATTATTATTAGTTACTTTGTGAAACAAAAATAATTATTAATTTTTAAACCGAACAAAAATGATTTTAGTAACTGGCGCTACTGGGCAATTTGGGCAAGTAGCCATTGATTCACTTTTGGCCAAAGGCATAGCACCTAGCCAAATAACAGCATTGGTAAGAAGCGAAGCAGCTGCCGAAAAATTTACAGCCAAAGGCATTCAAATAGCTATCGGCGACTACAACGATTACCCGTCACTCGTACAAGCGTTTAAGGGTGTAGAAAAGCTACTTTTCATATCAGGTAGCGATGTAATGAACCGTTCTGTGCAGCATCAAAATGTAGTAAAGGCAGCTCAGGAGGCTAATGTCCAATACATTGTATATACCAGTGTGCAGCGTAAAAACGAAACAGCAAATTCGCCGCTCTGGGTAGTAGCAGAATCTCATTTACAAACAGAGCAGTGGTTGAGGGAAAGTGGTATCCCACATACTATTTTAAAAAATACCCTTTATATGGATTTCATACCAGCTTTTGTTGGGGAGCATGTTTTTGAAACAGGGTCTGTGTATTTACCTGCGGGTGATGGTAAGGTCAGTGCTGTTTTACGCGCCGAGATGGCAGAAGCTACAGCCAATGTATTACTAAGTCCAGAGCATGCTGGTAAAGTGTATGATTTTACACACAACGAAGCGTTTTCGTATAATGAGGTTGCGGATATCCTATCGCAACTTTCAGGTAAAGCCATACAATATACATCGCCCACGGCTGAAGCTTATGCCGAAACGTTATCGAAGTTTGGCTTGCCAGCTGAAGCCATTGGGATATTCTCGGGATTTGCCGTAGCTCAAGCCCAAGGAGAATTGGACATTACCAGCAATCAACTTGAAACATTGTTGGGGCGTAAGCCAACTAAGATTCAAGCCTATTTAAACAAGGTGTACGCTAAACCTGCCTAGGTCAGTTTTTATTAGGGGTAGGACAGTATCGGCCATATTTACTGGCCTTGTAAATCGGGCGTAAGGGAGATATATTTTGTCCCTGCGCTAGCGCTCCGGCGGCAAAGCCGCCGTTCCTGCGTTAGCTGGCCGGAGGGCGCCGCCGAAGGCGGCGGTGCGCAGCACGGAGCATCGCGAACCCCGTAGTACAGCGGCGACGCGTATGCGGCGCAACGCCCAAAAAATAAATTATCTAAGGCTAAATGCCTTAAACAAAAACACCCCGACTACCTGAGGCAGCCGGGGTGTTCATTTGTATACCACGGGGTATTATTTGATGTCGATCAACTCGAGTTCGAAAATCAAAATAGCGTTAGGTGGAATAGAGCCACCTGCACCGCGTGCGCCATAACCCAAGTTTGATGGGATGTACAAGCGCCATTTAGAGCCTTTAGGCATCAACTGGAGTGCTTCAACCCAGCCTGGAATCAAACGGGCTACCGGGAAAGTAGCAGGTTCGCCACGGTTTACAGAGCTATCGAACACTGTACCGTCCAACAAGGTGCCATGGTAGTGCGCTACAACGGTTTGCTGCAAGGTTGGTTTTGGGCCATCGCCAGCACGCAATACTTCGTACTGTAAACCACTAGCCGTGGTGATGATGCCTGGTTTCTTCGCGTTTTCAGCAAAGTATTGTTTCTCTTTAAGCATAACTAGTTCGCTATTTTTTTTGTTGACATAAGCTTGGGCATCGGCTGCGCTCATTTGCGCTTTACCAGCATAGGCATCTTTGAAGCCTTTGTCGAAAGCATCTTGCTTGAATTGCATAGAAGCTGGGGAGTTTTTAATTTCGTTGCCCTTAACTACACCTAAAGCATAGCTGAGGGAGTCCTTGATCTGGGCTTCAGCCGAAAATGCTAAACCCAACACGAATGCACTGAGTACCAATTTTTTGAAATTCATTGTTCTAGTTTTAAGGATAAAAAAAATGCAAGGCGCTGGTTTGAAGATATATCAAACGTACGCTGAATTTAACTTGAGCGCATATTCAAAAGCTGTACCACAATTGGCTAGGCTATGCTAAAAAGAAAAAGCCCAACTGAAAACAGAAGGGCTAAATATCTTTTACCGAAGCGGATGGTACTATACGAAGAAGCTAGCAACGATGCACAAAACAAACAATGAACCAGCCAAAACCCATGTAGCACGGGTTAAGATATCGCCAGAATTTGCGGCACCCATCAATTGGCTTGCTGCTTGTGCGCCACCGAAAGTAGAGCTCAAACCACCACCTTTAGGGTTTTGAATCAACACGATGATGATTAAAAGAATGCTAACGAGGATAGAAAGTAAGGTGACAAACGCTGCCATGATCTATTTAGATTTTACGAATGGATTAATTTTCTCGATTTGACTTGCAAAGTAACGACTATTATTTGGAATTAGCAAGCATAATTTTTCGAACATTTTTATTGCGGCCTCATGATAGCCTTGACTATGTAGTAATTGTGCTAGTGGTTCTGATACCAAATCGGCCGGTAACTCTAAGCTTTTGCGGGCCAATTGCTTCACCTCGGGGAACTCCAACTCGTCAGAATTAATCTGCTGGTCTAACTCTTGTTCTTCGGCAGATACGAGCACTGGCACTGCTTCAAGCGGGGCTTCGGGCAGTACATTTTGGGGTTCGATCAGCTGAACCGCAGGCTTTATAGAAAGCTCAACAGGGGTATCGCAGCCATCAACCGCAGGGCGTTTCAACTTATTCAGGAAACTGGCGAAACTCGTTTTTTTTTCAGCAACAGGCGTTTCT